>JAPXRI010000001.1:0-300427 GCA_033813635.1 Bacillota bacterium
TATAGGGATTCAAAATGGGCATTTAAAATGCAGGATCGGCTGAACGAGATTTTTGACGATCTGCCGTTTATGAAGATCAATTCGGTAACCGGACAGCTTCAGTTCAATCCCGACGGCTTTAACTCCAATATACCGGGTTTTGGTGTATGGAAACCGGAATTGAAAAGAGTCGATCTCTCCGCAGTCGGCCCGCAGAGTAAAAACGGAATCCGCGTTATGCAAATTAAGGCATCAAAGAGCGGCAGGCTCTATCTGAGGGGTGTGTCGCTGGCGGTATACAGGGGCAACGCGTGGACCGCAGTGGACTCCGAAGCGTACCGGTACCTTAAGCTTAAAATCAGTCCCCATACCGTAACGTCTACGGCTTTCGACGGTTCCGAGACACTCGAGATAAAGACGCTCGACGATCAGGTCCTTTTATACACTCCTTATTATCTTTCAAAAATTCCGAGGGGCTACCTTGCGGTTGACGACGCGTATATAGACAATACGAACGAAGTTAAAAGCTACAAGCTCAACTACTCGCCCGACTTCGGCGGGGTATACAATTCCTCAATTCCGAATCCGTCGGACCTCGAGGACTATGAAAGATACGTAAGGCAATATTATACGTTCGTACCTCCGGACGTTATGAATACGCTGATACAGCTCGCATATAACGCGGGGTTGATCGGTCTGCCCGACAGCGCACTGCCCCGTGCCGTGGCCGATTACGTAAGCGGCTCCGCCGTATATGATCTTAATACGGAGAAGGTTCCCGCCGGACAGGATTTCACGCTCTGGTTTTTAACCCAGAGCCATAAGGGATATTGCACGCATTTTGCGACGGCGACCGCGCTGATGCTGCGCGCGCTCGGCATTCCATCCCGGTATGTCACAGGGTATATGGTAAACGCCGCGGCTGACGAATGGGTATATGTCACGGACGACAACGCCCACGCCTGGGTCGAATACTATGTCTCCGGCCTCGGATGGATTCCGCTGGAGTCCACGGCCTCCGCATCCGGCTTTGCGCCGGAAACGGAAGATCCCGACGAGAGCAGCCGGCCCGAGACGACCGTTCCGAAAAGCGATAGCCCTTCGGAAACGACGGCCCCCGGCAATTCCGCAAGCACCTCTCCTGCCGGACCGACGCCGCGCCAGCGAAAAACTATAAAAATCTTAAAATACTGGCTTTTCGCGCTGCTGCCGTTAGCCGTAGCAGCCGTTTTCCGGGCATATCGTCTCGCCGTTTTGAGAAAACGCTCCCGCCGTTTTCATAGGGGCGAAGTTAACCGCCGCGCGCTGGCAATCTGGAATCATATCATACGGCTGTCCGAATTTGCCGGAGAGAATGCTCCCGACGCACTGAAAGAGCTTGCACAAAAGGCCAAATTCAGCCAGCATAAGCTGTCAAAAACAGAGCTCGGCCGGCTCCTCGCGCACGCGGCCGAACTGACCGATAAGCTGTCGAACACGAAAAATATCTTTCAGAAGCTCTATTATAAGTATATTCTCGCGATTATCTAGCGCGCAGGCAAAAGTTAAGCGGGACGGGCTTTATCTTAAAAGCTCGTCCCGCATTTTATACAACCGTGTTTGTCAGCGCTCCGATATTTTCTACAAAGACCGTTACGGTGTCGCCCCTTTGCATCGGACCGATATTTGCGGGCGTTCCCGTCGTCACGACGTCTCCCGGCAGAAGCGTCATGCAGTCGGTGATGAATTCGAGAAGATACGGTATGTTCCACATCAGTTTATCCGTTGTGCTGTGCTGCTTTACAACGCCGTTGAGCCTTGTCTCCACAATAAGCCCTTTTTGAGGGTCGGCCTCATCGGTGAGCACGGGGCCGATCGGACAGAACGTGTCGAAGCCCTTCCCGCGGGTCCATTGCCCGTCGCTTTTCTGAATATCCCGCGCAGTCACGTCGTTTAAACAGGTATACCCCAGGATATATTCGGCTGCGTTTTCGGCCTTCACGCGCTTAGCCTTTTTCCTGATGACAAACGAGAGCTCGCACTCGTAGTCTACGCGTTTTGAGGATTTGGGGTATACAATCGCATCACCGGGGTTGATTACCGCGGTTGTCGGTTTCAGAAAGATCGTCGGGTTGGCCGGAAGCGGTTCGCCGAACTCGGTCGCGTGGTCGTTGTAGTTGCGGCCTATGCAGACAATCTTCGTCGGGTCGCAGGGAGCCAGCAGCTTCGCCTTCGCCATGTCCAGCGTGACAGCCGTCTCTTTAACCTCTTCGTAGGGCTCGCCGTCGAGCAGAACGGCCTTTTCGCCGCATACCTTTGCCCAGCGCGCGCCGCTGTCCGTCATTAGCTTTGCAAGTATCATAAGTCCCTATCCTCCGCTTTTATATTTAATCTGGTGTCGATGATCTCTCTGAGCCTTTCTCTCCCGAGGCCGCTACCGGCCGAATACATTACGACGTCGCGGTCGACAAACGCCTTTTCGGTTTCTATTTTCCGCGCCTCGAATTCGGTTTTACCCAGCTTGTCGCACTTGTTCGCGACGACGAGAAAGTCAATCCCGTTTGACAGAAAATAATCCGCCATCACCAGGTCGGAGGGCTGCGGTTCGTGCCGCGCGTCCGTTACGAGGATTCCGAGCTTATCCGCGGTGGTTTTACCGCAGAGCGAAAAATATGCCTCGATAAGCTCCGCCCAGCGGGCGCGCTCCTCCTTCGAGCGTTTTGCGTAGCCGTAGCCCGGCAGGTCGGTAAAATAGACCCCATCCGTGAGGAAATAATTGATATGAGTCGTTTTCCCCGGCGTAGAACCTACGCGGGCAAGCGATTTTCTCCCGAACAGCGAATTCAGCAGAGAAGATTTACCGACGTTTGACCTCCCGGCCAGAATGACGGAGGGGAGATTATCTTGTATTAGATCGTTTTTTGAAGCCGCGGATTTGATAAAAATCGGGTTTTGATAGTTCATAAAGCTCTCCGTGTCAGCTTCTGAGCATTTCTCTGCTGTCCTTTACCGGGGGAACAGCGGACTCTGCGTGGCACAGGTCTGCGCACTCAGAGTGTTTTACCGGCTCGAGCGCAACGGCGAGCACCTGGTCGGCGTTTTCCACCGGGATAAACTGCAGTCCTTCTCTCACCGTCTTGTCAATGTCGTACAGATCCGGTTCATTTTCGGCCGGAATAATCACACGCTTAATCCCAGCCCTGTACGCGGCCATCGTTTTCTCACGTAAGCCGCCGATCGGCAGTACTCTGCCGCGCAGCGTGATTTCACCGGTCATCGCGACGTCGCGGTAAACCGCTCTGCAGGTGAGCGCCGAAACGATCGCGGTGACGATTGTGATTCCTGCGGACGGACCGTCCTTAGGTACGGCGCCTTCCGGGAAATGCACGTGGATATCGCAGTCTTTGTAAAAGTCACCGTTAATAAGCAGGCTCTCCGCGCGGCTGCGGATATAGCTGATTGCGGCCTTCGCGGACTCCTTCATCACGTCGCCGAGATTGCCGGTAAGCTCGACCTTGCCCGTACCCTTAAGCACGTTTGCCTCGACCTCCAGCAGCTCGCCGCCGACGGACGTCCAGGCGAGCCCGTTGACAAGGCCTACGGCGTTTTCTTTTGCGGGCTTTTCTCGTTTATACTTTCTCGGGCCCAGGTATTTCGCGACTTTCTCCGGGTCGACGACGACAAGCTTTTCCTCTCCCTCGGCGATCTCCTTCGCCGCCTTGCGGAGACAGGAAGCAATCGTCCGCTCGAGTGTGCGTACGCCGGCCTCCCTTGTGTAACCCTCAATAATCTCCCGAATCGCTTCGTCGGTAATCCTGACAGAGCGCCGGGTAAGCCCGTGTCGTTTTAGCTGCTTCGGGATCAGATGATCCTTCGCTATAACGACCTTTTCCTCGTCCGTATAGCTCGGGAGCTCGATGATTTCCATCCTGTCCATCAACGCCCGCGGTATCGTATCCGTAACGTTGGCCGTCAGAATGAACATCACATCCGACAGGTCAAACGGGACCTCAATATAATGGTCGCGGAACGCATGGTTCTGCTCCGAATCCAGCACCTCCAGCAGCGCCGAAGCGGGGTCCCCCTTGTAATCCGAACCCAGCTTGTCGATCTCGTCGAGCAATAGCACCGGGTTCTTCGTTCCTGCCTGGCGCATCGCGGTCATAATGCGGCCGGGCATGGCGCCGATATATGTCTTTCTGTGTCCGCGGATCTCCGCTTCGTCCCTGACTCCGCCGAGGGACACCCTCGCGAGCTTTCTTCCGAGAGCGCGCGCGATTGAAAATCCGACCGAAGTTTTTCCGACGCCCGGAGGACCGACAAGGCAGATGATTTGGTTTTTGATATTCGGCTCAAGCTGTCTGACGGCAATGTATTCGAGAATGCGCTCCTTGACTTTTTCCATCCCGTAATGATCCTTGTCAAGGATTTTAGAGGCCTTCTCGACATTTGTTCTGTCCTTTGTCGTCTTCTTCCACGGCAGCTCGAGCACGGTGTCGAGGTATGTCCTCAGCATGCCCGTCTCCGCCATATTCTGCCCGAGCTTCGGCAGGCGCAAGACGTCTTCCAGCAGTTTTTCCCTGGACTCCTCGTCCGGAATCAGCTCGTTAATCTTCGCTTTGTATTTGGCGACCTCGTCCGTGATATCGTCTTTTTCTCCGAGCTCTGATTGTATCGCGCGGAGCTGTTCGCGCAGCACATATTCTTTTTGGTTTTTATCGATCTGTTCCCTGACCTTCGCCTGGATTTCACCCTCGGCTTTAAGGATTTCCATCTCCTTCGTCAGGATCGCCACGACCCTCTGCAACCTATCGCCCGGGTCTATCGCGTCCAGGATGGACTGCTTATCCGTAAAATCCATCTGGGAATTTTGGGCGATATAGTCTGCGAGATAACCCGCCGAGGTGGACGACAGCACTTCGAGTACGGTTTCCGGTCCCATATGGGGATTAATCTCGGCGTACTTCTCGTAGAGCTCCTTGGTGTATCGGATAAGCGCGTCCGTTTTTCTGCCGGATTCTTCCTGCGCGGCCGACGAAACTGCGGACACGGAAACCTCGATGTACGGGTCCGTCTTAGTGAGGCTTACGATTCTTCCCCGCTCCATACCTTCGACGAGGACGCGGATTCCGCCGCCCGGAAGCTTCAGAAGCTGTCTGACTTTAGAAATTGTCCCTGTCGTGAAAAGATCCTCAGGGCCGGGGTCGTCCGTGCGCATATCCTTCTGCGTGACAAGGAAAACGGTCTGATCCTGCTCCATCGCCAGCTCGAGAGCTTTCTTCGATTTGCTTCTGCCCACATCGAAGTGCAAAAGCATATCGGGAAAAACCGTTATCCCGCGAAGCGCGAGAAGCGGCATTACCGTTTCTTCCTTGTATATTATGTTTTTCTCGGTTCTCATAAAAGCTCCGTTTCTACGCAACAGATAAATAGTTTCCGTCTAACAACGAGCCGCGCCCCGGTTTTTCCGCGGCGCGGCTTTCTGACGCATATCAATGTAATCCGCGGACATTCGGGTTATGCTCTTTTTCTTTCGCGCTTTGCGGCTTCGGGAAGCCTCGGAGCGGGCAAGACCCGTTTCCCTGGAATCCGCGTTATTTCAGGCGGGCTTTTATCTGTTACACATTCCTTTTTGATTCTCACCTTTACGATGCTCTCGTCGCTCGGTATTCTATACATCAGATCAATCATTACGTGTTCCATAATCGATCTGAGTCCGCGCGCACCGATGTTTTTCTTAACCGCTTCTGCTGCTATCTCCAGCAACGCGTCGTCGTCGAAGGTAAGCTCGACTCCCTCAATTCCGAAAAGGTGGGTATATTGCTTTACAAGAGAGTTTTTCGGCTCTCTCAGAATGCGCACAAGCGCCGGCTCGTCAAGCTGCGACATTCCGACGATGACCGGCAGTCTACCCACAAGCTCCGGGATAAGCCCGAACTTTATCACGTCATGCTGCTCGATTTCTTTAATAAGCTCCGATTCGGAGCGCTCCTTCTTCGTGGTCACCTTCGCGTTAAATCCGATATTCTTATCGACAATGCGCTTTTCGATAATCTTGTCGATGCCTTCGAAAGCGCCGCCGCAGATGAAAAGAATATTCTTCGTGTTTACGTGTATATACTCCTGCTGCGGATGTTTCCTTCCTCCCAGCGGGGGAACATTCGCGATTGTGCCCTCGAGGATTTTCAGCAGCGCCTGCTGAACGCCTTCGCCGCTGACATCCCTGGTGATTGAGGTGTTCTCGCTTTTACGCGCTATCTTATCGATCTCATCGATATAGATAATTCCGCGCTCGGCCTTCTCGATGTCGTAATCCGCCGCCTGAATCAGGCGGAGCAGAATATTCTCCACATCCTCGCCGACATAGCCGGCCTCGGTGAGAGTCGTCGCGTCGGCGATCGCAAACGGGACCTTCAAAAGGCGGGCGAGCGTCTGCGCAAGGTAGGTTTTTCCGCAGCCAGTCGGCCCGAGCAACAGTATATTGCTCTTCGGGAGCTCGACATCGGAGTTCTCTGAAAAATATATTCTCTTATAATGGTTGTATGTCGCTACGCTGAGCGCGATTTTCGCGTTGTCCTGGCCGATCACATACTCGTCAAGCGCCGCCTTCATATCCGTCGGACGCGGAAGCGATTCGACGGACTGAACAGCCGGTTTCTTCTTGATATTTTCGTAATCCTCGGCCGTGAGCATTTCGTTGCACATCCGTATGCAATCCTCGCAGATGTACGCCCCGTCCCCGGAAATCATGCGCCCTGCTTTATTCTGCGGTTTCCCGCAGAAAGAACACACTATGAAGTGATCTTCATTTCTCGGCATATTTGACTCCTATACCGTTATTGTTGTTAGATTCTCTTTTCAAGCACCGTATCGATTATACCGTAATTTTTCGCTTCCTCCGCGCTCATATATGTGTCGCGTTCGGTGTCTCTTACGATATCTGAAATAGGTCTGCCGGTCATCTCGGCAAGCATCCTGTTCATTTTTTCGCGGGTGTGGATAATGTGCTCGGCGTGGATCTTGATGTCGCTGGCCTGCCCCTGGATTCCGGAGCCGCTCGGCTGGTGGATTAATATCTCGCTGTTGGGCAGCGCGAACCGCTTGCCCTTTGTCCCCGCGGCGAGCAGGAACGCGCCCATGCTCGCGGCCATTCCGATGCAGATTGTGGAAACGTCGCATTTAATGTAGCGCATCGTGTCGTATATCGCCATGCCCGACGAAATCGAACCGCCGGGGCTGTTGATGTAGAGGGAAATATCCTTATCGGGGTCCTGAGCCTCAAGATACAGAAGCTGCGCGACCACAAGCCCGGCCGTCACGTCGTTGACCTCTTCGTGCAGGAAGACAATCCTATCGTTCAAAAGGCGTGAAAAGATATCATAACTCCGTTCGCCCCTGTTTGTCTGCTCGACTACCATCGGAACTAAACTCATATTCATTGCTTCTCCTTCCATAAATAGAATATTTAGCGCTTTACTGTTTTGCTATACAGATACTTCATTATCCGTCAGCCACGGGTGTTTTATTCGGCTTTTTTGTTCTCCTCGTCGGACTCCGTCTTCTCCGCCGTCTCTTCTTCCGCTTTTTTCTCGGAGGGTTCGAGCTTTATAGCCGTACTCTTGACAAGCTCGATCGCCTTTTTGCGTATCATGTCTTCTCTGATGGCGTCCTCGGTCATGTATTTTTTGACCTCTTCGACAGTGGACTTAATCTGCTCCGCAAGCTTTTTGTACTCTTCCTCGATTTCTTCCGCGCTTATTTCAAAGTTTTCAAGCTTTGTGATTTCTTCGAGCGCAAGCGAAGATTTGACTTGGCGCTCCGCCCTGTCCCTGAAGGTTTTTCTGAAGGACTCCATATCCATTTGGCTCATCTTGAGATAGGCTTCAAGGGTCATACCCTGAGCGCGGAGACGGTAATCGAAATCCTCGGCGATGTGGTCGAGCTGGTGTTCTATCATGCATTCGGGGATTTCCGCCGTCATGTTTGCTATCAGCTTATCGATCAGATTTTCCTCAAAAGCCTCTTCGGCATTGTTTTTACGCGCGGTCTCAAGCTTCGTCCTGATGTCGGCTCTCAGCGCGTCGAGGGTTTCGAATTCTGAAATATCTTTGGCGAGCTCGTCGTCAAGCTCGGGCAGCAGCTCTTCTTTAACGTCGTGGACCTTGACCTTGAACACGCTCTCCTTGCCCGCGAGCTCATTAGCATGGTACTCCGCCGGGAAGGTTACCTTTACTTCGCGCTCTTCTCCCGCGGAAACGCCTTCCAGCTGGTCCTCAAAGCCGGGAATGAACTGACCGGAACCGAGCTTTAAGCTGTGCTGCTCGCCCTTTCCGCCGTCGAAAGCATTACCGTCCACAAAGCCTTCAAAATCGATCACAATCGTGTCGCCTTTTTTCGCCGGGCGATCGACCTTTTCAAGCCTCGCGCAGCGGTGCCGTCTGTTTTCAAGCTCCTTTTCAACGTCTTCGTCGCTGACTTCGACCTTGGGCATCTCGGCGGACAGCTCTTTATACTGCGAAAGCTTGACCTCCGGTCTCGTCGTGACCGTGGCGGTAAAGGTGAAACCTTCAGAGTTGATCTCGTTCAGCTCGAGATCGGGCTGGTCCACAGGCGAAATGCCGGCTTCTTTAATAGCGGCTGAGTATACATCCGGGAAAGCTATATTAATCGCGTCCTCATAAAATGCGGACTCGCCATAAATGCGTTCGATGATCCTGCGGGGGGCCTTTCCTTTTCTGAAACCCTGTACGTTGAATTTGCCCGCGTTTTTCCTGTATGACTTTTCTATAGCCGGCTCAAACTCGTTCTTTTCAACACTGATGACGAGCTTAGCCTTATTCGTCTCAGGTTTTTCAACACTTTTTAATATCATTGTTATCCTCCTGAATTTTCTTTTTACAGTAAAGCTTATTATAGCATAAAGATATAGCTATTTCCACAGGTTTTTAAGGTCGATTATGTTAAAATTCCGCGTTCTTTTTCATTGCTCTCTGTGATAAATGTCGAAAAAATACGCACAGGTGAAAAATTGATGTTATCCGCAGAAATCAGCCGGTAATTGACGCCGTCCCTCAATCCCGTAACCGCGCCTCGGCGGGCAGCCCCGTGCAGGTGGCCGTAATAGCAGTCGGTCACGTGGTAGGCCTTGAAAAGCTCCAGAATCTCGCCGCAGACAAAGCCCCTGTAAACCGGCGGATAGTGCATCACTACAGTTTTCCGGTCTCCTCCCGCGGATTTCAGCGAGCACTCAAGACGGATAAGCTCTCTGTTATAAATTTTCTGTTTCTCCGCCTGGATGCCGTTTTGCTCTTCGATAAACCAGCCCCTCGTCCCGCAGAGCGTTACCCCGTCGACTTCATAACTGTTATTGTGCAGAAACGACACCGAATTTATCCCGTTGAACCGCAAAAAACGGAGCATTCCGGTCACCGTCGTCCAGTAATAGTCGTGATTGCCCTTTAGGAGAATTTTTTTTCCGGGCAGCGATTCCACAAACTTAAAATCCGGAAGGCACTGCTCAAGCGTCAGTCCCCACGAAAGGTCCCCGGCGAGTACGACCGTGTCTTCTTCCGAGACGAGCTTTTTCCAGTTGTTTTCTATCTTTGAAACATAGCCGTCCCACCCGCCGCCGAAAATATCCATCGGCTTATCGGCCCCCAGCGGCAGGTGCAGATCTCCAATAACCCAGAGGGACATAAAAAATCCTTTCGTATCCGGCTTTAAGCGATGCCGAGCAGTTTCAGGACGGTCGAAGGCATTTCGCATTTTTCGACACTGCCCGTAAACCTTTTTTCCCTCTCGCTTAAGTTTTTCAGCGGCTCGGGTACCGGGAGCGAGGCAAACTCGGAGAGTCTTTGCAGGCATTCGGTGCCGCAGCCGAAGCGCTTTCCCGTCAGCGCGTACAGCACATCCGGCGCAAATTTAAACGGGCTTGCCGTTGAGGCGACAACAGTCTTTTTCATGTCTCCCGTCTGTTTGCGGTATTTCTCAAGCACCGAGAGCGCTACCGCCGTATGGGTGTCGGGAAGATATCCGTATTCCTCAAAGCTCTTTTTGATCTGCGAAAGCGTCTCGCTATCGTCGCTCCAGCCGGCTGAGAAAAACGCTTTAAGCTCTTTTTTTGTTTTGTCCGAGAGCTCATAGCCCCCCTCTTCGGCGAGGTACTTCATACATCTGGCCGAGACCTCACCGTCGTGCCTTGTAAGCTCGAATAAAAGTCTTTCCACATTGCTCGACACAAGAATATCCATCGACGGGGACAGGGTTTTATAAAAGCTCCGCCTTGCGTTGTACACGCCCGTTTCTATAAATTCCGTCAGCACGTTGTTGGCGTTTGACGCGCAGATCAGCCTGTCGATCGGGAGTCCCATCTCTTTTGCGTAATACGCCGCGAGGATGTTTCCGAAATTGCCCGTCGGAACGCAGACGTTGATCTGGTCTCCGCATTTAATCTTTCCTTCGTTCAAAAGGTCGCAGTACGCCGAGACATAATAGATAATTTGCGGTACAAGCCTGCCCCAATTGATCGAATTAGCGCTTGAAAGGCGGATATTTTTTTCCAAAAGCCTGCCGGAAAACTCCGGGTTCGAAAAAATATTTTTTACGCCGGTCTGTGTGTCGTCGAAGTTTCCCTTGACGGCGCAGACGCCGACGTTTCCGCCGCTCTGCGTGATCATCTGCAGCTTTTGGATCTCGCTGACCCCGTCGTCCGGGTAAAACACGATGATGTTCGTACCGGGAACATCGGCAAAGCCTTCGAGCGCGGCTTTGCCCGTATCTCCGGAGGTCGCGACAAGGATGCAGACATTATCGTCCGTATCGTTTTTGGCCATCGCGCTTGTCATCAGATAGGGCAAAATCGACAGCGCGAGGTCCTTAAAGGCGCATGTGGGTCCGTGGAAAAGCTCTAGAATGTAAATCTCGTCCCCGTATTCTGAGAGCGGGGCGACGGAGGTCGTATCGAATTTAGAATACGCCTTTGCTGTGAAATCGTCCAGCTCGTTCGGGGTATAATCCGAAAGATAGTGCGATAAAAGCCACGCGGCGCGCTCCTTGTAAGGCATCGTACGCAGTACGGCGAGCTCGCCGTGCTTCAGAAGCGGTATTTCCGTCGGGGTGTAGAGGCCTCCGTCCCGCGCAATGCCGTCGAGAATCGCCGCTGACGGGGATTTCAAAAGCTTGGGGTTCCTTGTGCTCTGGTAGTGCATACAGTTATCTCCATTTTCATTCGCGTATCGCATTTTCGATAAATGCTTTTAAATTTCCGTAAAATATGTCCCTAACGCAGCTTTCCGGGTAGTTTTCCGCTAAAAGCGCTTCGTATATTTCCGCTATATCCGATGATGTCTCGATGCCCGCAGGAAGGTTCATACAGCCGTCCAGGTCGCAGCCGAGGACGATGTGTCCTACCGCGCCGGGGAAAAGCGACGCGAAATGCTCGATATGCATGATAACATCCGATATTCCCGCTTTTCCGTGCTTTTTCAGAAACGGCGGATAGAGATTGATCCCGCACACGCCGCCGCTCTTCGCGAGTGAGGTAAAAATTGCGTCGGTCAGGTTGCGTGGGTTATCGCATATTGCTCTCGCATTCGAATGGCTGGCAAATACCCTGCCCCCGGCAAGGGCGATCAGCTCCTCAGCAGCCGGGTCCGAGATGTGGGATATATCGAGGACCATGCCGTTTTCAAGCGCTTTTTTTGCAAACAGCCGGCCCTTGTTTGTTAGCCCGTTTTTTCTTTTCTGGACGCAGGTTCCGGCCAAACCGTTATAGATATTCCAGGTAAGACCAATAAAGTTTACCCCAACGGAGCGAGCAAAGTCAAGTTTTTTTTCGTCGCAGTCGATGACCTCCGCACCCTCAATCGAAAGAAACGCGGCGATTTTCTTCTCTATTACAGCGGCTTCAAGGTCGCTCGCGTTGCGGCAGAGCTTGACGCCTTTCATCTTGCCGAGCCTGTCGGCGCAGGTCTGAAGCAGGCCGCCGAACGGCCGCGGCGATATATCTCCGCAGATGGCGAAAATCTGCCCCCTCGCGGTAAAGGGCTCGCCTTTAAAATTCAACCTAATGCGGCCGTACCTTCCGTCGACCGCTGTAAGTGTGTCGCAGTGCGCGTCGAAATAGCTTATATTCATGGCTTTATCTCCATAAACACATTTTCGATATGGTTAATCTCACGCATGCCTTCCCGCAGATCTTCCGGCGCGAATATCTCTATCACGTCGATTCTCGCGGGGCAAATAATCTCGTTTTGAGCAATATACTGTTCGGCGGTTCTTTTCAGCTTTGAAAGCTTCTGCGGTGTCACATACTGCATCGGCCTGGCGAAATCCGAGCTTTTCCGCGTTTTTACCTCGATGAAAACCAGCGTTTTCCCCTGCTTTGCGATAATGTCGATCTCTCCGAAGCGCGAGCGGTAGCCCGAAGCGACTATCTGATAGCCTTTTGCTCGTAGATACGCCGCCGCTTCGGATTCACCCCAGCCGCCTAGATGGGACGCGCCGCCAGAACGCATGGTCACGCAACTCCGTTTTTAAGATTCAGCTTTGTTAAAAACGACTGCCTGTGCTCGGGACAGGGCCCGTATTTTTCAAGCGCTTCGCAGTGCACCTTTGTGCAGTAGCCCTTATGCTTCGCAAAACCGTATTCGGGGTAGGTCTCGTCGAGTTTTTTCATGTACGCGTCCCTCGACACCTTGGCGAGTATTGACGCCGCGGCAATCGAAGCGCTTAAACCGTCGCCCCCGACGACGGCCATAGCCCGATACGGAAAGCCCCTGTCAATATTGCCGTCGACCAGAACAAGTCCGGGCTCTACGCTGATGCCTTTTTTGTCTTTTAGCGAGCACACCGCCCGTTTCATCGCCAGCAGCGCCGCGTTTAATATGTTCAGCCGCTCGATCTCCTCAACTGAGGACGAACAGATTGAATATGCGACCGCTTTTTCGCATATCACATCCCACAGCTGTTCGCGGCGCTTAGGTGTGAGCTTTTTCGAGTCGTTGAGCCCGTCGATTACAAGCCCGTCGGGAAGTATCACCGCGGCGGCGTAAACCGGGCCGGCGAGAGGCCCTCTTCCGGCTTCGTCCGTGCCGCAGACGCTCGACGCGTATTCAACACTGATCTTCCTGTCATATTCAGTAAGACGCTCGGAATCCATTTCAATCGCTCCCCGTCTCCGTCCTGTAAACGAAGTCCGCCGGCTCAAGCGTGATTTTTCCCATTTTGCCGGCGCGGAAATCGTCCAGAAAGGTTTTCGCACCGCGCTCAGTGTCAGCGATGCCGCCGCGCAGCAGAAAACCGCGCGAGAAACAGAACTTCTCCAACATCAAAAAGCCGGTTTTCTCCCGGCTGTCCCCTTGCGCGGCGTATTTTTCAACGATCTCCGGCTTTATTTCGGCGAGCTCGCATAGAAGCGCCGCCGCGAGCGACTGCGAATCCAGGATATCATCCCTTATCGCACCGGTGAACGCGAGATGTTCTCCCGCCTGTTCGGGCTCAAGCCTTGGCGGCAGAAGCCCCGGCGTATCTAAGAGGTTGAAACCCTCCTTCAGCCTGAACCACGCGTTTTGCCGGGTGACTCCGGGCCGGTCCTCCGCCTTCGCGCGCTTCTCGCCGGTTACGCGGTTGATAAATGAGGACTTCCCCACATTCGGTATGCCGACCACCATGATCTTGATCGGCATCGCTCCCAGACCGCGATTTTCCCGCCTTTCAAGCTTTTCGGCAAGGGCTTTTTTCACCGAGGGAGCAAACGCGTTGATCCCCGCGCCGCTTTTTGAGTCGCACGCGAATGCCGGAACAGACATCGACTGAAATTTTAAAAGCCAGGCTTTCGTCTCCGCTTTATCCGACAGGTCGGACCTGTTCAGCGCGATAACACGCGGTTTGTCCTGAAGAATTGCATCGAGCGACGGGTTTCTGCTTGAGACCGGTATTCTCGAATCGACGATCTCAACAACGGCGTCGACGCGGGAAACAAGCGCGCCGATCTCCCTTCCGGCTCTCGCCATATGTCCGGGATACCATTGAATTTTCATATCGACATATCGCCCCCGCGCTAAAATCTTAGCGTAAAAGCTTCCTTTCGGTATATTGTTATTTAACTGCGCCTATGCTGCTTAACGGAAGGATTCTGAAAAGCACCCGCCCCATTATCATCCTCTCGTCTATCAGCCCGATAACCGACCAACGGCTGTCCGTGGAGTAGTTGCGGTTATCCCCCATCACAAAGACGTAGCCCTCCGGCACGTAAAGCGGAAAGGACATGTCTCCCTCCGCCCTGGTGATATCGCTGATATACGGCTCGTCGAGCAGCTGATCGTCAACATAAACCTTGCCCGTCGCAAAGTCGATGTTTACGGTCTGCCCGCCGGTCGCGATAATGCGTTTAACGATCGGATCCTCCGAAAACGACGCCTTGGTAATCACGACGATGTCGCCGACCTTCGGCTTATAAAAAAGCTTTGACAATATCAGCGTATCCTTCTCATACAGCGTAGGCTCCATCGAATAACCGATAACGCTCGTAACCCTTAAAAGCAGCGTAAAAAGCAGTACGATAAAGATCAGGGCATACACAAGCGCGTCAGCCCATTCAAAAAGAATATTCCCGAATTTATTCTCTTTGATTACATTCGCCGATCTCACTTTCAAGGTCATCCCTTCCCATACGCCGTTTCTAATAATCGGGCAGTTAAAAAAAGGAGGCAATACGCCCCCTTCTCGCAGATTTTACAGATTTTCCTTGACTTTGGCGGCTTTTCCGACTCTGTCGCGCAGATAGTAAAGCTTTGCCCTTCTGACCTTTGCGTTCCTTACGACCTCGACCTTCGCAACGCTCGGGCAGTTGACCGGGAAAACTCTCTCAACGCCGACGCCGTAGGCGATGTGACGAACCGTAAAAGTCTCGTTTGCGCCGCCGTGTTTTTTCGCAATAACCGTTCCCTCAAAAATCTGCAGACGTTCGCGGGCGCCTTCTTTTACCCTAACATATACCTTGACGGTATCGCCGATGTTAAAGTTCAGGCTGTCCGGCCTCTTGTACATGTCGGTTAGCTTTTGAATCAGATCCATGATTTTTCTCCTTTTCACTGCGGCCCAGATCAAATGCCGCTCAATACGTAACATTCATTCCCGGTATCTTTAAGGCCTCGTTTCCGCGCCCCCGGCAGAGGAATGCTTTTTGTCCGCGCACTAAGAAAATAGTGACGCGCAAAGTCTATATTATTTTAGCATAATCAGGTCTGATATGCAAGAAAAATTTTTTGGCCAGATATAAATTTTTTTACAGCGCTGTCCATGAAGGATTACACTTTCCTATTAAAATTTATATAACCCAATCCATTACGCCCGTTTTGTCGCTGACAAATGACTTTTCAATAATCTCATCCGTTATGGGATTATAGCAGGTAATAATATAGGGCTCGTTTGCAATGACATTTGATCTGCCGTAAAGATTATTGTTTTCATCAAGAAGCACATCCAGCAAATCAAAACCGCCCTGAGAAATATGGCGAGATGTGGAAACAATCTGTTTTTTGCCGGTAAATCTACGGATTGAAAGCACAACCGAGCCGAAAGCCGGCAGCTTAACCGTTATTCCACATCTTTTTTTACCCAGGAATTGATGATTCCAATAGTCATATACCAGATATTCACCTTCATCAAGATGAAGTTCGGTATCAAAATTCACAGTTAATTCTTTTTCTTCTTCCAACAGATTTGTAACCTGGACAACATTCCATTCTTCGAAGTGTTTGCAAATCTGAAGATTTGTAATTACTTTTGTATCTTCAAGTGCTGCTTCGCGGATATCCATAGGTCTTGTATCCAGTGGAGGTAATGCACGGCGGATAAGCTGTACTCGATCCTCGGGTAAAACACGAAGATCATCACCTAATGTAATGGGCAATCCTAACAGTGAGAAGAAAGATGTTCTTGTAACAGCCTGGTTATAATTGTTATGCTCAGGTCTGACGATAAGATTGTCCGGGTCACAGTAAAAGATATTATTATGCAACGAATAAAACCGCATAATCCTTTCGAGAAAATTACCGATAAAATCCTTCCAGCTGAATATATCTGTGCCGATTCTTCCGCCATCAAAAAGGTCTGCAGCAAAAAGGACCGCTCTATCACATTCCCCTGAACAGGACATCATGTAATAATCCACGCCTAAAACATCGCGAGCGACCTGAATTGCACCCCTTAACGCCTCCTCTGAAGTTAAAGATGAATCTGTTAAAAAAGAATGGAACATATCCGCATATTCAAGCGTTATCGGCAGACAATCCCATTTTATTGCTTCATATCCCCACTTTTTTACCTGCTCAAAGGCCTTGGGCAAAAAGTCCTTTAGATATGTTTCCTTTGTTATATCATAAAAATACTTTCCGCACCAGACAAGTCGGTCCGCATATACTAAGCCCTCGTTTGCTTTAATAGTTTCGGTCAAAACAGGTTCGTTTGTAGGTCCTACCCAGAGTGCGGGAGTAAACCCCTGCTCTTTTATTTTATCCGAAACATATTTTAAGCCGTTGGGGTAACGCTTATAATCGGGGCTGAAAAAATGAATATCTCTATCGGGATTATTATTTTCAAAAGCACAGTGATACCATTCCCAATCCACCCATATGGTATTTGCCCCGTAATCCGCAAACAATTCCTTTTGTTTTTGCGTATTTTCGAGCACAGCCTGTTCACAGGCATCAAATTGCACGGAATACCATGTCATCCAGCCGGCAGGCGGAGTAGGAAATGTATTTTTCTTATTTATTCCTTTATACTTAATCGAAAATCTATCCGCCAGAATATTCTTATCAACCCGAATTTTTAGGGTGTCTTCAGCATAAAAGCAATACAGCTTCTTTGAAAAATCATATTTGATCCTAATTTTTTTCGCAGAAAATAACCTTAATGCCCTATCTGTTTCTCTGCAGAAAAGAGAATTATCTATTTTAGAAGCCGCCGGACCGTATGACGAGCGGATATCGCAGCCTTTGCGGTCAAGACATACCGCAGATGCACTGCCGTTTTTACCGAATATCAGACATCCTTCGTATACGGCTGTATAACAGTGTTTATCGGCATCTGCCGTAAATTCCACGCCGTCTCTTGAAAGGGTCATCACAACCTCGGCTTCGGGGATATCCTCGGGACCTTCACTGAGAATTATTTTTAACATATAGTTTGATGCATTGAGGTGTTTGCCATATTCCCTTTTAACGGATTTAAAGTCCTTAAAGGTATACTCATTGCGATTACTAATGAATTTTATTGTAATACCCTCTGCAATTTTTCCAATATCGGTATACATAACGGTTATATCCGATTTATTATCCTCGCCGCAAATATTGACAGAATAATTAAAATAATTGCAATATCTGTTTTCGGGTTGTGTCGCGACAAAATACATATTAAAACCTCTTTTTTCAACTTACTTTTCTAGATGAAAGAGAAGGCGATTACTCCGCGGCGTTCCCGTTTAAATCTAAAAATCCCTTTCGCATATAGGATACATCGTCCGGAGTGAACGCCTCTATCTTTTCTCCTGCGGCGGAGATAAGGTATGCGGGGTTCAACGAGCCGTCCGGAGCGTCTTTCAGAACGGCGTCAAGCACAACCGCGTTTTCGGCCGTTCTGATTCCGATGCTTTTGATCATTCCGGAAATCTCCGTCATCTTTACGCCGCTTTTTGTCCTCTTCTCTACCGTAAGGCTGCCCGAAAACAGCGCTTCAAGGCTCGCCGCTAGTCCTTCTGGAACCCCTTTATTAAAATGAGCGGTGATTTCGCAGACGGAGTAGAAGATATCCTTTGCCGGGACAAATTCGGTTTTCGCGGAGAGGACCTTTAGTCCCTCCGGCAGATACGGGTTTATCATTTCCGGGAGACGCGTAATATCCTCTTCCTTTGTCAGCGCAATATCGCAGAGCTCGCCCCGGCTTTCGAAGCCGAGAGAAAGCGGCCGCGCAAGCGAGATATAGGGCCTCTGGTTGAAGCCCTCGGAGTGTTTCAGTTCCAGCCCGGCGCGACGAAAGCTCGCGCAGAGCGTTTTCATCAGATCAAGATGCGAGATATAGGCGCTTCTGCCCGTCTTCTCGATCTTTAACCGCACTTTCATGCTGAGTGTTTCAGACATCGCATTTACCCCCGCCGAGAAGGGACGACGCGCCGCAGCCCGAGCATTTCCCGCTCGCCGAGCGGCAGTCCGGCGTGATTTTCCCCTCGTACGCATCCTTCAGACTTTTTTTGAAATAGCTCTCGCTTACGCCGCAGTCGATGACCGACCAGGGCAGAATTTCATCCGGATCCCTCGCCCGGAGATAGGACTTCGGGTCGAGGCTGTTTTTCTCAAACGAGCGCATCCAGAGCTCGTACTTAAAGTGTTCGTCCCAGCCGTCAAACGAACAGCCGGATCTCCATGCATCCAGAACAGACGGACAGAGCCGCCGGTCTCCCCTGGCGAGCACGCCTTCCAGAAAGCTCACCTTAGGCTCGTGATAGTTATATGTCACCGCGCGCGCCGTCAGCTTGCGCTTAAGCACACCTATCTTTTCGAGCATCTCCTCCTCGGTGCACATCCGTTCCCACTGGAACGGCGTGAACGGCTTCGGAATAAAAAGAGAGGTGCTTAAGGTAATCCTGAGCGCCTTTGTCCGGTTCTGATCCTTCTGGCTTGTCCGCCATGTGTGGACGACGCTGTCCGCAAGGTCCGAAATCGCCTCGATATCCTCCGCCGTTTCCGTAGGAAGCCCGAGCATGAAATAGAGTTTAACACTGGACCAGCCGCTCTCGAAAAGGGTTTTACAGGCTGTGAGAATCTCCTCCTCCGTGAGATTTTTATTGATTACGTCGCGAAGGCGCTGCGAGCCGGCTTCCGGCGCAAAGGTAATCGAGCTTTTTCGGACGCCGCCGAGCCGTTTCGTAAGCTCTATAGAAAAGCTGTCCGCGCGGAGAGAAGGGACGGAGAGGTTAATTTTTTCTCTTTCGCAGTAAGGGAGCAGTAAGTCGCAGAGCTTGGGCAGTTCCGTATAATCGCTGGTTGAGAGCGAAATAAGCGCGAGTTCGTCCGCTCCGGAAAATTTCAGGCACGCCTTCGCCTGGGCGGCGAGGGTTTCCGGGCTCTTCTGCCTGAGCGGCCTGAACGTATGCCCAGCTTGGCAGAACCGGCAGCCCCTTATGCATCCCCGGAAAAGCTCGATAGCATCCCTGTCCTGCACGATCTCGGTCGACGAAACGGGGTATTTCAGCGGGAAATACGCGTGCTCGAAGTCTTTAACAATCCTTTTCCGCACCTTTTCCGGAGCCCCGTCCATCGGAGTCACACTTTTTATTTTTCCGGAGTTGTCAAACTCATAGTGGTAGAGCGACGGGACATAGCAACCCTCGATATGCGAGGCCTTTCTTAAATATTCGTGCCGGTCGCAGCCTCTTCCTCCGCATTCCCGATAAAGGCTGATAAGCTCCGGCAGCACTTCCTCCCCTTCGCCGATTACGGCGATATCGAAAAAGTCCGCCATAGGTTCTATGTTATATGTGCACGGTCCTCCGCACATCACAATCGGGTCGCCGTTCTTTCTGTCGGCCGAGTTTAGCGGCACTTTCCCGAGGGACAGCATCGTCAGCACGTTGGTGTAGCAGAGCTCGTATTGGAGCGTAAAACCGATAAAATCGAAATCGCAGAGCGGGTCGCCGCTTTCGAGCGCGTAGAGCGGGACATCGTTTTTTTCAAGCTCGGCTCTCATATCGGGCCAGGGGGTGTAGCAGCGCTCGCACCACACACCCTCCATCTCGTTTAGAACGCCGGTAAGAATTCTCATGCCGAGATTAGACATGCCGATCTCGTAGGTATCCGGAAAGCAGAAAACATACCTTATGTTCACCTCGGACTTGTCCTTCATCGTCGTGCCGTACTCTCCGCCCGTATAGCGGGCGGGCTTCTGCACTTTTTTCAGGATAGCGGGCAGCCTTTTGTCAAGCAAAAATAAATCAATCCTTTATCCGTTTATTTATATCTATTCTTTTCATACACGCAGATAATTCATCAGACTTTTAACGGGCCCGAGAGGATGGTTTTTCCTGTCGGACTCCGCTTTTTTCTTTATTTTATCACATAACAAACTCCACGACAAGAATATTCCGCAGATAAGAAGCGTGATGTTCCGCCCTGATTTCCAGAAAAGCACCGCTCCTCCCACAGCGACAGCAATGCCGAACAATACGGAAACCGCTCTGACCAGCAGATATGCCGTTCTCGGCGGAAAAAATCTTTCGCTGAGACTTGTCAAAATCGAACCGCCGTCGAACCTGCCCGCCGGGATAAGGTTAAACACGCCGAGTATAATATTCGCGCCGGAAATCGTATATAAAAGCTCATACCCTTTCGCAAAGAATGCCAGCGCCGTGCCAAGCGCGATATTAAAGACAGGACCCGCCGCGGCGCAGAGTATCTCCGCGTCGTAGGATATCGCCCTGTCAAACAAGACTACCAAATTCATGCCGGAGAACTCGAAGCGTATCCTTTCGATTCTCCCCCCGCATAAGCCGGACGCGAGCGCGTGCGCGCATTCGTGCAGCAGCACCGCCGAAAACAGCGCGAGAATCGTATCAAGCCCGGCCAGAAGGACGGCGCCCGCAGCCAGAAGGAGAAAGCCCGCGTCCACCTCCACCGCCACATACCGGTCACTTTGTGTAGGGAACAAGCTCCATCCCCTCCGGCACCCTGACCCGCTCCCAGATTTCACCGCTTCCGCCCTCCGTCTCCGGCATCAGCGCCGAAATGATCTCTTCAAAACTCCCCTGCCCGGCCACGGTTTTTCCAATCGCCTCAAAAACATCGTTCACGTTTCCTCCGCTGTTCATGATGGCTACGTACTCAGACAGCTTTATCGACAATTCTCCACCGCCGGAGCTGATGATCACCGCCGCAATAAACGCCGCCGCGCTGACGATCAGCCTGATATAAAGCGAAATTCTTTTACCCGCAGGTTCCCTTGCCGGCCTTCCGGCAGAGGGCGCGCGCGAGAGATCGGGGCTCTTGATCAGCTCTTTCGTCTCCATAGCGATACCGTCCTTTTTCCTGATCTTGTAGTTGCTATTACTCATTTGTATTCGCCCTCGATAGAAATCATGACGGTCCGCCTTTGCCGCCCTTACCGGACATGTATTGATTTGCGCAACAAAAAGTGGTAGAATAAACGAAATGATAATAGATAATAAACAATACGGAGTACATATCATTATGAAGAAAATTCCGCTGATTCTCTCCGCTTTTTTACTCGCGGTCTTCTGCTGCGGCTGCGGAGTAAAATCCGTAAAAACCGGGATACAGTCCGCCGAGGACCTTGTCGGGAAATCGATAGGCGTTCAGTCCGGAACGACCGCGGCTAACCGCGCGTCGGAAATCGGCGCTTCAAAGGTAAGCATCTTTAGCGACGCTGAAAGCGCAGCGTCCGCGCTCAATAAAGGCACTATTGACGCTTTCATCACCGATCTCGCGCCGGCCAAGCAGCTTTTAAAGACTCATGACAATCTTGAGATACTCAGCAACAGAGCTTTTGAGCCCGAAGAGTACGCCGTTGCCGTCAAAAAGGGCAACACCGAGCTTTTGGGCATAATCGATGTGGTTTTGGAGGAATCCGATGTAAACGGCGTGATTGACAACCTGAGTAAGGGATTTATCAATACGCCCGCAAGCCAGCGCGCCAATTATATAACCGGTGAGCAGACAGGAGCATCGGGCACGCTTACCGTAGCCGTATGCGCAAATGTTCCCCCGTTCGCATATCTTCTCGACGATAACCTGACTGTGGCCGGATTCGACATAGAACTCGCGAAGCTGATCGCAAAGAAGGTCGACAAGACGCTTGTGGTCTTGAATATGGACTTTGATGACCTGCTTCCGGCGCTGGAAAACGGAACCGCGGACTTTGCGATTTCAGCGCTTACCGTGACGCCGGAAAAACAGACTACTGCGAATTTCTCGAACACTTATTACACCTCGACACAGGCAATCGTCGTGAAAACAGCTGAATCGGAAACGGCAACGGAAATGGCAACAGAAACAGAAACAGAATCGGAAACGGCAACAGAAACTGAATAGAAATAGAATAAAGATACAGATAATAAATCAAGCGCGCGGTTTCCCGCGCATTTTTTATGCATCATTTCCCGTAACCCCTAAAAACCCATATCAATATCTATTCATTATTATGTATATTTATGTATTGATTTATTACGTGCGAAATGATACAATATTTTTAATAACTAAAAATGTGGAGGGAACAAATTTATGAAAGAAAATATATTCAGGAAAATCGCGCTTATTCTCGCGGTACTGGCGTTTGTTGCGGCTTTCAGTGGCTGCAGCGGTGCGAACGATAAAGACCCCGAAGCGACCAAGGCTGAAATAAAAAGCGCCGCCGATCTTGTGGGCAAAACTGTCGGCGTCCAGCTCGGTACAACCGGAGACATTTACGCCGGCGATATCGAGGGCGCAACCATACAGCAGTTTAAGTCGGCTGTCGACGCCGCGCTCGCGCTCGACGACGGCAAGATTGACGCCGTAATCGTCGATATGGAACCGGCGAAAAGCATTGTCGCCGCGTATCCGAGCCTCAAACTGCTCGATGACACCGCTTTTGATCCCGAAGACTACGCGATAGCCGTTAAAAAAGGCAATTCCGAGCTTCTTACCCTGATCAACGACACACTCGACGAGATTAAAGCGGACGGGACATATGACAATCTGCTGAAGGGCTTTATCGACACGCCGGAGGATCAGCGCGGCTCTTATATCACCGGCGAACAGGTAGGAACAAAGGGCACGCTCACGATGGCCACAAATGCCGCGTTCCCGCCGTTTGAATATCTCCTTGACGACGGCAAAACAGTCGCCGGCCTTGATATCGAAATAGCGAAGCTTATCGCCAAGAAAGCCGACATGACGCTCAATGTGGTTAATATGGACTTCGACTCGCTGCTGATGGCGCTTGAAAACGGCTCGGTCGATTTCGTCATCGCGGGTATGACCGTGACCGAAGAGAGGCTTTTAAGCGTCGACTTCTCGGACTCCTATTATACCTCGACTCAGGCGATTATCGTTAAAGCGGATTAAGGAACTAAAATGAAGCAATGGTTATCGGATTTCGCGGATAAGTTCTATTTAAATTTCATAGCTCAGAACCGCTATCTCCTGCTGCTCAACGGGCTTAAAATAACGATCTACGTTACGCTCGGCGCGGTAATTCTCGGGATTTTGCTCGGAGTCATCGTCGCGCTTATGCGCATTTCCAAAAACAGGATTCTTTCCGGCATAGCCGGAGTCTACCTGACGGTCATCCGCGGCACACCTTCGCTGATACAGCTGATGATTATCTACTATGTCGTTTTCAGCGGGATCAGGATTTCGCAGGTTTTAGTCGCAATTATCGCATTCGGCATCAACAGCGGCGCGTATGTGGGTGAAATCGTGCGAGCAGGCATCCAGTCCATCGACAAGGGGCAGACCGAGGCCAGCCGCTCGCTAGGGCTGAACCATGCGCAGACGATGCTTTATATCATCCTCCCGCAGGCGTTCAGGAATATTCTGCCCGCGCTGGCCAACGAAGTCATCACGCTGATGAAGGAGACTTCGATCGTAGGCTATATCGCGCTTCAGGATCTGACCAGAGCCGGGGACTATATCAGAAGCCGCACGTTCAACGCTTATATGCCGCTTCTTGCGGTCGCGGTCATATACCTGGGAATGACCATGCTTTTGTCGGCAGTGTTTAAAAACATCGAAAGGAGAATGCATAAAAATGATTCGCATTAAAGGGCTTCATAAGCACTTCGGCGATCTTTGCGTTCTCAACGGCATCGACGAGCATATCGAAAAGGGCGAGAAGATTGTCGTCATCGGCCCTTCCGGCTCCGGCAAATCGACGTTTTTGAGGTGCCTTAACCTGCTCGAAAAGCCGACAGCCGGAGAGATATATGTCGACGACGAGCTGATTACCGTTCCGAAATACGATGTGAACCGGCTGCGGACAAAAATGGGTATGGTTTTTCAGAGCTTCAACCTGTTTCCCCATCTGTCGGTGCGAAAAAACATCACACTCGCGCCGGTCAAACTGAAAAAAGCGACACAGGATGAAGCCGACGAAATCGCTTATAAACTGCTCGAGCGCGTAGGACTAGCCGATAAAGCCGACGCCTACCCGCGCCAGCTCTCCGGCGGTCAGCAACAGCGCGTCGGTATCGCGCGCGCCCTCGCGATGAAACCCGAAATAATGCTCTTTGACGAGCCGACGAGCGCGCTTGACCCCGAGATGGTCGGCGAGGTGCTTGACGTTATGAAGAACCTCGCTAACGACGGCATGACGATGGTTGTGGTGACCCACGAGATGGGTTTCGCGCGGGAAGTAGCGAGCAGGGTTCTGTTTATGGACAACGGCCTTATCGTTGAGGAAAACACCCCCGACGCGATCTTTTCTCATCCGAAAAACCAGCGCACGATAAATTTTTTAAGCAAGGTTCTCTGATAACTGATACAGGATATGCAAAACCGGGCATGCTTTTTTAGGCATGCCCGGAGCTTTTTTCGTCTATTTTGACTGAAGCGATTTTCTGTTGGCCACGTATTTGACGGCGTTGTTTATTATCTCAATATTCGATTTCGTCGGCGCGCCACCGAATTCGCCGTCGAGCGTCCACGCGAGCGGCTCGTCGCTGTTTATCTCGACATGTGAACACTTAAATGAGTAGAGTCCTGGGGCGTCCATTTCCTTTGAGAGGATCGACATAACTATCGTGTTCAGCTCGATGATCGTACGCGGCATCCTGACGAGGACAATCTCAAACAGACCGTCGGAGAGCTCTGTGTCCGTCCCGAAAATGCCCTTAAAACCGCCGACCGAGTCCGAATTCGATACCAGCCCGAAGATAAAATCCCCCTCGAGCTCCCTTTCGCCGCATTTGATTTTCAGCGCGTACGAGCGCAGCGAGGAGAGCCGCTCGATGCCCTGCAGGATATAGGCCGCTCTTCCGAGCATGCTTTTTGTTTTCTGCGGCGTTATATACGAAACGTCGGTAAATGCGCCGAAAGCGGCACTGTAAGTGAAATACTTACCGTTGAAGCAGCCGATATCGTACTCCGCAGGGGTGCCCCGCACCGCAAGCCTCGCCGCGGCGATCGGGTCCGCGTAGGGGATACCAAGCGTGTTTGCGAAATCGTTCGTCGTCCCGGCGGGTATGTACGCAATCGGCGGCTTGTTGCCGCCGGCTTTCATCACGCCGTTGATAACCTCGCTCAGCGTCCCGTCGCCGCCTGAACAGACAATCAGATCGTATTTGCCACCGTGATTCATAGCCGTCAGCGTCGCGTCCTCCCGCGACTGGGTTATTCTGATAGTGATATCGTACCCTTGCTTTGTAAATATATCAAGTATGCTTAAGAGCTTTGATTTTATCTGACCCTTCCCTGCGGCCGGATTTACTATAAAAAGCATGGTTTTATTCATAAAACCCTTCCCTCTCACAGCAGATTAATATATTCAAGAACGCCTCGCATATCGTTTACCACGTTATCGCAGCGTTTGCAAAGCCTTTTTTGGCTCTGATGCCCGCATGCAACGAGAAGCGAGCGGCAGCCCATCGCGTGCGCGACCTCGAGGTCGTGCAGCGTGTCTCCGATCAGCAATACCCTGCTCGGATCTATGTCTGTTTCCCTGATCCATCTGAGGCCGATTTCTTTTTTACTTGTGGCGAGATTATCCGAAAGGCCGTCCACATCGACAAAAAACGAAGAGATGCCCCTCTCTTCGATCTGTGAAAGCAACAGTGATTTTTCGCTCGCCGATATCACGCTCTGCGGGATCCCTTTTATATTAATCTCCGAAAGGACGTCTTTTGACCCCGATACGAGCGGCGCCAAACGCGACGCCTTTCTGTACTTTACAATATATACTTCGGCCAGCTCCTCAAAGCTTGCTTTTGAAAAGTCGAAGCCCGCTTTAACATAGTACTCTTTTATCGGGAACCCGAAGATATCAAGATATCGTGTTTTCGTTACTCCGCTATATCCTCTTTCGGAAAGCATCTCGTTTAATATATTAATACAGATATCAACGTCGTCAAGAAGAGTCCCGTTCCAGTCCCACACGATATGGTCGACTGCATGTTCCAAGTTAGATTCACTCTCTGCCATCAATAGTATTCCTAGAAATTATACAAAAATATTCCAGCCTTGTCAATGTTCAAAAATGACTGTTGTTTTTTTGATATATTATGATATAATATTGCTAATAATCTATTTGCCTTACCAAAGCGTATGTCGCTATGCGCATGTCGATATGCGCCATGCCGTCTCTCCCCCTCTTTCTCCAACCAAGAAATTACGAAGGGAACAAGCTTATGACTTTTCCGAACAAAATATTTGTCCGCTTAAAAAGATTCTTCAATAAATATAAGCTATACTGCCTTATAGCTCTGCCCATCATTATCGCCGCCGTAGCCGCAGCCATTGTTGTGTCGACCGATAAAGACGCTCCGGCTTTAAGCGGCACGCTGATTGAGAGCACTTCCGCGGCGCTGCCGCTGGATTCATCCCAGGTATTTTCCATAACCGCTGAATCCGGCGCGTCCGACCCCGGTACGGATACTG
The DNA here is from genome assembly GCA_033813635.1 of Bacillota bacterium. Classification (GTDB taxonomy): domain Bacteria; phylum Bacillota; class Clostridia; order Oscillospirales; family QAMX01; genus JAPXRI01. The sequence goes on from JAPXRI010000001.1 coordinate 26,604, forward strand.
CGCCGCCGGCGACCGATTCCGCCATTCCGGTGACTGAGAGCGCCCCGGGTTTGATTACGCTCAACGAGACGCAGGATTCAAAGATTCTGCTCTCCGGTACAATCTCTTACCCAATATTTAATAACCCGAATTCCAGCCCCATCATATCCGCCGTGAACGACGCTCTTGCCAAAGTCGGCAATTCATTTAAAGATTATGCGTTAAATACCCCCCTCAGCCTCGCTAAGACGGAGTTCGTCGCGGACGGGTCAAGCCTTCCGTTTACATTTGACGTAAGCTACACAATTAAGCTCAACAACAGTTCTGTGCTGTCTATCGTGTTCTTTATCAATCAGTTTACCGGCGACATGCACAACTACATATGGGATTATTGCGTTAACTATAATATGACAAACGGCGCGTCGCTTTCACTCTCCGATTTGTTTAACAGCGATTCCTCGGTTTATATGCAGAAAATATATAACTATATCGAAAATCAGATCGCGCAGAATCCCGATAATTATTACCCCGATACAAAGCTCGTTGAGACCTTCGACTATTCCAACAAATGGTATTTATCGTCAGACGGTCTTGTATGCGTTTTTAACCCGTACCAAATCGCGCCCTATGTCAGCGGAATTATCCAGTTTACAATCCCATATTCGGAGTTTTCAGGTATGATGAAAATCGATCCGAACATGGGTTAAGTATATCTATACAGAGGCTGTAATGCTTAAAAAAAACGACATTTACGATTTAAACGTTGAAGGATATACTCACGACGGCGCCGGCATCGCAAAATCAGACGGCGTCGTTATCTTTATACCCGGAGCGGCTGAGGGCGACAGGCTCAGGGTAAAAATCATTAAGGTCCTCGCCAACAGGGCGATCGGCAGAATCGAGGAAATTCTCGAGGCTTCACCCACCCGTGAAAACAACGACTGTACCGCCTTTCCCGCATGCGGCGGGTGCGATTTCAGACATATTTCTTACAGCGCGGAATTATGTCAGAAAAAAAACGTCGTGGCCGCGGCATTTTCAAAGCTCGGCGGTGTCGATAAGCTTCCGGACGATTTTGAGATTCTCCCTGCCCCTTCGCTGCGCGCTTACCGGAACAAGGCGATATACCCCGTCGGGTCGGACCGCGGCGGGAAAATCGTATACGGCTTCTACAGGAAAAACAGCCATAACATAGTCTCTTGCAGCGAAAAGGCCGCCTGCGGGATCCACCCCGCGTTTTTCGACGCGGCGGCAAAGGCCGTTGTTTCCTTCATGGAAAAGGCCGGAGTAAAGCCCTACGATGAAATCACAGGGAGGGGAACCGTCAGAGCAATCTATATACGCTACGGGGAAGTCACCGGCGAGGTGATGGTATGCATTATCGCGGCACGCCCGTCACTCCCAAGGACTCAGCTTCTTATCGAACTGCTCCAAAAGGCTGTGCCCGGACTCAAGACGGTCGTCGTCAACGAAAATCCCTCCCGGACAAACGCTCTTCTCGGAAGGAAGAACGTCGTTTTATACGGCGACGGCGTAATAACGGACGTGCTCTGCGGAAACCGCCTGACGCTCTCTCCCCTTTCGTTTTATCAGATTAACAGAGCCCAGTGCGAGCGGCTTTACGCCCGCGTGCTCTCATATGCGCGGACGCTGGGCAGCGTGTCCGAAATGCGCGCCCTGGACTTATTCTGCGGGGTAGGCAGCATTACGCTCACTCTCGCCCCGTTTTTCAAAGAGGTCGCCGGGATCGAGATTGTCCCCGCCGCGATTGAGAACGCCAGGCAAAACGCCGCGCAAAACGGGATTAAAAACGTCATCTTTTTCTGCGCCGACGCGCTCGGCGCGCCCGAGATTCTGAGAGAAAAACATTTCTCGCCGGATCTTGTAGTAGTCGACCCTCCGCGAAAAGGGCTTTCTCCACAGATATGCGATTTTCTGATTAAAAATGAGGCAAAGCATCTGATTTATGTCTCCTGCGAGCCTTCTACCCTCGCCCGGGATATCAAATTGCTTTCAGCCGGCGGCTTCATGCTTTCCAACCTCAGCGCATTCGACATGTTTCCGCGCACCGCCAACGTCGAATGCGTGGCGTTGCTGTCTAAGGTCGAGAAATGGTTGTAGCATCATACAAGGAGCAGCTCTTTTTTCCAGCCCACAGGTGGTAATTTCCAAAGCCCCAATTCTTTTAATCGAATTGGGGCTTTTTGATATTTCTCATAACCCACGTTGGAAAAGGGTCGGGTACCGCTCATCAAGCGCTGATTGCATGTGATAATGTTAAATTGTTTATTCGAGCGTATACAGTAAGAAGCAATTTCTGGCTATCGGTATCCCCGCAACAAATGCGGCCGCTCCCTCGCTTATATCTTTAATCTTGCTATGGTCGCTTAAAACAGGGACAAAATGGTATTTTCTGCCGTCATCGGGCGCATGCTGCATATAATACTCCGTATTATCCGATGATATATGCTTAAACAGTATCTCATGAATCGGGCTGCCTTTTTCACTTGTAACATAATACAGCCTTATCTCATGAGCTCCCGCCGCTTTTGCCAGTGTCGAGTTTATCTCCGTTCCGAGATTTGACCCGGGTATATTGTGGCTGCCTTGCAGTCCCCACAGTTTTGCCGTGGGATCGTCCTTGTACCTGCTGTTGAAATAATTCACCGCATCATCCCCGATGGTTTTATCCTCAAGTATAATTTCGACAATCGGAGGATTTTCTGTATCGTCCTCAAAGGTGTAGCGCGCGTATAGATTTGCGACTCGATCCATCCCGTGGCATGCGATATTGGATATAAAATGCCATGTTCCTGAGTCGGGATCGGTAAATTCACTGTTAATATTATCATATGGTTTTGAAAATGAAAGACGTAAGCCGTTAATAACGGCACCGGTCGGAACCATTTTCATTTTTTCAACCGCATACTTTTCAAACTCGGTCTGTAAATACTTCTTTCTTGCTTCGGTTTTGCAAAATTCCCATATAGGGATAAGGCCATTATCACCGAATTCGCATAGAGACGGGTTCTTTTGCACGGTGGCAAGCCATTTATTAAGCGCATTGACATCATTTTCAAGAGACTGACCGTCAATGCCGTCGCCGCCGTATGTAAATATATTGACGACGCTGTTTGTTTTAAAAGATTCCTCAACCTGGGTGCTCGCGTTATCCACATTACATTTTGCAGATGCAAAACCGATGTTAAATGATGCTTTCACCTGGGCTGAAAATGATTTTTCATCTTTCACATACTTTTTTTCAATACAGGTATTGTAGTCAAATCTTCCGCCTGCCTCTATTGACCTTAAAACATGGGTGCCGTAATTCTCGAAAATGAATTTAGCGTCTTTTGATTCAAGAATGTTTACAGCATCCGCCTTTAAATAATCGTTAAGATTCACTGACGGGTCAATATAAAGTTTATACAGCCCTATGTTATAAAAGATCGTGCTGAAGTAAGAATTTGCTTCTTCAAGATGGGAAGAGCTGAAATTTGCTTTTACACTACCGCTGAAGAACATATAGCTGCCCGATAATGATATTTGGGTCGCTACTTCCTTTGAATATTTCTTAATACTCGATGCCGTCACTACTTTATATGTGCTTTCCGGGATGTTTCTGCGGTATACCTTGCCGTCTTTCAGCAGCTTGCCAATATCTATAATCGTTCCGTCTTCAACATATTTTGCGCAGGCGTATTTTTCGAAAACATCATAGCCGCATCCCAAATGCTCAAGCACCGGCATATCAATATCCTTCTCTGTGAGGGCGAACGGTGGAAATTCGTCCACAGTACCGCTAACCGTACCGGATCCCCCCGGTTTTATTGTAATTTTGGGCTTAGTAAATTTAAGGCCGATTTTACCGATATCGACCACACTCATTTTCAGAATGCTGGAAGTATCGACTTTGCCGATACTGACCGAACTTGATGCGTCGAAGTCGCCCGGAATTGTTATCATCTCATATTTCCCGGTGGTTTCGTTGGGCTTTATCGTGCTTACGGTACTATTGCTATCACCGGTCTGTTGGTGCTGTGATCCTTCGGATGACTGCGAAGGAGTCTGAATGATGCAGGAGTTAAGACATAATGATAAACACAAAGCCAGTATCAGGACCACGGATTTTTTCTGAACGGTTTTCATACGAATCTCCTTTCATTCTGTTCGCACGGCGGTCTGTTCATCTTTAATTATGCTTGATCCGCTTTCTGAAGGGTTTCATCAAATACTTTTATTTTTGTCAGTAATCTCCTATCTTTGGATTCTCCATCGTCTCCTTTCACTTTTCCTTCTAAGGTGTGTACCGATTATCATTTCCCGTCATATACATCACGCAATATGTTATAAGATCCTTGAACGCGCTAATTTGCATTCGGTCTATGTACACTGCGGACTATAACCGTTGCCCGGGCCGGCTTCCTTCGATGAGTTCTTAAAAGACCGGTAGGCTTCCGTCAAATCGGACACAGAATCCGCATCAAACGAGATCATGTAAAAGAGCTCCTTCCCACGGATAAGAACACAGTCATTTTTGGCTCCTCCGTAAGTATATACTGACGGTCTTGGTATTTTGCCCCTCAGATAGGCGGCTGTGTCCTCGAGCTGTCTTTTGCTCAGCTGAAAATCCGGACCTATATTGTATTTCAAAAAAGCCTCGGATTCCGTGTATGTCATCACCTGCAGCTCATCAATCTCATCAAAGCGGATATGTACCGGCTGCAACTCTGAGAATCTTTTACCGGCATTAGGAAAGAGCCTGATCATCACGCCGTCCTCCACAAGCCGGTATGTAGGCAGACCGCTGCGAAACCGTTTTGCGGCATGATTCCATGCTTTTCCAAGCTTTTTACGGATTGCAGCATAAGCAATAACCGTGGCGGCGTACAGGACTGTGTTTTTTGAAATGACTTTGGGAAAATACCATAATTCATAAAGCAGTAATGCAATTAGGATTATAAATACACTCAGGAATATAACTGCATTCAGAATGTCCTTAACCTGATTGAAAGTGGCAAATGCTGACCATATGGTCTTCGGCTTATACTTCAGAACCTCCCTGCGCATGCCAAGCGCTTCGTGCAATCGCCACAATGCGCCTTCGAAAGTAAGAATAAACGGAATAGGAAGGAGAATATATACAAGCGCGTCTGCAACCGGAGAGTCGAATGACGGCAGCCCGATATGGTATGTTCCTAAGATAGGGGAAGTAACCATCCCATCCCCGTCAGGAAGCAGGACCAGACCGATTGTAAATATCAAAGCAATAGCTGAAAGCATAAACAAGCCGATTGCGACCAGGATTTGATTCGATTTTTTTATAGCGATGTTTATCACCCCCTTCATATTATTGTGCCTGCATGTATTTAGTGGTGTTTTTCTCCGCCCTGCCTATTGTGCAGCATATATCATAAGTGTAATTAATTATTTTACACAATATTTATCCATTCTTTTTCCTAACGAAAAGTCCTGCGTCTTGTCATATTACTATCATTTTCTACAATTATACCTGTTCGCAATTATACCAGATTAAAACAACTGTGTCAACTTATATAACATAACGCAACTGCCTGATAACCAGTATTGTTGCTGTATTTTTCAATAATCTGCGTTTTAAAGAAGTTATCCACATAAATAATTAATACGAAGATCAATGCCGCAGAGTCACATTAAGAGCCGGAATGACTTCAGAAAATGCTTTGTTAGTTAACCTGTTCCAATAATCGCAAATTGGTGAGGCAATTGGATACGCATGCTGCAACTATTCTCTATTATAATCTAATATATTGTGATATGCTAAACCTGCTGAATGCTCTTTATATTGAGATTGGTGGCGAAGCAAATATCTCGACAACTCAGGAACGCAGCCGTAATAATGTGACAGAGAAAATACATGATGACAATGTATACGCATTTTAGCAATATTATGGTATAATGTATGATAAGTTCACTGACGCCGAAAAGAAGAGTTTATGAAGACTTATATTATAAAAATAGACATCCGCGAGGGGCTTCTCGTCTACGGACGACCGCTTAAGAAAACCATTATGCTCTCGGTGATTAAAAAATGAACAGAAAAAATAATGCTTTGGATAAGATCGGTAATTTTTGCAGCGGAGCGGTCTTCGCTATTTTTCTGTTGATTTTCGTTACCTTATCGGCGGTCGGTTTTCTCCGGACAACCGGCGTCGACGACTTAAACACCATGCAGGAGCGCATCTTTTATATCCGCGACAATGTCTTTGTAAACATCCTTCTTCTGGGCCTCTTGTTCTTATGTTTGCATTTTTCGAAGAATTTCTTTCTGCGCGCGTCCGTCCGGAATATGACGGTCTTTTTGCTAGTCTGGACGATAGTTGTAGGTTCGTTCTGGATCATATCCGCCCTTTCCGTACCGGAGCATGACTCCGGCATTGTCTTCAGCGCTGCGGTGGAAGCGTCAAACGACAATTTCTCTTTTCTCGCGCACCATCAGCAGTATTTCAACAATTTTCCCTTTCAGCTCGGGTATGTACTTTTCTGCGAGTTTTTCCTACGTATTTTCCGCTTTACCCAGAGCGGAATTTTGCTGCAATTCGTCAATCTTGTGTTTCTGTGTTTTGCCTATATAGCGCTTATACGGCTTTCCGGCGTGATTTTCAGGAGCTCTGCCGTGCAGAGAATTACAATTCTGCTGCTTTTCGGTTGTGCTCCCCCGCTTCTGTTTCTCACCTTTGTCTACGGGAACATTCCCGAGCTCACGCTCGCCCTCTGGGCGTCCCTTTACGCGCTCCGGCTGATTAATGAAAAGCGAAAAGCATTGATATTGCCGACCGCCGTTCTTATCTCACTTGCCTGCGCGGTAAAGCCCAACGGCATTATCATTCTCGCGGCCATCTGCATTGTTTTTTTACTCCATTTTCTGAAAACGCGCAGAGTGTTCATGATCTTCTCTGCTCTTATCTGTGTTCTATCCTGCGTTTTATTCAATAGACTCGTTGTTTTTTCCTATGAGCTCCGCTCCGGCTCCGATGTCGGCTGTGGGATACCCAAGCTTTTATGGATGAATATGGGCTTCCATGAATCCGATATCGCGCCCGGGTGGTATAATGGGAAATACACCGTCGCCGCATATCAGAAGAGCGGTTATGACGGGAAAAAAGCCTCCGAAGAAGCCAAGGCAGAGCTTAAAGAAAGGCTCTCATACTTTATAAAAAACCCCAGGGACGCCGCGAGATTCTTTATCGAAAAAACTGTCAGCCAGTGGAACGAGCCGACATATGAGAGTATATGGGTAAGCCAGGTCAAGGAGCATTACAATACGATTTCCCCGCTTACCGAAAACGTCTACAGCGGAGCGCTTGGGTATTTCCTTCGCTATTATATGAACTTCTACCAGCAGGCTATCTTTCTGTCTGCGTCCGCGGCCGCGTACTTTCTTCTGAGAAAAACGGAAACACTGAAGGTATTGCTTCCGCTCGCAGTTCTCGGGGGATTTTTTTATCACCTTCTTTTTGAGGCGAAATCCCAGTACATTCTGACCTACTTTATAATCCTTGTCCCGATCGCGGCGTACGGAATCTACAAAGCGCTCGGGCTCGACAAAAGCGAGACCGAATTGCTCGCCGATAAGATTTGGATCAAACACAGAAACGGCGACAACGCCTGAAATCTCATTGATTGGAGAACGTTATGACTGACATTTTGTTTTGTTTTGACACGGAGGACTTTACAAGCTGCCGCGCGGCGGACGCGATACTCCGGAACGCGAAACTCCTTGAAAAGCACGGCATTCGCGGGAACTTCTGCGTCGTCGGCCTGGTCGCGAAGCAGCTTTTGAACTGGAAGCGCTTCGACGTTATCGACGCATTGAAATACCACGAAATCGCAACCCACAGCTACGGCCATTCCCTTCATCCGACGATCAACGAATACACCGATAAAGAGGATTTTTTAAAGGCCTACGGCGAGTTTATGTTTCAGGAGACGAAGGCCGCCGACGAAATCCGTGCCGTCACCGGCGCAGAGAAGCTCTGCGCCGCCGTTCCGCCCGGAAACAGCAAGTCCTACGTCGCGATGTACGGCTACGCCGATATGGGTATACCGGCTTACTGCGATACTTTCGCCGATACCGCCGACGGAGCCGGCGTGTTTTTCTGCAACGCACTGCATATGGAGTACTTCATCTCGCTTGAAGAGCTCTTCTATTCGCATAGGCATACGCAGGAAGAGATCATCGAGCTGCTCGCAAAACGGAAAAAGGCGATCATCTATAACCACCCGAATATCGCGCTTTTCAGCGAGTTCTGGGACAAACTGAACTACGACGGGGAAAACCTCTCCCGCTTCGGCGATTGGAAAGCAGCGCCCGCACGGCCGGCGGAGGATGCCGAGAGATTTTACTCGGACTTTGACTCCCTTGTCCGCGCGCTGAAAAACGACGGACGATTCCGTTTCAGAACGGTTAGCGAGGTTGTCTCCGAAAAGAATCCGGCCGCGGAACGCACAGTGACACGGGATATGCTTCATGAAATCAGAGCAAACCTTGAAGAACGCTTCTATCCGATGACAAAGCCTCTTTCCCTCTGCATCTCCGATGTCTTTCTCGCTGTCACCGAGTTCCTCAAGGGACGAGACGTATACCGAGCGGGAAAGGTGTACGGTTTTCTTGAAAAGCCCCGCGGGATAACGGAAAAAGTCCGCGTAAGCGCCGACGCGCTGGTAAAAGCTGCGGAAAATCTCGACACATCGGGCTTCCTCCCGCCCGAGATTGACGTCGGCGTAAAAATCGGACCCGCGGACTACCTCTACGTCGGGCTCGCGCTGCTCTGCGGCGACGGAGGGAACAGCATTTTGTTGACACCCAGACCCCAGCAGATCTCTCTTGACGAGTTCCCGGCAATCAGGGACTGCTCATTCAGAAATACTTGGATTCACTCGAAGAGCTTCAGAGACGCTTATCTCTCCGAAAGGCTAAGACTGCAGGCATGGACTCTGAGAAAATAAACAAAAAGGGATACAAACCGATAAATATCGCTCAGGAATAACGATAGAAGAACATAACCGGAAAGGATGATCAGCTATGAACCGACTCTCATACAATCTTTTTTCAAAACAGCCGCTGAAATTTCGAAGCGATGGCAATTTCAAAATCGCAGTATTCACGGACCTTCAGGAACCGCTTGACTACGATCACCGGACTCTTCGGGGCATGGACGGCATCATAGGCAGAGAAAAGCCGGATCTTGTTATCCTCGGCGGAGATATCTGCAACCCGGACTCGGTGAGGACGAAGGATGACCTGAAACGCTATCTTGACATCTTTTCCGTCCCGATGGAATCCCGCAATATCCCCTGGGCGCATATTTTCGGGAATCACGACCACGACCTGTCCGTTTCGGAATCCGCCGCGCAGGCCGTATACGAGAGCTTCCCTTTCTGCGTTTCAAAGCATACGGGACCGCGTGTCCACGGGAAGACAAATTATGTCTTGCCGATCTATTCATCTTCGGGCGACGGCAAAGTAAAATTCAACGTCTGGTGCCTCGACACAAACAATAAAATAGACGACCTTAAGGCAGGGCTCGCAAGCGAAACCGCAAGGTACCGGGAGAGGTTCTGCACAACACCCGCCGACTACGATATCGTCAGATTCGACCAGCTGATGTGGTATTGGAACAGCTCCGCGGAGCTTGAACGGCATAACGGCGAAAAAGCGGACGCGCTGATGGTGCTGCATACCGGATTGTATGAAATGATCTTCGTCCAGAATAATCCGGAGGCCTCCGGGCTCGCGGGTACCGTCGACGAGTTTCTGGACCCTGGCGCCTTCAACTCCGGGCTTTTCGCGGCCGCTCTGCAGCGCGGCGATGTCAGGCATATCACATGCGGGCACACGCACAGAAACGACTTTACGGGCGATTACTGCGGAATCGGCATGAGTTATTGCGGCAGTATGGGGTACAGCGCGTACGGCCCGGCCGAGCGCAAGGGAGGCCGCATTTTTGAGATAAACGAAAGGAATACTGCGGCAATTTCAACGCGCATGGTTTACGCCGAATCGCTCCGTTAATTCTGACCGACATATTGCATGGAAAGAAGGACATAAATTCTTGGACAGTAGTTTTAACAGCATTTCGCTCATGCGATTTGCGGCGACTATAACCGAAATCGCGGGCTGCGAAAAACCGCGCTGCGCGGATAACCCCCTCGACTGGGTGGTATCCGCGGTAAACGACATCGTGAAAAACGGCATAGACCGCATCGTGATCCATAACCCGGACGCTATCGCCCTGTGGCTTTTTAACGCTTACCGTGATAAGTTCACACCCGTGCTCGCCAAAACCCAGCTCACCGTCCCGTTCTCGGTCGTGATGCCATCCTGCACGCCGGTCTGCTTCGCGACAATGTACACCGGCGCCCTGCCGGAGGTTCACGGGATACAGAGATACGAAAAACCGGTGGTTAAAACGGACTCCGTCTATGACGCCTTCGTCCGGGCTGGAAAAAAATGCGCAATCGTCGCGGTAAAAGAGTCCAGCATGTCCCGGATTTTTTTGCAGCGTGATATCGGTTATTTCTTTGAAGACAGCGACGAGGCGGTAAAAAACAAGGCGCTCGAACTGATCGCCGATGACAGCTATGACCTTATAAGCGTCTACACCGAGGCCTACGACGACACTATGCATAAAACCGGCACGACCTCTCCCGAGTCGCTTAGGGCGCTCGACAGCCAGATAGAAATATTCAGCGAGCTTGCTGCAGGCATAGAGAAGCTCCGCGCTCCGCACAACACGCTGCTCACGTTCTCACCCGACCACGGCGTACACGACCAGGAAAACGGCTTCGGCTCGCACGGGGCCTATATCCCGGAGGATATCAACATACTGCATTTCTTCGGTGTCTACAACGGGAAGAATTAAAGCATTATACCGTATAGTCAACAGGTGTCTATACACCTGTTGACTTTTTTATGCCCACGGTTATATAATATACAGGATAAGGTCTGGAGGGGATATGCATGAACTCTGAAGAAAGGCGAAAGCATATCTTAGAACTGATACGTAAATCCGCGTCTCCGGTCACGGGAAGCGCCCTGGCGGCTGAATTCGGTGTGACCAGACAGGTGATAGTATCCGACATCGCGCTTCTCCGAGCGGGAGAGCCTATTTTCGCCACGCCGTCGGGTTATATGATTTTAGAAGCGACCCGGAAGGCAAGGCACCTGAAGGTCTTTTCCTGCAGGCATTTCTCTGTCGACGATGCCGAAAAGGAGCTGCTGTTGATCGTCGAAAACGGCGGAACAGTCAGAGACGTCATCATTGAGCACCCGGTTTACGGCGAGATCACCGGCTCGCTGATGATTTCGACGCGGGAGGCGGTGATATCGCTTGTCGAACACCTGAGACAGAAAAACTCCCGAATGCTCTCTTCAGTTACCGACGGCGTCCATATGCACACGGTGGAAGCACCGGACGAGGAAACCCTTAAGCGCATCGAGGAAAAACTGAAATGCGCAGGCATATTGATTTAGCTGGTGAGAATTTTTGGATAAAAATGATTTGATCGCTGAGATTAACAGACAAAAGGCTGAAAAAAACGCCGTGATACTGGCGCATTTGTATCAGCTCCCGGAAGTTCAGGATGCCGCCGATTTTGTCGGCGATTCGCTCGAACTGGCAAAAGCCGCCAAAGGGACCGACGCCGACGTCATCGTCTTCTGCGGCGTCTCCTTTATGGCCGAGACGGCGAAAATTCTGAACTCTGGGAAGACCGTTCTGCTGCCGGAAATAACCGCCGGCTGCCCGATGGCGGACATGGTGACCCTTGGGGACGTCAGAAGGCTTAAGGCGGAGCATCCCGGCGCCGCGGCCGTATGCTATGTCAATTCGTCCGCCGAGGTCAAGGCGGAATGTGATATATGCTGCACCTCTTCAAACGCCGTAAAGGTCGTCAAGTCGCTTAAAAACGACGAGATTATCTTCGTGCCGGATAAAAACCTCGGCAGGTATATCGCCGCGCTCACACCGGAAAAGCACTTTATTTTTCATGAAGGCTTCTGCCCCACCCATAACAAACTGACGGCCGGGGATATTCAAGCCGCGCTCGCGGCGAGAAACGCCGCCCGCGTGCTTGTACATCCGGAATGCGTGCCTGAGGTTACCGCGCTTGCGGATTTTACCGGCAGCACCGCGCAGATAATCGATTACGCGAAAAACTCGGAGGCGCGCGAATTCATCATCGGAACCGAGTGCGGAATCCTTCACAGGCTCGGCGCGCTCTGTCCGGGCAAGCGGTTTTACTCCCCCTTCGGCGGGCTTGTCTGTCCCAACATGAAAAAAACGCGGCTTGAAAGCGTGCTTAGAGCGCTTGAAAACGGCGAATATAAAATTAAGGTCGACAAGCGCATAGCCGATAAGGCATATACCGCGATCGATAAAATGCTTTCTCTGAAATGAAGGTAATTCATTATGAAAAGATATATCTACGGCGGGGATACGGAAAACGCCTGCGAGATAAAAACTGATGTGGTGATAGTCGGCTGCGGTGTGGCCGGGCTTTTTTGCGCGTTGAATCTTGATCCGGGCGTAAAATGCGCCGTTCTTAATAAGCAATCCATTACGCAGAGCAATTCAATGTACGCCCAGGGCGGAATAGCCGCCGTCTTCAAGCTCAGCGAACAGGACAGCACCGAAAAGCATTACGAGGATACGCTCACCGCCGGTGCCGGGCTCTGCGATCCGGCGGCCGTCAGGGTGCTTGTCGCCGAGGCTGCGAGCAGCGTGTTGGGGCTCATCAGGCTCGGCGTGCCCTTTGATACCGAAAACGGCGAATACATGCTTACTAAGGAGGGCGGCCACAGAGAAAAACGAATACTGCACTCCGGCGGAGACGCGACGGGGCTGCATTTGACGGAAAGCCTACTGCGGGAGGCGCAAAAGCGGGACAATATCAAAATCTATGATGGCATGTTTCTCTGCGATATACTGACCGAGCACGGCAAAGCCTCAGGCATCACCGCCCTCGGAATTGACGGCAGCCCGTTTATTTTCAAAGCGCAGAAGGTAGTTCTGGCTACCGGCGGCATCGGAAACGTCTATAAAAACTCGACAAACGCGCTCTGCGCAACCGGCGACGGCATCGCGGCGGCGCTGCGCGCCGGCGCAAACCTCGCCGATATGGAATTTGTCCAGTTCCATCCGACCGCCTTCGTCCACCCGGACAATGAGGGGCGCTATTTTCTGATCACCGAAGCGCTCAGGGGCGAAGGGGCTATTCTAAAAAATCGGCATGACGAGGCGTTTATGAAAAACGTACACCCGCTTGCCGACCTCGCTCCGCGTGATATAGTCACGCGGGGAATTATCAGCGAAATGCTAAGAAGCGATATCCCCAACGTCTATCTCGACATCACGGCAAAGCCGAGGGAATTCTTAAAAAACCGCTTTCCGACAATATATAACGAGTGCATGCGCAGGGGCATCGACATCGCAACGGACTGGATACCGGTGAAACCCGTACAGCACTATTTCATGGGAGGCGTCAAGACAGACGTTTTCGCGAGGACGAATATCCCGGGACTCTACGCAGTCGGGGAAACAGCCTGCACGGGCGTGCACGGCGCTAACAGACTTGCCAGCAACTCACTGCTGGAATGCCTCGTATTCGGCAGGCGCTGCGCTGTGGATATCTGCAACTCGAAGTTCAGCATCTCCGGCTTTAACGGCGTCGGTTCGGATGGCAGCTGTTATAAAATCAACGAGGACGGGTATGACTTTGAAACGAAAGACAGCGAGATACGCGCTATTGCTACGAAAAAATGCGGCATCATACGCAACGGCAAAGATTTATCCGACGCAAAGCAAAGGCTCGGAGAAATTATTGAAAGCCTCGAAGCCCTGAGGCTTCATACCAAAAACGGCATAGAAACCTATAACCGCGCGACGGTCGCCTACGAGATCGCCACCGCCGCGCTTAACAGAAAGAAAAGCGTCGGCGCCCACTACAGGACCGATTAGATTAGAAAAAATCCGGGAGAATCATTTTATGCAGAGTATTTTTAAGCTTGACGAAACCATTAGAATCGCGCTCAGCGAAGACATCGGAAACGGCGACGTGACAACCTGCTCTACCGTCGGCACCGAAACGCAAATCGTCGGAAAATATATCGCGAAGCAGCAGGGCGTCATCTGCGGGCTTCCCGTGGTCAAACGCGTCTTTGAACTGCTGGACGAGTCCGTTTCGCTCAAAGTCATAAAGGACGAGGGCTCGCTGGCCGATACCGGCGAAATCATCGCTGAAATCTCCGGGCCCGCGCGGAGCATACTTACCGGCGAGCGTGTCTCGCTTAATTTCCTTCAGCATTTGTCCGGAATCGCCACAAGGACGCGTACAGCGGTGAAGGCGATTTCCGGTACTAAGGCCATGATAACGGATACCAGAAAGACGACGCCCGGTCTCCGGGCGCTCGAAAAATACGCTGTCCGCGTCGGCGGAGGGACTAACCACCGATTTAACCTCGCCGGCGGGATACTGATCAAGGATAACCATATCAGCGCGGCCGGCGGAATAACCAACGCCGTAAGGCTTGCGCGCAAATACGCGCCGCATACTCTGAAGCTCGAGGTGGAGGTCGAGACCTTCGCCCAGGTCGAGGAAGCGCTCGCCTGCAAGGCGGACATCATCATGCTCGACAACATGAGCATTCCCGACATGGCCCGCGCCGTTTCGATGATAAGCGGGCGCGCTTTGGTGGAAGCCTCCGGAAACATGGGGGAAAAAGACCTGCGCGCCGTCGCGCAAACGGGCGTCGACCTGATTTCGATCGGCGCGCTCACCCACTCCGTTGCGGCGATGGACATCAGCCTGAGATTCGATAAATAAAAAACTCCGCGTTATCAAACGACATCCCCTCTGCGTTATCGCGCAAAGGGGATGTTTTTTACAAGGCGGCTATTTAAGAAATATCGGGTTTGACCAGGCTTTTTTCCCATAGGCGTCTGTGATTTCCAGACGGACAAAATTTGTCCCGGGTTCTATCTCCGCCTGGGCTCTATGCAGATACGCGCCGGTCGGCGCGGAGAAGTTCGCTCCCCGGGGTTCATACGTGATAAACGAGATTTCTCTGACCGGCGAGGTCTCCGCGTGCGCGACACCGTCCTCCACGTAAAAATCATAGATGTCCGGACCCGTCGTAGCATAAAAGCTGCCCGACTTAATCGCCGCCATCAGGTCTGCCGGCGAGAGGGCTTTTGCCGATACCATAATCCATCCGCCGATTGTGGATAGCCTGCCGTGAAAGTCGTCCGTCGCCAGCGCCACATATCTCCTGCCCGCCCGCAGCGCCTCGTCGTAATGCGTAAGCGAAGTCCCGTTCGCGCTGCCGACCTCGGAGCCGTGGTTGTAGATCTCCATCGCGAACGCCTCCTCGAAACCTATATCATCCTCGGGGAGATGCCTCGACCAGTCCGGGTGATTTATCATAACCACGTTTCCGTGCGCCTTGAAAAAACGGATCGTATCCTTCACGGCGTCGTAAATCGTCATTTTGTTTTCTTTACCCCTGTTAAGGAAATTCACCGTATAAAGTCCGCGCGTATCCGCGTTTTCGGGTATGAACTTACCGTCGAAATCAGAAACAAGCCAACGGTAGTCGTGCGGAAGGCGCTTATCCGCGTCGGAAGACGCCGGGTCGAAATACGCGTTCAGATGGTAATTGAGACAGCGCTTTTCAAAAGGCGTGTCGTAATCCGCGCTCCCCCACGAAAAACCGATCTCCGTGCCGCCTAGGACGCAGAATTCCGGTCCGTTGAAGCTATCGTCGTTCCAGTATATATGGTGGTCCGTAATCGCGATAAAATCATAGCCGCGCTCCCGGTAAATCGCCATAACATCGCGCGGGAGCTGCGTGCCGTCCGACCGGGAGGTGTGCACGTGCATGCTGCCCTTATATACTCTCGCACCTTTTACAATCGTCCTCTTTATCATTTATTTCTCCTCCGGTCCGTCGTACAGGAATATCGGGTTCGTCCACGCGGTATACCCGTGTTCGTCGATAATTTCCGCCCTAACGTATTTTTCCGTCCCGTTGACGCCAGTCACGGCCTGCGTCAGATACCCGCCTTTTTCGGCGTGAAATGCGGTTCCCATCGGCTCGTATTTAATAAAACGGATAGTTTTAACCGGTGAGCACCTCAGCACCACGGTATGGCCTTCAAGGTAAAACTCAAAGATTTCCGGGCCGTTCGACGCATAAAACCTGCCCTCCTTAATGGCTTTAGCAATCGCGCGCTGCGTCAGCGTTTCCGCTTTCACCATGATGTAGCCCTTCGGCTCGAGTCCCAAGTGAAAATCGTCGGTCGCGACGCAGAAAAGTCTTTGACCCCGCCTTAGACAGTAATCCCAATGCGTCACCGCCAGCCCGGTCTTGTTCCCCGCCTCGCTTGAATGGTTGTAGATTTCCATCGCGAAAATGCCGCGGAGGCCGTACGCATCTTCGCAGGTCTGCCTTGACCAAACGGGGTGATTCAGGATTACCATGTTCCCGAGACTCTGGTATTTCTCGTTAAAAAGAGAAATACCCTCCTTGAGCGTTGTCCCTTCGGGATAAACATCGCCGTAGGTCTCCCTGTAGTTATCCGGAAACTGCCGTGTATTATCGAAATCACATAGTATTGCGTTTTCGTGATAACCGATATTTGACGGTCTCCCCGCCCTGTCAAGGTTCTTTACGCGTGAAGCGTCAAACTCAATACCCGGAAGCACGACGAAGCCTTCCGAACACAGCTCGGGGGTGTTTGTGTACACGTGGTGATCCGTAATGCTGATAAAATCATATCCGAAGTGGCGGTAGTATTCGACCACGATTTCCGGCGAAAACATGCCGTCGGACCGTGTGGTATGGGTGTGCAGATTGCCCTTATACCACTTTCCCGGGAAGTCAAAGCTGTTGACATTTCTGTGATACCGTTCTCTGTCGCAGTATAGACCGTAATGCATATCAGACCCCGCTTTTTTATTTAATTATACTACGCAAATCAAAAGCACACAAACAGAAGCTTTGTACCTTTTACAATTCATTTATATTCGTTTTACTTTTTACTATCCGAAATTTCAGAAATCATGTTCCAAAGCCTATCTGCGACGAAAAATGCAGCTAAAGCGCGCGAGAGAAGCTGAAAACAATGCTTTCCGATTACCGGTTTGAATAAATATTCCGGCGGGTCCTGCCCGCCGGAATATTTATTCTTTTTTGATCAGCCAGAGCTCGGTTGCGCCGCTGCCGCGGGGGCCTTTGTCTTTGTCGATAACCAGCGTCAGACTGCCCTCTTCGTCTACAAGGCCTGCCGGGACATCGTAGATATAGACCCATTCGTCTCCCGGCACGTTGCCGATATACTCAAGCCTTTTTCCTTTGACGCTGACATATGCGGAGATATCCTTTTGACCGAGCCATGAAAAACGCAGCGGGAAAACGATTCGCAGTTCATACGGCGCTCCCGGAACAAGGCCGTCTATATCCAGAACTACGTTCGCGCCGTAATAGCCGAGGGCGGAGGAAACGCGCTCCAAAAGGATTTTATCGAACGGCGCGTCCGGCTTTTGCTCTTTCAGATGCGGGCTCCAGATATCGACGTATTGCTCAATGCGGGGGATTGTAATCGCCTCTGGCTCGTCCCACCAGGATTTCTCAACTCTCAGATACCGATTCGACCAGGGTTCGCCGAGTGAGAGATATTTGCCTCCCGGGCCTGCGTTTCTCCGGTCTCTCAGCGCTGCAAGACCTTCAAGCCTTTGCTTTTCATCGCCGCGCGCCGACAGCTTATCGAGATTCGCCTTCAGCCATTCCGAGTTGCACAGCGGCGACGCGAGGGTGTCAAGAAAACCGCCGCGGGCGTAATTGGGCGATAGGTGGCGCGATGTGCTGACTTTCCATTTAATCCTGTCAAAGCACTCGTCCGCAAGCCGCCATATCTCCTCCAGCAGCGCGGCATTCGGAGACTTTCCTACGATTTCCAGGTCTTCTCTGATCCGCCCGGCGATTTCCTCAAAGCTACCGCCCGCGCCGAGCTCGCTCCATGCCTTTTGCATTGCGCCGGCGTCACTTATCGCCTTTTGCTGTATATACGCGTAAAATGCGCTCATCAGCCGCGGCATTTTAAAACGGTAACTGTCCGCACCGAAGCCCGGCATATACTCCTCGCTCTCGAGAGTTCTTTCGAGCGCTTTCAAGCCGTTATACACCTGCGAAACCGTGCCGTTTGTGACCGCCGGCCCCTCGAAAATATCCTCGAATCCCGCGATAAGCGACGCGAGCTCGTCCGCGTGGTCCGGGGAGATGAACATGCTTGCGAAATCCCTCAGGGTTTTTGCGGGCGGTATGCTTTCCGACCAGTCGAAATCGAGCCAGAGATATTTCGCCACATCGTCTGCGATCCCCTCCGTATAGGGGATATTGCCGATGTTGAATGGCGCGGTCAGATCGTGCATCCGCTTATGCCAGCGCGGACGCGGGTTATAGCATTCCCGGCCCGCCGTAACCGCCCATACGGGATCCATCTGATGCACAGGGTATTGGCTGCAAAGCATATGGCAGATATCCGGGAATGAACGGATCGGAAGATCGGCCGGGATGTGCTCACGGCACTGCGCCATTGTTTCCCGGCACCAGGGTCCGTGGACGATGCCTGTCAGCCATGCTGGACGCCGGGCGACCTCATCGTAGAACTCTCGGGTGAATTTCTCGCCGCTGCTGACAATCTGCGGAGAAATCCATACGCCGGCGTTCGGATGATACCGGTGAAGTATCGCGGCAATCCGTTCCGAGAAAGCAAACAAGTCGCGGGCGTTCAGCCTTCCGGGATCTCCGCCGGGAATAAATATATGGTCGATATGTCTGATTTTTGAAAATGTGTTGATTCTTCTGTCCTCATCCGTTCTCAGAAAATCGTTCATCTCTGCAGCTGCCGGGCTTGTCTCATCAACATAGCCTTTTCTCGGGATCGGAATTCCCGTTTCGTTCAGCCAGGAAGTCGAGACCTTGACCCAGACCTGCATGCCGAGCGTGCGCGTAAGCCCGGTGATATGGAGCATCATCTTGAACGGGTCACATTTTCGGTCGGGGTCGTTGTCCTTTTTGTTTTCATCTTCAAACGAGAACTCGATCGCACTTGCGCCGAACAGCGCGAGCTCTTTGACATACTGTCCGTAGGTTTCCATATCCCACAGATTGTAGGCGTTATTGTTTCGGAAGTAGCCGAGATGGTCCCCACGCAGCGGTTTCTGCGGATAGGACGAGATGTCCGTCTCTTCCATTTCAAGGTACCCCTTGCCCCAGCGGCATTCGCGTAGCAGCCTGCCCGCGCCGTGGACTGCGCCGAGCCGATCGAAGCCGTTTATCCTGATTTTACCGCCGGATGCGCTGAGTGTAAAACCCTCCGGCGCCGGTGCTGCGGCTTTATCTACCGACACGGTGATATCTCCGCTCTCCGCAACCACAAAGCCGAGACCGGTCCGCCTGTTGAGCTCGTCTCTCAACAGTTCTGCGGCGAATACCGCGTCGCTGTTTTTCTGGTCTGCGCTAATCCTGTATGAATACACTTTGAACATAGAGCCACAACCTTTTTATTAAAATTTATGTTATTTTTAGAAAATAAATATAAAACGGCCTTCTTGCAAAAGCCGCTTTACAATCATGCTTCTTCGCTTTTTCTCACCTCGGCGAGCATCATGTCCTTGACCTTCATCAGCCGCGTGATATTTCCGCGCTCGTTTTCTTCAAGCTTCATAGAGATATACTTTATAGTATCTCGGAACTGCGGTATCAGAACATGCTCAAGGGCGTTGACCCTGCGGCGTGTTTTTTCGATTTCCGCGGCAAGCAGGCTCGCCGATTTCTCGTTTGCCGCGAGCGCAAGCAGATCCGGCAGCAGCTCGCACGCCGCGTTGACCGCGTCGTCCAGCTCGGAGGAAGTGTTCGCAAAACCATAGGGCAGAATCCCCTCGCCCTCGAATTTTGTTTTGAAATCGTAAACGGGGACGCGGACGCTCATGATGTTTTTTTCGCCGACCTCAAGCGTCACGCTCTGTTTCGGAAGCATCAGCGCTTGTCCGAGCATCTCCGGCGACATCTCGGCGCTCGCGGCCGTAAAGCTCTCGTGCAGGGCGAGAACTTTTTCCTCGACTATGTTTCGCAGCCTCAGGTTCACCTTTACGATATCGAGAAACTGCTTCATCAGCTCGTCATTTTTATCCTTAAGCAGTTTATGACCTCTTGTCGCGGTGGCAAGCCGTTTTTTCAACTTTTTAAGCTGCATCCTTGTCGGGCTTACGCGCAGTATAGCCATTGCCGGTTACCTCCGCAAAGTTTAATTCTGCTGTCTCTTGTAGTACTTTTCGATTAACTGCGGCTTGATTCGCTTCAGTTCGAACGCTGGCAGAATCTCGAGAAGCTTCCAGCCGAGATCAAGCGTCTCCTCGATCGAACGGTTCTCGTCATACCCTTGAGCAACATAGCGCCTGTCGAACTCGTCCGCAAATTTCGCGTAGAGCTTATCCATATCCGTCAGCGCGGCTTCGCCGAGAATCGTCATCAGCTCTTTGGCTTCCTTGCCGCGCGCGTAGCAGGCGATAATCTGGTTCATCTGGTCGGCGTGGTCCTCGCGCGTTTTTCCCGCGCCGATGCCCTTATCTTTCAGGCGCGAGAGAGATGGCAGAACGTCCACCGGTGGATGGATGTTTTTACGGTAAAGCTCTCTCGAGAGGATGATCTGGCCCTCGGTGATATAACCCGTCAGGTCGGGGATCGGGTGTGTCTTGTCATCCTCCGGCATCGAGAGGATCGGGATCATCGTAATCGAGCCCGGCTTGTCGAGCCGCCTTCCTGCGCGCTCGTACATCGTCGCGAGGTCGGTGTACAGGTAGCCCGGATAGCCCCTGCGGCCCGGAACCTCTTTTCTCGCCGCCGATACCTCGCGCAGCGCCTCGGCATAATTGGTGATATCCGTCAAGATTACAAGGATGTGCATGTTTTTTTCAAACGCGAGATATTCGGCTGCGGTCAGCGCCATACGCGGCGTAGCTATACGCTCGATTGCCGGGTCGTTTGCGAGGTTGATAAACAACACGGTGCGGTTGATCGCTCCGGTGCGCTTGAAGTCGGAAATAAAGAAGTCGGCCTCCTCGAACGTAATGCCGATTGCCGCGAATACGACGGCGAATTTAGCGTCGCTCGTCAGAACCCGGGACTGTCTCGCTATCTGCGCCGCGAGCTGGGCGTGCGGAAGACCGCTGCCGGAGAAGATCGGGAGCTTTTGCCCTCTGACCAGCGTGTTTAACCCGTCGATGCTCGAGATGCCCGTCTGAATAAATTCGGACGGAAAATCCCTCGCGGCAGGGTTCATCGGAAGGCCGTTGATGTCAAGCCTGTCTTCGGCTAAAAGCTCCGGACCGCCGTCCGCCGGCCTGCCGAGACCGTCAAACACCCTTCCGAGCATGTCTTCGGATACGGGCAGTTCAAGGCTGTGGCCGAGAAAACGGACCTTGCTTTCGGCGAGGTTGATGCCTGCGGAGCTTTCAAAAAGCTGGACAAGGGCGTTCGAGCCGTTCACCTCGAGCACCTTGCAGCGCCTTACCTCTCCGTTTTGCAGGATGATTTCGGCAAGCTCGTTGTACGCGGCGCCCTGAACGCCTTTGACAAGCATCAGAGGGCCGGCGACTTCGCTTATGGTCTTATATTCCTTTATCATGCGATCATTCCTTCCAATATTTACAGAGACGGTTTCCGTTTGTTTTAGATTTCAGCCGATTTGTCGGCGATTTCCTTGATTTCGGCTCGCATCGACTCGGAAATCTGCCTGTATCTCTGCTCGTAAGCCGTCTCCGGCGCGTCCTTAGCCCTGCCTATCAGTTCTCTCGACGGGATTGAGAACAAATCATCCGGCTTCGCGCCTTTTTCGATCGCCTCCGCGCAGGCGTCGCGGTATTCGAGAATCAGCTTCAAAAGCGCGAACTGCTTCTGAGGCGACGTGTAGCTGTCCGTCTCCGAGAACGCGTTTTGCTGCAGAAAATCTTCTCTGATCATGCGGGCGGACTCCATCGTGAGCCTGTCCTGAGGGGACAGAGCGTCGATTCCCACGAGCCTGACGATTTCATCAAGCTCGCTCTCCTGCTGGAGAATGCCCATCGCGGTGTCCCTGTTTTCCCGGAAATTCCTATCGATATTTTCATTGAACCACGGCATCACGCGGTCAAGGTAAAGGGAATAGCTGTTGAGCCAGTTGATCGCCGGGAAATGTCGGCGGTAAGCGAGCTGGTCGTCAAGCCCCCAGAAAACCTTGACGATTCGCAAAGTCGCCTGTGAGACCGGCTCGGAGATATCTCCGCCGGCCGGCGAAACCGCGCCGATGGCGCTAAGCGAACCCTCTCTGACGTCCGCTCCGCAGCAGACAACCTTGCCCGCGCGCTCATAGAACTGGGCGATACGGGAGGTCAGGTAAGCTGGATAGCCCTCTTCGCCGGGCATCTCCTCGAGCCGTCCGGACATTTCGCGGAGCGCCTCCGCCCAGCGCGAGGTCGAGTCCGCGATAATCGCCACGTCGTAGCCCATATCGCGGAAATATTCGCCTATCGTAATCCCCGTATAGATTGACGCCTCCCGCGCCGCGACCGGCATATCGGAGGTATTTGCAATCAGAACGGTTCTCTTCATCAGGCTTTCGCCCGTCTTCGGGTCCTTTAATTCGGGAAACTCTCGCAGAACGTCCGTCATTTCGTTGCCGCGTTCGCCGCAGCCGACGTAGACGACTATATCGACGTCGCTCCACTTTGCGAGCTGGTGCTGGACCACCGTCTTTCCGCTGCCGAACGGGCCGGGAATCGCCGCCGCGCCGCCTTTAGCGATCGGGAAGAACGTGTCGATTACCCGCTGGCCCGATACAAGCGGGAGCGCCGGTGCGAGCTTTTTGGCGTAAGGCCTGCCTTTTC
This sequence comes from Bacillota bacterium, assembly GCA_033813635.1. Classification (GTDB taxonomy): domain Bacteria; phylum Bacillota; class Clostridia; order Oscillospirales; family QAMX01; genus JAPXRI01. Next base: position 49,548 of record JAPXRI010000001.1, read on the forward strand.
TGACCGGCCAGCGGGACAGCATCTGCATTTCATAAATCTCGCCGTCGTCTTTTTTTATTTTCGCGATCGTCTCCGTTATCGTGAACTCGCCAGACTCGATATCCGTAATAACTCCTTCGACGCCGTACGGAACCATTATCTTATGGTCGACGATAACGGTCTCCCTGACGCTGCCGATGATGTCTCCGCCGCGAACCCTTGTCCCCACGGCGGCAGTTGCCGTAAACGGCCATTTTACGTTGGTATCAAGCGCCGACACATCAACGCCGCGTTTAATAGTGTCGCCGCTGAGCTTTCGGAGCAGTTCAAGCGGGCGTTGGATGCCATCGAATATTTTCTCGATCATTCCGGGCGCCAGTTCGACCGAGAGCGGCGCTCCGGTAGAAACAACCTCCGCTCCCGGCGCGAGACCGGAGGTCTCCTCATATACCTGAATCGAGGCGCGATCGCCCCTCATTTCTATAATTTCACCGATAAGCCTGTCTTTGCCGACGCGCACGACGTCAAACATATTGGCTTCCGAAAGCCCTTCCGCCACGACAAGCGGACCCGATACCTTAACTACTCTGCCGTTTCCCATACGGATTTTCATCCTTCCGTTTAAATTTACCGCGTTTCTTGCGTTACTCCCCCGCGGAACTGCTGATGATATCCGCGCCGACTGCGCGTTCTATGCTGCTTTTCAAATTAGCTTTGCCGATCCCGAGCGAGCCCTCGCGCCCGGGGATCAGGATGATCGCCGGCGAAGGCTTGTCTTTATAGCGCTCTATCTCCTCTTTAGCCTTTTGCGCGGCCTGTTCGGTGATATAGATAATCGCCGTATCTCCGGCGATAACGAGGGAGCGTATCGTCTCCGACACGGTCTCAGCCGTGTCGGCGGGATAAACGTCAAGACCCACGGCCTTGAATCCGAGTATGGAGTCATAATCACCGATTACAGCAATTCTCGCCATTTCTTTCTCCTTTTGTAAAACTCCTATTTCATTCCGAGCCTTTTTCTGATTACGTCGGCCGGCACGCCCGTCATCTTTCCGGCAAGAATCGTTCTTACCGTCGTATACTCCCTCTCGCGCGCGTTGAGGTACGCGACCAGAATCTCAGGTCCGAAGCCTATGTATTTGACGTCCTCGAAAAACGCCTTGTCCGCCTTTGCCAGCTCAAGTTCGAAATCGGACAGGGCGCCCGCGCCCTTAAGCGCGTTCGTTCCGGCCTCCGCGGCCTCTGAAAGCGGGGTATTGCGGTATGCCCCTGTTAAATCCGACGCCGACATCGCGCTGACTACGTCTTTTTTTGCAACATGGCCCTTTTCAGACAGCGCGTACTCCGCCAGTCTCTCGCCGTCCTTGATGCGCATCAGCCTTACCGCAGATTTTAAGTTGATTTTATCCGCGGTAAAACGCGCGTATTTAACCAAAAATTCAGAATCCGATTTTTCCGCGTAGTCGCAGCAAACGTCAATCATCGCGATGTCGAGCTCAAAATCCGACAGCTGACCGTCGCCTGTACGCGAGAGAATGTCCCTCGCATTTTCGACCGCTGCCGCCCAAACCGACCCAAGCGGCTGGTAGTTTTTGGACTTCAACGTGTCCTCGACAAGCTTTTTGCTGAAATTTCCGCCGTAAAGCATCAGGTTTTCCGCGTTCTGCCCGAGATAATCCGATTTCACAACCGTTTTAATATTGTGGCAATCAATATTTGCCCTGAAAAAGCCGACCAGATCGGGGTTAAGCGATATGCTTTCCGCGAGCGAATAGAGCCTTTCTCTCTCCGAATTTAAAAGCTTTGAAACGGCGTAGATGCCCTCCGACCCCTTCGCGTTCGTGTCGCACGCCGACAGATCATAGCCGCACTCCGCGAGGATCCGGTATCCTTCCTGGACATTCGACTCTATAAGCCGCTGTATTCTCTCCGGCGTCAAAAGCGTCGTCTCGAGAGCCCTGACGCGACCGGACGCGTACATATCCATATTGTAGTCTCTCGATTTTTTCTTCCTCATCTCAAACCTCTACTTATTTCAGCTGAAAAGCAATTTCACAACCGCTTCTGTAAGCGCATATTTCTGCTGCTCCACAAGCGAGGAAACGCTGCAGTCGGTATCGATGTCGCCGTTTCGAAGTATAAAGCCGCCGTTGATGTCGGCTGTGCCGCCGGACAGCGAAAGCTTTGCTTTTTTGCCGGCCGCGGATAAAGCCTCGTTAAATTTTGAAACGATTTTTTCCCCCAGCGCTTCCCTGTCTTTTTTGTTGAGTACGACGCTCTCCTCTCCGGCTTCAGAAGCGGCGAGCACGTATTTTGTCAGAAGAGCGATATACTCGCTCTCCGAAAGAGAGCAAAGCATTTCGTTTGCCCTTCTAAACGCTTCGTCGATCGCTTTATGCTTTTCCGCAAGGATTTGCTTCGAGGCCTCGAGCTCGTCATTTCCGGCTCCGCGGAGCAGCGTTGTCTCGGCCGCTTTCTCAGCCTGTTTTCTCAGCGCTGCGGCTTCGGCTTCTCCGCGGGCTCTGTACTCTTCAACGATGCCGCGCGCTTTCTGCTCCGCTTTTTTCATTTTTTCTTCGCACTCGGACCGGCTATCGTCTGAAATTTTCTTAATCAGCGCGTCTATTCCGTTCATCTAAACAACCCCTTCTGCCAAGCCCTTGGCCGCTACGCGAAATAAAAGCCGAGAACTCAGCCAACTTTTACACCGTTGACAAGAAGGAAGGAAATCAGCAGAGCGAAAACGGCGTAGGTTTCGACAAGTCCGGCGAATATAAGGCCCTTTGTAGACTCTTCGGGGCGCTTCGCGGCAATCTGCAGCGAAGCCGCGGCGACTTTGGCCTGGCTGATAGCAGAGTGGTATCCGACGATCGCGGCCGGCAAAGCGGCGAAGAAAAGACTTGCGCCCTGCGCTATCGTGATATCGGCATAATTGACGTCTCCGCCAAACAGTCCGATCTTGACCATAATCATAAACGCGATGATCAAACCATATATACCCTGTGTGCCCGGAAGAGCCTGAAGAATAAGCACGCGGACAAACTTCGACGGATCTTCCGTCACGATCCCGGCGCCCATTTCGCCGACCATGCCGACGCCTCTCGCGCTTCCGATACCCGCCATCAGTAAAACAAAGGCCGCGCCGAAAAGCGCTATATTTCCGCCCTGAAAAATCGTCTCAAGCAGCTTTACAAACTCGTTCATTTTTTATTCCTCCCTGATAATATTCACGTATTTTGTACTGAGCGCCAGCGGCTTGAACGCCCTGCCGCCCCCCTCGTAAAACCTGCCGAAATATTCGATATATTGCAGCCTGCTTGTGTGAACATATGAACCGAGCAGGTTGAGAGCAATATTGAGCGCGTGGCCGATGAGAAAAACCACAAAAAAGAAAATCGTTCCGCCTATGCCAAATCCGGGAAGCGCACCCATTGTGTTTACCACGTTCGCGACCACCGCCGTCGAGAGGCAAAGCGCGAGCAGCCTCGAATAAGACAAAAGGTCCGACAAATATCCGGAAATTCCGTACAGCGCCAAAAGGCCGTTGAGCAGCTTTCCGATGCCTTTTTTCCCGAACGAACCGCCTATACCCACCATCACGGCGCCGGCCAGCGCTACATATTTGCCAGCCGCCGGGAACTTAAACAGCAACCCGATGCCGGCAAACAGCACATACCATGAGTAAATGCCGAAAATCGCTCCTTTGTAGTCCTTTCGCTTGATCCTGCGCAGCGATTCCAGAAACATTGCGGTAAAAATCTGAATGCCGCCGATTATGTAGGAGATGACCATCATCTTTATCGGCTCGTTTATCGGGTCCACCAGTGTGGGTACTACAACTTCCCTGCCAAACAGCCCGCTCGAAATCACGCTCACAGCGTTGCCGAACCAGCTTCCGAACACCGCGCCCCAAATAACCGTCGATATCCCGCAGTACATGAACATTGTGAGCATGTTTTTCGTCGAGCCGCTGGGCTTTGTCTTTTTCAGCATAAAAAGGCAGCCCAGGAACAGCAATATACCGTACGCCGCGTCCGAGAGCATGATGCCGAACATGATGAAGTAAAACAACGCCATCGTCGGGTTCGGGTCGATAAACGAGCCGTACGCGGGCATACCGTACATCGCGGTAATCTCGCTGAACGGCTCCACCACTTTGGGATTGTCAAGCCTGACCGGAACGTCGTCTTCCGGGCCCGGCGTCTCCAGCGAGTAGGCGCAGCCCAGGCGCTCAAAAAGGTTAACGGCTTCCTTTTCGCGCGTCTCCGGAAGATAGCCCTCGAGAAGGAACGTGTTTTCTGTCAGCAGCAGGTTTTTTCTGACGTTTTCGCGCTCGGCTTCGTTCGTCAGCGCGTCGTAGGCCCGTTCCAGGAGCTCCGTTTTATCCTTGTACGCCCTGATCTCGGCCAGATACCCGTCTCTTCTCCTTGCCGCGTCCTCCGCCTCTGTTTTCAGCTTCGCAAGCCGCCCTTTCACGGTCCCCTTCTCACCCTTGAAGGATTGCTCCGAAAACCCGTAGTTTCTCAGAATGCGGAGAAGCGTGTCGAACTCTTCGTTTCCCGCGAGCGCATAGAGATAAACCTGCTGCTTGTCCGCGTTGACGACAACCGTTCCGCCGGTTTCCACGGAATCGACGATTTCGTTTTCAAGCTTTTTAATGTCGATATATACCGGGAGCCTTCCGAAAATCAGGCGAAAGCTCTTCCCGCCGGTCATATCCATAGGAATATCAAGGTTTTCCCACGGGCGGAACGCCGCCTGTTCTGTTTCGAGCTTTCTAATTGCGGCTTTTTCCGCTTCGTATTTCTCCGAGAGCGCCTTGAGCTCTTCCGCCGCCTCGACCGCCCTGTCAATCGCTCCCGTGTCAAAGAGGGAATACTCCCTGACTCCGGGTTTCGGCGAGAATAGAGGTTTCTTCACCGGCGCGTAGGTGTCAAGAAGAGTTATCGCGTTTAGTATCGCTTCCCTTTTTGACAGTATTTCTTCCGGTTTTCCGCAGTCCGGGAAAAGCTTTCCCTCAGCGATAAAGCTTTTTTGCTTTTCGTCAGGATTCGGGACGTCGATTTCGATAAACCCGAGGCGCATCATTTCCGAAATGATATGCTTTCTGTCGGCCTTTAAGGCCGCCAGCGTTAATTTTTTCATCGACGCAATAGCCATAACGTTAGCTTTTTATTATCCTTTCACATATCAGCCGCGCCGCCTGTTCGATATGAGCGGCGGCCGCTTCTTTTATTTTAGCAGCTTTCTGTTCCGCCAAGGCTGCCGACTCCTTTGAGGCCTTAGCAAGCTTTTCAGCGGTCTCTTTTTCCTTTTCCTTTACGAAAGCTTCGGCTTCCGATATGATGGAACGATAAACCCTGCGTCCTTCGGTTTCCGCGGAGGAGAGCAGCTGGTTTATTTTCGCCGCGGTTTCGGAGCGGAGCATGTCTGCTTCGCTCTCCGCCTCCAGGATTTTTTTGATTTCACTGGTGGACATCGGTTAACATCCTTTCGTTTTATCGCTATTTTCAACAGCAGGATAAAACAATGCCTTTATATAACATATATAATCTATTTTAACAAAAATACAAATTATTGTCAAGTTATATTCGCAGGCGGAAAATTGTTTATTTTGTCATTTTAATAAATTTTAAATCTCGTAGACGCAATATATCTTCCCCCGTTTTTGTGGTTATTGTAATAATACGCGGTCAGCATGCTTCCGTCCGGCATCGCGGTTATTCGGGTATAGCCGAGGTCAAAATTTCCGCCGTCGTCTCTCAGAATAAAATCCTTGCTCCAGGTGCGGCCTTCGTCCCCGGAATACCTGAATCTGACGCCGCACGGCTCGTCTCGGTAACCGTAGGCGAGATACAGTATGCCGTCAACGCTCATCTTCATCGCGGGCGGCGTGGAGTGCTTAAATTCCGCGATGTATTTGTCAAATTCCCATGTCTTTCCGAGATCGCCGCTTATGTACTGGGTGAGCCGTGCGCCGCGGTTCGGGTTGTCAAATCTGTCCTCTTCCCTGAGGACCGCGATGATATCGCCGTCCTTTCTGCGGTATGACGCCGGCATAATCGTAAAGCCGGGGGGCTCGGGGCCGATATACGATAGGAATTCGAATTTTCCTCCGCCTTCGCTTATTTTCGCACAGGCCGCTCTCCCCTCGTAGCCGTCCGACTTCGGGCAGGCAAAAAACAAAAGTGCTTCGCTGTTCGAGAGCGGCAAAATCTCTGTCCTCGCCGAAATACCTGTCAGCCCCATCGACGGCGTCGTAAACGGGCCGACCCAGGAGCGGCAGCGGTCCTTCGAGTAGAAAAACGGCGAAATGCTGCCGGCGTGTACGCCCATCGGCACGAAGCGTATCGCCGTCTCGGGATCGAGAAAGTCAAGCTCACCGTTGAAGTCCCGTATGGTCTCGCGCTTTAACGATGCGATTTCCGGGGGCGCTTCGAAGCTCCAAGTCAGCCCGCCGTCGAGAGATCTGCTCTGGCGGTTATAACTCGGTTTTTCGAAATCGATTTTATGGCCTTCGACGTTCTTTTTCTCAAGCGTTCCCTGGGTAAAGCCCACAACGATTTCTTCTCCGAAGCTCCATATCCCGTTGTTCGCGGGCCATCCGGCAAACATCCCGTCCTCTTTATACACATCTGTGTTTCTTATCTGCATTAACATACCCTCCTTTAATTTCGGCAAAGATTCGCTGAAAATAACCTCGCTCCTCAAGATATTATTTATGAAATTATTCTATCATAAAGCCTGTTCGCAGGTCAATCAAATATCGCCCGGTTAAACCGATATTTTGCCGCGGCGGGTATCGCGCGCTTGAAACTTATATCCGCCTGTGTTAATATATTCCGGTAGACAAAAGGATGCGGTGATTATAAATAATAATAATACTGGAGGAAAACAATGAAAGCGGCAAAAATAAAAATACTGAAAAGCGAGCTGATCTATCATGTCGGCTTTGAAAAAGCGCCGTCCTGTCACGCGTCTACGCTCGTTAAAATGAGCGACGGCCGTCTGGCGGCGGCATGGTTTGCCGGTACCGGCGAAAGCCACCCCGATGTGCGCATTTGGTTTTCCGTTCTAAATGGAGATAAATGGGATGTCCCCCGTCCGCTCACGCCGGACGACGGCGTCGCCGACTGGAACCCGACGCTTTTCCGAGCCGAAAACGGCCGGCTCATACTGATTTATAAATCCGGTCTCGAGCCGAGCAAATGGCATTCGATGGTGATCACTTCGGACGACTGCGGTGGCACCTGGACGGAGCCGCGCGATCTCGTTGCCGGCGATCCCCTCCCCCGCGGACCGGTCAAGAATAAAATGGTGCGGTTATCGAACGGCAGGATCATCGCTCCGGCCTCCGATGAAATCCCGGACAGGCGCTGGGGCGCGTTCTTTGACCTTTCGGACGACGGCGGCGAGACCTGGACGCGCACCAGGCACCTTGCTGTCACGTTCCCCGGAGAGGATCTGGTCCGCGAATTCCCGGACGGCATTCCCCTCAAGGTCTTTGGGCTGATTCAGCCGACCGTGTGGGAATACCCCTACGGTTCCGGCAGGCTGCGCATGTTCGCGCGCTCAGGCTTTGGCTGGATTTACCGCGCTGATTCCGACGATTTCGGTTCAACCTGGTCGGTCGCGCGGGCTACCACCCTGCCGAACAACAACAGCGGCATCGACGCTGTAATGTCCCCCGACGGAGTTCTGGCGCTGGTTTACAACCCGGTAGGCAAAAACTGGGGACCCCGCTACCCGATCGCGCTTGCGCTGTCCTCCGACAACGGCGAGAGCTTCTGCGATTATGTCGAGCTTGACACCGAGGAGGGCGAATACTCCTATCCCGCGATTATCTGCGAGGGCAGAAAGCTGTTCATAACCTACACTTACAAACGCGCTTCGATCAAGCATGTCGAGGCTGAAATCATTCTTTAAATTTACAGCAAAGAGGAAAATCCATGTATACAAAAAACGGATGCGAAATCTGCGACATCTCGGCGGCGCCTTCCGGCCGGGATAAAATAAACTGGGTCATCCCGGTGATGCCCGTTCTAAACGCGATCAGGGCGCGCTTTGAGGCAGAGAAACCTCTGGTGGGACTGAACGTCTCGATCTCGATCCACCTCGAGGCGAAAACTGCGTATTTTGCCCATGTGCTCAGAAGCGGCGGGGCCAACGTGTTCGTCACCGGCTGCAACCCGCTTTCGACGCAGGACGACGTCGCGGCGGCGCTTGTGTCGGATGGCTTCACAGTCAACGCGGTACACGGCGCTTCGCCTGAGCAGTATATGCGCCACCTTGAAAAAACGCTCTGCTGCGCACCCGATATCATCGTCGACGACGGCGGAGATCTGCTCGAAATTCTTCATGATTCCAGGCCCGACCTCGCTAAAAATGTGCTCGCCGGCTGCGAGGAGACGACGACCGGCGTACACCGCATGAGGGCGAGAGCCGCCGCCGGCAAGCTCGCGTTTCCGATGATCGCCGTAAACGATGCGAAGAGCAAGCACCTTTTCGACAACCGCTATGGGACCGGCCAGAGCGTTTGGGACGCGATCATGCACACCACAAACCTTATGGTTACCGGGAAAACCGTCGTTGTTGCGGGGTACGGCTTTTGCGGCAGGGGCATCGCCAAAAACGCGAAGGGCATCGGAGCGAACGTCATCGTTACCGAGGTCGACCCCCACGCCGCGCTCGAGGCGCTGCTTGACGGGCACCGTGTGATGCCGATGCTCGACGCCGCGCCGCTCGGCGATATCTTCATCACCGCCACCGGCTGCAAAAACGTGATTACGGGAGAACACTTCCCGCTTATGAAGGACAACGCGATCTTATGCAACGCCGGGCATTTCGACGTCGAGGTGGACATCCGCGCGCTCAAAGAGCTCGCCGTCAAGGTCTTTGAACGTAAGCCGAACATCACCGGCTTTACGCTTTCAAACGGCAGAACGATAAACGTGCTCGGCGAGGGCAGGCTCGTCAACCTCGCTGCGGGCAACGGGCACCCCGCCGAGATTATGGACATGAGCTTCGGTCTCCAATCGCTCTGTGTCGAGTATATCGCGAAAAATCATAAGTCGCTGAAAAAGGGCGCCGTTATAGATGTGCCCGACGAGCTCGACGCACAGGTCGCCGACATCAAGCTTGCATCCCTCGGCGCCGCGCTCGACGTTCTATCCCCGGAGCAGAAAGCATATCTATCTGGGTGGGAAGTCTAAAATCTATCCGTCAAGGTCAATGAAATGATATTGATATTAGAAAAGAGAAAAAAAACAAAAAAATGGGTGGCGGTCCTATGCGCCGTCGTTGTCCTTCTTGCGGTATGCGCGTATTTTGCGTTGGACAACCGCCTGTCGGTAACTAAATACACTGTTTCGTCGGACAAGATCCCGATTTCCTTTGACGGGTACAAAATCGTGCAGCTTACGGACCTGCACTGTGCGCGTTTCGGCGAAAACCAGCAAGAGCTTGTAGAGCAAATCGCAGTGCTCTCGCCCGATCTGATTGTTTTCACCGGCGATATGATAGACCAATATCTTCTGGATTTTGACCCAATCGAGGAGCTCTGCAGTGCGCTTTCCGAGAAGTACCTCGTGCTCGCCATCTGGGGGAACCATGAAAAGGCTCTCTCCTATTCTGATTTTGAGAAGATGAAAAAGCTCTATCGGCAATATAACATAGAGATACTCTACGGAGACACGGCGTACATCGAGCGCGGCGGGAGCTGTATCGCAATCTCCGGCGCGGACGATCCGGCCTGCTGGAACGACGACGCCGTCGTTTTTGTCAACGAAAACGGCATCGGCGTGTATCCGGCGGAGGGTTTATACAACATCCTTCTCTATCACCGCGCGAATATATTTCCGGCTCTCACCGATCTCGGCTTCGATCTGATTCTGGCCGGGCATATGCACGGAGGCCAGATACATATTCCGTTAGCCGGCGGATTGATTTCGCCGACGATGCAGTGGTTCCCGAAATACACCGCCGGGCGATATGACGAGAACGGCACGAAAATGATTGTGGGCAGAGGCCTCGGAAACGCGATTAAGGTGCCGCGAGTCTTCAACCCGCCCGAAATCGTATCAATCACACTGAAAAGCACTTGACATATAAATGGAGGAACGATTATGCCCGCCGACAAAGCTTATGATTTAAGACCGTATCTTAACGCGATGTACGATCGCTCAGCGCAGTCCTTCGCAATAAAACCCTCGAGCGCGGACAGGCTCCTATCCGCGCAGGCTGTGCTGCGTGAAAAGCTTATTGCCCTTTTGAACCTGCCGGTTTACGGTCCATCAGGAGACAAGCCAAAGGCCGAAAGGGTCTCCTTCGAGGTCTGCGACGGTTATTCGCTCGAAAAACTCAGCCTCGAGATCGCTCCGTCGCTCACCGTACCGCTCTATCTTCTGCGCCCGCTCAACGCGGAAGGCCCGACTCCGGCCGCGCTGGCGCTGAACGGGCACGGGCGCGGCGTCTGCGACATTCTCGGCCTCGACGACCCCTGTGGAAGGCCCGAGGGCGGTAATTACCAGAAACAGTTTGCCGTGGAGCTTGTAAAACGCGGCATCACTGTGGCCGCGCCGGAGATTATAGGCTTTGGCGAGTCCAGAATACATGAGTACATGGATAAAAACGGAAACGGCGGCGACTGCTACCCGATTTCAGGCATGTCGCTGCTCTGGGGCGGCTGCACAGCAGGTCTCAGGGTGTACGAGGCTGTCCGTGTAATCGACTATCTCGAAACTCTGCCCGGCGTCGACATCGGGCGGCTCGGCTGCATGGGTATCTCTGGCGGAGGCACGCTCACCGTCAATTTAACCGCGCTCGATTCCCGCGTCAAGTGCGCGCTCGTCAGCGGGTACGCAAATTTCTATAAAGACAGCATTTACCGGGTGCACCACTGCATTGACAACTACATACCCGGAATCCTGCAGTACGCGGAGATGCCGGACATTCTATCCCTTATCGCGCCCCGCCCGCTCCTTATCTCAAGCGGCTCGCAGGACAATATTTTCCCGGTCTGGTCCACGAAACGCGTAGAAAGCCGCCTGCGCGAAATATACGCCTGCTTCGGCGCCGAAGAAAAACTTCAATTCGACTACTTCGAGGGCGGGCATATGATCTCGGGCGAAATCCTCTTCGACGCGATGCGGGATATGCTTCAAAGCCTTTGAAAGTCGTTTGTTTAGAAGGGTGACAGGATGGATAAAAAATTAAAGCTCGGCTTTGTCGGGCTTGGACGCGGGCTTTCGTTGATTTCTTCCGTTATCGACTATCCGTTCGCAGAGATCCGCGCGGTATGCGATCTTGACACAGAGCGTCGAAACGCTGCAATAGCGTATCTTGAGAAAAACGGACAAAACGGCACGCTCGTTTTTTCCTCATACGACAGGCTTTTAAACTCGGACGTCGACGCGGTCGTGATCGCAACGGAAGCCGCCGCGCACACGCGCATGGCGTTGCAGGCGCTATCCGCGGGCAAGCACGCGCTTTCCGAGATCCCCGCGATCAACTCGCTCGAAGAGGCTAAGGCGGTTAAGAAAGCCGTTAAGGAAAACCCCTGTTTAAAATATATGGCAGGCGAAAACTGCTGCTTCTGGGCTTTTATCAACACTTGGAAAGCGATGGTTGAGCACGGCCTTATCGGCGACATCTGGTACGCCGAATCCGAATACTTGCACAACGTGACCGAATTGATGCGTGACCGCGACGGCCGTCCGACCTGGCGGTCAAGTTACGACGCGATCAAGTATCTGACTCACAATTTAGGCCCTCTGCTCTATCTCAGCGGCGACGCCTGCGTCACAGCCTCCGGCTTCGCTCCGGAAATCAACCCGATCCCGGAGTTTTCGACGGGCACTCCGAACGAGATCGCGATTTTCAAGACAAAAAAAGGCGCGCTGATCAAAATATTCGTCTCATTCGGCTTGGTTCGCGTACCGACGCATAATTTCTGCGTTTACGGCAGCCGCGGCACGCTTGAGACGGACAGGATACATAACCTCGAGACAAAGCACAGCTTTGCATATCTCAAGGATATTCCCAATGCTAAGGGAATGATCGAGATCCCCTGCGATCTGTCCTACCCCGGCGACGGGAGCGGAGGGCACGGCGGCGCGGACGGCAGGATGATGCGCGCGTTCGTAGACTGCGTTCTCGAAGATAAAAAGCCGCCGATTGACGCCGACCTAGCAATCAAAATGTCCCTCCCGGGTATATATGCTCATCTGTCCGCGACGCAAAACGGCGTTCCGATTGCAATCCCAGAGGTCTGATTTCAACTATTCCCGCTATTTTTACTACGGAAGCCTTATTGGTGATGAATAAGCCCGTTGAAAGCGGGCGTCGCATTACGCAACGCCCGCTTTCATTTTTTATTTTACCTATAAAGCCAAATCTCGCAGGCTTCAAAACCGAAGGGTACGAGGTTCGGGGCGTCAGTCCAGTTCTCCTTGTCGTTATAATCAGGCTGACTGATGCTCTTTGGGTCGATCTTCGTGGTGTGGAGCGGCCCGAGAAGGTTCTGAAGCGACGTTGCGACGGTCACCTTAACGCTGTTTTCACCGCTCCTAAGCGCGCCTGTGATGTCAACCTCGTACGGCGCCGCGATTGTCGCGCCGCACTCCGCGCTGTTAACCTCGACGGCCGCCGCTGCGACATGGGGTGAGATGAGCTTTAAAACCGCCCTGCAAAAGGGCTCCCGAACGTTAACGCGGTTTTCAAGCGAGATTTCACCCGAGAGGAATGTAAATCCCTGGCTTTCAAGATTTCCGCTTAAAATGCTTGTCGGCAGGTCTCCGAGCACGCGGGTGTTCACGCCCTCCAGTCTCACCGAGAAATCGCCCAGCAGATAGATGTCCTCAACGACAAAGTCCGGTCCCGTCAGCCCGGCCAAAATAACCTCATTTTCGCCGCTGACGATGTAATCGGAGATGTCAAACCTGCGAATCGCGCAGTCGAGAAAATATCCGTCGTCCTTGAATTCCGCCGTGCGGCCGTTGATTGTAAAGCCGAGCGTATCGGCATCCTCCGCGCATAGGATGAATTTTTTGGCTGAGCTCTCGTTTCTGAACTTGAATTTCAGCTGGTAGCGCGTATTAAGCCTGCGAGTGTTCAACCAGTGGCCGGAAGGCCCTCGCTTAGCGGCTTCGGCTTTAATAATTTCGGCCGCGTCGCGCGTGTATATCGGTTCGCTCCACTGTCCGCCATCCAAACGGAGCGCGCAGAAGTCGAGATTTGCAACGTTTTTAAACTCGCTTCCGTGTGCGGACGACGAAACGCGCCATTCTCCGTCTATTCGTACAGTCCCGAAGTGTTCCGGCTTTTCCGTCCGAACGGCATTCTTTGCCTCTTCCGCCGTGAGATCCTCCACGATTACAAAGCCGGCCGCGGGTATCGTAAAGCTGTCGCCGCTGAAAAGCGCTGTCTCGGTCATGCCCTGCGTATCGAGAAGGACAGCGGGCGTCATCCCCACGTAGGTCAGCGCGATATCGTCAAATCTCTCGGGGTTCGATATGAACCAGCCTTTGCCGAGCGCGTTTTCAAACGGGAGAACCCAGTGCCTATCGCTCGACTCAAATACCGCCGGGTATTCTTTTTTAAGCTTTTCAAGCAGTTCGTCCGAGTTATCTAAGTTCTCGGCGGCTTCCGCGAGCGCTCCGGCGGTTCCTCCCTGTTCTGACAGGGAGTACAGCTTTCCGCCCGCCGCGGCGAATTCCTTCAGAAGCGCTTTTGTCTTGTCAAGCGTCTGCTCGACATAAGGCAGGACTACCGTGTCATACTCCATGTTCCCGATGACGAGTTTTCCGTCTTTGACGGACGCGTGGTTTTCCATTATCAGCTCGTCTCCGTAGTGGAAGTAGACGCCGTTGTCGTAGAGCTTATAGAACAGCGCCTCAAAGCGCCCCTGCAGCAGATCGAGCGGTTCGCGGTTTCCGGGGAAATAGTTGCACCATGCGGTCACGATTGGGTATAAAACGAGAATGTTCGTGGTTTTTTTCGCATTCGCCAGGATTTTCGACGCCCGCGAGACGCTGTCCTCCAGTGGGCGCGCGTATTTCCACCAGGGCTGGATATAGTTGTTGTCCGGCGGGCAGTCCCGCTTGCTCTCGCCGCGGAGCGAGTACAGCGTAATATGGGGAGAGAAGAAATTGACGCCGAGCGCCAAAAGATTGCCGTAAACCAATCTCTTCGTGTGCAGGTCCATATTCTGCCCGCCCACCCCGAAGCACTCCGTCATCACTCGCTCCTTGCCAAGCTGCGCGGCGACGCTTGCGGTTTCCAGATATATCCAGGGCGCAAACATGCCGCGGCCGAGGGAGTCGTTCCCCGGTATGTGCATAAACTCGTAGTGGCTCATGATGTCGCCCGTGCAGCGGATCTGGGCGTAGAAATTCTCCTCCCACTCGTAATGCCCCGTCAGCTTCAGCCCGTTTTTCTCGCACCAATCGTAGAGAGTCCTTCCGAACGTCTCCGTGTAAAGCTTCGTCAGTGTATACCAGAAGCGCTTTCTAGCACGGATGTAATCACCGGTGTTTTCAAAAAGCGACGGAAAGATGTCAAAGACGCTTTCGTTCCAGAGCTTTTCGTACATTTCGGGCAGAGCGTCTCCCCAGGGGATATAATCGTTGGGTTCGTAATAGTTTGCGTACTGCGGCTCGTCGAAGAATACGCCGGGCACGGTCTTTCCAAACTCGTCGCCGATTTTGTCCTTATAGTTTTCATGCGTTATCTCGATGAAATCGTTGACGGCGGACAGCGAAAGCTCGTTTGTGCCGCAGCCGTATTCCCTGCAGTAGACATAGCCGTCCCTGCGGCAGAGCTCGCCGGCAGCGCGGCTATCGTCTTCCGCTTTTTTTCTAACGATATGGCACGCCGAGTTTTGCGCGCCGTGCTTTAAAACCATTCCGCCCGCGCTGCCGCTCGGCCAGTCGAGCTCATCGTAGATCCATGCGTCGAGACCGAGCGATTTAGCCGTTTTCACACAGAATTTTATTTTCTCCATGAACTGTCTCGAGAGGTACGGTGTTTTAAGGTTCCCGCGCGCGTGCATAAAGAATCCGCCCCAGCCGGCTTCTTTAAACGCCTCGATTTGCCTTTTCAATTCGTCTTCCTTAAGCTCGCCGTCGAGAGCCCAGAACGACGCCGGACGGTATTCCTTTTCCGGGGATAAATCCATTCTGTTTGCCATGCTACATAAAACACCCTTCTTTTAGATTCTTCATTTCCCTATTATAAATCCGCGGCTTCCTTTAATCAATCTGTCGGAAAAAATTTGTTCCGCGCTTTTGGAATGCAGAGCGTATAAAATATCATGTCTTGAATTCTTGCATATATTTCGGAAATCCGTTTTAAAAAATCTACTACCCGTCTTAATAGAACCTCCGGAACCTCGGAAAACCTCCTAAAGACACCGGAGATCGGCAGTTAAAGCGATAACGCCATATAAATCTACGGTTCGAGCTTGTAGCCGTAACCCCACACCGTCGCGATGCAGCTCCCGTAGGGCTTGATGCGCTCGCGGAGCGTTTTGATATGTGTGTCAACCGTCCTGTCCGAACCGCTGTAGTCGTCTCCCCAGACCCTGTCGAGAAGCTCGCCGCGCGAAAACGCGACGTTCGGGTTCTGGGAGAGGAACAAAAGCAGTTCGAAATCACGGTTGGTCAGCGTGACGCTTTTTTCGTCTATGTACACTATCCGGGAAAACGTATCGATCTGCACGCCGCGAAAAGCGAGCCGTTTCTGTTTGACGGTACTTTTCCCGCTCCGGTATAAGATTACCCTTATCCGCGCCATAAGCAGCGGCATGGACAGGGGTTTTTGCATATAGTCGTCCCCCCCGTTTTCAAAACACGCAAGGCGTTCACCCTCCGAACAGGACTCCCCTGTGAATATCACGGGAACGTCGGAGACCTTCCTCACCTGCCTGCACACGTTGATTCCGTCAAGCTCGGGAAGCGACGTGTCGAGGACGATTAAATTGTACTCGTTTCTTCTGAAAAGCTTGATCGCGCCGATCCCGTCACAAGCCTCGTCCGCCAAAATCCCGTCGGCGGCCGCGCGCTCACGTATCGCTTTCCGCAACGCGGCGTCGCTCTCAGCGACCAGTATCCGGATATCCGCCATAAAGCTCCGTACCTTTCACAAAATCAAAACCGTTTTACCTAAAAAAGCGCTTCCTCTCAATAAATAATATATGTACAAATATATTATACATGATTATAACACAATTTCAACACATATTTTTTTATTTCGCATTAATTACCCGCATTCATCGAAATATTCTGATATCTTCCGCTAAATCCGTAATGTTTCTATTATTGATAACATCATATCTGTGTTATACCGGTTCCCCGGCGGATAGTAAAAACCGCGGCTGTCAGCTGCCGCGGCTGCGTTACTGATATGGGAATATGTTTCCCTGAAAGCGAAACCCGGGGCGGAATTAACCGCCCCGGGTCCCGTTAATATTACACCTTCGGTTTTCCCGTATAGTCCGCGATTACCTGCTTGAAGATTTCAACCGTCTCCAGCGCGTCCTCAAGCTCGTTTTTAAGCCTTCGGTTTTCCGCCTCGAGGGCCAGCACGCGGACGGACTCGAGCTCCTCGCGGTTTTGTCTTGCCGGCGCCGCGGCGGCCGCTCCGCGCTGATTCTGATTCTTCGCCATCGGCTTCACCCCGCCTATCACAAATTTTTCATCCGTATATTCGTTGTATTCGCCGCGCTTGACGTAGTGAGTGTGCAGCAATTCATGGGAGGTATGGCTGTTCGGGAATTCGAGGAATTCCTCATAGATTTCTTTGATATATGGGTTCTCGTGGGATTTGCGTAAGGGTTTTGACTCATCCTCGCCGAAAATGCCCGCGATGCGCTTAATCCGGACCTCCGGGTCATCCGAACGGGGCTGACCGCCGCCCATGATGCAGCCGCCGGGGCAGCCCATCACCTCAATGAAGGCGTAGGGGCTTGAGCCCGACTCGATCTCCCGCAGCAAAATCTCCGCCCCCTTTGTTCCGCTGGTTACGGCGAATTTTGCCGTAACACCCTCCAGATAGGAGTACTCCGGGAGCACGTTTTCAAACGTCACCTCCGCCGATTTCACCCGCTCAAGCCCGGTCACCGGTTTGATGTGCAGGTTTTCAAACGGAAGCTCACGCCCGGTTACGAGCTCGTACACGGTGCGGAGAGCCGCCTCCATCACGCCTCCAGTCAGGCCGAAGATATCCGCTGCGCCGGTCGACATGCCGAGCGGGTTATCGAACTCGCTCTCCGGCAGACTTGCAAAATCGATTCCGGCCTCCTTGATCATCGCAGCGAGCTCCCTCGTCGTTATTACCGCGTCGACGTTCGGGTAACCGTTGTTTTGCATCTCCGTCCGGGCGATCTCAAACTTCTTCGCCGTACACGGCATCACCGACGTCACATGGATATCCGCCGGGTCTACGCCGATTTTTTTCGCGTAGAAGGATTTGACCAGCGCGCCCATCATCGTGTGTGGGGACTTGCAAGTCGAGAGATGGGAGAGCTTATCCGGATGGGTATGCTCAATGTATTTGATCCAGCCCGGGCTGCAGCTTGTAATCATCGGAAGGGTTGAACCGCCGCCGGTCAGCGCATTTTTTAGGCGCGTCAGAAGCTCGGTGCCCTCCTCGATTATCGTCAGGTCCGCCGCGAAGTTCGTATCGAAAATATCGTCAAAACCGAGGGCGCGCAGCGCGTACGCGAGCTTGCCGGTCAAACGCTCGCCCGGCGGGAAGCCGAACTCCTCGCCGATCGCCACGCGGACGGCCGGCGCGACCTGTACGACCGCGCGCTTTTTGCCGTTGATCGCCTCCCAAACCTTTTTTATTCCGTCGGTCTCCTTAAGCGCGCCGACCGGACAGACCACCGTGCACTGGCCGCAGAATATGCAGTTTACCGCGCCTATCGGCAGTTCCATCGCCGGGCTGACCACCGTCTCAAAACCCCGGTTCTGCGCGTTCAGTATGCCGGTGCCCTGGATTTCGTTGCACGCCGTCACGCAGCGGCGGCAGAGCACGCATTTCGTCATGTCCCGCGTAATCGAGACAGAGGCGTCGTAGGGTCTCTCCGAGTGCTCGCCCTCAAAGCGCGTCTCCTCGATGCCCAGCTGCCTGCCGAGCGCCTGCAGCTCGCAGCTCTGGTTTCTTCTGCAGGAAAGGCAGTCCTGCGCGTGATCCGAGAGCAAAAGCTCGTAGATCACCTTCCTCGCCCTTCTGACCCGCTCCGTATTTGTATTGACGACCATGCCCTCCGAGACCTTGGTCATGCACGCGGCGGCCAGCGATTTCGCTCCGGCGACCTCGACAACGCACATCCGGCAGGCGCCGAAGCGGTGGATATTTTCAAGATAACAGAGGTTCGGAATCGCGATTCCGTTGGCTTTGGCCGCGTCTATGACCGTCGTCCCCTCGGGGACGCTTATGTTTTTGCCGTTTACCGTTAAGTTGACCATAACTCATCGCCCCTTACCTTTCCTGATTATTCCCGCAGGCGGTTTTCACGTTGCAGTGCAGGCAGCGCATCGCCTCCGCCACGGCGTTCAGCCTGTGGTAGCCCAGCACAACCTCGTCGAATCCGCCCCGCTTATCCATCTCGAGCATGTCAAGCGGGAACCGATTATGCTCCATAATCTCCTCTTCGTCGAACTTCTCCGGGATTTCGATCGGTTCGCCCTTGTTCAGCACTCCTTTACCGCCGAGGTATTTGTCGATTGAGACTGCGGCACGCTTTCCGTCAGCGATCGCCCTGATAACCGTGTCCGGCCCACGCGCGACGTCGCCGCCCGCGAAAACCCCCTCCATCGTCGTCATAAGCGTGTCGTTGTCTACGACGAACGTGCCCCAGGGCGTCACTCCGATCTCGTCCTTTCGGATAAACGGCAGATCGGAGTACTGGCTGATCGCCGGAATAACCGTATCCGCTTCGATAAAGAAGTTCGAGTTCTCAATCGGCACCGATTTGCGCCTGCCGGTGTTGTCAAACTCGCCGAGTTTCATCCGCACGCACTCGACCTTTGAGACCGCGCCGTTCTTGCCCTCCACAAATCTCACCGGCGACGCGAGTTCGACGATTTCGACGCCCTCCGAGAGTGCCTCGTGCACCTCTGACAAGTAGGCCGGCATCGCGTCGATTGTCCTCCTGTAGATGATGATTACACGCTCCGCGCCGAGGCGGAGAGCCGTTCTCGCCGAGTCGATCGCGGTGTTGCCGCCGCCGACGACGGCTACAACCCTTCCGACTTTGACATCCTTTTTAAGGTTGATGTTCTTCAGGAAGTTGATGCCGTGTATCACGCCGTTAAGCCGTTCGCCGGGGATATTGACCTTCTGCGGGATCTGGGTTCCGGTCGCGATGTAGACCGAGTCGTAGCGCAGCTTAAGGTTTTTAAACGTGATATCTTTTCCGACCTCGGTGTTCAGCAGAATATTGACTCCTGCCTTCCTGATCAGGTCGATCTCGTGTTCCAAAACGTCCTTCGGGAGGCGGTATTCCGGGATGCCGAACGCCAGAACGCCGCCTGCTACGGGCTGCGACTCGAACACGTCGACGTCGTAACCGAGCTTGACGAGGTAATACCCGCAGGTAAGCCCGGACGCGCCCGCGCCGATGATCGCAACCTTTTTGCCGTTTTTCGGAAACACGATGTCACTCTTAAACGGCTCCTCATGCCTGAACGCATAGTCTGCGACAAAGCGCTTCAGATCGCAGATCGCGACCGGCTCGTCGGTCGAACCGCGGCGGCATTTCGACTCGCAGGGCCGCGTGCAGATTCTGCCGCAGACGGCCGGGAACGGGTTTTCCTGTCGGATCAGGTTATAGGCGTCGATAAAGCGCCCTGCGGCTATCAGGCTTATGTAGCCGGGCACGTTGACGTTGGCCGGGCAGGTGTTCTCGCAAGGGGAGATGAAAAGCGACGAGCACACGCCGGCGCGGCAGTATTTGTTTTTGATATGCTCCTCGTATTCCTCGCGGAAAAACTTAATCGTGCTCAGAACCGGGTTAGGCGCGGTCTGTCCCAGGCCGCACATCGCGGTATCCTTAATTGCTTCGCCCAGTTCGGTTAACAGCTCGATATCGCCCTCCCTGCCTTCGCCCTGGGTGATTCTCTCCAGAATCTCCAGCATCCGCTTTGTGCCGACGCGGCAGGGCGTGCATTTTCCGCAGGATTCGTGGCGGATAAAGTCCATAAAATACCGCGCGGTATCGACCATGCAGGTATCCTCGTTCATCGCGATCAGGCCGCCCGAGCCCATAATCGCGCCGATTTTCGTAAGCGAGTCGTAATCGGTCGGCGTATTCAGGTTTTCCGGCGTCACACAGCCGCCGGACGGACCTCCGATCTGCGCCGCCTTGAACTTCTTCTTTCCGATTATGCCCCCGCCGATTTTGAAAAGGATGTCGCCCAGCGGCTTACCTATCGGCACCTCGATAATGCCGGTGTTCACAATGTCTCCGGCCAGCGCGAAAACCTTCGTCCCCTTGCTTTTTTCGGTGCCGAACTGTGAATACCAGTCCGCGCCGTTCAATATGATGACCGGGACGTTTACAAACGTCTCGACGTTGCTGATGATTGTCGGGCGATGAAAAAGGCCTTCCTGGAACGGGAGGGGTGGCTTCTGCCGCGGCTCGCCCCGTTTGCCCTCGATGGAGTTCATCAGCGCGGTCTCCTCGCCGCAGACAAACGCGCCCGCGCCGATTCGAATCTCTATATCGAACTCAAAGTCGCTTCCGAACAGCTTTCCTCCGAGCAACCCGCGCTCCCGCGCCACGTCGAGCGCGGCGGTCAGGCGTTCAATCGCGATCGGGTACTCCGCGCGTACATAGACATATCCCTTCGTCGCCCCTATTGCATATCCGCCGATGATCATCCCCTCGATCAGCGAATGTGGGTCGCCCTCAATCAGGCTCCTGTCCATAAACGCTCCGGGATCGCCCTCGTCCGCGTTGCAGACTATATACTTTTGCCCCGCCTTAGCGTTTAAGCCCGCTTCCAGCTTCAATCCTGTCGGAAAGCCCGCGCCGCCGCGGCCGCGCAGACCCGAGCGCTTGATCTCATCGACGATCTCCCGCGGCGTTTTCTCGCAGATTGCTTTCTGGGCCGCCATATACCCGTAGCGCGATATATAGGCCTCAATGCTGTCGTGCGGGATAAGCCCGCAGTTACGAAGCGCTATTTTTACCTGTTCCCTGAAAAAATCGATGTTTTCGATCGACGGGATATGCTTTTGCAGCGAGCTGTCGTAAAACGTATGTTCGGTTAATATTTTACCGTCGACAATATGGCTTTTTACCACGTTTCTCGCGATCTCCGGCGTGAGCCTTGTGTAAAAGGTTTTCTGTGGCAGAATCAGCATTACCGGACCCGCCGCGCAGGTGCCCATGCAGCCCGTCTCATAGACACTGACGTCGCTTGATAGCCCGTTTTTTTGAATCTCATCCTCTATGGCCGCTTTGATTTCGCCGCAGCCGGAGGAGACGCAGCCCGCCCCGCCGCAGACAAGGACGCGGTATTGGTATTTGTTACGGTAGGAATCGTATTCATCCTTGATTTTCAGCAAATCGTCCCTTGACGCTATCCGCTCAACCATGCCAAACCATCCTCTCCGTTTTTGTATTTCACGCGTATTTTGAAATAATCGATTCGAGCTTTTTGACGTTTACCTGCTTATACACCGTGTTGTCGATCATCATCGCCGGGGCGAGACCGCACGCGCCGATACAGCGCGCGAGTTCGAAGGTGAACTTGCCGTCCTCTGTCGTACCGCCAACGTCGACGCCGAGCAGCTCCTGCAACCGCTCGACGATTTTTTTGCCGCCTCGGACGTAACACGCCGTCCCAAGGCAGACCCTGATTGTGTGGCGGCCTCTCGGCTTGGTGGAGAAAAACGAATAAAAAGTCACCACGCCGGAGACCTCCGAGAGCGGAATGTCGAGCGAGGAGGCGATGTATTTCTGCAGCTCGAGCGGCAGGCAGCCGTAAATCTCCTGGGCAAGGTGCAGAATCTGTATCAGGCTCCCCTCTTTTCCCCGATACAACTCGATAACGTTTCTTATCTGCTCGTACCTTTCAGCCTCCGTCTGCGCGCAGCAGACGCACTTTTGATCCTTCTGAGCCATTTTCCTTTCACCCCTGATAAAGTAATAGGTTGCATTTCCCGATATTCTTTGCGCTAATTTCGGTTTTGCGATATTGGCACGTTTAGATTATACCTCTTATTTGTTTTAATTTTATGTGGATTTGATTACAGATTATGATTTGGACGTATATTTTTTTCACTATTTGCCGCCTGCATCTTCGTTTTCTTCATAATTTTATCACAATTCACTCTTCTTTTAGTTTAACGGGTTCCCTCATCCGTCCCGTTTATCAGTGACGCCCTACCCAATGCCGCTTTAACCGCATTTATTTATGCCGTGGTATTGACATACTTTTATATATCTGCTATATTAAAGTAGCCACTGATGATACTTGTTAAGAGGGGTTTTCATGTTTAAGCCGGCGGAGAAATACACGCAGAATCAGATGCTCCTTCTCTCGCTTCTCCGATCCCGCGGGTGCGCCACACGCGCGGAGCTTGCGGAGATTTCCGGGCTCTCGGCGCTGACCGTTACTAAAACGGCTGCCGGGTTCCTCTCGGACGGCGTCGCGCGGGAAGAGGGCTTCGAGGCGTCCACAGGCGGGAGAAAGGCCGCGGTCATCGGTCTGAACGGCGATTTCGGCTACGCGCTCGCGGTGGATATCGGCGCGTATTCCGTGAAAATCGGTGTCGTCAACCTGTCGGGCGAGGTGCTTGACCGGCAGTTTCTTTACTCGGAAAAGCCGGGGACAATCCCGAGCTTCATTGTCTCGCCCGAGATCCTTTCGGAAAGGCTGTCGGCTCTGATCCGGTCACGAGGGCAGAGCCGCTGTCTCGGCGTCGGCTTCGGCATTTCGGGTATAGTGAACGCGGAGCGGAACAAGGTCCTTTTCTGCCCGAACGTCGCCGGGTGGGACGGGTTCGACATCCCCCGTTATTTCGGCGAAAAGCTCGGCGTACCCGTTTTTCTCGACACCAGCGCGCGCTGCATGGCGCTTGGCGAGCAGTACTACGGCCGCGCCCGCGGGGAAAAGAATTTTATTTTCGTATCGGCCGGCTACAGCGTCGCAGCCGGAATCGTCGTCGGTGGGAAGATTTTCCGGGGCGGCAACGGCTCGGCGGGCGAGCTTGGACACACGCTTGTCAGGGATTCCGGGATCTTATGCACCTGCGGCAACCGTGACTGTCTTGAGCTTTTCGTCACCGTACCGATGGTGCTAATGAAGGTTGAGCGCCTTGTCGGCAAAGCCGACGTGGACACGGTAAGAAAAGCGGTCGAAAACGGAAAACCCGGCGTAGCGGAAGCGCTCGCGGAGACAGGCCGGACGCTCGGTGTCGCGCTTGCAAATATGTCAAACCTTCTAAACCCCGATATGATCATCCTCGGAGGCGGTTTGATCGACGCGTTCCCGGTCGTAAAGGAGGAAGCTGAACGGTCTGTCAAGGAGCGCTGCCTTGTGTTCGCGGGAGAACGTCTCGACATCGAAACCTCAGCGCTCGGCAGCAACGGCGCGGTGGTCGGCTGCGCGTCACAGGCGCTGAATGATTTTTTCGGCGTGTAAAACAGCATATCTAACATATAAAAACTTAAGGAGCGGTATTATGGATCAGAGTTATGACAAAGCGGTAAAGACCCCCATCCCCGAAGGCGGCGTCGGCTGGTATTCGATCGGCAAAGAGGAGCTCGACATCGTCACCGAGCTTCTGACAGAGCCGAAAAAGCTCTGGCGCTACCGGGAGGACAGCTACTCAACCCGTTTCGAACGCCTGGCGGAACAGCTTACCGGCGCGAAACACGCGCTGTTTGTAAACTCCGGCACGTCCGCGCTCGCCTGTTGCCTCGCGTCTCTTGGCATCGGTCCCGGGGACGAGGTCATCGTTTCGGCCTACACCTACATAGCGACCGCCTCGGCCTGCATTGAGGTCGGCGCTGTGCCCGTCGTCGGCGAAATCGACACGTCTCTCGGGCTTGACCCGGCGGACGTTGTAAAAAAGCTGACGCCGTACACGAAGGCGGTCATTGTGACGCACATGCAGGGTGTTCCGGCGAGGCTGGACGCGCTGCGCGCGCTCGCTAAAAAGCACGGCTTTTACCTTATTGAGGACTGCTGCCAGGCAGTCGGCGCGAAATACCGCGGCGAGCACTGCGGCGTAAAGTCCGACGCGTTCGCGTGGAGCCTCAACTACTTTAAAAACATCACCTGCGGCGAGGGCGGCGTTTTCTTTTCAAACGACGACGACAATTTCGCGCGCGGATATTTTCAGTCAGACCCGGCCGGTGTCATGTGGAACAACGGACTCGGCGCCTGCGCTAACGTCCCGTATTTCACCCGCGCGGGATACCGCGCAAGCGAGCTCTGCGGCGGTGTCGCCTACGCGCAGATTCAAAAGCTGGAGCAGAATCTCTCCAGGACGCGGGCGCTTAAAAAGGTCCTGCTCGAAAATCTGAATAAAGACCCGAAGCACTTCATGCTTCAGCATGTCGACGACCCCGAGGGCGACTGCGGAATCTCTTTTGCGATGATTGCGAACAGCGGCGAAGAATGCAAAAAACTCACCGAAGCTCTCTCCCGCGAGGGGCTCTCTGTAGGCTCTGCCTACAGCCCGAACGGCTTCCCCGACCGGCATATCTTCACCTACTGGAGCGGCATCGTCAACAAAAAAGGCGCCACCGACAAAAACTACCCCTGGTCCGACCCGTCATATCACGGGAAGGTCAATTATAAAACCGAGACCTGCCCGCAGACGCTCGACATTCTGAGCCGCAGTCTCCGCCTCGGCATCCACCTCGGCATGACCGAACAGAACATGCGCGAATTCGCCGAAGCGATCAACAGGGCGGACAAAAGCTTTTAAAAAGAAGGCTGTAAAATGAAATATGATTTCTTTGACGGGCTCTTCTACCTCGGAAACCCGTATATGTCGAAAGGTCTTTCGCCTGAAGGCGGGCTTGCAATCCTGGACAAAGCCGGCATCGGCCGCGCGGTGGTTATGACAAGAGAGCAGGAATTCTACGCACCGGACGCGGCGATGGAACATATCTCCTCGCTTCTTAAGAAGTATGACCGCTTTTACGGGCTCTGCCCTATTATGCCGGACTGCACCGGCGATCTGCCGCCGATAGAGGCGTTTGTGATCTCGCCCGAATTTTCCCGCTTCGCCGGTTTCGCGCTTATGCCTGAAACCTACCGCATACCCAAGCACCCGCTTTTCCTTCGGGAGTATTTCGAGATCGCATCTGCCCGGCGCATCCCGGTCTGGTACCACATTGTCTCCGACGGCGACTACGCCTACGCCGCCTCGGTGCTCGAGGCGTTCCCCGAGCTGATTATGATGCTCTCCTTCGAGGACGAGTGGCCCAACAACCGCCGCGCGTACCCTCTTATTAAATTCTTCCCAAACACCTGTCTTCTGAGCGCGAACATGATTTGGATGGGGGCCTACGAGGACTTCACGGAACGTTACGGCGCGGAGCGGCTGATCTTCTCGACGCGCGCGCCGGTAAAATATCCGGGTGCCGCGATGTTCGACCTGCGCAAGGCGGACATTTCGGAGTCCGACAAACAAAAAATCGCCGGCGGGAACCTTGCCCGCCTGATCGGAGGGATTATCCGTGATTAACTCGTCACCGCTGGTATCTGAATTCTGGGAAAAGGGGTATTCGGAGACCTGCCCGGTTATCGACATGCACGCGCATATGTTCAGCCACGCCGGCGCGCGGATGATCGCGGACACGCCGGAGAAGATGCTGACGTTCATGGCGCGTTCAAACGTCCGGCTGACCGTTTTCGCGAGCCACCGCACTCTGATGGACGGCTTCCGCGCCGATTTCGACCTAGAAACGTACAGGAAACACCCCGGTAAATTCCGGCTCTACTACCCTGTTCTGAGCCTCTGCCTCGACCCCGAGCGCGATCTGCGAACCGTTGAGAAGAATCCGGCCTATATCGGCTTCAAGTTCCTTTGCGATTACTACCATACCCCCCTCGAGGACCCGCGCCACACTCCCTATTTTGAGTACGCAAACGCGCATAAAATGCCTGTATTGTGCCATACCTGGGGCGGCAGCCCTTACGACGGCGTTGAAAACGTCTCCCGCGTACTTGAAAAATACCATGACCTCAGCCTGATCGCAGGGCATTCGTTCCGCGGCAACGAGGATAACGGCGTGAAAATCGCGCAAAAATACGATAACCTCTATTTTGAGATGACTGCGGTGCTCTCAGCTGCGGGAAGGCTTGAGAAGTTCATCGACGCCGGTTTTTCAAAGCGCATCGTTTTCGGCGTCGACGCGCCCTGGTTTTCGTACGACAGCTACATCGGCGCGCTGTTGTCCGCCGACATCACAGACGACGACCGGAGAAACATCCTTTTCCGAAACGCCGCGTCCGTCCTTGCGAAAAGCGGCCTTGACCTGACGGAGTTCGGGCTGTAAGAAAATGAACCGGAGGTTGAATCCTCCGGTTTTTCATTCATTTTGCAGCAAAACGAATATCGCTTATGTCTTTTTGCCTGACTCCTGTTATTGACACGGTATTTCTGCGGTGATATAGTATTTTTACAGACCGTCGTAAGTTTAACCCCTCGTTATATATAATCCACCTAAGCGCAGCGAAAGGAGGGTTTATCTTGGCCGAATGGAACCCCTGGCACGGGTGCACGAAGCTTAGCGCCGGGTGCCTGAACTGCTATGTCTACCGTCGGGACGCTTCATTCGGAAAGGACAGCTCCGCCGTCGTAAAAACCTCGGCTTTTGATCTGCCAATCCGAAAAAACAGGTCGGGCGGGTACAAGCTCTCCCCGGACGGCGGCTACGTCTACACCTGCTTTACCTCCGACTTTTTTCACCCGGCGGCCGACGGCTGGAGGCCGGAGGCGTGGCGTATGATCAGGGCGCGGAGCGATCTCTCGTTTTTCATCGTCACCAAACGCATCGACCGCTTTGCCGGCTGCGTTCCGGACGACTGGGGCGGCGGGTATGAGAACGTCACTCTCTGCTGCACCGTTGAGAATCAGGACCGGGCCGAATTCCGGCTTCCTATTTTTCTCGCCGCGCCAATCAGGCACAAGCAGATCATCTGCGAGCCGATACTCGAAGCGATCGATCTCTCGGAATGGTTCTGCCCGCAAATCGAGCGCGTAACCGTCGGCGGCGAATCCGGTCCGAACGCGAGGCTCTGCGACTACTCCTGGGTCCTAAGCATCAGGGAACAGTGCGCGGAGAAAAACATCCCTTTTCATTTCAAGCAGACCGGAGCAAACATTAAAAAAGACGGCAGAATTTATACCGTCGAACGGAAATTCCAGCTCTCCCAGGCCAGAAAAGCCGGGATCGATCTCGATTAAAGCAGTTTCTTTGACAAACCGGCGTCCGGTTTTGAAGCGGATGCCGGTTTTAGTTTTTAGCGGTTGCTATTTTTCTTTTTTTCATGGTATTTGGCGCTCAGCTTATCATAAATCCTGCCGCCATTGATATAAACGGCTATACCGATTACGAACCCTAGGATCGCCGCGGCGAAAACGTCGCTCGGATAGTGAACGAAAAGGTAAAGGCGGGAAAATGCTATCAGCGCGGCGAGCGGGATTGCTGCGAAACCGAACTTTTTATTCGTCATCGTCAGAATCGTCGCACTGATAACGGAGGCAAGCGTGTGCCCCGAGGGAAACGAGTAGTCAGTCGGGGAGGTTAAAAGAAGCACGAAGTCCGTATCGAGCCAGCACGGGCGCGGGCGGGCGACGAGGTTTTTCAAAGCGATATTCCCTATCAGCAGGCCTGCCGCGAGTCCGGTGAGAAGGAGGATCCCGTTTTTCCGGTATTTTTTCGTGCAGAGCATCACAATCGCCGTTAAAACCCAGATCGCTCCCGAGTCGCCGAGCAGAGTTATTTTCGGCATCAGAAAATCCATAAAGCCGCAGCCGAACAAGCTCTGTATCCAGCGCAGAATCGACCAGTCCGCGTTTACAATGAAGTCAAGCAAAAAACCGCCCGCTTTCGAGAATTGCTGTTTAGGAATTTATTATAGCCGCAATCCGTCAAAAAATCAAGGCGATATCTCCCGTTATAATGGGGCAATGCCCGCTTCTGTCAAGCCGCTTTCGTGAAGTCCGGCAACCCGCCCGGTTCGCTAAAGACGGCTTTGCGCGGCGGCGCGAAGGAGCCGCTTTAGAGCTTCACTCCTTTTTTAGCTGTTGCTCTATTGCTTGCCGATGAGATCGCCGAAGACCCAGAGGTAGTAGTCCTCAAGCGTTGGGGAGACCGGGAGCGAAGCGTCCGTGGGCGGGGTGTCGTTCAGGACGCGCAGGGTAACGGCGGTCTCGCTTTTCTGAATGCTGATCACCCGGAAGCGTTCCTCCAGCTCGGCGACGTCGCTCTCTCCGCACGGGACCTGCCAGACCTTGCCCTCGATTTTAGAGATCAGTGCCGGCGCCGGCGCGTTGTCGACGATTACGCCTTTTTTCAGCATTATGATGTCCCGGGCTATGTATTCGACGTCGCTTACGACGTGAGTAGCAATGATAACGATCTTGTCAAACGCGATTTTCGCTATGTAGTTTCTAATCGAGATGCGCTGCTTTGGGTCAAGGCCGGCGGTCGGCTCGTCGAGGATCAAAATTTCCGGGTCACCGAGCACGGCCTGGGCGAGACAGAGCCGCTGCTTCATTCCGCCGGAAAGCGCACCGATTTTCCTCCGCGAGACGTCGGAGAGCTCGACGGCTTCAAGCAGCTTTTCTGTCTGTTCCTTTGCTTCGCTGCTGCCGATTCCTTTCAGCGCCGCCATATACCACATGAAGCGCTCGACGGTGAAGTTCGGGTAAAGGCCGGAGCTTTGCGGCATAAAGCCGAGTTTTTCCCGAAAGCGCACGCCCATTTGTTTCGTGTTTTCGCCGTCGAAAAGGATTTCCCCCTCGTCCGGCTTCAGATTGTCGGTGATAATATTCATCAGCGTCGTCTTTCCCGAGCCGTTCGGCCCGAGAAGCGCGTAGATGCCGGTCTCAAACTCCACCGTGAAGCCGGAGAGGGCGCGGTTTTTCCCGTAGGTTTTCGATATATTATTGATCGTCAGCTTCATAAATTCACCCCTAAATTGCCCTAATTATTTTCAGAGCAGAGACCTTGTCAAGCAGAGAGACTCCGAAAAGCGAAAACACCTCGGGCAGAAACAAAATCGCCGTCATAATAACAAGCGTAATCAGGTTTTTCTTCATCACGCGGGACAGCGCGAATGTGGTGGCGCCTATCGCACAGAAGATAAGAACCGTTTTCAGCGCGCGCAGGGCGAAATAGCCGGCAATCGTCAGCGAACTGTACTTTTCAAGCAGCATCAGGCTCGCCGTGCATACGCCCGCATCCGGCAGGCCGATTCGAACAGCCGCCGCGGCTGTGGACGTGAGCGTGTAGACTAGCGCCGCCGCGGCGGAGAAAATCAGCGTCAGCGCAAGCTTTGCCGCGAACACGCTGCCCCGCCCCTTTTTACACGCTCGCTGAATTTGCGTAAAGCCGCTCCGGTATTCGAGCGCGTTGATATCGGCAAAAAGCAGGATAACGGCAATCGCCGGCAGGTATGCGTAGTCGGTTTTTAAAAGCCTGTTCCAGCCGCTGTCGTAGATAAACTCTGAGTTAACGCCCTCGTCCAGCTTTTGTTCGATATAGGCCTTTTCCTCGACTATTTTTTCGATCACCTGCACGCGGGGATAGGCTTCCCAGTACGAACGCAGATAGTCGATATATTCGCTGTTCGTTATCATTCCCGACTCGCTTTTTATCCCCATCTCCTCGTATTCCGCAATTATTTTACTTATCCTAGCAAACTCGCCGTCGATATACGCGGCTTTTTCCAACGTGTACTGGCCGGAGAGCTTTGCCATGTATTCCCGGTAGATTTTCTCATATACGGAGGTGTCCGGCACAAAATATACCGAGGCTAGGTACAAATCCAGCGCGACGAACAGAAGGACAACGGCAATCGCTGGGACGCCGAACAGCTTATAAGTCTCATGCGGGAAAAGCGCAGCGCGGTAACGCCGCTTATACTCCGGCAGGCAGATATTCAAAAGCCTCCTTCTGGTCCGCGCGGCCTGCGGCGGGATCACCGGGTAAAGCGCGAACACCGCGATCACGGAGACCGCCGCCAGCGCGGCGTATACGATAATCAGCGCCGAGACATATGAGCAGCACCGGTTGAAGAGCTTAATCCCCTGCCACGCGGTAATAATCTTTATCCCGTTTGCCGCGGTAAACAGGTTTAGCTGCTTGAACGGGTCGTAGGCGTTCAGAAACCTCATCGTCCCGAGCAGGTAGTTAAGCCCGAGCAGTGCTAAGCCGGAGCCATACAGCAGTAGCGTGTTCCGGCTTATGCATGAAAACGCCATCACAATCGCCGCGAACACGCACGCGGCGAATATTCTAAGCAGCAGATTGAGTATGAACGCGCCGCCCACGGTCAACATGTACGGGCATACGGCGAAATCTCTGACCTTCTGGACCGGCGCGTCCCAGCCGACGAGGCCACAGCGGAAATAAACGGTCGCCAGCGACGTCAGCGAGAATAAAAGAACCGCTCCGACGCAGAGCAGAAAAACCGAAGCGGTTTTCGCCGCGGCGGTGCGGTACCGGCCGTTTTTCGTCGTCCGTATCATAGCGAGCGCGCCGCTCTGTTTTTCCATCGGAACCGCTACGCTCGCAATCAGCAGCGCGGCAAGCAGGATGAACGCGGGCGTCGTCCCGCTCGAAAAATACTCATCCCAGCCCTGCAGGTTCTCCACAGGGAAATTAATGACGTAAAGCTTCCGGTAGGCCTCGATGATCTTTGTCTGGTAGGCGTACACGAAATCGTCTTTGTCGTACCCGGCGTAATCGTATTCCGCCAGATGT
Organism: Bacillota bacterium; assembly: GCA_033813635.1. Classification (GTDB taxonomy): domain Bacteria; phylum Bacillota; class Clostridia; order Oscillospirales; family QAMX01; genus JAPXRI01. The sequence continues at coordinate 80,494 of JAPXRI010000001.1, forward strand.
CCTTTCGCTACGGCGATGTATTTGTCGAGCGAGGCGTCGTAGTTTTTCTTGAAATCGATAATCGGCAGAATGTGAAACTTGAAAAAAAAGTAGTCGTTTCCGCTGTAGACCGAGGATTTGTTCATCTCGGCTTCGCCTTCGGGATTGACTTCCCGCGCTTTTTCATAGTCGGCGATATATTTTTCGATATACACCCGCTCCGTCGCCGGGTCTGCCTTGTACTTCTCGATATAGGCTGTGACGCTTTTCTCAGGAGCAACCGAGTCGGGATGAATACCGAACCAGGTGAAAACGCAGTTTACCGCCGTCAGCGCCAGCACGGCTAAGGTTATGTAGTGCAGTTTTTTAATCTTATACAGCTCCCAAAACGTAAATCGCATATATTACCTCTTATTTTCAAGCTTCGGCCGTTATATACCCACTATCGTCCATAATAAGTTTTACAATACCTTGAGTTGAGGAGATATTATCCGGATTTTCGGTGTTATAGGCGGTTGCATAAGCAAAACATTCAGAATCACAAAAGCAGATCCTAGTAATATCGTATTTTATATTATCAAAAATAAGCCGGCAATTTTCGTAGTTTATCATATATTCGCCGTTAGTTTTTAGTTTGGTATCCTCGCCATAAATTTTTATTATTTGAATTTTATACTCCGATGAAAACGCTCCTGCATCTTCAAAATTATAGTTCAGTTCCGGAAGGAATCCCGTCACCTTAACTCTCGCGGTCAATGCATTTTTCGAAATTAAAAAAGATAATTTCTGCATATCTCTATGTATACTGTTTGAGTCCAGAAACAACATGAAATGGCGAAACGGATATGCTGTTCTATATTCATTACCCATGACTGTATATTCGATAAGCGGTTTTTGTGTCGTAATCGTTTCCTTGATGCTCGCTGTTTCAGTCATTTTTAAATCACTCTGCTTGTCACATGCCATAAGGCAAAATAGAAAAACGCTTATTAATAATAATGATATTTTTTTTATTAGTAAATCCTCCTTTTTTGAACAAAATGATTAGCAAACATATTCCAATTGTCAATACTATTTCTACAAAATTATTTGAAAATAATTCTACTATTTATCCTAATGATGAAATTTCAGGGAGAAAACCGAACACTAACCCGTAGTGTCGATGTTGTCTCCGCGTAATTTTTTTCATTCTGCAAGACATTAGACCATTAACGCTGTCAAAAATAAAACGGACTTAGTCTTCATAATTATCCTCTTTCGGATATTATCGCGGACGTTTTTGCATGGCGGTCCCCTTCGATATAATAAATCTTGCCCGCATTTTCCTTCCTTTCATTATGCTTTCAGCTCTTCTACGCCGGTTACTTCGCCCGCGTCGTTAAAAATTAATTTCGCAGTCTTGCTGTTTGTCGCCGCGGTCTCGAGATCATAAGCGTTTAATTTACTGTAAAACTCACCGTCGAACCAATATAAGTAATAAACATCGTAGCGCAAATCGTCTCAGACTAGCGTTACGTTTCCTCCGTCTTTGTCCATCCGCAAGAGTTTGCCTCCGGAAGAATATTTTACTGTGCTGCCGTAAAATTCACCTATTACCGTCCGTTCTCCCAAAATGTAGTATATATTTGTCGGTTATACACCTTATATCCGGTCTTGCGCCGTCCGTCGTGATCAGGATTGTCCCGGTCGTTCCGGTTGTGAGGCTGTCGCGGTACATCTTTTCATTGCTTGTATAATATGTATATTCTCCGTCCGATACCCCGATTTGGCAGCCCTCCACCTCTTTCGCGTCCGTAAGGTCGATGTTTGCCTTGTAAAACGGTTTCAAATGTCCATCTGTCGTGGTGAAATAAATACGGTCTTCGTTGAAAAAATACGCGCTTACGCTGATGCCTGTTTTTTCGGTTAAACACCTGCGAAATAAAATCTTCCAGCTCGAACTTGCATTCGAATACCGGATAACGCCGGAACGCGCTCCGGCCGAAACGCGGGAGTGTAATTAAGCCCGTAATTGCATCATTACAGGCTGAAAAAACGATATCATCTTGTTATCTCAAGCTTTTCGACAGCGGTGATCTTTCCGTCGCTGTCCGTTCTTAACTTTGCGTAGTATTGGTCATATGTCACATTTTCCGGGTCGGATACACTGTATTTCGTAACTAAGGCGAAAAGGCCTTCACTTGTCGTGTACATAGCTATAATCCCGTATTCCGGGTCGTCAAAGACGACTGCCGCGTTTCCGCCGTTTTTATCAATGCGGTAAAGCTTAGCGAAGCTGTTGCTGATTGTCTCGCCGTTCTGTTTGCCGAGATCGGCGACTTCTTCCTTGACTATATAGTAAATGGCGTCGTCGGTTACGCACTTTACTTCCATATAGTCGCCGGACGGATTATCAAAAATAAGCGTATGTGTGAGAGCCGTCAGGTCATCCCTATAGATTCCCTTATACAACGTGTTTTCGCCGTCGTATCCATACTCGATTCCGTAGGTGCAGCTACCGTCGTATATGCCTGATTTAACGCCCTGAAGTTCCTTGATACCGCTCATATCGAGGTTTGCGGTAAAAAGCGCACTTTCTTTGGATTTTTCAAAATAAAGGCGGTCTTTTCCGAAAAAATACGCCCGTATCTCAAAATCCTTGTCCTTCGTCAGATTCTTTATTTTTCCGTTTGTCGTGTCATACCGGTAAAGCGCGTAACCGTTTTCGTTAAGAACTCCGAAATAAAGGTATTGTTGGTAGTGCGAAAGCATCGCAAACGGATCCCGGTAATCGTCTTCTTTGGGGACATAGTTCGACGAATAGATTTTTTTAACGTCGGTGCCGTCCAGCGCCGCCGAGTAGATATCTCTCAGGAACACGCCGTAAAGCCTTCCGTTGCAGTATTCGTCTTTGCTTGTATCCGCGAAAATCGACGCCGGGCTGTCGTCGCCGCTGTAGTTCAGAGGGTCCGGGCTGAAGACATAGTTTTTTCCGTCCGCTTTGCTGTGATAGCAGAGAAGGCCGACATCGTTGCTCGAAAACAGAATTTTGCTCGGCGTATCAATCATACCGCCGCCGTAGCTTTCTATATTCTGCACCGTATCGCACGCGTAGGCGTCGGGAGTATAGACGGCGTTTCCACAGGATGCAAGGCATGGTGCGGCCGCGATTGAAAGGGCAATTGAAACGGCGGATATGAATTTATTAATTGCTTCCTTCATGTTTATTTCAGCCCTCTCATCGCTCTTACCTGCGCGATAAAGTCGTTAAGCTCAAATTTGAACTCAAATTTCGGATGCTCGATATTGTTCTCATCCATATATGAAATAATCGCCGGTTCGTCGTATATCTCGGCCTCAGCCGGGTCGGTAATCGGAATGTTGTTTTTCATTTGCGAACAGTCGAAAAAATACGGGTATACATACTCGACGCCGTCGATTTTTTTAATTTTCGACCACATCGCCATCCCGATTCCTTCCGGCTTCGCTTCGTCATATGCTGTGTTTAGCAGCAAATAGTCCTCTCCTATATCTGGCATTTCCATCCTATAGGTCTGAACCCGCGGATTTCCCACGTATTGAATCATATATTCGCTGTTTGAATGTAAATCATCAATTAAGACAATTGGTGGAATAATCAAGGAGTCTAAATATACTATTGCTGTAAAGAATGGATTGTACTCTTTTTTCATAAATCCTATTCCGGTTATTCAAAAGCTTTCTTATGAACTCATGACAAAAGAATATTTATTATCGCAGAAATACGAAAAGAACTATAATAAAATTGTCGAGATGCAAAATGATATTAATATTGATGATTACATCGAGAAAAGTAGCCACATAAAAAACTGTGCAATTGATTATGATAACAAGCAATATATATATATTTCACCATGTCTCTTGAATAAAAACAATATATTAAATATAATAGACGATGATTATATCATTATTATTTTGGGAATTAATTATAAAGAAGCAATAGAGTATCTCATTAATAAAAAGAACTCGCCTTCATTAAGCGAATTTGGGAATGCAATATCTGAAAAAAATAGATTGGATATTCTTGATTTAATTCTTAGAAAAGGAGAGGCGACCATTAAAGATATTGAGCAAGAGCTTGAATTTTCAGGAACTAACGCTTATTATCATATGACTCTGATGATTAGATGTAACATGATTTTAACAAGAAATAAGGGACGTACAATTTACTACAGTATTAATAAGCAGTATTTTGAAGAAGCGTCTAATCTCGTAAAGAAATATTCGAAATAGAAAGGGGGGATATTTTATGAAAAAGTGGAAAAAGCCTGTTGTTCTGACAATAACAGCTGATGAACTCCATAATCACATTCGAGCCGCGGCAATTTCGATTGAGCCGTGTCCGCTGGGAGTGACTTATGGAAGGTAAAGAGTATTGTTAGCAGATGTGGATAAATATAAATCGTTACAAGTAAATGCTTGTAATGGTTTATATTTTTAATATTATAATACTAAAATTACCATACTAAAATAATAGATAATACGAGTTGGTAAAATAATATAATTGTTATTGGCGCAATATTATACATAAAATCATTTGACAAAGACGATAACTACCATGAAAAAATTAATAAAAAGGCGATTGTTGTTGTGAGAAACATTATTGAAATAATTATCTCGGATATGGAAGCCGAAATAGAAATAATAATAGATTTAATAGAAAAACTGCCGGATAATACAAATGTACAAAAAATAGCATCCCGGTCTGAAGCTGAAAAAATGAAAAATTCAATAATGAACCTAAACCCACAGATGAAAAAATCGAGTTTATACGACTATCAATAAAAGTGAATAAAACTCATATTGTAATGAACTAATTAACAGTATTATGAGCGTGCTGTTCAAAAATGCGGCGACGCTGTCCACAGAACTTGCTGAGGCAAAAGACAATTAATATCCGGTATTCCGGAGAATTTTGTGTAAAAAAAAACGCACATGGTTAAAACAAAAGCAATTTTTCTGGATTTGCCCTGCAAATCAGGGCGAGGGATTTGGCCTTAGCAGCCGGTATCCGCGGACGCGGAGACGGTATGCACGCCTTGGCGTGAATGCCGGCGCCGTGACTGCGGAACGCTAATTCGAGGTCAATCAGGCGCCCTCCTGCCCGGGGAACATCAGATTCAGCTGCGAAATCAACACATCCCAGTTTCGGCATCTCACCGTCCAGTGTTCGACAATCTTTTTGCTGGCCAGATAGAGCATTTTTCGCAGTGAATCGTCGCTTGTAAAGCTTGGCTTGTTCTTCGTGATCTGCCGGAACTGGCGGTTCAGCCCTTCGATGATGTTCGTCGTGTATATTATCTTTCGCACCTCGGCAGGGTATACGAAAAACGTGCTTAAGATATCCCAGTTTTCCTCCCAGCTTTTTACGCAGGACGGATACTGCCTGCCCCATGTTTCCTTGAAGGCCTGGAGCTTCTCCCTTGCCTCATCCTCGGATACCACACGGTACACAAGCTTCAGATCGGCCATGAGCGTCTTGATGTCTTTATAGCTGACATAGCGGGTGGAGCTTCTTATCTGATGGATGATGCAGCGCTGGACGTTGGCCTTCGGATAGACGGCCCCAATGGCTTCGACAAAGCCCTTTAGTCCGTCCACACAGAACAGATAGACCTCCGCGATTCCCCTGGATTTGAGATCATTCAGCACGGAAAGCCAGAATTTGCTGCTCTCATGCTCGCCAATCCACACGCCCAGGATATCCTTGCTTCCGTCTGTCGTAATGCCGAGCACCACATAGGCGGCCTTGGTGACATACTGGTGGTTCTCCTTGACCTTGTAATGGATCGCGTCCATAAAGATAAAGGGATACACCTTTTCCAGCGGCCTGTTCTGCCAGGCGGCGACCTCCGGCATGATTTTTTCGCTGATCTTACTCACCAGCTCCGGTGAAATCTCCACATCTTACAGACTCTTTATCTGCTCTACAATATCCCGCTGGCTCATCCCGTAGGCGTAGAGCGTGATAATTTTCTCCTCCATACCGTCGGCGTTCCGGTCATACTTGCCGATAATCTGTGGCTCATAACTCCCGTTGCGATCCCGCGGAACCTTGATTTCTACCTCGCCCAGCTGCGTTTTGACTGTCTTTTTCGAGTAGCCGTTCCTATAATTCTTCGCTTCATTTTCGACGGCAGATTCCGCCGTCCTCTGACTTTTTCCGTAACCCAGCTCCATCTCCAGCTCACTTTCCATAACCTGCTGGTGCGCGTCGCGGAACATTTCTTTCATGGCCTCGATGATGTCCGCTGTGCTCTTGAACTGCTAGCTGTCCACGTATTCCTTCATGAGTTCTGCCGGTACTTTTGTCATTAAAAACATCCTTTCAGTCGGGTTTTGCTTCTCTTCCATTCTTGACCAAAAGAATGCTTCTTATTCTTATTTTACACAAAATTTTCTGGGGTCTTTCGTCTTCCAAAACCAAGCTTGCAAGTTTTTTTTGGTACGCATTCTCCGCACGAAGCCTCTTAACCTCTGTAAGCGAGTCCGCCTCAACCGTTTGCGGCAGTCTCTTCGGTCTTCCCTTACTGCCTCGCCCACGGCGCTCAATTTGAAAGCCTTCCGGGCCTTCTGTCAGGTAAATCCGTTCCCATGCGGCTGCTCTGTTACTTGGAAGTTCAATTTAACGTTTGCTTCCCTGTTGTAACTAATCTTCTCTCGCTGCATTGTTTTAACTACCATCCGTTTGAATTCTGCGGTGTATCGCTTGTTCGGTACCCCTTTTGGCATAAAAACACCTCAATCGTTATTACAGTATACCACACTGTCTAACAATTGGGGTGCAGTTCATTTCGCGATTTTTTGCTTATTTAATCCCTATATGTTTAATTAACCCCTGCAAGCCTTGCAGCGGCGGTCAGAGCCGAGCACAGAAGCGCGCCGAGCGCGGTTGGGACGGCGGCGGAGACAAGGGCCCATTTGGCGCTGCCGGTCTCCTTTCGTATCGTCAGCAGGGTCGTCGCGCATGGCCAGTGGAATAGCGAGAAAAGCGCGATGTTTAGCGCGGTCAGCCATGTCCAGCCGTTCGCGATTAGGAGGTCTTTAAGCGCCGACACGCTGTCATAATCCATAAGCGAACCCGCGGACATATAGCTCATAATCACTATCGGCAGAACAATTTCGTTAGCCGGCAAGCCGAGGATAAACGCGAGCAGGATATAGCCGTCGATCCCCATAAATCTGCCAAGCGGTTCGAGAAAGCCCGCCGCGCGCGCGAGAAGGCTTATTCCGCCTGAGTCGATATTCGCAAGCGCCCAGATCAGAAACCCGGCGGGCGCGGCGGTGAGCACCGCCCGGGCGAGTACGAAAAGCGTCCTGTCTAAAACCGAGCGGACGATTACCTTTCCGATCTGCGGCCTTCTGTACGGGGGAAGCTCAAGGCAGAAAGACGAGGTCTCGCCCCTGAGCAGCGTCATTGACAAAAGCCTCGAAACGGCGAGCGTCGCGACGACTCCGAACATTATTATGCCTGTCAGCTCCAGCGCCTGCATAACCGAAGATAATATGCCAACTCCGCCCGCGAAGAACATGGCGATTATCACCACGAGCGTCGGAAATCGGCCGTTGCAGGGTATAAGGTTATTCGTTAGCACCGCGACGAGCCGCTCGCGGGGCGAGTCGATGATCCGGCAGCCGGTCACGCCGACGGCGTTGCAGCCGAGACCCATGCACATTGTCAGAGCCTGCTTTCCGTGCGCGCAGGATTTTCTAAAGCTGTTGTCCATATTAAAAGCGATGCGTGCAAGCAAGCCGGAATCCTCCATCAGCGTGAACAGCGGGAAGAAAATCGCCATCGGCGGCAGCATCACGGAGACCACCCAGGCAAGGGTCTTGTACCCCCCGTCGATCAGCATCCCCCGCAGCCATTCCGGTGTTGATACGCTCTTGAGTCCTCCGCTCAGGACGTCGCCGAAGCCGAATAGCAGTTCCGAGAGCAGCTTCGACGGGTAGTTCGCGCCCGAAAGCGTCAGCCAGAATACGGCCGCCAGCAGCGCCAGCATGATCGGTATCCCGGTTTTTTTCGAGGTCAGAATCCTGTCTATCCGCCTGTCCCGCGCGGCGTATGTCGCTTTATGACAGCTTACGCACTCCCCCGCCGTTTTCTCGCTCTCCTTTACCGCGGCGGTTGCAAAAAGATCTCCGAGGCGCGCCGTCGAAAAACCATTTTCTTCAAGACGCATCCGCGCCCGGACAAGCGCCTCGGCGACGTCGGGCAGGCTTTGCAGGCCGTTTTCACCCAAACCCAAGTATCTGTTCAGCGACGAAAGCAGGTTTTCGTCGTTTTCCAGCAGCTTCAGCGCAACCCAGCGCGCCGGCAGGGCTTTGCCGGAAATATGACTCTCGATAACAGGTATAAGCCCTCGCGCCTCCGACTCGATCTCCTCCGGATATGTTATCGGGCGCAGTACCTTTCTCTCTTCGGTTTTACCGCCAATCACAACCTCCAGCGCGGCGAGGAGCTTATCCAGCCCCTTTTTACTCCTCGCGCTGACGCCGACTACAGAAACGCCGAGTATATTTTCAAGCCGTTTAAGGTCTACGGCGATCCCTTTTTTCTCCGCCTCGTCCATCAGATTCACGCAGAGCACTGCCGGGACGCCCGTCTCAAGGGTCTGCAGAGCGAGAATCAGGTTCCGCTCGAGACAGGTCGCGTCCACCACTATGACTACGGCATCTTTTTCCTGAAAGCAGATGAAATCCCGCGCAATCTCCTCCTCGGCCGAGCCCGCCGAGAGTGAATATGTACCCGGCAGGTCGGCAATCTCGAAAAACCTTCCCTTATATGAAAAACGCCCCTTAGCGTTTGCGACAGTCTTGCCCGGCCAGTTGCCGGTATGCTGCTTAAGACCCGTCAGGGCGTTGAAAACCGTGCTCTTGCCGACATTTGGATTGCCGGCAAGAGCGACCATATATGATTTTTCAGGCGTTTTCTTTTCTCTCATATGCGTTTTATCACACCGATACGGTAATTTTTTCTGATACATCGTTTCGAAGGGCGATAACCGCGCCCCTGATCATGTACGCCACGGGATTCCCCGCGGGGCTTTTGTACAGCGGTTCGATTTTAGTGCCCTCGATCACGCCGAGGTCAAGCATTCGTCTCCGTTCGTTCCCCTCCGCGCGGAGCGACTCGACGCGGGCTGTTTTGCCTACCGGCAGTTCCGAGAGCGTCATTGTCTTTGCCATTGCTTCTCCGATCTTTTCTAATTAAAAATAAAGCCGCGGGAAAAAAGTTTTCCCACGGTTAATATATGGTTATTTTACACGATGTGTTCCGAATACCATTTAAAAGAGGTGATTTTATGCCGAACTCAGAAAATTTTCACACGTTCAGGGGGTATCAGCTTGAAAACCGCAAAAGTGGACAGCTTACCTCCGCGCTCGAGGATTACCTCGAGATGGTTTTCAGGCTATGCGTAAAAAATAATTACGCCCGCGTCGGTCAGCTCGCCGAGGTTTTAAACGTTAAGCCGCCGTCCGCCTCAAAGATGGTCTCCAAGCTCGCCTCGCTGGGCTATGTGGTCTACGACCGGTATGAGATCATAGTTCTGACGGACAAGGGGCGCGAGCTCGGCGCCTTTCTTTTAAAACGGCATAACTGCGCGGAGCGGTTTCTGCGGCTTATCGGCAGCGTGAGCCCCCTCTCCGAGGCCGAGCTCATCGAACACTCTCTGCTGCCCTCCACGCTCGACGCGCTCGACCTTTTTTTCGCCTTTTTCGACCAGAACCCGGATATCCGGAAAAACTTTGAGGAATTCAGAAAGCGGAACGCAAAGCAGCTTTAAAACAGATTCGCCGTCATGTTGCCGATTAAGACGATTGATATCACGCCGAGGATAAAACCGGCCGTCTGCGTTTTGCTTAGCTTTTCCTTAAAAATCACGCTCGCGGCCAGCGCCGTCAGCATCAGCGCCGCTCCGTTGTAGACCGGGTACAATATAACGGACGCAAGCTTCCCCGCCAGGTAGAGCATCATCAGGTTCACCAGGCCCTCGCAGATCCCCGCAAACGCGCCGAGAGGAAGGATATTCGACCGCAGCGATACTGTCTTTCTAACGCCCAGACGTGACAGTACCACGCAGATAACCGTCATCAGTACCGCGGACGCGGCAAAGGCTATAAACAGGAATATGTTCAGTTCGCCTGCGTAATCGGAACGCTGGTGTATTTTCTGTATGATTCCGAGAAACCCTGAGGACGCGAACGCGCCCAAGCACAATAGGAACCACTTCAGTGTTACGCGCCCGTCCTTTTTCGGGTTCGCGCCGAGATAGATTGAAACCATCAGCACGGCTACGCCGACAATCTGGACCGCCGCGACCTTTTCATGCCAGAAAGCGAACCCGGAAAATGTGGGCAGCATCAGCGCGCTGCAAATTATCAATACAGTGTACGACATCGGCCCGCAGGACATCGCGAGCACTGACGTGACGGAATATGTCACCGTAAACAGGCCGTACGCGAGCGCCCAGATAATTGTGAACGTCGACGGAGACTCGGGTTTTCCGCCGATGATAAGCAGCGTCAGCGCAGCGAAAAACGCGAGCAGCGCGCAGAACGAAAAATTGTCGGTTATGTTTTTTATGTATTTTTTCCCGGAGCGGTTGATGAGGCTGTTGTATGTCGTGCTTACAACGCACGCAGATGCGAGAATCAGATACTCCATTTATTCTCCGTTTTACGTAAATTTTTGTCGTTATGTCTCAGGCTCTGTTTTCTCCGGTAAAATCCGGCTGTTTTTCCGCAAGCCAATAGTACGAGCCGTCGTTTTTACGCTCAAGAAAGCCTTTATCTATCAGTTCTCTGCGGAGAAGGCAGATATCGTCAAAGCTGTGGTTTGCTTCAACGACGGTGTTGACCTGTTTTTCGGTATAGCGCTTTCCCTTTTCAAATCTCGATGCCAGGAAAATAAGCGCGGCAATCTTTTGAGCCCTCTTCGACGGGAATCGCTTTAGTTTACCCTCCTCGTCGAGGCAGTTTTTCAGAATCTCATTAATCTCTTCCGTTTTACTCCCCTCCCAGCTATAGATGCAAGTATAGGATCTTCGGCGCGTTTTGTCAACAAAATCAAAGCGCCGTTTCCGGCGCTAAGCTCAGCGTTCCCTGAATCTCGCAAGAAAATCTATCGTTTTCTGCTCCTTCGGGGCTTCGAATATTTCTTTCGGCGTGCCTTCCTCGAGGATGACGCCGTCCGACATGAAGACGACGCGGTTCGAAACGTCCCTGGCAAAGGCCATCTCGTGGGTGACAACAATCATCGTCAGGCCCTCGTTTGCGAGCTTTCGCATCACCTCAAGGACTTCACCGACCATCTGCGGATCCAGCGCCGAGGTCGGCTCGTCGAACAGCAGGACCTCGGGCTCCATCGCTAGCGCTCTGGCAATCGCGACGCGCTGCTTCTGCCCGCCCGAAAGCTGAGAGGGCTTTGCGTTGATATACGGGGTCATGCCGACTTTCTCAAGAAAATAAAGCGCTTTTTGCCTGGCTGTCTCTTTGTCCTGTCCTTTTATCTTCTGCGGACCTATCATGCAGTTTTTCAGCGCGGTCATATTCGCGAACAGGTTGAAGTTCTGGAAAACCATGCCGACCTTCGCGCGGTACAGCGGGATGTTCATGTCGCTGTCCGTTATGCTTTTGCCGTTGAAAAGAATCTCTCCGCCCGACAGCGTCTCCAGCATATTGATGCAGCGCAGAAGCGTGGACTTTCCGGAGCCTGACGAACCGATGATGCAGGTCACGTCTTTTTCATATACGGAGAAATCGATATCCTTCAGAACCTGATTTTTACCGAAGGATTTGCTTAAATGCTTTATTTCGATAACGGCCCGTTTATTTTCCATCGCGATTTCCCTTTCTCTCTCCAAAACGAATCATCCCGCTTGTGTGCATCAGTGTATCCGTCGTCGCGAGGTCGTAGTTCCGATTGCCGTCAAGCTTTTTCTCAAGCAGGCGCAGAAGCCTTGAACAGGCGACAGTCAGGAACAGATAGACAATCATCGTTATCGTGAAGGGCTCAAAGAAGAGATAATACGCACCCGTAACCGATTTTGTCTGAAAGAACAGCTCTACCACGCTTATCACGCTTAAAACGCATGTGTCCTTGATATTGATGATCAGGTTGTTCCCTATCTGCGGCAGGATGTTCCGGAACGCCTGCGGCAGAATCACGTAAACCATCGTCTGATAATGTGTCATGCCGATCGCCTTCGCGCCTTCGGTCTGGCCCGGGTCCACGGAGATGATGCCGCCGCGCACTGTCTCGGCCATATAGGCGCCCGTATTGATCGAGACGATTAAGATAGCCGCAAACCACATGTTCATCACGATGCCGCAGTACTGCGCGATGCCGTAGAATATGAACATCGCCTGAACCATCATCGGCGTGCCGCGGAAGACTTCGACATAGATGTTCATGATGCCGCGAATAAGGTAAACGGCGCATTTTTTTACAACGCTGTCTTTTTTGCTTATCGGTATCGTCTGCAGTATGCCGACAATAAAGCCGATTACGCAGCCGATAGAAGTTCCGGCTAACGCTATGATCATCGTCGTCCCTGCGCCGCGCAGGAAATTTATCGCGTATTTATCGACGAAAAATAAGATTCTGCCTAAAAAATCTGTCGGTAAAGCCGTCATTAATACGGACACCCCTTTTTGCACCGGCGAAAGCCTCGGCCTTCGTCGGCCTAATCACGCAGGAAAGACAAAGACTTGCCGTCTTTGTCTTTCCTGCGTACAATTATTTCTGTATCGTTTGCTGTTAATTGGACATCGGCTGCAGCGAGACCGCCTCGTCCATCATCTTTTCAAAATCCTCTTTTGTGTATTTCACGAGAATCTCATTGATGCTCTCCCGGAGCTCGTCGTTGCCCTTCTTAACGGATATGCCGATATCGATCAGTTCCTGTTCGACAACGAAATTATCCTCGCTTCCGGTGAAGTCCAGCATTTTGAAGTCCGGGTATACATAGCAGGCTGATTTTGCTGTCGGCTCGTCGGTTACAACCAGGTCGATAACACCGGAATCAAGAGAGACAAACATCGCCGAGACGTCTTCCATCGCCGGGTTCTTATCAACGTTCGGAATCTGCGGGATGCATTCGTCATACCATACCGTGCCTATCTGGGATGTCGCCTTGGCTCCGGAAAGATCGGACAGTCCCTTCGCGTTGGCGTATTTTGAGTTCTTTCTGGTCAGTACGACAATCGAAGCGTAGTAATACGGGTTCGTAAAGTCGACAACCTGTTTTCTTTCCGCCGTGGTGGACTGACCCGCGATTACACAGTCGACGGTCCCCGTCTCGAGAGCGGTCGGAAGCGCGGTCCACTCGACCTTGTGAATTTCGAGCGTATATCCGAGCTTTTCGGCTATCAGCTTCGCCCACATCACGTCGTAGCCGTAGGCGTATTCGCTTGTGCCGTAAATCGGAACGGCTCCGTTCGAATCGTCGTTCTGCGTCCAGTTGTAGGGGGCGTAGGCGCACTCCATTGCGACCCGGAGGACCTTATCGTCGCTTTTTTTGCTGCAGGCGCCGAGAGACAGCAGCATCAAAAGCGCAAGGGCGATTGCGATAAATTTTTTCATGTTGATTTTCCTTTCTATTCATTAAGCATTACTTATACAAGCAAATGTATATTTTTACATAAGCGATAATAAAAATGCCGTGAGGCTTAATGTATAAAGCGTCACGGTACAGCGGTACAGATATAAATCCATGCCTCGATAGCGCTCCACACATGTGACAGTACGCAACATATTCTGCTGCGTCCCAACGCCGGTCCGTTCGGGTTTGAACCGTGTTTCGGCGAAAAATCCTTTCAGCTGCGGCGGCCGCCCCCGGGCCGCTATGCCGCGCCTACTGATATTTTCCGCGCCTCTATCTTGATTTGGAATCTTATTTAATTTACTCGTTATTTTATCATCTGTTCTATATTATGTCAAGACTTATTTTCTGTGAAGGTATATTTATTTTTTTCTCTTGAAAAGGATACCGAGGGTATTCGGGCCGCAGTGGCACGAAATCGTGCTGCCTGCCCGCGTCTCGATAACCTCCTTGAAATCGGCGTACTTATTAACCTCCTCGCGGACCATCGCGACGGTTTCCGGTGCGCAGGCGGGGTGGGTAATGAACAGCCTGCTGTAATCGATGTCTTCTCTTCCTTCAAGCTTATCCTTAACGTAGAGCTGAAGGCTGTGCTCGAAGCTGCCCTTGTACTTTTTTCCGACCTTCATCCTGCCGTCAATCACTTCGATGCTGGGCTTGATTTTCAGAAATTTCGCGCCGAGCGCCTCAAGGCCTGAACAGCGGCCCCCTTTGTAGAGATAATCGAGCTTGTCGATTACGAAACTCGCCTCTACCCTGCCCGTCAGCTCGTTCAGCGCCTCGCATATCTGCTCCGCCTTCATGCCGGCGCGGGCCATCTCCGCCGCCTCGTATACAACGTGGCCGCTCCCTGTCGACAGATTTTTTGAATCGACCGTGAAAACGTTTTTAAACTCGGACGCCGCGAGCGCGGCGTTATGACAGCAGGAGGATAACCCGCTGCTCAGCGAGATATGTATCACGGCCTCATAATCCCCGGCGAACTGTTTGAAGAACTCGGCGTACTCATAGGAATTGAGCGCCGCGGTTTTACAGGATTTGCCTTCTTTTTCAACGTATCTGAAAATATCTTCCGGCGTAATATCGACCCAGTCGCGGTACGGTTTGTCGTCCACGGTTATGATAATGGGCATCAGAGTGATGTCCATTGCCTTCAAAATCTCGGGCGATAAATCGCAGGTACTGTCTGCAACGATTTTAACCATATAATTTTAAATCTCCATTCTGCCGTAGTAATAAACTAAATGAAACTCTCGGTAAATTCTGTTATCGGCTGCAGGCCCGCGAATGCGCGGATGCGCCCGGCTCTTGATTTTTTAATAGCTTTAATCCTTCCTCCCGCTCTATTCGTATTTTTTAGCTGCCGCCGTTTTAATATATATGTATATGTGTCGTGAAGTAGCGGCGTACAATCAAATCCTGCCGCATATGTAATACAAATAATAACCAAAAAGCCGGTCTTTGTCAATAATCGTAACGTCCGCTGCGAGCCGATATCTGCACCGTTATTCTGTATCTATTGTCTATATTAAAGCAGCCCGGCTTTTAAAAACGCGTCGGCTACCGCGGTTCCGCCGTTTCCGTCCGGATGAAGCCCGGAATACCGCGCTTTGTACCCTTCCGGCTCGTCGTATCCCAGTACCGCGGCCATGTCGAACACTGCATCGGCGTTTTTAATTGCTTCCTCGCGGATCGCTCGGTTTATCTCACGCCACTCGGCAAGATGCCAGATGTCGGCAAGCGGCGGAAGCGTGAACAAAATCAGCCGTCCGACTCCACCCTCTTTTAAAAGCCGGGTTATCCTGTCTAGATAAGAAAGCACTTCCGCGGCGGGCGCGCTCTCGTGCAGCAGGTCGTTTACACCGAGGCAAACGACGGCGGCGTCGCAGGTCTTCGCTTTAGCAAGCCACGCGCCGTCCTTCGCGGCGTCCCGCGCCCGGGCAAAACCGAGGCCGAGGTTCCATGGAGCGTAGCTGTCTTTAAGCGCAAGACCTATCTTCGCGGCCCAGAACTCGTAGCCGTTGTTTCTCGTGCCGATACCCTGGGTGATCGAGTCTCCCAGAAAGCAGAGACGCTTAACACCAGGCTTTTCCGCGGCGAAAAGCGCTGGCTTCACGCAGAGATTGTCCGGTGTGAACGCTGCGCGGTCCTTTGAGCTTATGCGCGCGCCTTCGGCCCGGTAGCACGGAATCTGGCTGTCCGGCGTCACCGGAATGCCGCCGCTCTCCGACAGAAAGGTCACGCAGACAGTAAACGCTAGGTAATGCCCTGCCGGGACGCAGAGCGAGACCTCATCGCTCCAGAATTTCTCATCCGGTGAGACGATTTTCGATCTCTCGCCCGAAAACGTCACGTTGGCCGACGCCGCCGCGTGGAGCGGAATCACCTCCGGGTCCGCGCCCCCGTCGGACAGATAGGCGTAATTGAGCCGCCATGGGCCGCCCGGCCTGTCCGCAAACGCGACCTCACCTTTTTCAAACGTACTGTCCACCGTGTTTGAAAACCAGAATTTAAAATTCTCGGCGTCCGCGTATGTCGGCTTTACATAGCTTGTGTAGGTTCTTGTTTCGCCTGCTTTGCCGAAGATGATAAAGTTGTTCGACGTGCCGATCACCGTGTCGGATACGAAATCCTTCGGGAATAATTTTTGCATAATCATCCTTCTTTTATTTATCAGACGCGCTTTGGCGAATGTGTTTAAGGAAGCGTTTCCGGCGCGACGGTTGCGGGCATATACCCTCCTGTCGTCGCCGCGGCCGATTTCGTTGTCTGCGCGAAAGTTTCCGCCTTTTCCGTTTCCGATTGGTATGCGGTCACAGATGTGCTCTTGGCCAAAGTCGTCGACTCCGGCGGCGCGTTTTTCCTAATATTTTCAAAGCCGTACATCAGCGCGACGACGCTGAACAATATCAGCGTCATCGGCGGCAGTATTTTAAACGTTTTGTTTTTCATAACAGTTTTCTTTCCATCATCCGCTGACTTCCGCCGAGATATTTTTGTTCAGCTGAGAATCGAACCAATCCTCGGCGAGGCCCAATCGCAGTTCGTGGACGCCGTCGAACATATCGAAGTAAACGCGCGCGTCCGGGTATCCCCGGAATATTTTTTCGTAGATGTCAAACCCGTGGTGACACGGGATTGACGGATCGGATTTTCCGCAGAAAATCTTGGTGTTCGAGCGCGCTATCTCGGCGGCGTAAAATATCGGCGAGCGGAAGGCGTATTCCGAGGCCGTCTCCTCCGAGGGGGGGCCGCCGCAGCAGGCGGCGATGTCGGCGGCGTACTTCCCGCCGACCTTGTTCCCGAGCTTTTCAAAATACCAGTCCTCAAGCGAGACCACAGGCACAAACGCGGCGACCGCCTTCCATAGCGCGGGCGCGTAGGCGGCCATCAGCAGCGCCATATGCCCGCCCCCGCTCGCCCCGAGGAGCAGAATACTCGATCGGTCCACCGGGTATCTATCACAGATATACGAAACGGCGTCGACAATGTCCTGCTTTGCGAGAAGTGAGCCGCAGGCCTCCCGGCAGCGCGGGTTTTCAGGCGTATTCGGACCGCGGAATTCGGGGAGCAGCAGCGAAAATCCGCGCTTTTTAGCGAATGGCAGCATTTCATCGACCTGATTGAACCGGTCGCAGCTCCAGGTGTGGAGCCCGACGAGAAGCGGCCTGTTTTTCTCCTCCGCCGGCTCGAAAAGCGACGGTTCCAGGGAACCATCCAGCGATGACTTAATAAGCAGTTCCTGCATAGATAACCCTCGCAGATAATAAAACTAAGTCCTCTCAACCCTGAGTTCGATATGCTTCACGGTGAACGCTCCCAAGTTTGCTTTTATTTCCACCGTGTTTACCTGGTCAAGCGTGTCCAAGTCGGCGTTCCAGACATAGCGCGGGGTTTCCGTGTACTCGCATAAAAGCGGTTCCTTGTGCGAATAGCGCAGAGGCCGCGAGTTGACCCAGACATCCGCGGAGCGAACGATTTCTTCGGCGCAAGAAGCTGTGACTCCGTTGTCGGATTCTACGCCGAGGATCAGGGTCACCTTCCCGTCGGCCGGAACCAGCCCGGTTCTAATTCTGAACCTCTCATAACCGTTTTCGCACCTTCTCGGCACCTGGACGAACGGTTTTTCCCAGAATGGCTGCGCGTCTCTGAATGAGACAAGATGCCTGCGCGGCGCGGAAAGAGAGGTCTGCCTGTCGCCGATTGTCTTCAGCAGTTCGCGGTGGTAAAGCCTGTCGAGGCAGTTTTTCTCATCCTCCCTCGGCCTGCCCGGTACCGGATTCCTCTCCTCCGAAAAATCCGCGCCGTTGGGGTTGAACATAAAGTTGAAAAGATAGATTTTATCGGCGCCGGCGCAGTGATATCCGGCAGCACAGCCGTTGACAGTCTCCAGAGTCGAAAATTTCAGCGGGTAGGAGGGGCTCTCGCGCATACAGATCTCGATACCCGGTGCAAGCGCCGTCTTTGTTCCGGCGAGCGCGGTTTTCCAGAGCTCCAGCGGCATATCAGGCTCGCAGGTACCCCAGCGGGGCGTCGGTACCAGCACGTCTACGAGGCCCTCCCGCGCCCATGTCAGAGCGTCAAAGCCCGAGTAATACGCGGCCTCCAAACCTGCCGGGATACGCTCGCCGAGCAGTATCCTATGCCCTCTTTTTTTCTCGAAGCCGTCGAGAAGCTTTCGAACCGACCCTATGAACTCGTTGATGATTCCGATGCCAGCGTACTCGCCGCCGTATGAGAAACAGAAAATCTCCCGCTGCCAGTCGAGCTCGCAGCCGTACGCGTCATAGCGCGAGAACGCGTCCTCAATTTCGTCCAAAAAGCGCTTCCTTACCGCCTCGAAGCCGTAATCGTATATCTTCGAAAAATAATCGTCCGGCGGGTGATGGCGCACCCGGCGGAATTCCGGGTGTTCATAGTAGTAATCCGGCGCCAGAAACGAGGTTTTCTCGTATGTCTCGTGCGCGTCATTCATGCGAAACGACAGCCAGGGTGTAATGCCGATTTCAAGACAGCGTTCAATCGCCGTTTCGTAGGGGTCCGCGCCGTAAGTTATGTACATGTCGTAGAGGGGCTTCAGCCGCGAATAGTCGACTGTAATGCCGTTTTCTGTCTTCTGCAGATATTTTTGGTAATACCCCTCCCAGACCTTAGACGGACGGCTCGCGCAGCGTCCAAGGACACAGAGCAGAACGTCCGTCACCTGCGTGCCGGCGTACTGGTCGATGATCGCCCGCGCGTTGCTTTCAATCTCCTCTTTGGAATTTCCCGCTGAGCATATATTCGCAAACGCGGTGTCGTCCCAATTCAGCATAATCCCGGACATATATTTCTCCCCTCGTTTCGCCCCAAAGTTCCCTGCGACGCAATATTCCCCTATAGAGCGTTTACTTTCATGCCCGCGGCGCGAGCCAGCAGGATCATCTTCGCCGCGTCTTCTATCATGCGCATCTCGTGAACCGCCTTTTCAATGGTGTCGGCCGCCGTAACGAGGCCGTGATTTGCGATTACGCACGCTTTTTTTGCCGGCAGCATCGCAAGGCTGACGTTTTTTGCCAGCTCCGCGGTGCCGTGGGGCGCGAATGCCGCCACGGGAACCGGTCCGGAAAAGCCCATCGCGTCGCTCTCAAGGACCTGCGGAATCGGCTCCCGCGCAATCGCGAAGACCCCCGCGTTGGCCGGGTGTGTGTGGACGATTGCGGAAATATCCTCCCGCGTCCTGTAAAGCTCAAGGTGTAGCGTCATTTCACTCGAAGGCTTCCGGAGGCCGTCTAATATTTTTCCGTCGATATCTACAAGGCAGATGTCCTCCGGGCCCCGGAGCGCGTAGGGAATCGCGGCGGGGGTGATATATACAATGCCGTTCTTCCTGTCGTATACACTGAAATTCCCCTGCAGATCTTTTATATATCCGTCCTCACGGAGCGATTTTCCGAGCTCCGCGAGGGCGCGCCTGATTTTTGTGTTTACCAGCATAGCTTCATATCTTCTTTCGGTTCCTTATCCTTTTTTAAATCACGCCTTCATCACGCCGATGCCGATCAGACCGGGTCCTGTATGGACAATCAGCGCGGAACTAATCGTACCTTCGGCGACTATATTCAGGTTTTTTATTCTTTGCGATAAAACCTCTTTAATCATCGCCGCGTCCCGCTCGGCGCGGGTGTTCATGATCGCAATTATAGGGCTTTCGCAGCCTTCGATATACGAAAGCGCGAGCTTGATCATCCGTTCGATCGCGTGCTTGCGGCCGAGCGTTTTCGCCGCGATGCAGTAAACCCCCTCCGGGTTGCAGGTTATGATGGGCTTAAGCTTCAGCGCGTCGCCGAGCAGCGCGCTGACAAGGCCGATCCGTCCGCCTTTATACAGGTATTCGAGGGTGTCGAGGCAGAAAAACACCTTTGACTTTTCAACATTGGCGCGCATTGCGGTACAGAGCTCGGCCCATGAGACTCCGTTTTCCACCAGCATCGCCGCTTTGATAGCCAGCATGCCGCTGCCTATCGAGATGTTTTTTCCGTCGAGAACGTAGCTTATCAGCCCCTCATACTCATCGCATATCAGTCTGATAAGATTAATCGTACCGCTCAAGCCCGACGAGGTGCAAACGATGAAAACATGGGTGTAGCCCTGCGCTTTTATGCCGTCGAGCATAGCAAGAATTGTCTCGCCGGACGGAAGCGAGGTTTTCGGAATCTCGGTTGGCAGCAGGTCGCATATCTCGTCCGGCGTGATATCGACACCGTCGGAATACTCTCTTCCGCCGAAAAGAATCTTAAACGGTATCACACCAATATGATAACGCTCTATGAGGTAAGGCGGCACGTCGCAGCCCGAATCGACCGCTACGGCTATCTTTTCCGTCTCCATCAAGCCTTTCTCCTTTAAACCTTATTTGTTTTTTTATTGCCCGATCAAGCCTACTTTATTTACTAAAAAAGTCCGTCTATTCCTTCTTTTGTGGCAGGGCACACACCCTTTTCGGTAATCAGCGCGGTCACAAGCCTTGCGGGGGTGACGTCAAAGCCGTAGTTCTCCGCCGGGCTCTTTTCCGGCGTCACAAGCACGGTTTCTCGTTTACCCTCCCGCGTGAGACCGGTGATGTATTTCACCTCGTCCGGCGAGCGGCGCTCAATCGGTATCCCGCTTACACCGTCGGACAGGGACCTGTCGATTGTGGAGGTCGGCAGCGCGACGTAAAACGGCACGCCGTTGTCCCGCGCGGCAAGGGCTTTCAGGTAAGTCCCGATTTTATTCGCCACGTCACCCGTACCCGTCGTCCTGTCCGAGCCGACGATCACGGCGTCGACAAGGCCGTGCTGCATCAGATGTCCGCCGGCGTTGTCCGGAATCACCGTATGCGGAACGCCGTTTTCAAGCAGCTCAAACGCTGTCAGAAACGCGCCCTGATTCCGCGGCCTCGTCTCGTCCACATATACGTGTACGTCAATTCCCCGTTCCCGTGCGACGTATACCGGCGCCGTCGCCGTGCCGTAATCGACGCAGGCGAGCCACCCAGCGTTGCAGTGCGTAAGAATGTTTACTCTCGCTCCGGCTTTTCGCCTCGCGATCTCCGCGAGAATATCCGCGCCGTACTCGCCTATTCTGCGGCACTCGGCGACGCTCTGCTCCGTTATCTGATTCGCGGTCTTAAGCGCCGCGCGGATTTTTTCTACGACCCCAGCGGCCTTTTCCATCTCCGAAAGCGTTTTTCCCACCGCCCAGGCAAGGTTCACGGCCGTCGGTCTTGTGGCGATCAGCTCGTTTGCGCCCGATTTCACGGCTTCTTCAAACGCCGTCATCGACGTTTTTGGCGCATGGTACGCGGCGAGATATACGCCGTAGGCTGCGGCCGAGCCGATCAGCGGCGCGCCGCGAAGGTGCATGTCCTTAATCGCCTCGACCATCTCATCGACGGTGGCGATCTTTTCAAACACCGTCTCGAACGGGAGAAAACGCTGGTCAATGATGCCCACCGCAGCTCCGTCGTCTTCCAGCCAGATTGTCCTCATGCGCCTGCCGCCGATCAACATAATCCCGTCCCCCAATGCGTCTCTGTGTTTTATAAAAACGGCTCAAGGCGTGCCTTATGGAAGCCGTGCCTTAAGCCACCGTGATAACCCATCCGTTTCCGCCGCGCTTTAGCTGTCCAGATGGGACGCATCATTGATTTTAATTAGCCTCAGACAGCCGTTTTTTATTTCAAGCCTGTTTTGCGCCGTGTTTGCCAGACTGAGTCTGAACCTGTCCGCGTCCTGGGATAAAAGCCAGCAGAAAAACCCGGTAATAAATCCGACGTGCGAGACAATCAGAATCTTCTCGTCCTCCCTCGTCACGCTTTTCAGATACTCAAAGGTTTCACCCGCGCGTCGCTTGACAAGCTCTCTGGTCTCGTTTCCGGTAAATATCCAGCCCGAGTCTTCTTTGAAGACATCCTGCGGGAAAAAAGCGTCGAGATAGCGCGCACGGAGCTCTCCGCCCGTCATGCAGACGTGGGTCTCTGCCTCGCGGAGCTCTCTCAGGCCGTAGACGACCTCAATTTTATTCGGCTGATACCGGGCTATGGCCTCCGCCGTGTCCAGCGCCCTGACGAGCGGACTTGAAAAAATCCTGTCAAAACGCTCCTCCGACAGCTTCTTCGCAAGCTTTTCAGCCTGCTCCTTCCCGAGTTCGGTCAGCTCCGCATCCGGGATCAGCTTGCCCGTCGCGTTTTCCTCTGATTGACCGTGGCGAACGATAACGATTTCCATGCTATACTCCTGTGAATTAGGTAATGTGCGTATTATAGCATAATCTTCCAGAAATGTGAAATAAAATATCGCGGCGCGGGCTTAAACATCACACGGCCCGAACCAGCACCGTCAGCGCGATGAGGAGAAGCGCCGAAAGCAGCGCCGCGATGCCGACGGCGCAGTTCCTGATCATTTTCAGGTATCTCAGCGCGGTCAGCCCGATGACCTCGTTTTCCTCCCGCTCGGAAATATCGCTCCGGACCAGCCGGTAGTACTCGTTTGTCTCAATATCGAAGCTTACCCCTTCGGGTAGCGGGAGCTTTTCCATTTTCAGCCTTGTGATCTCTTTTTTTGCCTCTTCGCTTAAGCCTGCCTTTTCCAACAACCCGAGCTCGAGCCGGAGCCCATTCAGATCTTTTATCATTTTATCTTTTCTACTCATAAGCCGTTTCCCCTTTCATTTATTTTTTCGCGCTCTATCCTCCACCAGCGACAGAATCGGGTAGAACTCGTCGTAGTGCTTATGGATAAAAAGCGGGTTTCTTTTCTTATATAGAGACTCCGCCACGCGGTCGGCGATTCTTATCAGCATCTTTTCATTTTCACACTGCACCGGCGAGACCCGGTCGACAAAGCCGGTGGCCTGCCGGTTCAGGCAGCCGCAGGTGTGGTTGCAGCGCAATCTAATCGCGCAGGCTTCGCACTCCGGGCTGTCCTTCGCCCCCTTTTCCCAAATCTTTGAGCGGAGAACCGGGTCGACGCCGGTTTCGACATCGCCCATCACGTACTCATCGTCTCCGACAAACTGGACGCAGGGGTATAGCTTTCCGTCCGGCGCGACTGAGATCTGCTTTTTTCCGAGCTGGCAGCGATCCGAACAGTAGTTCTCACCGCGCAGCCGGGAGAGGATCTTCATTTCAAACATGCCGAGATAGAATTTCTCGCCCGAAAGCGTCCATTCGATGTAATCCTTGGCAAGCCTTTCGTACTGCTTTTTAAGCTCCGCGAGGGCGCGCTCCGTCCAGGTCGCGTCCGCTGCGTAATTCAGCGAGGGGATCAGATAGCGAAAGCCCTTTTCAAACAGGAACTCGACCGAGGATGAAAGCTTCGATACGGTTTCCGGTGTAAATGTCGACATAGCGACCGCGTAGGGCTGATATTTTAAGAGCAGCGCCATCTTTTCCTCGAGCGCCCCGAAGGTACCGCCGCCGTTCGGGAAAACGCGGCAGTCGTCCTGTGCGAGCCCGTCGTGGGAAAAGCCGACGACCATGCCCGCACACTTTGTAAAGTGGAGGAAATCCTCGTCTAAAAGTGTCCCGTTTGTGGTTATCTTGTAGTAAAATCTGTGCGAGGTTTCTTTTGACCGCGCCGCGGAGTAGGAGACTATTTTTTTAATCAGTTCCTTTTTTAAAAGCGGCTCGCCCCCGAAAAAGACGAGCCCGGTCGGACCGGGGCTTTGGAGCGCCAGTTCGACGGCTTTGAACGCCGTCTCCTCGTTCATAACCGCGTTCCTTTTCTCCACATAGCAGTATTTGCAGCGTAGATTGCACTCGCTCGTCAGATGCAGCGTCAGATGCAACGGGATTCCTCCTCTCGGGTACGCCTGCCGCCTATCAGATAATCCCCTCGCCCCGCAGCCATTCGATAAAGTCCTTCACCTGCGCGCGGAGGTTTTCCTCGTGGTAGGCTTTGACCTCTTCCTCGTACTGACTCATAGACGCCGAACGGTCATCCGCGGAAAGGTATCTATTGAGAATTTTATCGTATTCGTCGGAATCGGCTCCGGGGTCGTAAAACACGCCCACATGATATTTGCCGCTGTTTCCCTCGAGCTTTTTCGCGGTGAGCTCCGCCCGCTTTTTCATATTGTATGACGTAACCGACGACACGTCCGGCGTCACCCGGGCATCGTCTTTCGAGATAAACACGACCGCGATCTTCCTTGCCTCGTCCGAGGCCTCCAGCTTGGCGCCGAGGCCGGAGGAGTCCGGCGTATCGTCAAGAGTTATTCCTGCGGCCGCCGCTTCCTTTCGGATGACAGCCATCGCCTCCTGCTCGCTCATGAAGACCGGGGGTGCGACCATAACGCAGCCCAGGGAGCCTGTACCCGCGCCGTGCTCGAATATCGGCGCGACAGAACCGGCTCTTTGGCTGCAGCCGCAGAGTGAAATCGCCGCGAGCCCGGCGATCGCGGTTTTGACAGCCGCGCTGTTTTCCCAGCGTGACGGGAGCTTTTTTAAAAGGTCGGGGTTGTTGGCCGCAGTCTGCAAATCAGGGTATGCGGGGGTTTTGTATTTTTTCATCGGAACAATTTTCATTTCGTCCTCCATTCAGCCGAAATGCGGCTTTAAATTCGCATAAAAATACTTTTACGGCGTAAAAATAATTTTACGCCCTATCCTCCGCGCTTCTTTTCTAATCGATCCACCCTTACGTTTGATGCCGGTCATATTTTACCCGTAATTAAATTATAGCACATAATATATAGATATTCAACATAATTTCGCCTAATGCACGTCTGATTTTTGTTGATTTATTAACCGGTTTGTCCCGCTCGAATTATAAAATAATATTGTAACGGAGGCGGTTTTGTGGTATGATATCGGTGTAAAATATTATCAACGGATAAGGAGGCAGGCCTTGATGGACGGCGACCCTGCGGGTCGATTACACCCCGCAACAAAGATGTTTTCATACCGCTACAAACACCACTGGCCCGCCCCAGCGCGTTGACGGCACGGCGTTTTTTTCGTCGCTTTTCGGGTTTAGGTCGGGTGTTTTCCATGCGTGTCTGAAAACATTCCGGCTATATTTATGCCAAAAATCCGGAAAGGACGGCGAAAAACATGATGACGGTCTACAGAAAAAAAGAGGCTGAGCTTACGGCAATCGATACTATAGAGAAAGGCTGCTGGGTCAACCTCGTAAATCCCACCGAAGATGAAATACGCGCGATCGCGGACATGTTCGGCTTTGAGCTCGACTGGCTCCGTTCGGCGCTGGACGAGGAAGAGAGCGCCCGTATCGAGACCGACGGAGACATGAGCCTGATAATCGTCGACATCCCGATCGTCGACACGGAATCCACAAGCTTTATGTACACCACTCTCCCGCTGGCGGTTATGCTTTGCGACAGCGCGATCGTGACCGTGTGCCTGAGGGAGACAGCGATCTTAAACGATTTCATCACCAACCGCGTTAAAAACTTTTATACGTACAAGAAAAACACCTTTCTTCTGCAGATTCTATATAAGAACGCGACGAAATTTCTGCAGAACCTCAAACAGATCGACAAGACGAGCACGCAGATCCAGGCGGAGCTCACGCGCTCCTATAAAAACAAGGAGCTTATTCAGCTGCTGGACCTCGAAAAGTCGCTTGTATATTTCTCAACCTCGCTCACCAGCAACGAGATGGTCCTGCACAAGCTCAAGCGGTTCGATTTCATCCGGAAATACGAGGAGGACAACGATCTTCTGGAAGACGTTATCGTCGAGAACCGCCAGGCAATCGAGATGTGTACGATCTACCGCGATATCTTAAGCGGCACAATGGACGCGTTCGCATCCGTGATCTCGAACAACCTAAACATTGCGATGAAGCTGCTCGCCGCGATCACAATCGTGATGGCTATCCCGACGCTTATTACCGGCATGTGGGGCATGAACCTTATCAACCTCCCGTTCGAACACAGCCCATACGGCTTCTGGATCATTACCAGCGCCGCGGCCATCATCTCGGTGCTTGTCGCGTTTATCATGCATAAAAAGAAGATGTTCTAAAACGAAAAGGGATCGGCCCGCAGGATACCGATCCCGTTTTTTATTTTCCGCGGATAAGCTCGCCGCTTTATTCTAATCCGACGTTTTTTGACTTCCGGTGTCGGCGGAGTATAATCGCGGCCTTTTGTCTGTTTACACGCGCCGCCGAAGGTATTATAATACAGCCGTCGTAAATTCATGTAAAGAGAGTCGGTTGCTATTTACAACACTGTTTTGTTTTTTCTGAGAAACGCGCTTTACGCGATGGCAGCGCAGTTTTTCACCGGCACGATTATCCAGAACTTCCTGATCTCGCTCGGCGCGGACTCTGCGCAAGTCGGTGTTTACGTCACCGTGGTCAACAGCGTCAACATAGTGGCGACGCTGCTCTTCTCCGGCAGCTCCGACCGGTCAAAGGACGTAAAAACCGCAATCTCGCGGTTTTATATTCTGATCGGCCTTACATACCCCGGCCTCGCGGCACTCTGCCTTGCCTCCGGTATCGGCATCAAGTACTCATTTATCATCGTTCTTATCCTCGGCGCGTGCAACTCGCTTTTCGTCCAGCTGCGCACTATGTCCGATTATAAAACGCCCTATCTGATATTCGACAGAGACCATTATCGGAAAATCCTGCCCCTCGACGGCATTATCTCCGGCTCGGCCTGCATCCTCACGAGCCTTTTGCTGACGTTTATCCTTCGGAAAATTCCGTATTTCGCCGCGATGCCGGCGGCCTTTCTGATCGCGGCAGGTTTTATTTTCGCCTCCTCTGTCCTGAACAAACGCCTTCGCATACAAAACGCGTTCCCTACGCCCGAGAAAAAAGCGAGTGTCATCGACGTGATCAGATCGCCGAAATTCACCGCGTTCATTGCGCCGAATTTCGTGCGCGGGCTCGCCCGCGGGGTTTTCGACCTGACAGCGGTGTTCGGCCTCTACGAGAGAATCCTCAACAGCTCCACCTCCGTCATCCTCGTGACCTGCGCGAACGCCGCCTCGATGCTCGCATGTTTTTCGTATTCGCTCGGCGCGAAGAAGCTCAACAATCGGTTTTTCGTACTTACCGGCACGCTTCTGATGTCGCTGATGCCGGCGCTGCCGTTTCTGCCCACCTCCGGGTTTATCGCCCTTTATTTTGTCTGCTATCTCGGGGCGACGCTGGTGGACTACTCTATCCCGCTGATCGTCTATGATTTCGTGCCGTACGAGATTGCGAGCACTTACAACGCCTGGCGCATGATGCTGACTACGCTCGGCAACTCTCTTGCCGCGCTTGCCGCGGGCAGGCTCACCGGGCACGCGCCTACGCCGCTGATCTACGCTGTCGCCGCGGCGTTCCAGCTGTTCTGCGGTCTCTGGTACGGTTTTTACAGAGAGCGGAAATCCTGAGCATTTCCCGACCCGGATTGCCGGAATATTGTTTCGAACCTACGAGTACATAGAAACCGGATATGAGCTGAAATAAACACGTCTTGCCGGCTATTACTGTCGGCAAGGCGTGTTTTTGCTCAGTATCTTTTAATCCTATCAAGCTCCCCGATCGGGATTGACGAGACCAGAATGTCCTCCTTGTTCTGCGCGTAGATGATGAACAACCTGTCACCCGCGACGCAGGAGTGGGGGTAGTGGAAGCCGAGACCCTTCGCGCGGCCGGCGTATTTCCTCGGGGCCGCTTTGAACGCGACGACGGCGGTCTGCGTAAAGTCGTAGCCGTCCTCCGAAACGGAGATGCAGAGCTGATCCCTGCGCTTTCCGGCGTTGTTGATCAGGTATATCCTGCCGTCGGGCAGCCTTCCGACATTGGTGCGCGCGCCGGAATCGGGGAACTCCGTCCGTTCGATCTCCGTCCAGCTTCCGCCCTCGTCGAAGCTGAACTGAGCGTATTCCCGCTCGTTCCCGCTGCGCCAGATACGCACCCACACGCCATCCGCTGCGCGGTACGCGTAGGTCGGCTCGCAGCAGTAAACGCCGTGCTTTTCGAAAAATGCGTTTCGCCAGTCACGGTAGGTCTTTCCCTCCTTCAGCATCCAGCCGCCGGGCATCATGTCCCATTGGGGCATGTGGCGCGCATCGGCGAGGTACGCCGCGATATTCTTCGCCGTCTCGCCGCCATAACCGACGGCGTTGTAAATATCGGCGTTTAAAACGTCGGGAGTAATTGTTGATATGTCCGGGAAATCCTCGTTCAGCCGGAAAACCGGGCCGAAAGAGCCGTCGCTTCCTATTTCACGCGCGACTCTGCCTATTCCTGGATAGTTGATGCCCTTTGCGGCGTCGGCGACCGCGTAGAGCTTACCTCCTACCTTCGCAAAGCCGTTCGCGCAGAGCATCAGGTGCCAGTGCCCGCAGTTGTCGTTTTCCCAGGAGTTTTCGGATTTGCTCCCCGTGCCGCAGCGGTCGTGAGGGCGGTGACCCGGGAGTCGGTTCCCGTTTTCATCCTTCTTTTCATGGTTAAGAAGCGGTTTCTCCATTTTCGGAAACAGCACCGCCTCTTCGCTTTTCGTGTCGGACCAGGTTTTGCCCAGATCCTTCGAATAGGCGTATCTTATGTACTGTCCCGGCGAATCCTCGTCCATCCAGTGTGTACTCCACTCGGCGAACAGCGCGCCGTCGAAGTAAACGATGTGCGCGTGCAGGTTGAACGCGCCGAGCTCCTGCGTCGGCGTACCCTCGAAAAGCATCGTCGTCTCCGAGGGCAGAACCTCGAGCCCCAGGTCCGGCTTTTCAAGGTCGGGTTTCGCAGCCATGCGGATCGTTCTGTTTTGCATATGCATGCTCCTTTCGTCTAATCAAGGTTATTTGTCAATTTTTCCGGATTTGTATCGATATATCAGTAAATTTCCAGATAATCCCGCTCGTTTCTGACGACATGGTCGTGATAGGTTTTTTACCAAACCGGGTATCCGATTTGCTTTGTGAGGTTCCCTTTGAATCGATGTACGATGCGGGACACATACAGCGGGTTACAGTCATTTCCCCTCATCCAATTAAAAAAGCGCGGGAAAGGGCATGTGCGCCCTTCCCGCGCTTATATTACTTTATTTTGACGAATTTGCCCTTGCCGACGGCTACAACCGTGCCGGAGGCGTAGGGAATCGCGAAGTCTAAGCATTTTTCGCCGTTTATTTTGACCCCGCCCTGCTTGATCAGGCGGCGCGCCTCGCTGTTTGACGGGGCGAGCCCCGCTGCCGCGATCGCCCTGATTAAGTCGATGCTGCCGTCGCCGGTCATCAGGTCTTCCGCAGTGAGCTCCGGGATATCCTCGGGCACGAGGCTTTTCTGGAAGACCGAGACGAACAGCGTCTCCGCTTTTTTTGCCTCTTCCTCACCGTGGTAAAGCCTTGTAATCTCACGGGCGAGGCCCATCTTCACGTCTCTCGGATTGGTCTTCGGATCCTTTAGGCTCGCCTCTATCTCCCTGACCCTCGCCGGGTGCACGTCGGTGGCAAGGTTATAGTATTTGACGATCAGATTGTCCGGGATCTGCATCACTTTTCTGTACATCACGTCGGCCGGCTCGTTGATACCCACATAGTTGCCGAGGCTTTTTGACATTTTCTCGGAGCCGTCGATACCCTCGAGGAGCGGCATGAACAGCGCTGCCTGGCTTTTCTCGATGCCGTAATCCTTCTGGATGTTTCTGCCCATCAGAATGTTGAAACGCTGGTCCGTGCCTCCGAGCTCGATATCCGATTTCAGCGCAACGGAATCATAGGACTGCATCAGCGGGTAGAAAAACTCGTGGAGCCCGATCGCCTCGTTAGCCTTGTAGCGCTTTTCAAAATCGTCCCTCTCGAGCATGCGCGCCACCGTCACCTTCGAGGCGAGCATGATCACGTCCTTAAACGTGAGCTTGGCCAGCCACTCGCTGTTGAAGTGCACGTTCGTTTTGCTTCTGTCGAGAATCTTAAAAACCTGCTCCTGGTAGGTCCTCGCGTTCTCGAGCACCTCGGCCTCCGTCAGCTGTTTTCGGGTCTTGCTCCGCCCTGTCGGGTCGCCGATCATCCCGGTAAAGTCCCCGATGATGATGTCGGCAACGTGCCCCAGGTCCTGAATCTGGCGTATTTTGCGCAGCACGACCGCGTGGCCGATATGGATGTCGGGCGACGAAGGGTCCAGGCCGAGCTTGACATGGATCGGCTCTCCGGTTTCTATCGCTTTTTTCAGCTTATCCTCAAGGTCTTCCCTGCCGATGATTTCCTCAGCGCCTTTTAGGATGATATCCATCTGTTCCGATACGCTTAGCATACTTCTTCCCCGTTTCTAAAACTTAAAAAGGGGACGGCAACGGCATTTCGAATGCGCAAACCGTCCCCTCTATGTATTATCGCTTAAATCTCAGGAATCGCGATCTCGATTTCCCTGCCGATCTCCGCCGACTTGCAGATACCGTCTATAATCGCCTGATTGTAGAGAATCTGGCTGGACGGGACCGGAGCCTCGCCGTTGTTGATGATCGCGTCAAGGAACGAGCGGATCTTCTTGTCGAACAGGCCGGGGCCTTTGTTTTCCTGAATCGGGATCGTGGTCTGGCACTGCTTACCGGCTACGTCGTGGTAGAGCGTCATCGGGCCGCCGACCGAACCGTTCCAGCAGTCCGTCGACGGAATGCGGAGCGCGCCTTTTTTACCGAGGATGACCGTGTCTCCCGGAGTGTCGAGGTGCATTGCCCAGGAAATACGGAAGTCGAGGATGATGCCGCCCTCGAGACGGATAAACGCGGCGGCGAAATCGTCGACGTTGAAGCGGCAGGCGTTCTCGGGCAGCGAGTACTCAAGGCTCTTCCCGAAGAAGTCCGACGTATAGCCCGTGACGGTCAGCGGCTTCGGATAGCCGATCGCGTTCAGGACCATGTCGAGCGAGTAGCAGCCTATATCGCCGAGAGCGCCGATGCCCGCGGTCTTCTTCTCGATGAACGTGGAGTTCGGAATGCCGCGCCTGCGGCCGCCGCCGGTCTGGATATAGTATACCTCGCCGAGCGCTCCGGACTGCACGATTCTCTTGATCATCTGCATATTTGCGTCGAACCTGGGCTGGAAGCCGATCGAGAGGATCTTTCCGCTCTTCTTCTCGGCGCGGCAGATCTCGACGGCCTCCTCGGTCGTCACGCACATCGGCTTCTCAAGCAGCACGTTGACGCCCTTGTTCAGCGCGTCTATCGTGCAGGGGGCGTGCTGCGTGTTGTATGTGCAGACGCTGACCGCGTCAAGCTCTTCGTTCTCGAGCATTTCCTTGTGGCTCGGGTAGAGCCTGACGTTCTCAAGGCCGTACCTCTTGAAAAACTTCTCGGCTTTGCCGGGAATCAAATCGGCGCCGGCGACGATTTCCACGTCGTCCATGCGCATGTAGCTTTCTATATGGGATTCGGCTATCCATCCCGTTCCGATGATGCCGACCTTGAGCTTGCGCCCGGTCTTCGCTTTTTCCTCGGGCTCTTCGTCCTTCTGGAATTTGGAGAGTACCTCGTCTCCCATTCCTGCCATATTTTTTCAACTCCTTATAGTAGTTATTACAGAGTTTACCACTTATTCGACGAAATTGCAAGACCGGCGCGCGATGTTTTGCGCGGGGCAAGCTTTTTTTTGCGGTCAAAATATGGTATACTTAATCGGTGCTAAAAAACGGTGACACGGTACCGATATTATTTAGAAGTAGAATATTAAGAGACAACGGGCTGTACCCGTGTCTCTCAAAAAAGAGGGAAATCGTTTTAGTATGGATTACCGCGCTGAGTCGCCCGAGGTATTGCGGCGCTTTCTCACCTATATAGAAACGATTCGGGGCAAGTCGGGAAAAACCGCGGAGGAATACTTCCTGGACCTCCGCATATTTTTCCGTTACCTGAAGCGGCACAGAGGGCTTGTTCCCGCAGACGTCGACTTCAACGATATCCCGATAGACGACGTCGACGTGAAGCTTCTCGAAACCGTCACGCTGATGGATATCTACGACTACATGGCATTCTTGAACGCCGAGCGCGAATACCGCCGTCCCGGTGAGGTGTCCGACGGAAAACCCGGAATAGGCAACGCCGCGCGGGCACGGAAGGTCGCATCGCTCCGGTCGTTTTTCAAATACCTCACCTCAAAGGCGATGCTTTTAAAAGAAAACCCGGCCGCCGAGCTCGACGCGCCGAAGCTAAAACGCGCGCTGCCCAGGTATCTGACCCTTGAGGAGAGCATTTCGCTGCTTGAGTCCGTCAAAGGCGCGAACGCCGAGCGGGACTATCTGATTCTGACGCTGTTTTTAAACTGCGGGCTGCGGGTGTCAGAGCTGGTCGGAATCAATCTGTCCGACATCAAAGACGGCGCGCTGACCGTCACCGGCAAGGGCAACAAGGAGCGCACCGTGTTTTTAAACGAGGCCTGCCTCTCCGCGCTGGATGCCTATCTAAAGGTCCGCGGGAAATACGCTTCGGCTTCCGAGCCCGCGCTGTTCGTCTCGGAGCAGAAAAGGCGCATCGCGGCTGTTACCGTTAAAAAGCTGGTGCAAAAGCACCTCCGGGAGGCAGGACTGGACGTAACGAAATACTCCGCCCACAAGCTCCGCCATACTGCCGCTACGCTGATGTACCGGAACGGCGTCGACGTGCTGACGCTAAAGGAAATTCTCGGGCACGAGCAGCTAAACACCACGCAGATCTATACGCATCTGTCAAACGACGACGCCCGCCGCGCCGCCGACGCCAACCCGCTTTCTCATGTTAAAAAGCAGAGGTCCGAGGACTAAATGCGCAACTATATCGCCCCCGGCACTAAAAAAACTGGAGTGATTTTATGTACAGAAGAAAACTTAACCCCGTCACCGCGTTTGCGTTTATCCTTTCGCTCACGCTGATAGTTTTTATGGTCGCGCTGATTACACAGAACACCAACTACAAAAGGCTGCACGGGATGACCGTCAAGGACGATATTTTTAAAATCAACGAGCTGACGGACGATGTTTCGGCCGCGCTCTCCTCCGGCGACCTGACAAAGCTCGTCTACCTCTCCGGCCAGCTCGACCGCTGCGTCGTCGGCGGTGAGATTAACGCCGATTTCGACAAGCTCCGCAGCGACACCGCCGCGGCGGTCTACGCCTATGCCACCGCCTCCCGGGACGAAAGCGTCGTCTCCCCCTCCGCCCTCGCGCTCTTGCAGAGCGACGCTGCCGAGAAAAACGACCTGCTGCACAAGACCGTCCAGTTCATCATGGAAAAGCTGAACAGCACAAATACCAACAAAATGAACCTAAATTACTTTAACGCCCTCTCCGAGTCCTCCCGCGTGCACAAGCTGATCTCATCGTTCATCGCCAACGGCGGAACAAAGGAGTAACTCCTCTTTAGGGAAAAGCTCCGCTGGGCGAGAAGGGTGAGTCAGACCGGATCCATGGAAAACGCGGTGCTCGGGACGCAGCGGCTTATCGCATATTTTTAAAAAAGATCAGAGAATTACCGGAAAAGGAAGAGTAAAATGTTTAAGATTGCGGTTCAGTCCGGCGGACTGGAGGAGATTTACGGAATTGACGGTGCCTACAGAGCCATCGCGGAAGCCGGCTTTGACGGGGTGGACGCCAATATTGACCATCTAATGAGCTGCGGAGACATCATTGATAAGAAGATTCCGCCGGTTTTTGCGACAGGGCTTTCGGAAAAGGAAATTATATCCCATGTGAAACCCTGGGGCGACGCGGCAAAGAAATACGGTCTGGATAACTATCAGGCCCACGCGCCTTTCCCCTCTCTTCATACCATTGATACGCAGGACGGGGATTGGAACGATTTCCTTATAGAGATGCTGAAGAAGACCATCATCTGCGCGGCTGCCATTGACTGTCACAACCTGATCGTCCATCCCTTCCTCCGGGATTATGACCATCAGATGGACAGAGAGGAAGAGTGGGAAGTAAACATTGACCGCTACTCCAGGCTTGCAAAGACCGCGCAGCAGTATGGCGTGGTGATCAATCTGGAAAATATGTTTTTCGGCAAAAATGGCAAGAATTACGGCACCGTCTGTAATGACGGTCTTCTGGCCGCCAGATATGTGGACGCTTTGAATGAGGCGGCGGGCGCGAAATGCTTCGGTTTCTGTCTGGATACCGGCCACGCGCTGCTGGCTTCCAAAGATATCAAGCAGTTCATGACGGAGATGGGCAGCCGCATCACCTGCTTCCACGTGCATGACAATGACGGCGTGAATGACCTTCATCAGGCGCCTTACACCGGCAAGCTGGACTGGGACCGCTTTGTGGAAGGGCTGAGGGCCATCGGTTTTGATAAGACGCTCAGTTTTGAGACCTTCAATGTCTGCCGCACCGTGGCGCCGGAACTGATCCCGGAAACACTTAAATACATCGCGGCCTGCGGAAGGCTTTTTGACAGAAGGGCAAGCGAGAAGGCATCCGCTGCTCAATAAGCTTTTTTAACACCCGAAGCGTTCTGTTGCACTTAGACCGGGCACATTTCTTCCGGCAGCCTTCGCGCTCGTATAGATTATCCCCCTTTAATTTCATAAGAACAGAGCCCCGGCCGCTGCTTTCGCGGCTGCCTCGGCTCTGTTTTTTGGGGGCATATTTTGCTACAGCCCCACCGAATATGTTTTGATACTGTTATAACGCACAAACCTTGACACTATATATGTCAAGAGTTATAATTGGAATAAAATATATTAAGATTACGTCAGCTATATAAAATAAATAATACAGAAAAGGAGTGCTGAATTTTATGGATTTCTCAAGGCTAAAACGTGATACAAATCTTATGCCAAACGATGTGGCGGAAACTTTGAACAGCACGGGTACAATGGATGCCTACAAGCTGCGTCCACCATATCAACAAAATGATTATATCGGTTGGATAGAAAAAGCCAAAAGAGGCGAAACTCGTTTGAAACGGATTAACCAGATGATCGCGGAATTGCAATCCGGCGATGCGTACATGGGAATGCATTACAATGCAAAAATGCCATAAGCGGTTTTCAGAGAGAGCACGTTTCCAATGGAAACAGCCTGCATTTTCGAGGATAGTTTCATATTGCCTAATGCCTTTTTGCTTTGCTCCGAAAAATCAGCCTGTCCAATGAGTTCTCCATTTCGGTCAACAGCATTTGACCGCCGATGAAAAGAATGGTTGACGCGCTGCTATTCTCAATCGCCTGTGAAAAAGCCGGTGAACTTGACATATTTAAGGGCTGGATGCGTTTCTTGTTCATAATATCACTCCTTTGCTTACTGTTGGTTTTATTATATCGGGTAATAGCTGACAATAGTATGTCACGGTTAACAAAACAGTTTCAAAGGGCAATTTCATCAAAACGGCGTTTGTTTTATTTCCGTGTGGAAAAAATATGTTGTTTTAGACTTTCCTGTTGCAAATCCGGATTTTGCGTATTATAATATAGACAATAGAATAAAGCGATAATCTTTGGGGGCAGGGTGAAATTCCCGATCGGCGGTTAAAGTCCGCGAGCTTTTTTAAGCAGAGTCCGGTTAGATTCCGGCACCGACAGTTAAAGTCTGGATGAAACAAAGCTTTTTTTGCGTTTTTTTGTTGCTCCGCCCCGGAAGTCTTCGGCTTTCGGGGCTTATTTTTTAACGAAGGTGAGATTCATGCAGGTAAAAAACACACTCAGGCATACAAAAACGCTCACCACGCTGGCCGTTTTCTCTGCGATCTCCGTGGTTCTCGTCGCGCTGATACATTTTCCGATTTTTCCGGCTGCGCCGTACCTTGAATACGACCCGGCCGACATTCCTATTTTAATCTGCGCGTTTGTGTTCGGCCCATACGCCGGACTCGCGATGACCGCGGTGGTGGCACTGGTTCAGGGCGTCACGGTGAGCGTGCAGAGCGGCGTCTACGGCATCCTGATGCATCTTGTGGCGACGGGTACATATGTCTCGGCCGCCGGCTTTATCCACCGCGCCAAGCCCAACGCGCTCACCGCCGCTGCCGGCGTCATTGCCGGAACTGTGGCGATGGCTGCCGTAATGTCCGGCGCTAATCTGATTATCACTCCGGCGTTTACCGGGATGCCCCGGGAGGCAATCGAGGCGCTGATCCTCCCCGTTATCGTCCCGTTCAACCTGATCAAGGCGGGCGCTAACGGCATCATCGCCTTCGCGCTCTACAAACCCGCAGCCCTGGCCGCGAAAAAGGCGGGACTTTGACACAATACCCGTTTTAGTGTATAATCATAAAGGAAAATTCTGACTATAAAAAAATATCGGACAGGATGCCGGGGTGGGTTTATGAAGCTATCGTTTTTAGGCGCGGCGCGCGAGGTCACGGGGAGCTGCTATCTCGTCGAAGCCGCAGGGAAAAGGTTCCTGATTGACTGCGGCATGAAGCAGGGCGATGACGACGACAATGCCGCGCTCTCTTTCTACCCGGGCTCGCTCGACTTTGTCCTCGTCACCCACGCGCATATCGACCACTCCGGGCTGTTGCCCCTGATCGTTAAAAACGGTTTTAGCGGCAGGATCATCGCGACGGGCGCGACCTGCGCGCTTTTAAAGATTATGCTTCTGGACAGCGCGCATATCCAGGAGGCCGACGCCCAGTGGAGCGCCCGTAAGGGAAAGCGCGCTGGCGAAGAGCCCAAGAGCCCGCTCTACGACACAACGGACGCGCAGAACACCCTTAAGCTTCTGACCCCATGCTGTTATCTCGAAGATATCCCCCTCGCCGACGGTTTGACGGCGAGATTTATCGATGCCGGGCACCTTTTGGGTTCGGCCTATATCAGACTTACAATTACCGAAAACGGAGTGACTAAAAGCATTCTGTTCTCCGGCGACATCGGCAACATCAACAGACCTATCATTAAAGACCCGCAGGTCGTCAGCGGCGCTGATACGGTAATTATGGAGTCCACCTACGGCAACCGCCTCCACGATGAGACCGGAAATCTGCCCGAACAGTTCGCCGGTATTTTCGACCTGACCTTCCGCCGCGGCGGAAACGTGGTTATCCCGTCGTTTGCCGTCGGCCGCACGCAGGAAATTTTATACATTATCCGCGAGATCAAGGAAAGAGGCCTGGTAAAAAGCGAGCCGGACTTCGAGGTGTATGTGGACAGCCCTCTCGCGCTGGAAGCGACCTCGGTCTACAGCGGGGACCTCAGCGATTACGCCGACGACGAAACCGCCGCGCTGCTCGCCAGGGGCGTCAACCCGCTCTCGTTCCCGAATCTGAAGCTCACGCGGACGGCCGAGGAGTCGATGCGCCTGAACTCGGACATGACGCCGAAGGTCATTATCTCTTCCAGCGGCATGTGCGAGGCCGGCCGAATCCGCCACCACCTGAAGCACAACCTCTGGAGACAGGAGTGCTCGGTTATCTTCGTCGGCTACCAGGCCAGGGGTACGCTCGGCAGGATTCTGCTCGACGGCGCCGGCAAAGTCAAGCTGTTCGGAGAACAGATCGCAGTAAAAGCAAGCATCTACAACCTCGGCTTTTTGAGCGGGCACGCCGATAAAAACGGGTTGCTGAAGTGGATCTCCAATTTCGTGCCTAAACCCGGCGTGGTGTTCGTCACCCACGGCGAGGAAGAGGCGAACCTCGCGTTCACCGAAACGCTGAAAACCCTCGGCTACAACGCCGTGTCGCCCGTGCTTGAGGACACCTACGACCTGGCGTCCGGTGCGCTCGTCTCCGCGGGCAGGACCGCTGCCCGCGCCTCCCGCGCAGCCGGCGACATCGGAAAACTCCCTGCCGAGGAGCGGGTTTCGCCTGTATACGGAAAGCTTAAAGCGCTTGGAGCGCAACTTTTCGAGCTCATCGGCAAAAGCGGTTACCTCTCCAAAAAGGAACAAGCCCGGTTCGCCGAACAGCTTAAGGCGCTTGTGGATTATTGGGAAAGACAATAACCGTTGAAAAGGGATGGTTCTTATGAGTATTAAAATCAACCCGCCCTATTTGGGTTCTGCCTATTACCCCGAGGATTGGGACGAAAGCCAGATCGACAGCGATATTGCCGAAATGGTCGGGGCCGGTTTTAACGTCGCCCGCGTCGGCGAGTTCGCCTGGCGCAAAATGGAGCCCGCTGAAGGCAAGTATGATTTTTCATGGCTTCACCGCGTAGTCGACAAGCTAGCCGCAGCGGGGATCAAGACGATCATGGGTACGCCGACGGCGACGCCGCCGATATGGCTCTCGCGTAAACACCCCGATATCATGGCCGTGATGGATAACGGCAGGCAGAAAAAACACGGCGGCCGCAGGCATTGCTGCTCAAATAACCCGCACTACCGCGCCGCCTCCGCGAAAATCGTCGAAGCTCTCGCTCGCGAGTTCGGCGGCGACGAAAATATAATAGGCTGGCAGATCGACAACGAAATCTACCGCGACTGCTGCTTCTGCCCCGTATGCCTGAAGGGCTTTACCGAATACCTCGCAAAAAAATACGGCTCGATCGACAATCTAAACGCTGCGTGGAACCTTAACCTGTTCAGCCAGGCCTACGACTCCTTCGACGAGGTGCCCCCGCCCTCAGACGCGTGGCACAACCCGCATCTGCACCTGGAGTGGAACGCCTTCCAGTCCGAATCGCAGATCGCGTTCGTCCATATGCAAAACGACATATTAAAAAAGCACACCTCCGCCCCTGTAGGCACGGATATGATGCCCCTTAACGGCATGGATTATGAGAAAACGACGGAGCCGCTCGACATCATCGAGTTCAACCATTACAACACACGCGAAAACCTCTGGAGCGTACAATTCTGGCTTGATTTTCTGCGTACGCTGAAAGACCGGCCGTTCTGGAACACCGAAACGCAGACCAGCTGGAACGGCAGCGTACAGATCGGCCAGACGATCAAGCCCGAGGGGTTTTGCCGCGCCAACTCCTGGCTGCCCGTGGCGCTCGGCGGCGAGGCGAACCTTTACTGGCTCTGGCGGACACATTGGGCAGGCCACGAGCTGATGCACGGTTCCGTCTTAAGCACATGCGGCAGGCCGACGCATGTTTTCGGTGAGATCCAACAGACGGCTGCCGACTTTAAAAAGGCCGGCGATTTTCTGAACCGCACCCGGGTGTCCTCAAAAATAGCGCTTCATTTCACCTCCGCCAACTGGAGCATGTTTGAAACGCAGTCGGTTGTCTCCAACCTGAAATACAGCGACGAGCTTATAAACCGCTTCTACCGGCCTATCATCAAAGCGGGCTTCCGGCCCGACATCATCGGCGCGCGCCGCCCGCTTTCGGGCTACGACATCCTCGTCTCCCCGCTGATGCTGACGCTGGAGGACAGAGATCTCTCCGCGCGTATCGCGGAATGGGTCAGGGCCGGCGGTACCTGGGTTGCCGGACCGATGACCGATGTGCGCGACAGCGTCGGCGCGAAGTATAAAGACAGTCCGTTCGGCATGCTCGAGGAGCTCGCCGGTGTGCGCTGCCTCTATCAGATCCCCGACAGCGACGGGTATATCAAGGCCGCGTGGCGCGACGGCTCGCCGTTTACCGGCAGCCGGTGGTACGACGTGTTCGCGCCCGACGCAGATTCGCTCGCCGACATCACCTTCGGCCACAGCGAGCTCACTGGCAAATCTGTGCTTTTAAAGAAAAGGGTGGGCAAGGGCGAGGTGATCGTTCTGGGGACGATTCCTTCCGAGGAGGATATGGTCAGAATAATCACCGACGTCTGCGCGGAAAAAGGCCTGCGCGGGTATCGGATAACGGGCGATGTTTCCGTAGTCCCCCGCTCCGGCGACGGTCTCGAGGGTCTGATCCTCGTCGAGTGCGCCGGAAACCACGCCTCCGTCGAGACCGGCAAGGTCATGACCGATTTGCTGACCGGAAACAGCTATGGCGGACATGTCGAACTCGAGCCCTACGGCGTGCTCGTACTGGAGTAATGCGAGTATCCGACTACCGTGTAATTATTCGTACTTATATAAGGAATGACTGTATAAAAGACGGGCCGCGCATGCGGCCCGTCTTTGCTTTATCTCAGTCGTCTTTCCCTTCCGCGATGATCTTCATCAGGTTTTTAAGCTGATCCGGCGCAAAGGAGGTATACTCTTCCTCTTCCTCGGATCCCGTTCCGGTCTCACCGTCCTGCGATTCGTCCGTATCCTCATCCACGTCGATGTCGAGAAAGATTTGTACGAGCTTTTTCACGTCATAGCCGTCGCCTTCTTTTTCGACAATCAGCGACATCGGGTAGACGATAGTGTAGTCCGCTATATTCTCAAACCCGAAAATATTGCCGTCCCAGCC
Source organism: Bacillota bacterium (assembly GCA_033813635.1). Lineage (GTDB taxonomy): Bacteria > Bacillota > Clostridia > Oscillospirales > QAMX01 > JAPXRI01. The sequence goes on from JAPXRI010000001.1 coordinate 120,801, forward strand.
CTCGACCGGCCTGATGAACAGCACGTAGTCGCCGTCGGTCTTGAAGGTGACTGCTTCCTTCGAGGTCATATACGAGGAGAGAACATACATGAGCTTTAGCGTGTCCCCTTCTTTGAGCGTACCGCTGTCGTCGCAGTATACCTCCTCTATCTGAAAATCGAGCACCGTATAATAGTCTGCGCGGTCCTCGCCGCCGTAAATGTACGATATCTCGACCTCGCTCATAGCCGTCGGCTTCCCTCTGATTATTGCGGAGGTCTCTTCATAGGCTTCCTCTGCTTTCGGGTCGCTGTATTTTATTTCGTAGTAATCGGGCACATCGCTTGGCTCGACTGTCCTGTAACGGATATTTTTCGGCACGTCGGTGGACTTGGCTTTGTTTTTATTGGCTGAGCACGCCGCGAGCGACAGTGTCAGCATAGCCGCCAGCGCGGCGCAGATCAGTCTTTTCATGTTAACCTCCGTTTAACGCAGATAGACTTGCACTTTATATCATACAACAAACCCCGGCGCGTTTTGTGTCTAAAACGTGAACGCCGGATTTTGCCGTGTAAGGCGTCTGCTTTCACGCAATGTTTACGCGTCGGCGCTCCCGAAAAGCGCTTCGTTCTTTTTTCTCCAATAACGGGCAAACCGGCCTTTACCGGGCATGCTGATCTCAGCTTCCGGGATAAAACGGGAAATCAGCGCCTGTTCATCCGCCGACGCGGCCGAAGCGAAAGCGAGAAGCGCGGTCTCGTCCGGCGCGTTTTCCGAAAGGGCGCGAGCCTTTTCGATCCAGCCCGATTCGAGCTCGTCCTTCTCCCGCCGGAAGGCACCGATATCAACCATTCCGGCAAGAACCGCGCGGTGAAGCTTTTCGCGGACGTACCAGTAACGTTTCGCCCCGCTTGCGCTTTCTTCCCAGAATACGGGCGCGTCGGTATGAACGCCGAAAAAGTAGGGCTTGAACGCCGCGAGGCAGGGCGTCGACGCGCCAGTGACCCAGAGCGCCGGCGGAGAACCCTTACGCAGCTCGGCGACGAGGCTGCCCGTGGTGTGGTCGCCTATAAGCCCGCCCGCGTGCATGCAGACGCTTTTCACGCTCCCCCGTGTGAAAACCTCAACGTCTCTTTGATGCGAGCGCAGAGCGGCTATAAGCTCCTTTACGCCGATATTTGCGCCTGTCAGGGCGCATAGAGACCGCGCCTGACGCTGTTTTGAACCGGAAAAGAAGGTGTACAGCGGCTCGGTCAGCTTTCCGGCAAAGTCAAAGCCCTCACCGACACCGCCCCGCAGCGTATGCTCGGTACGGATCGAGAGCCGGTTCGATATCGCCCCGGAGCGAGAGACCCGCTTTGCCGCCCAGCGCCTGCCGGAGGTTTCGAGGATAAAGGCCTTATCCGGGTCGGCGATGAGAAAGCTGTTGTCGTAGTAAAACTGGTGGTCATAGCCGCAGTTCCCGCCCTGACCGTAGCGTTCAAGCAGCGATGTGATGACCTCCACAGCTTTTTCGGCACAATCTGCCCGCTCAAGCGCCAGGCGCAGCAGGTCCATCCCGGTCAGCGCAGGCTTTTTAAGCGCGGCTTTTGAGTTCCGGGTGAAGACCGCTTCGTTCCCGATCGCTACGCCCGCTGCGTTCACGCCCATCTCCGCGCCCCAGATCCACGAGGGCTTGCAGAGCACCGCCTCTAACGTCTCCTCAGCCTCCGGGATTTCAATATAGGTAAGCTTCACGGTCCCGCCCGGCTCGCGCCTTTTCGGCGGAACACGGAGGACGATATGGGGCTCGTTCGGGCTTCTGTCGCTGTTCTTGGCAAACAGCACGCTTCCGCCTTCCGGCAGAACGCACATGGTATCGCACATTCGCCTTGCCTCCTTCTATGAAATGACGCTTAATGCCCGGTCCCTTCGGCGCGCTTTGCGCTTATCCCGCGCAAAAAGAACGGTTTCTCAGGCCCAGTTCTTATAATAATAGCTGTAGAGCCAGGTTGTGTAGTTAACGTATTTGAACTGAATGTCGTTTTTCTTATTATAGTAATAATACTCCCATACTTTACTGGTGCTGGTGTCGTGGATATAATCGGTATAGGGATAAGCCGGAAGCTCTATCGTCGTCGCACCCACGCTCATCTGATGCTCGATGTATTTCTCTCCCAGGTTTTGGACATATGCGATTCGTGCGTAAATAAATATATAAAACGACGACACGCATACCGCCAGCATTATCAGCGGCAGTCTGATCAGCTTGAAATCCGGCTTTTTGCCCTCGGTCACGTAAGCGAGCAGGTTTATAACCGCCGATACGAGGAAAATATATGAGGCATAAAAGCACCTGGGGCCGACCGGGGTGACTATAATCAGTGGCGCGGCCGCCGCCGGCGCGGAGATCAGAAACAGCAGCGCCATCAATTTGCGCGTATTATCCCTGACGAAGAAAAGTATCGTGACTGCGGCTGAGACGAAAAACAGAGCGCACATCAGCGTCTCCACCCATAATATCTTCTCCGGTATCACAAAGTACGCGGGCAGAAGAGACATGGCGGCGATGGCCGCGAATTTCAGCGCGCTTTTCCACTTTTTATCGCACGGGCCGTAAGCGTAAAGGATGTAGAGACAGAGCAGCGCGATCGAGAAAATCAGCGCGTAGTTTTCGCTGATCAGGTATTTAAACCAGTGGGGCGCCATCTTTTCTATTCTGAAAAGGATATCCCCGTAGCTCGTCGCCATAGTCCTGTACCAGTCCGTACCGGCTGCTACCTGCCCGTATACCGGCGAGGTGAACATGATAGCCGCGCCGGCGGCGCTGCCGAGCATAAACGCAAACAGCGCGGGCGAAAACTTCTTGTTCCTGATCAGATGCCAGAAAAACAGCACCGCACCGAGCGCCAGATTGTAGAGGGTGAGATTTTCGATGAAAAGCTGCGCGCAGACGCCGATAGCGGCGCACGCCGCGGTCCGCCCGGCGCTCACAATAAGCCTCCCGCCGGTGAAAAGGCCTCTGATAAGCAGTAGGTACAAAAGAATCAACAGCGCCGGCGTCACATAGTTGTAAAAGCCGGAAGCCTAGGCATAGGTCTGCCTGAAAATTGATTTCGGCAATGAGAGCGCGTAGATAAAGGCTATCAGCAGACCGCAAACCGTCTTCATACCCGCGTTTTTATTTACAAGAAGAATAATGCCGAAAATTACCGCCGCGCGGAGCATGTCTTTTAGCACATCGCTTTTTCCGGCAATCAGCGACAGCAGGTTTCCGAGCACCCTGCCGTTCAGATTCTGCCAGTTATCGGCTATGGATCCGAATATGTACTTAAAGTTGAGAAGGTCTATGCCGCCCTCATAGCACCAATCGTCCCCGTTAATCGGGAACAGGAACGACAATATAAGCAAAATGGCTGCGATTGTTGCGGATGCCGCGAGCTTTCGGCGGTCTACGCCTGTTCGATTTGACGAAAGCATACTTTTACAAGCCTAAATCCTTTCGGTCGTTATTTTCCTAAGTATTTTTCGATCAGGTATCTCGGGCGCTGCTTTACTTCAAGGTAGATCTTGCCCACATATTCGCCGATGACGCCGAGGGACAAAAGCGTCAGTCCGCCGATAGCCCAAACGCTTGTCACAATGCTCGCCCACCCCGCAACCGTATGCCCGGTCAGATAGCGTGCGAGAATATAGATGAACGCGATAAAGCATACCGCGAAGATGAAAAATCCGAGGCCGGCAATCAGCCGTATCGGTTTAATTGAAAAAGAGGTGATTCCGTCCGCCGCAAACGAGAGCATCTTCTTTAGCGGGTACTTGCTCTTCCCGGCGAAGCGCTCGCGCCGCTCGTAGGTCACGATGTCCGACCGGTAGCCCAGCAGCGGAACGATGCCCCTTAAAAACAGGTTCGCTTCCCGAAACTGCGACAACGCCTCCAGCGCGCGGCGCGAAAGCAGCCTGTAGTCGGCGTGGTTATAGACCGTCTTTACGCCGAGCCCGTTCATCAGCCTGTAGAACCCCTGCGCCGTGGCTCGCTTGAACCATGTGTCGCTTTCGCGCTTGCTCCTCACGCCGTAAACCACGTCGCAGCCGCCGAAATATTTCTCAAGCATCCCGTCGATCGCGCCGATGTCGTCCTGCAGGTCCGCATCCATGGATATTACGGCGTCCGCCTCGTCCTTCGCCGTCATCAGCCCGGCGAGCAGCGCGTTCTGGTGACCCCTGTTCCGGCTGAGCTTCAGCCCGGTAAACACGCGGTCGCCTTCGTGCAGCGCTTCAATGATTTCCCAGGTCTTGTCCTTCGAGCCGTCGTCCACAAACAGTATCCTGCTCTCCTCCGACAGCATCCCGCGGCCTTTAAGCGTCTCAAGTTTTTCCTTCAGGCGCTTCGCCGTCTCCGGCAGGACCTCCTGCTCGTTATAGCACGGCACAACGACATACAGCTTGTCCATCCGCTCGCCTCCAAAATGCCGAAATCCGGATATATTATATCTGATATTCTTTAAAAATACAATATGTACGCACATGTTCTCGGAGACAATAAAGCCTTGATTTTCGTTCTTTGCTCCGTGTCAATATTACAATATTTTATCATATTATTCTGAATTTTTATCTCTACGCCTTCCATGGTTAATTTGTCCGATCGGCATTATGGGTATATTTGGAAAATTTATGCATGTAACCTGCATTAATTCTGGTTATACCGACCCAATTATAAAAATTGCTTATCGTGTTCAAGATAATAATAATTTGATTTTATGGATTGCGTGCGATATGATATCATAAATTGATATATCATCGCAGCGTACGCGTCGGAACGCGCTTTTCTCTTAATACAGCGAAAAAGGTGGTAATTGTTGCTTAGCCGTCTGTATTCCGTAATGAGTATCGACTCGCCGGTGTCGGTTGTAATCATCTCGGTCGCTCTGATGCTCTTTTTAGGCTTCGCGATGACGCGGATCACCAAGCTGTTTAAGCTGCCCAACGTCACCGCCTATATCCTTACGGGCATCCTGATCGGTCCGTACTGCCTGAATCTGATTCCCCAAAAGCTGATTGACGGGACGGACTTTCTTGCCGATATCGCGCTTGCCTTTATCTCGTTTGGCGTCGGCGAGTTTTTCAAGCTCTCGTCGCTGAGGAAAAACGGGCCGAAGGTCGCCATCATCATGCTTTTCGAGGCCGCTGTCGCCTCGATTTCAATCTTTATACTTACCTACTTCATCCTCAGGCTGAATATGGCCTTCTCCATCGTGCTCTCCGCGCTGGCCTCGGCGACCGCGCCGGCCTCCACGGTGATGACGATTAACCAGACGCGCTCAAAGGGCGATTTTGTCGACACGCTTTTGCAGACAATCGCGCTGGACGACGTCTTCAGTCTGATAGCCTACAGCGTAACCATTTCGATCGCGCTGACCTCCGTCGCTGGCGGCTCGCAAAACGCCGGCGCGGCGATGGTCTTGAAACCGATCATTATAAATATCGGCATTGTTCTGCTGGGCTGCGCGTTCGGGTGCTTCCTAAAGTGGCTGATGCCGAAAAAACGCTCCACCGATAACCGGCTGATCATTTCCGTCTCGCTCTTGTTCGCGTTCTGCGGCATCTGCGCCGTGCTCGATGTCTCGCCGCTGCTCGGCTGCATGTCGATGGGCATGGTCTACATAAACATCACCCAGGACGACAAGCTGTTCATGCAGCTGAACTATTTCAGCCCGCCCATACTCTTGTTGTTCTTTGTCCGCTCTGGCCTTAACTTCAGGCTTGACTCGCTGGTCGGCGGAACAAATACGGTGGGTGGCGTGCCTCTTCTAGCCGTCAGTATACTCTACTTTCTTGTCAGAATCGCCGGCAAATATTTCGGCGCGTTCGCCGGCTGTGCGGTGGTGAAAAAATCAAAAGCAGTCAGAAACTACCTCGGCCTTGCGCTTATCCCGCAGGCCGGCGTTTCGATCGGTCTTGCCGATCTCGGCGCGCGCATTCTCGGCGGAAGCATCGGCAGCGACCTGCAGACCGTGGTCGTGGCCTCCGGCATCCTCTACGAGATCATCGGCCCGGCGCTGGCGAAGCTCTCGCTATATAAGACAAATTCCTATTCCGACCGGCTTGAGGACATCACCGAGGTGCCGGTGCTCAACGCCTCGGGGCAGCCCAAGCCGCCCGTCGAGGTCCTGATAGACAGGATCCGCCAGATTCAGTCCGAGCTGAAACAGCAGCAGAGCCAGCCCTACGGTTCCGAGGAGGAAAAGGCGTTTACGCAGGCAGCCGAGGAGCAGTACGAGGTACCCGACCGCAACCGCCGCGGCAGATTTTTAAACCGGCGGTAATCCCGATTTTTTTGAGAAATATAGGAGGAGGAGCTTCATGTTAAGCCCGCTCAACGCGTCAATCGACCCGCTCGCGAAGTTGCTCGGCGGCTGGTCCTCGGAGATCAACACCGCCTCGCTGTTTTTAAGGATAGGGCTTTCGCTGGTGTTCGCCGCGATCCTCGGCTGCGAAAGGTCAAATAAGAGACATTCCGCCGGCCTTCGCACGTTTATCATCGTCTCGCTCTCGTCAACGCTGGCGATGCTTCTGGATGTCTACGCAGCGGTTGTAATCGGCGAGCCGACAACGATAATTTCTGCCGCTATCGTCATTGGCATCGCGATTATAAGCACAAACTCTATTCTTTTCAGCTCAAAAAGCCAGATTAAGGGTCTGACCACAGCGTTCGCCCTCTGGGGCTGCAGCATCATCGGTCTCTGCCTCGGTATCGGCTTCTATACAGCCGCCCTCGTCGGGTTTGTCGCGCTTTTGTTCTGCCTGTCGCTGCTCCCCCCGCTTGAAATCTATTTAAAGGACCGTTCGAACCACTTCGAAATCCACCTCGAGCTGCAGGATAAGCATTTCCTGCACGATTTCATCACCACGATACGCAAGCTCGGCCTGAAAATCGACGATATCGAGTCGAACCCGGCCTACGTCAATTCCGGTCTCAGCGTCTACTCCATCTCGCTGACAATCACCGGAAAGGAGCTTAAAACCTATAAGACGCACAGCGAAATCATCGAAGCGCTGAGCACCCTCGAGTACGTGTGCTTTATCGAAGAAATCAAATAACCTTTTCTTCATCCTTATACCGCGGCAAAACGCTATCCGTTGCGTTTGCCGTGGTATTTTTTATTGCATCTCGATCATGAATAATAATATTGTACAAGTACCATGTGGTACGGCAGGTCATCCGGGACTTCGAGAAGGTTAGAAAGGCCGGGCAGCAGTCGTTTTCGGACCAGCGACGGAAATACTTCAATCACAGTTAAAGATTTCTTCTGAAAAACCCGAAACACCTATCGTAAGAAGAGGCGGACCAGGTGGCCGTAATGCTGGAGACCTCTCAGAGGCTTCGGGAGGCATACCATCTGAAGAACAAGTTTCTGGAATTCATGCGGTCCAAAAACCGCCATGAAGCAGCGGAGCGGCTTCGCAACTGGATACTGCTGGCAGAACTCTCGAATTTACCCGAATTCAAGGCATCCGTTACGTCTATACAAAATTGGGACCAGTACATACTCAACGCTTTTGAATATCCCTATACCAACGGCTTCACCGAGGGCTGCAGCAACAAAATCAAAGTCCTTAAGAGAATTTCATTTGGCGTTCGCAATTTCACTCGCTTCAGAAACCGGATCCTTCACATCATGAATAAGGTCGCTTGACTGGATTGAAAAATCCGGCAAGCAGTTTTCACCACTCGCCGGACGTTTTCATTTTTGCTCTACCTCAACTATTGACATTGAGCCTAAAATTACTTCTTTTACCTGTTTACATTTCATTTTGAATCCTTCCTGTCAGGGCTATGCACTATTAGTTGGACAGCCCGTTGGTAGTATTGTATCGCGACTGAAATGTGTAAGTGTTCCCGTCCTTAGTCATGAGAAATCCGATGGGGCTGCCTTGATACAAATTGTCAATCCATTGGTCATTAATCGGACCTATAGGACTATAACTCCCGTCAAACTTGAATGTTATGTTAATCTCCGCAATCCAGGTATTCTCGGATATTTCATTTTCTTTCATGTTATATATCGCTATCGATTCCGCATCCATTTCTGTTGTGGGACGAATGACAACGCGGAGGTTCTTGTACTCGGTTATGCGGAATGTACGTTAATCCGATTCCGTCATCAAATCTTCTATAAAGAGGACAGCTAAGTTTTAAGCGGCATCCTCCGGATCAAGGCTGCCTGGATCTGTATAGGAAAACAGCTTTGTGTTTTCGATAGCTGTAACTTGTTTTTGCTCAATTACGGTGCCACTGGAATACGTGTAATCAGCCGGCTTTGTGCTTTCTTCGGTTGAAGTATCATGCGTTTGGTCCGATGTAAAACTGCCGGAATCTGAATTGTCAAGCGGCTTTGTCTCCGGGATGATTTTGTCTGAAATATTGCCGCTTGCCTCCATGAGTTTACGCATAGTCATACAAAAACTCCTTTCTATTCCTCTTACTGTTTCGCCTATTGTATGAAAAACACAAAACCCGCCGCGATGTTGCCGGGGTAACCACCTTATACCCTATACTTTATATATAAATATAGTATATCACACATAAAAATTTTGTCAATAATTAACAAAAACACAGGCTGACATTTTTCCCCTCCCCGTGATAAATCCCCGAAATACCGATCTTTGTTATTTACAGGCTGTAAACATAGGGGACGGCAGACTGTTATAAAACTCACATCAAACCCCTTCATAACCCGGCTGAAATGTGATAAAAAATAAGCATGATTATGTTGCAAAAACAGCACAATAATAGCAGCAGATTTGAACGATAAGCACTGCGGGTGTGGAAATATGCAGAGGCGTGAGGACGGTTAGTGTGGTAAAATAAAAGTATCGCAAAAGGTCTCGTACATTGAGCATTAAAATCGCCCGTTTCCCCTGGTTTTCCGGGAAACGGGCGATTTGCGATATGTACCTTAAGCGATTATCTACGCTTTTCTTTTAAAAATTATCCCGAGCGTTATCGGGCCGCTGTGGATAGCGACGGAGCAGCCGGCGCGGAGCTCGATCACCTCTTCGAATTTAACGTACTCCTTGATCTTGTGTTTGACCGCCTGGACAATCTCCGGCGGGCAGGCGGGGTGGGTGATGAAGACGCGTGATATATCGATATCGTCCCTGCCGGAAAGGCGATCCTCGACGTATTTCAGTATCACAAACTCAAAATTGCCGCGGTATTTTTTGCCGACCTTCATCAAGCCGTCGACCACCTCGATCGTGGGCTTCAAGTTCATCAGGTTGGCCCCCAGCGCGGCCAGCGCCGAACAGCGGCCGCCCTTATGCAGATAAGTAAGCTTGTCAATCACAAAGCTCGTCTCGACCCTGCGCTTAATCTCGTTTGTACTCTGTATGATCTCCTCCACGCTCGCGCCGTTTTCCGCCATTATCGCGGCGTTGAGCACAACCTCGCCGAAGCCCGTCGAGAGGTTCTGCGAGTCCAGCACGTAGACGTTGTCGATCTCCTCCGCCGCAAGCTTTGCGTTGTTGTGGCAGGAAGAAAAGCCCGAGCTGATGTCGATATGTATCAGCGCGTCGCAGTTCTCCCTTGCTTTTTTAAAATGGTCAAGGTACTGCGAGGGGTTCAGCGCCGTCGTCGTGCAGAGCTTGCCCTCCTCCTCGAAATACCTGAATATGTCCTTATTTGTAACGTCCTGCCCGTCGAAGTGTTCCTTGCCCCGCATAATCAGGCACATCGGAACGATGTATATGCCGTGCTTTTCAGCAATCTCGGGCGTTAAATCACAGGTGCTGTCCGCGCTTATCATTACCCTCATACTGTTGCTCCATTACGCCGCTTTAGCGGCTTTACTCCGGTTTACGGTGAAGCCACACCGGCATGTGGTTCTTAACGATTCAATTTAGATATATTTAAACATTTTTTTACCGTTCTGTCAAGTCTTATCTCTCAATCCGTATTATTTAAGCCCGGCATTGCGCTTTCCCGCCGCATATGTTAATATACAGCTATCGGTTTCCACAAAAAACGGGAAGAAGGCCTGCGTCATGGATCCGCTTTCCAATCCCCACAGGGTGCATCCGTTTCTGCTGATCGGCCTGTACGAGGCCGAGGAGATTTTCAAAAAGCTTGACCCCGGCTTTCGTGTTTTTCACATTGATATCGTCACCACCGGCAACTCTACGAGCAATTATGTCGCAGAGACCGACATGGGCAGGTTTTTTCTGAAGCTCTACCCGGAGACAAACTCGCTTTGCGGAAACGAGCTCGCTGCGTACCGCTACGCCTCCGGCCTTATCCGCGCGCCGAAGGTCCTCTGGTCGGAATACCGCCCCGGCGGCGTCTCCCACGCGATCCTTGAATACATAGAGGGAGCGATGACGCTGGAGGAATACGTCCGCGAAAACAAGACGTTTTCGGAGGACGTCGCATTTCAAATCGGCGCCATGCTCTCGCTTCTGCACTCGCGCTCATACCCCGGCCGGGGCAGGCTGGACAAAAATCTGGAGCTTTCCGAGCCGCTGCCGACGCTCTGCGGACAAATCCTTTCCTACCTCGACGGCACCGCCGGGGAATGGCTCGGCGAGGCGTGCCGGGAAAGGCTCAGGGCCTTTTTCAACGACCATAAAGACGCGCTTGACGAAGAAGCCGGGAGTCCCGTCTTCTCGCACGGCGATTTCATCCCGAACAACGTTCTCGTAGACGACAACAAAACGGTCTGGTTTATCGACTTTGAGCGCTGCACGGCCAACCCGCGCTACTGCGATATCGGCAAGCTGTTCTGGCCGCGCCCTGAATACACCTGCTATATCGGCGCAAAAGCTTACGCGGCGTTCAGGGACGGCTACAACCGTAACTCGCCCGCTCCGCTCCCGGAAAACTGGCGGTTGCTCTCATCGGTTCTCTCGATCGAAAATCAGCTCTCGCATCTGAACCGTGCGCCGACAAAGCCGCCCCGCGCCGAGCGCATGGCGGAATTCCTGCCCCATGTAGTCGACACCTATCTCCGCGGAGAAGTGTTTGATATTACGTTCCCCCGCAACCGCGCGTATCCGCTGGATCGGGACCGCTGATATCAATATGTGGATTGCCTAACTCCATACTATAAAGCAATCAGCCGGTTTTCTAAAAAAGTCCCGGAGCGGTTATACTGCCGTTCCGGGGTTTTTGTTGTTACATCTTATCGTAAATACTCATCAGCGTCGTGTAGATACGCCTGGCCATGCGGTAGAAGCCGATGTCGTTGGGGTGCGTCCGGTCCACCGTGCAGGCTTCCCGCTCCGTGTCCCCGAACAGCTCTTCGCCGTTGATGAAGAACACGTTTCTGTCGCCGGTTGCAAATGCGTTCCGGTATGTGCGGAAAACGATCTCCCTGCGTCTGGCCGAGTCCTCGGGGGAGTTGCCGAAGTCCGGTTTCGTGATTAATACCACCGGGAGAGTGGGGTTTTTCTCCCTGATGATTTTGAAAAACCTCTCGTGCGTTTTCTCAAGGTGCTCCGGATTCGGCGCGTTATGGTCGTAATCCAGGACAAAAACGCTCATTTTGAGTCCGGCGATGTACTCCGCGATACTCTCCTCTCCCCGCGCGCTGCCCGAAAAGCCTAAATTGATGAAATCTGCGTTGAGCCAACGCGAGAGGAACGCCTGATACGCGTTGCCCGGCCGGGACGCGCAGCCCCCTTGTGTGATCGACGAGCCGTAGGTCACGAACGGAACCTGAAAACGGTACGGCGACGGCGCTTCCAGCGCCGCGTCGGGGTCGACGCCGATAAAAAGCTCCTCCGCGCCGTTATACAGAGGCAGATTCACCGTGTAGTCCGAAAGCCTGCCGGGAAGCGCCAGCACGCCCTCGTATTCACTCCGGCTCTCGTTTTCCGGCCTGACAGAGCCTAAAAACTTCGAGTCCGTTCCGGTGCCGGAGTAGAGGTCGACGCCGGAGGTGCCGCTCAAAGGCATATGAGACAGTAAAACGTTTTTTCTGAGCTTTACGTGAAACGCGAGCCGTTTAGAGTCTGTTTTAAAGCGCACGCGCCCGCCCGCGGTGTCCAGCGCGAGCTCCGTCACGCCGTCGTTAACCCGGTGTCGCACCGTCTCCGGCAGCCTCTGTGGCGCGCCGTTCTCGAAAACCAGCCCGTAAACCCCGGCTTTGCAGTGATACGCGTTTTCCCAGCGAAAGCGGGAACAGAGCGCTTCGTCGATGGGGCTAAACAGTTTTTGTTCCGCCATTTCTGTCATCCTCCTTTTAGTGTTTTGTCGTGTCTTTTTCCTCGCCCGTCACAAGCTTTACTATGTCGTTGTAAAACAGCTCGCGGCGTTTGGCGAAGTAGACGACGTTGAACACGGAGAACACGGCCTCGAGCGGGAAAAGTATCGCCGTCGCGATCAGGAAATCCCGCTGCGCTTTACCGTAAATAATGAAGGTCAGCGAGAGGATAACCGGCCGATAGGCAAACAGCGCGGACTGGTGTATCATTGTCGCCACGTACGCGGTCTTGTTAAAAAGAGGGAGCATCGACACGTTGAAGACCGCGGTTAGGAACAATATAATCGTCGCTGCGAGGTAGACGAACGAAAACGTCAGCCCCCCGCCTTTTAAAGTCTTGATGAAATCCGACCACACTTCGTTGCCGGCCGCGGAGTCGAGCATAAGCGCGAGGATCACGACGATAAAGGCATAGAGGTAGAAAAACATATAGAACTTGATGTATCCGGTTCCTTCCTTGATCGCGTTGAGCTTCGCCAGGTTTTGAGGCTTCATGCTCCGTTCCCCCCTGTATTTTGTTTTATTCTATTCGTTTATTCGACGGGGTATGCGATTGTCGTAGCCATCGTCAGTTCGGGCTGGCCTGTCATCAGACGGCTGTACTGTACGACGATCGGCGTGTCGCTCTCGACGAGCATAGCGTAGGGCACGTCCTTCGGCACCGTGTTCCCGTTCTTGTCCTTAAGTTTATCCATGCGGATATGATGCGTCCGTCCGGCCGCGCAGCCGGCGGTGAAGCCCTCCATCTTGTCCCTGTCCTCAAAAAAGAGCGTAATTTTGATTACGGCGTCCTTGTTCGAGGTGTTCAGAACGCAGACCGATTCGTGGCTCGGGTAAAGCCCGTTCGAGTGGGAATCCCAGTACCCGTCGCCGATCAGCCATATTTTCTTTCCGTACGTCATAGCAATCTCCCTTCCGCCGCGAAGCCGCGGCATATATAGCTGTTTTTTTATATCCTTTTCGAGGTGACTTCCGCCTCGTATTTTTTAGTCTCGTCGAGCCAGAGCCTGCCCGCCGGTACGTTTTGCGTCTCGCAGAGGTAGTCCCAGACGGCGCCCCAGGGCAGAGACTTCAACTCCTCGCTGATTGCGAGAAGCGACGTCCGGTCCCCGTCGTTTTCGTATTTCTTAAGGGCATCCGACGGCTCAAGGTACGCGCGGAGCAGCGCTTTTCTAGCGTTTCTCGCGCCCACCGTCCACGCGGCGACCCGGTTAATCGACGCGTCGAAGTAGTCAAGCCCGATATGCACCCGGTCCTCAAAGCCGCCGCGTACGATCTCCTGCATGATCGCCATCAGCTCGTCGTCCATAATCACCACATGGTCGCTGTCCCAGCGGACCGGGCGCGATACGTGCAGCATCAGCTCCGGCAAGAACAGGAGCATTGCGGAAATTTTATTCGACACCGTCTCCGTCGGGTGGAAATGCCCGGTATCGAGCGTGATCATCTTTTTCCTCGACACGCAGTAGCCCATATAGAACTCGTGGCTGCCCACGACGTAGCTCTCGCTGCCGATGCCGAAGAGCTTGCTCTCTAGGGAGTCCCGGTTGTACGCGGGGTCGATCTTCTGTCTGAAAATCTCGTCTAGCGCCGCCTCGAGCCTCGCGCGCGGCGCGTAACGGTCGGCGGGGTTATCCTTGCAGCCGTCGTGAATCCAGAGGTTCGTAAAGCAGGTCTTCCCGGTAGACTTCCCGAAATACTCGCCGACGACTCGGCAGCGTTTCGCGTGCTCGATCCAGAACGCGCGTATGCCCGGGTCCGCGTTTGAAAGGGAGAAATCCCCGGAGAGCGGGTGCGAGAAAAAGGTCTCGTTGAAGTCAAGGCCTATCTTGCGGCTGTTCGCCCAGTCGACCCAGGTCTGATAATGCTTCGGCTCGATCGCGTCCCGGTCGACCGGCGAATCCCATTCCAGGTACGAGGCGTGCAGCGAAATCTTCGAAACGCCCGGTACAAACGAGAGCACCTTCTCGATGTCCGTTCTGAGCTCCTGGGGCGTACGGGCCTTTCCGGGGTAATTGCCGGTCGCCTGAATGCCGCCAGTCAGCCCGGTGCCGCGGTTTTCAAATCCGCCGACATCGTCGCCCTGCCAGCAGTGCAGTGAAATCGGGGTTTTCAGGGTCTTCTCGATCGCCGCGTCGGTGTCAACGCCGTAGGCCGCGAATAGCTCCTTCGCCGCGGCGTATGCGTTTTTTATTTTATCCATATCGTCTTTCCTTTCCGAAGTAAAAATTACAACCCAGACTAAAAGCTTGATAGATTTCTCCGGCTTATTTCAAAAGTTTAAGGAAACCGGCGTAGGCCTCTTCCCAGCCGTCCCTGTTTTCGGGGGCGTAGGCGTCGCACTCAAACGACGCGGAGACAATCTCCCTCGCCTCCCAGATGCCGCTTATCTCGCCGGTGGCGATCAGCTGCGCGCAGGTATTGCCGATGGCGGTCGCCTCGACGGGCCCGGCTACTACCTGTCTGCCCGTCGCCTTCGCGGTGAAATCCATCAGTATCCTGTCCTTGCAGCCTCCGCCGACTACGCGGACGATCTCAAGCCGGTATCCGAGCAGCTTTTCAAGCTGTTCTATCGCGTAGCGGTATTTCATCGCGAGGCTTTCCAGCACGCAACGCAGAATTTCGCCGCGGGTCTCCGGTACGCTCTGCCCGGTCTTTGCGCAGTAGTCCCGGATTTTCTCGATCATGTGCCCCTTGTCGAAGAAAACGGGGGCGTCCGGGTTGATCGCGCGCGTAAACGGCTCGGCTGCGAGAATTTCAGCGTCCAGCGTCTTGTAGTCTAGCTTCCCTGCGGTGAGCTCCAGCTCCCGCTTGACCTCCTGGTAAATCCAGAGCCCCATGATGTTTTTCAAAAAGCGTATCGTCCGGCCGTAGCCCGCCTCGTTTGTGTATTCAATCTCAAAGGCCTTTTCGTCCGTCCGGGGGGAGGACAGCTCGACGCCGAGCAGGCTCCACGTCCCGCAGGATATGTAGGCGCTCTTTTCGCCGTTTTTCATCGGGACCGCGATGACGGCGCTGCCGGTATCGTGCCCGCAGACGCTCGCCACCGGCGCGGTGATCCCCGTATCGTCCGAAACATCGGCCGTGGTGTTGCCGATAACCCGGCCCGGGTCGGTAATCGGCAGAAGCATATCGGTCGGAATGCCGAGCCTTTCGAAGAGCTCCAGGTCCCAGCTGCGTTTCTCCACGTCCATCAGCTGCGTCGTCGACGCCATCGAGAGCTCCGAGGTCTTGACGCCCGTCAGCATATAGTTGAACAGGTCCGGCATCAGCAGCATAGTCCTCGCGCGCTCGATCAGCCCCGGGTAGACCCTGCAGAGCGCGGAGAGCTGGTATATCGTGTTGAATTTCATGAACTGGATGCCAGTGCGGGAATAGAGCTCTCGCTTCGAAACCTTCGCGAAAACGCGCTCCATCTCGCCGTCCGTGATCGCGTCACGGTAATAGAGGGGATTTGTGAGGGGTTTGTCGTACTCGTCGAGCAGCGCGAAATCCACGCCCCAGGTGTCGACGCCTATGCACGCGATATCCGAGATCCCGTCCCTTTTCAGCTTCTGCATCCCGGTTTTGATCTCCGAGAAAAGCCTCAGGATATCCCAGTAATAGTGCCCGAACGCGTTCACCGGGTCGTTTGCGAAACGGTGGATCTCGGAAATCCGAAGCTTTTCGCCGGAATACTCCGCCAGAATGCCCCTTCCGCTCGACGCGCCGAAGTCAAAAGTCAGAAACCTTTTGCATGTCTTGTCCATATGCTGTCCGCTCTTCGCCTCCTATTTTTTCGGTATGATATTTTTAAAATACTCTGTCCGCTGCGCCAGGTCCGGCATCTCCGAAAGCGTTTTCGGCGAAAACATCGAGAGCGACTCGTCATGCCGCGCGGCGTGCTCCGAGCCGATCAGCGCGTACGCCGCGTCCCTGAGGTTGGCAAACTCCGGCGCTCTCGCGGCGAGACAGACAAAGCTCTGCCTCGGCGAGTTGATGTCCTCCCCGCTGATCTGGAAAAGGCCGTATTTCCCGCAGAGAGTTCTGACCCTTTGCAGCTGCTCCGCGGTGTTCCGGGACGGCATATATGTGACCGCGTTGAAGCCGATTTCCGCGAGGTAGGCGATCAGCTCCTCGAGATAATCGTCCTCGAACTTCTGCGCGCGCTTGTCCCCCGTCACCGACGAGACCACGTCGCCGAGATATGCGTAAGCCGATATCGCGCCGAGCTTTTTGGAGAGCGCAAGCACCGTGCCGACGTCCGGGCACTCGTCCAAACCGGCCGGTATGTAGAATTCCGAGACCATCTCGCCTTTTAAAACTCCGAGCAGATCGTAGGCGTATGCCGGGTTTTTCGTGTCCGAAAGCCACGCCCTGTTCTTCTCGCTGACGCGCAGGCCGAGGTTTTCCGACAGCACCTTCAGAAGCGGCTCGCCCCTGCCGAATCTCTCAATCAGCTTGTTTGCCAGCGCGAACAGGATATGGCGCTCCGTCACGCTGCCGCCCTCCTTTAATTTCGAGAGGGGGATCACATCTGTCTCATAGTCGAGGGAGACGCCGAGTTTTTCAACCAATCCGTTAATGCGCTTTTGCATCGCGATGTTTCTCTCTTTGCGCGCGGCGGAGATCTGTCCGAGAAAAGCTTTCAGTTCTCCGCGCACGCACTCCGGAACCGCGTGGAGCGCGATATAGGCGTTCCCGATCTGGTCGGGGTTGTTCAGCCGGCGGCCGGCAAAGGGCGAACCCGCGAAAGAGACGCGCAGCTCCACCCCGCTCGTCACGCTCATGCCAGCGATTTTGCCCGCCTCGTGGAACTCGGCCGCGCCCGAGATGCTGTCGTGGTCCATAATCCCCGCCGTCTCGAGCCCGGCCCGGTGCGCCATCCATATCGCCTTTGTCGGCGAGTACGGCGAGAACGAATACCATGTGTGGATATGGTTGTTGACGTCCGCGTGCTTCTCGATCGGGTCAAAAGCGCCGTATTTCTCCATCTGTATAAGATCGTACAGCGCTCCGAGGCGCTTGTTAAGAGATTCGTCGTTCAGCCTGTCCGTCAGTGTACTTACGTCCATAATCAAATTACCCTTGTTAAAAAGAGATTAGAAAGCAATACATACGATTTTTACTTAAGCATGTTCTGCCCGCCCGTAACCGGAATCGCCTGACCTGTCTCGTATTCCTGCTCGATCGCGTAGAACAGCGCTTTCGCGACGTCGCCGACCTCGCAGCCCCTTTTCATCGGGACCTTGGCCTCGTAATACCGCCTTATGTCCTCGACCGTTTTCGCGCCAGGGACCTTTCCGGCCCTCAGATACTGCACGAAAAGCCCCTTTTCCGGGTCGGTCCACAGCGGACCGTCGAGGAAATTGCCCGGGCAGATCGCGTTCACCTTGATATTGAAGGGCACAAGCTCCAGCGCGAAGCTCTGTACAAGCCCTATCCCGCCGAATTTGCCCCCTGCGTACGCGAAATTCTTGTTCGAGCCGGTGAGCCCGGACTTTGAGTTGATCTGTATGATGTCAAAATACGCGTCCGGTAAGAAGCGGTGTGCTATCTTCATCGCGCGGGAGGCGTATTTGGAGCAGAGGAAGAACGCGCAGTAGTTGACCTTTGTCATCAGCTCGAAGGTAGTGTAGTCCATATCCTCAAGCCCGCCCGAGCGTAGAATGCCGGCGTTCGAGATAAACACGTCGATGCCGCCGCGCTTAAGGCACGCTGTCTCGCAGAGCGCTTTTACGGACTCCTCGTTTGAAACGTCGCACGCCACCGCGTCCGCGGTGCCCTCGCCGTACTCAGCGTTGAGCTCCGAGGCGAAGTCCGCCGCGCCCCTCTCGTTGATGTCCGCGATTATCACGCTCGCGCCCTCGGCGCAGACGGCCCGGGCAAGCCCGGCTCCGAAGCCCTGCGCCCCGCCTGTGATAACCGTTATTTTTCCGGAGAGCCGCTTTACCGCCTTTCCGGAAGCGGAGACGCTTTTGCGGTAGCTCTCAACCTCCCAGGATCGGATAAACGATATCATGTCGTCCGCCATCCGCTTAGGCCCGCCGAAGCTCTTCGCGTAAATGAATATCTTTACCGCGTCGAGGAAAAGCGCCTTTGCTGTACCGGCTTCACGCACGCCCGCGCCGCAGGCGAAGGCGCCGAGCCCGTCGACGCAGACGATTTTCGGTGCCGCGCCGTTTTCCTCGCGGTAAGCCTTTATCGCCTGTTCCAAAAGCCGGTACTGCTCTTCAATGTCATTGGCCTTTTGCACTGCGCAGAACTTATGCCCGCAGTATACGATATGGTCCGGCGTAAACGCACAGACGCCGTCCGGCATTCCCCTGACAGATTCGCTTAAGGAAGCCGCGGTGAAGAACTCCGACGCACCCTTCGGGCAGACTAGAGCTCTCACCGCCGGCGCGAGCGCCGCCGCGAAGCCTCTGTCAGTCACGGCCTCGCTCATATCGGGACGGCTTTTAATCTCTTTTTCAAGCTTTGAGAACACACCGGAAATAAGCGCCTTAATCTGCTCCGCGCTATCCGCGGCAAAGAAAATGCCGTGGTTTTGCATCACCAAAAGCGAAAGGTCCCGCCCGTTTTCTGCTCTGTATTTTTCCATCGCGCGTAGCGAAGCCATGGCGAGGGTATAGCCGGGTTTAAGCTCGTCAAGCCACACGGCCGTGTCGCCGAAAACCCGGTCGAACGCCTTTTTTCCGTCGTTTGAGCAGGTAAGCCCGTTGACGATCGCCGGGTGCAGGTGCACCACGTATTTCTGCGGGAAAAGCGCGTGCAAAAGCGCCTCGACGCTGGGCCGCCCGGTCTGCCCGGGCAGGCGGGACGCCATCATGTCGGAGAGCACCTCCGCCTCCGCCGTCTTCTCGTCGGAGGAGTAGGTTTTCGCCGTAATCTCTTTTAGCCGCGCCATGTCGAGAGCGACAAAGCCGCGCTCGTCGATGTCCGAGAGCCTGAAGCCGCTCGCCTTGACGTACAAAACGCCGCTTTCCTTTAAAGATGTGTTTCCTCCGCCCGCGAGCAAATATTCCGGGTTCGAGCCGTAAAAATTAGAAAGACCGACCAGTTCGGAGAGCATTTTTACCTGCCTCCCTTTACGGAGAGCAGGTACGCCTCGGCTTCGGCGTTCCAGAGCCCGTTGTGGCGTGCGCAGATCTCATGCAGGCGCGCAAACATTTCGTCAGTTTTACCCAGCTTTTCAAAGTCGGCTATCGCGGTCAGCGGCATTTCGATGTGAGTATATATCAGCTTTTTGCCACCGGGGATGTTGGGCAGGTTCAGCGTCGTCTGCACCACCGCGTTTAGCCCGCCGACGTGGGTGATCATCGCCGCCGGGTTGATCAGCCCTTTCTCCATCATCGCAAGGGATTCCTTCATGTCGTCCGTATTGCCGCCGCTGGTCCCTACGACATGGGTCGACGCGTAATGGACGTTGTAGAAATTGAACATCGCCGAGAAGTTTTTGTCAATGGGTCCGGCGAAGAAGTTCAAGCAGCCGTCCTTTCCGAGAATCGCGTCCGCCATCTCCACCACCGACCTGACCGGCGCGAAACAGAACACGTCGTCGTAGCCCGCGCCGCCTGTCAGCGCGATCAGCTCCGCCGCCGGGTTTTCATGGTTCTTCGTGTTTACATATACCAGTTTGATCCCGTATTTCTCGGCCTCCGACACCGGCAGAAGCTCCGCCACACGCGCGAGCCTCGCGTCGTCGATATCCGTGACCACCAGAAGCGACGGGCGGATGTCGTTGTGGATCGCGTAATCGACCGCGCCCATACCCATCGGACCCGCTCCGGCAAGTATCGCCATGCAGCCGCCCTTTTTCGCTCCCATATTATGGACATAGGACCCTTGAGTGGTGTGGTAGAGCGCGTGGAACGCGCCGACGATGCAGCTCATCGGCTCCGCCAGCGAGCCGTAGAAAAACGCCTCGCCGGAATAGGGCAGAAGGCAGCCCATCTCCATCACTTCGTTGGGAATAATAATGTCCGTCGCGTCCCCGCCGATAAACTGGTAGGAATAGCCCGGCGCGTTGAGCGAGCCTTTGTAGTTCAGGGCGGGCTGTATCGAGAACTTCTGCCCCGGCGCGTAGCGGTCAGCCCATTTTGAGCCCACCTTTACGATCTCGCCGCAGAACTCGTGCCCGATGATCACCGGGTTCTCGGCCACGTTGTCCGGCACGCGCTTATGCTGCACTCCCTGCTCGGCCGCCTTGAAGCTTGACATGCAAATCGAGTCCGATATCACCCGCGCCTGTATTTCGTCGTCCCTCATCTCCGGGAGATCAAATGTCTCGAGCCTTAAGTCCTCTTTGCCGTAGAGCCTAACGGCTGTTGTTTTCATGGAAACGCCTCCGTGATTTAAATATGATATGCCGCCCGTTATATTCCGAGCTTTTCGCGGCGCATTTTCTCAAGCGTCGTAAAGTTGAACGTACTTGTGTGTCCTGGGAGCGGCAGAATTTTCTCGTTGATTGCGTCAACAATCCAGCCCGCCTGCGGGTAATAGAAGTTTTCCTGCTCCGGGCACGGCGAGATTGTGTTCTGAGCGCCGACCACCACCGGCGGCGCGTCAAGGTAATCGAACGCGAACTCGGTCACATTCCTCGCGAGATCGTTGATATACGAGCCGCGCTCGCACGCCTCGGAGACGAGCACAATGCGCCCGGTCTTCTTAACCGATTCCACCACCGGCGCGTAATTGAACGGGACAAGGCTGCGGGCGTCTACCACCTCGGCCTCGACGCCATATTTCTCCTTCAGGATATCCGCGGCTGCCACCGCGGCGTAAAGCGCGGCACCGACGGAGAGGATCGTCACGTCCCTGCCCTCGCGCTTGATGTCCGGCTCGCCCAGCGGGATCTCGTAGTACTCCCTCGGGACCTCCTCCTTAAACATCTCGCCGATGTCGTAGAGCTTCTGGCTCTCAAAGAACACCACCGGGTCCGTTCCGGAGAGCGCCGCGTTCATCATGCCCTTGGCGTCGTACGGCGTAACCGGGAAGCAGACCTTCAAGCCCGGGATATGCGCCGCGAGGCTCGTCCAGTCCTGGGAATGCTGCGCCCCGTATTTGAAGCCGCAGGACACGCGTAGCACCACCGGCATTTTCAGTATTCCGGCGGACATCGCCTGCCATTTCGCCAGCTGGTTGAAAACCTCGTCGCCCGCCCTGCCCAAAAAGTCGCAGTACATCAGCTCCGGAATCGCCCGGCCGCCGCAGAGGCCGTAGCCGACCGCCGCCGCCACGATGGTCGACTCCGAGATCGGCGTATTGAAAAAGCGGTGGTACGGCAGCGATTCCGTCATGTCCTTGTAAACGCCGAACGCCCCGCCCCAGTCGCGGTTGTCCTCACCGAAGGCGATCAGCGTCGGGTCGGTGTAGAACTTTTCAAAAATCGCCTCGAACAGCGCGTCGCGCAGCGAAAAGACCTTGAGCTTCGATACGGGTTTGCCGTCCTTGTCTATCCCGCGGCGAACCTTGTCCGCGAGCTTTTTCACTCTGGTGTTGTCCTCGTAGCATGTAAGGGTCTCCGGCTTTCCCTCGGCCATCTTCTGCTGATAGCCGTTGGAAAAGACGAATTTCCTGAGCCCGTCGGGGTCCTTCGAAAGGTCCATGCGCGGAGAGATTGCATCGTCGACCGAGAGTTTCATGATCCGGGTGATGCGCTCCCTGATGCCCTCCTCGATACGCGAGGTAAGCTCGGAGTCCGCGACGCCGTTCTTTATAAGTTCGTCTTTAAACGCCGCAATGGAGTCGACTCCTCTCCAAGCGTCGATCTCCTCCGCCGTCCTGTAGCTGGAGGAGTCTGTCGCCGAGTGCCCGGCGTAGCGGTATGTGACAGTGTCGAGAAGGACCGGGCCCTCTCTTCTTTCAATAATCTCGCGCTTGCGGCGGAACGCATCGATCACCGCGAGGGGGTTGTACCCGTCGACGCGCTCTGCGTACAGCTGCGTCGGCGAAATGCCGGCGCCGACCCGCGCGAGGATGTCGTAGGCCATCGTCTCTCCCCGCGTCTGTCCGCCCATGCCGTAGTGGTTGTTCAGGAAATTGAAGATGATCGGCAGTCCGCCCCCGTGCTTTTCGTCCCAGAGCTTTTTGAACTGGTCCTGCGCCGCGAAGTTCAGCGCCTCCCAGACCGGACCGCAGCCCAGCGAACCGTCGCCGATGTTGCAGACCACGAGGCCGGGCTTGCAGTTGACCCGCTTGAAGAGCGCCGCGCCGGTGGCGATGCCCGCAGATCCGCCGACGATCGCGTTGTTCGGATAGATGCCGAACGGCGTGAAAAACACGTGCATAGAGTTGCCGAGGCCTTTTGTAAAACCGTTTTCCCTGCCGAAAAGCTCTGCCATAAAGCCGTAGAGCAGGAAATCCTCCGCGAGGTCCTTTACATTGCCGGAGTTGTTCTGCGCCTCGACGACGGAGAGAATTTTTCCTCCGGCGAAATCCTTCATGATCCTGTAGAGCTCGTCGTCAGGCAAAAGCTTGATCGCCGCGAAGCCCTTGGCGAGCACCTCGCCGTGGCTCCTGTGGCTTCCGAAAATATAGTCGTCCATCGTCAGGCTGTAGGCCATGCCGACCGCGGCGGCCTCCTGCCCCATATAGAGATGCGCCGGACCGGTATATACATAATCCACGCCGTTGTACTGCTTCGTTGTGCGGACCGAGTAGAGCATTGACTCGAACTCGCGGATATACTGCATGTCCCGGAAAATACCGATCAGATCTCCGTCGGAGAAATTCGCGCGTTCATCCGCGAAGGATTTGTTGTACGCGTTCAGCGGAATGTCCTTAAACGACAGAACGCCGGGTTTTCTCGCTTCAACCGGGTCAACAAATTGGTTCTTAGGCATTCGATAATCCCCTTTTGATTTTTATATAAAAAATATTAATGTGCGGCTAAAATGCGGCTTCGCGGATGACCTCGCCCACTGTCGGGTGCGGGAAAACGATCTTCTGGATATCCTTGTCGCGCAGCTCCCTGCCGATCATCGCCGCCGCGGCGACAATGATCTCGCTCGCGGGATTGCCCAGCATCGACACGCCCAGCAGCTTCCCGCCATCCCGTGAAAACAGCAGCTTGCAGATCCCCCTGCCCCCCTCGTTCTCGGCCATATACCTTCCGGAGTAGTTCATCGGCAGCTTTTTAAGCGCGAACTCGAGGCCCTTGGCCTTCGCCGTCTCCTCCGTCTCGCCGACGGACGCGGCCTCCGGGTTGGTGTAGATCACGCTCGGAATCAGGCCGTAATCGATGTAGTCCTTTTTACCGAGGATTGTGTTTACCGCCACCTCCGCCTCGCGGTACGCGGTGTGCGCCAGCATCGACTTGCCGTTGACGTCGCCCGCGGCGAACACCCCCGGAATGTTCGTCTTCATCTGTTCGTCGGTGACGATCGCCCCGCGCTCTGTCAGAACGCCGAGGGTATCGAGCCCGTAGCCCTTCGTCACGGCGCGCCGACCGATTGAGACGAGCACTTTATCGGCCGCAACGCTGCCCATTTCGCCGTTTTTCTCGAAATTAACCCTGCCACCCTCAACCGAGGTGACCTTCGCGCCGGTGTGGAAATTGACGCCCTTCGCCCTGTACACGTCCAGCAGCAGCCTTGAAACATCCGCGTCGGTGGGTCCGGCGATTTTTTCGAGCATCTCGACCACGGTCACCTCCGTACCGGCGCTGTTGAAGTATGACGCCATCTCGAGCCCTATCACGCCCCCGCCGATAACGCAGAGGCTTTTCGGAAGTTCCTTTAGGCTTAATATTTCGCGGTTTGTCAGCGCGATACCGTCCTCGTAGGCCTTTTTAAGCCCGTCGATCGGCGGCAAAAGCGCCTCCGAGCCCGCACAGATCAAGAGCTTCGCGCCCTCGTATTTTACACCGTTTGCTTCAAGGATAAAACCGCCCTCGCATCTACCGAGAATCCTTCCCTCTCCGTAGACAACCTCGACCTTTTTCGATTTCAGCGAGGCCGATATCCCTGACACAAGAGTTTTGACAACCCTGTCCTTTCTTGCCACGACGAAGGCGTGGTCAAGTGTCGCGTTCTCCGCGTGCACGCCGTACTTTTCGCCGTAGCCGCGTGCGTAGTCGTAAATTTTTGCCGAGTGCAGAAGCGTCTTCGACGGTATGCAGCCCTCGTTGAGGCAGACGCCGCCCAGCGCGCGTTTTTCCACAAGCAGCGTCTTAAGGTTATTGCCTCCGGCGATCTCGGCCGCGCGATACCCCGCGGGTCCCCCGCCGAGGATTATCAGATCATACATAGGCATTAACTCCATTCACTTATTTTGCGAGAAGCAGCGAGATATTTTCAAGGCTGTCGCACAGCGCTTTCAGGAACTTCGCGGCGGGCGCGCCGTCCACGGCTCTGTGGTCAAAGGTGAGCGACAGCCCCATCGCGTTATAATAGACCGGCGAGCCGTTTTCCAGGCGGACCTTAGTCTCAACGGTGTTGACGCCGAGGATTCCGGTCTGTGGCGGGTTGATCACAGGAGTAAAGCTCGTGATGCCGAGAGAGCCGAGATTTGTAACCGTAAACGTGCCATTCGCCATGTCATCCGGGGAGATCGTCCCGCTCTGGCAGGCCGAGGCGAGCGCCTTTACGCGGCCGCTCAGCTCTAAAAGCGACAGCTTCTCCGCGTTTTTGATGACCGGCACCATAAGGCCCTTTTCCGTGTCGCAGGCGAAGCCCAGGTTAACGGTGGAGAACCGCCTGAATTTGTCGCCTAAAAAATGCGCGTTCATATCCGGGAACGAAAGAATCGTGCGCGAAACCGCGAACAGCACCAGGTCGTTCAAAGTGACCTTTTCAAAGCCCGGGATCACGCCCGACTTCGCCGATTTCCGAAACGCTAAAAGCGCGCCCGCGTCGAACGAGGCGTTCAGCGTGAGCTGCGCCATGTTCGAAAGCGAGGCGTGCATATTTTCCGCTATTATTTTCCGCATTCTTGTAACCGGCGCGTCGGTATACTCCCCCGCCGGGGCTTTCGCCGGCGCTTCGGTTTTCGCGGGTTCGGCTTTTACAAAGCCTTTGTCGAGATAGGCCTTGACGTCGCGCTCGATAATTCTGCCCTCCGGACCGGTCGGCGCAATGCCGGCGATGTCCACGCCGGCTTTCTCCGCAAGCCTTCTAGCCCGCGGGGAGATAAACCTTTCACCCGTCTCCGGCATAACCTCGGCCTTCGCCGCGGCTCTGAATTCCGGCGCGGCGGCTGTCTCCTTAATATCCTTATCGGCGGTCTCCGCGGCCTCCTTTTTAAGCGACGCGGTTTCGAACTTTTCGCCCTTTGCCCCGATCACGCATACCGGCGCCTTTATCGGAAGCTCGTCGCCCTCCGAGCATAAAAGCGCCAGCACGAAGCCGTCGTATTCGCTCTCGAAATCGAACGACGCTTTTCCGGTCTCAAGCGAAAAAAGCCTCTGACCGGCTTTTACCTCGTCGCCCTCTTTTACATACCACTGCGACAGAACCGCGGATTCTTCCGATATTCCGAGCTGCGGCATCAATACGATATCTGCCATTGCCTCATATCCTCCTGTGTATATACTCCCAGCGGCGCATGTTTTGTAAATATGCTCTGTTTCCGCCGGCCAGGCCAAATAACCTTTTATCCGATTAATTATATATCACATGGGTATATTTTGCAATAAAGATTTAACTATTTCCTAAGTAACCGACATACTAAAAGTCTGCAGCAAAGCAAAGCTTCGCTGCGGACCCGTGTTTTATCCTTGTTAACTTTTTTACAGCTCGTAGTATGAAAATCTCTTGTTGAAAAAGAACAGCCCGAGCCCGCCGATGCCCAGATGGCTCCCTAGCACGCCTCCGATCTGGTTTACGATAAAACGTTTGACACCGCACTCCTCCTCCAGCGCTTTTCTCAGCGCCTCCGCACCCGCCGGATCGTTTGAGTGGCTGATTCCGACTATCTGTTCGGGAAAATCCTTTGCCCGCTCCTTAAACGCTTCGATTACGGCCCTGACGGCGTTTTTCGAGCCGCGCGCTTTGCCGTAAAGCCGGATCATTCCGTCCTCCACGTCCAACAACGGTTTTATGTCCATCAGCGAACCTAACAGCGCGTGCAGCTTTTTTATCCTTCCGCCCTTTACGAGCCAGCCGATATCCGATATCGTGAACAGGTGCTCCGCGTGCCCGGCCATTTCACAGACACGCTCCGCCAG
The DNA here is from genome assembly GCA_033813635.1 of Bacillota bacterium. Classification (GTDB taxonomy): domain Bacteria; phylum Bacillota; class Clostridia; order Oscillospirales; family QAMX01; genus JAPXRI01. Next base: position 147,171 of record JAPXRI010000001.1, read on the forward strand.
CGTATCGAACGGACAGCCGCGTTCCGCCATCCGCGCGGCCTGGACCGCGATCAGGCCGGCCGCCGTCGAGCCCGCCCGCGTGTCGACCACCCGCGCTTTTACCGCCGGGTACTTTTCAAGGAGTTCCGATAAAACCATTTTTGCGGTCTCGCAGGTCCCGGACATCGCGGAGGAAAATGCGAGGTAGATGAAATCCTCTCCCGCCGTGCAGTACCCTCCGAAAAGGGCTTCGATGTCCGCCGGGTTGGCCTGCGAGGTCTTCGGGACGACGCCTTTACGCATCGCTTCGAAAACCTCCTGCGCCGAAATCTCGGTTTTATCCCTGTATTCCCTGCCGTTCAGTAGGATGCGGAGCGGCAGTACCGCGATACCGTACCGCTTAATTGTCTCCTCGGGCAGGTCGCAGGTGCTGTCAACAATGAGCTTGGTCATATCGGTGTTTCCTTCTTTTTCAAATAATATCGGTCAAACGATCACAGAATCGATCTGACCGCCGAAATAAGCAATATCACGGCGATCGGCACGGCGGCTCCCGCCGCGAACTGGGCGTTGGTATGCCGCTTCATCACCACGCTAGACACCCAGACCAGCAAAAGCACCGCCGCGCCGAACCAGCCGCATGCGCGTCCGAAATACAACAGCAGCGTGCTCGGGCCGGTCACCCCGCAGGCGTGCCCGCTCGCTTTGAAGCCGAACAATCTATTGATGAGCATGATCAACGCGCCAGAGAGCAGATAGGAGATATAGATGACGCAGACGTCCCTCGGCGCCCTGAGAAGCAGGCCTGTCGCGCAGCCGAGAACATATCCGCACACCGCGAACACCATCGCGAGCGTCCTCTGCCCCTCTCTGCCCCTGTCCCTATATTTTTTGATAAACGGCTGCAGCGGATACGCCGACAGCGGCAAAATCGTCAAAAAAATTACGGAGAGCGCAAACACCGCGGCGCTGCCGAAAAACTCCGGCGTCTGCGCGTAGAGCACGATCAGCATCAGCAGCGCCATGACCGGGGCGACCGTGACGACACGAACGATTTTCGCAAGCGTTTTCACCCGCGCAACACCTCCCTTTTCATCGTTTTTCCGCCGTCTCCAACGATTGGGCGGCGTATATTCCGCGTCTGCCCGTCAAAGCCCGGATCATGCCGGATCCGGCCGACTCCGGTCCGCATGACCCGCAGCCCGAAAGACTCGGCGCGGTTTTGCCCAAATCGTCTGGATATTGCTTTTCATCTATGATATAATGGTAGCATATGTAAGAATTTCTCCGCCGCTTTGCAAAATCCCACGCGCATACCCGCACCGGGGCGGCAGAGCGTTACATACAAAGCTGTCTGAAATCCGCCTTTTGTTTTGCTCCGCCCTTTCGGGAGCAGAGCGTTTTCTTTAACACCATCATACCGCCGCCCCTTCGCGTTGTCACTCTATTACGCTGTTTTTGCTCTCTACGCGTCGTTTTCGCAGTAGTAGAGTCGTTTTTCCGCGACTCTACTATTTGTAGATACGGCTCTACTCCCGGCGTTTATCGGTACATTTAAGCCATATTTACTTACCATGCAATCACTCCGGAGGTCATTTATATCTTATGAAAGATATGAAACAGATCATCGCAAACAATATCATTTCGCTTCGAAAGGCGCAGAACATGACCCAGGCCGAACTCGCCTCGAAGCTGAATTATACCGACAAGGCGGTCTCGAAATGGGAGCGCGCGGAGTCGGTGCCGGACGTCACCGTAATCAAGGAAATCGCCGACGTGTTTTCGGTCACCGTCGATTACCTGATGAGCGAGGAGCACGACGAGGAGAAGCCGGAGCCCGCGATAATCTCAAAACACCGGAATCGCAACCGCGTAATCATCACTCTGCTCTCCGTCACGCTTGTGTTTTTTATCGCGACGATCGTTTTCGTTATACGCGGTCTTCTCTCGTTTAAAATCACCCAGTCCATCTGGATGTGCTACATTTACGCCGTCCCCGTCGCATGCGTTGTGCTGCTTGTGTTCAACTCTATCTGGGGAAAGCGCATTTTCAACTTCGTGATAATCTCGCTCCTTTTATGGAGCATCCTCACCGCGCTCTACTTAAGCTTTTTGCCCAAACACATATGGCTTATTTTCATCATCGGCATCCCCGCGCAGGTTATTATCCTGCTATGGTCAAACCTTAAGCTGAAATTCAAATAGAGGTAAGCAAAATGGACAAAATCGGCGTATCTCTCCCGCCTGTCATTTTTTCTGACAGCCCTATAAACACTGAAATTCAAAAAGAGCTCGCCTTTATCGGGGGAACGAACGCGCTTCTCCGCGCGCTTCGCGAAAGCGGCGTTTCCCATATCGAGCTTCGCGCGCTGTCCCCGCTTGACGATGGCACAGCGGCGGATCGCATCGCGGACAGGCTCGTCGAGGCGGGCTTTTCCTACACCGTGCACTCCGCGCTCGCGGATATTTCCGGCAAGGCGTTTTTAAGCTCTCTGCCAGACCCTCCGGACGGTGTTATGACCGTCACGGTACACGCGTTCTCGTCCTTGGGGTCAAGGGAAGAAAACGCCCTGAAAACCATCGCGAAGCTTAAGGAGTGGTGTCTCGCAGCGGAGAACGCGTGCTTTCCCCTGAAGCTCGCCGTCGAGGTGAACAGGCGCAAGGGTCGCCCGGACCCCGGCGATTCCTGGGAGGGAGCGGTCTCCCTCGCCGACGCCGTCGGCTCTCCGCTCTGCGGCCTTTGCTTTGATTTCGGCCATTACCGCTATAACATGCTCCACTTCGGCAGCGACCCGATGCAAATCCCCGCCCTCGGAGATTTGAAAAAAGTGATACACACCCATATACACGGGCTTGTGGACGACAAAACCCACAACCCGCTCGTCCCCGGCTCGCTGCCGCTCCGCGAATATGTCCGCGCGCTGAAAAGCGCCGGTTACGGTGGGATCTGGAACCTTGAAATCGATTTTGCCAAATTCTCCGCCGGCGGCGCGCCGCTTGACGGGATATTGAAAAGCGTTTCCGAACTGAAAGAGGCGCTCGTATGATAGAGACATGGCGAGAAAACGCGAGAAAATACGCCCTTTTCAATTTTGAAGCGATGAACCGCCGCATTTTCGGCGAAGCTGCGGCGGCGACGGACGACTTCGTCTGGCTCTCATCCCCCTCCGGCTATGTGCTCAAGACAGCCGGCGTTATCTGGGGAGTGGACCTACGCGCTTATCAAAACGCGCGGTTTTCGCCCGAGGAGCTTTCACTGCTCGATTTTCTGCTGATTACTCACAGGCACAGCGACCATTATGACGAAACCGTCCTCGCCGCCCTAACCGGGTCGAAGACAAAGCTCGTTCTCCCGGATTTCATCGGCGAAAACGAGCGCGTGTTTAAAGAAAACGGCGCGTCCGTTATAAGAATAGGTGCCGGGGAGGAAATAACGCTTTCGGGAATCAAAATCCGCGCGTTCGAAAGCCTGCACTTCCGGAAAGACGGCGTCCGTGGCACCGCCGAACTCGGCTACCATGTTTTCACCGGCGGAAAATCCCTGCTGTTCCCGGCCGACGTCCGAAACTACGACGTCTCCCGGCTGCCTGGTCTGAGAGCAGACACGGTGTTCGCCCATGTCTGGCTCGGCGAGGAAATGGCAGACAAACCGCCCGATTTTGAGACGGTAAGGTCGTTTGGCGAATTTTATACCGCCTTCCGCCCATCCCGGGTATTTCTCGCGCATCTCTACGACACCGGCAGAAAGCCCTCGGAGATGTGGCGCTATGAGCACGCCGGCCTCGCGGCGGACGCGATCCTCGGCCTCGCCCCCGAGACCGACGTCGTCGTCCCGAGGCTCGGCCGAAAATACCCGCTGTTTTCGTAAATAGGTCTTTCAATCCGAATTCCCGTATGTTAAAATAAGCTGAAATTCAACCTGCCGCGCAACGCGGCGGATAGGAGTGGCAATATGGCTGCAGCTTCTCCGGCTTACTATGCCGGGCTTGATATCGGCGGCACAAAGTGCGCCTGCGTTATTGGGAGGGCTTTTGAGGACGGCGGGCTTGAGATTCTCGAGCGGAACGCCGTCAAAACGGACACCTCCGTTTCACCTTATGAAATGCTTTCAAGGCTTGACGCGTTCCTCTCGCCGGCGTTCGAAAAATACCCGTTGAAAGCCGTCGGCGTAAGCTGCGGCGGCCCGCTCGACAGCCGCCGCGGCGTGATCATGTCGCCTCCCAACCTCCCGGGGTGGGACGATGTGCATATCACCGAGTATCTTGAAAAAAAATACGGCGTTCCGGCAAAGCTCCAGAACGACGCCAACGCCTGCGCCTACGCCGAATTCAAATTCGGCGCCGGCAGGGGCTGCGAAAACATGGTTTTCTGCACTATGGGTACCGGCTTTGGGGCCGGTCTCATCCTCAACGGAGCGCTCTACTCCGGCACGACCGACTTCGCCGGTGAGATAGGCCATATCCGGCTGAGCGACCAGGGCCCGGTGGGCTACACCAAACGCGGCTCCGTGGAGGGCTGGTGCAGCGGCGGCGGCATCGCCCAGCAGGGCAAAATCGCGGCGCTTGAAATGCTGCAGGCCGGGAAAAAGACCGCCTTCTGCTCTTCCCTTGCCGAGCTTGACAAAATCACCGCGAAAACCCTCGGCGACGCGGCCGACGCGGGCGACGAAACGGCGATCGCGGTCTACCGCGAGTGCGGGCGGTATCTCGGAAAAGCCCTCGCGATCGTCATCGACCTTTTAAACCCGCAGAAAATCGTAATCGGCTCGATTTTCGTCCGCAGCGAAGGACTGCTCCGCGCCTCGATGCAGCAGGTGATAGACGCGGAGTGCCTCCCCGCCGCGTCCAACGCGTGCAAGGTCGTCCCGGCTGAGCTCGGGGAGAAGCTCGGCGACATCGCCGCTCTTTCCGTCGCGATGCTGTGATAACAAACCTTATTATTAGAAAAAGAGAGGTAATCATATGTCCGAAAAACCGAGTCTGCATCTGATCGGCAACGCGCATCTCGACCCGATATGGCTCTGGCGCTGGCAGGAGGGCTGCGGCGAAGTCCTGCAGACCTTCAGATCCGCGCTGGACAGGCTTAACGAATACCCGGATTTTGTTTTCACCTGCTCGTCCGCCGCCTACTACCGCTGGGTTGAAGAGATAGCGCCCGACATGTTTGCCGAGATAAAGAAACGCGTCGAGGAAGGCCGCTGGGTGCCCGTCAACGGCTGGTGGGTTCAGCCCGACTGCAACATGCCCTCCGGCGAAAGCTTCGCCAGGCACGCGCTTTACAGCCAGCTCTACTACCATGAAAAATTCGGCGTCATCTGCCGCACCGGCTATAACGTGGACTCCTTCGGCCACAACGGGATGGTCCCGCAGCTCTTAAAGCTCGGCGGCATGAACGCCTACGTGATGATGCGCCCGGGCATGCACGAGAACCCGGACATACCCGAAAACCTGTTCTGGTGGCAGAGTCCGGACGGCACGAAGGTTCTCACCTACCGCATTCCGACCGGCTACGGCGAAAACGGCGAAAAGAACCTGACCCGCGCCATCTCCGAGCTTGAAAAGCGGATAGATAACACCGGCCACGGCATGATGCTGTTTTACGGCGTCGGCAACCACGGCGGCGGCCCGACCAGGAGCGACATCGAGTTTCTCCGGCGTAAGACAGAGGACGAGAACGGCTTTGAAATCAAATTCTCCTCGCCCGACGACTATTTCAAGGAGATCCTCGAGAGCAAGCCCGAACTGCCCGTCTGGTCCGACGATCTGCAGCACCACGCGAGCGGCTGCTACTCCGTGACAAGCGAGGTTAAAAAGCTGAACCGTCTCGCGGAAAACGCCCTCGCCTCCGCGGAAAAATGGAACACAATCGCCTCCAAAGTCGCTGATCTACCCGCAGGGACGAAGGAGTTTACCGAGGCCTGGAAGGACGTGCTGTTCAATCAGTTCCACGACGTGCTCTGCGGCTGCTCGATTATGGAGGCCTACGACGATGTCAGGGAGTCGATGGGCCACGCGATGACAATCGCCGCCCGCGCCCAGAACAGCGCTCTCTTAAAGCTCTCCCGCCGTATCGACACCTGGATCGACGGCGTTTCTGACCCGGTCAATGTGGAAAGAAACTGCGTCACGGAGGTCCGCCATAACAGCGCGCCCGGCGGCTTTCCGCGCCCTGTGGTAGTCTTCAACCCGCTCTCCTACCCGGTGACCGTCCCCGTCCAGACCTATCAGCCCTCCGAAATGGTAAAGGACAGCGAGGGCAATCTGACGGCCTTCCAGAACGTCCGCTCCTCCCGCTCGAACGACACGCACCTCGACACCGTTTTTCTGGCGAAGCTCCCCGCGCTGGGCTACGCGACCTACTGGCTCTATCCGCGTACCAATGAAAACGGCGCGGTTAAGACTTCCGTCCGCGTGGACGGACTTACGATGGAAAATGAATTCATCCGCGTAAGGTTTGACAGACAAACCGGCTGTATCTCCCAGCTCATCGACAATAAGACGGGCTATGGCTATCTCTCCGGCCAGGGCGCCCGCCCCGTGGTGATCGACGACGTCAAGACCGACACATGGGCACACGGTGTATTCAGATTCCACGACATCAAGGGCTATATGGAGCTTGTCTCGATCAAGCTCGTGGAGAGCGGCCCTCTCCGCGCCGTGATTCGCGTCAAGCACAGGTACAACAACTCGTTTTTGACGCAGAACTTCATCCTTGCCGAGGGTCAGAAAGTGCTCCGCGTCACATGCAAGGTTATCTGGCAGGAGCCCCATACGATGCTTAAAATGGCGTTCCCGCTGGCGGGAACCGACGAAATCTCAACCTACGAGATACCGAACGCCTATATCAAGCGCCCCTGCAACGGCGAGGAAGAGCCTGGACAGCAGTGGGCCGACCTCACCGTAACCGCTGGCTCTGAGCGCCGCGGCGTATCGATAATCACCGACTCCAAGTACAGCTTTGACTGCCCGGGAGCGGAACTCAGGCTCACCGCGCTCCGCAACGCGATATTCGCGGACCATTTCTCCCATCGCCCGGACGCGGATTTCAACTATACCGACGAGGGCCTGCAGCGGTTCGAGTACGGCATATACCCGCACTCCGGCGAGGTCGAGGCGACCGATATCGCTAAAGAGGCCGCTGCCTTCAACAACCGCCCCGTCGCCGTCCCGATCGGCTACCATAAGGGCTGCGGAGAGCCCAGGATAAAGAGCTATCTCACAATCAACTCCGAAGCCGACGATGTAATCGCGACCGCGTTCAAGCTCTCCGAGGACGGCTCCGGCTCGGCGATTATCCGCTTCTACGAGACTAAGGGTAAAAAGACCCGCGCGTTGATCAAATGCGAGCTGCTAGGCGTAGAATTTTACTCCGAGCTCGGGCCGCACGAGATCAAAACCTGCCGTATCGAGCCCGACGGGAAGATCTATGTGGTAAACTTCCTCGAAGGCATCGTAAAATAAGCTCCTTTTATAAAACCACGCTTTGAGAGGAATGGAGATTAATTATGGCCAACGCATCAAGAAAAGAAACTCTTTCGCACCGCGAGCGTGTTCTCCGCGCAATCGAGCATAAAAGCGTCGACAGAATGCCGATTGATCTCGGCTGCCACTATTCCACCGGAATCTCCGCGTTTGCCTACTACAATCTGCGCAAGCACCTCGGTCTCTCCGCCGACAGCGTCGAGGTTATCGACCCCGGTCAGTTCCTTGCCCGCGTCGACTACGACGTGATGGAACGCTTTCATCTCGACGCGATCGTGCTTCACCCTGGCTACCCGAAAACCCGGCGCTGGAGCCCCCGCGGCTATTATGATTTTATAGTCCCGGAGGCGATGCAGCCCGAGCTACAGGAAAACGGCGCGTGGCACCTTTACAGAAAGGATAACCCCAACCGCCGCTCGGTGATGCCGAGAAACGGCTTCTTTTTCGACGGCGACGGCGGGGTCGACATGTGGGACATAAGCTCCGACGAGTGGTGGAGGCTTTTCTCAAAAGAGGCCGAGCGCATCCACAAGGAAACCGATTACTTCACGATGCTCTGCGGCTTCTCCGGATTTTTCGGCGATATCGACGAGTGCTGCCTGATGTATTCCGACCCAGATGTTTTCAGGGAACGAAACAAGGACCGCCTCGAACACCAGATAAAGCGCTTTACGGAGGCGTACCGCCGTATGCCCGGTTATTTCGAGTCTATCGAACTAAACGGAGACCTGGGAACCCAGTCCGCGCCCTACGTCTCCTGCGACGTGTACGAGGACTGCACCTACCCCTACCTGAAGGAGTTCTGCCATGTGGTGCACGAGTCCAGCGATGTGAAGACCTTTATGCACTGCTGCGGCTCGATGCAGCCCTTCATCCCGTATCTGATAGACGCCGGCGTCGACATCATCAACCCCGTTCAGATCTCCGCGGCCAATATGGACCCGAAGGACTTGAAGGAAAAATACGGCGATAAAATCTGCTTCTGGGGTGGCGGCTGCAACACCCAGTATGTCCTCGGCGCTAAGGGGCCCGAGGAGGTCAGGCAAAACGTCATCGAGCTGACGGACGTTTTCGCGAAGGGCTCGGGCTTTGTGTTCAACCAGGTTCACAACATTATGGGAAACGTCCCGCCCGAAAACATCGTCGCGATGCTCGATACGGCCTACGAGCAGAGCTTCAAATTCGGCGAGGAAAACCCCGCTTAAAGGAGCACCTTCGGAAGCCATATGTCCTCGGTTTTCCGCAGGTAGTTTCCCACCTCATCAGTGTTTCGCACGGGGATTCTCCGGCCGCTTACCTCGGCTTCCGGAATCACCAGCCAGCGCTTTGAAACGGGCATCAGCTCTCCGTCCCTGCCCGGCTCGAAGGATAAGACCGAGATCACGGCCTCCGACCCGCTGCGCTTTAAAAAGGCCTCCATCGATACAAGTCCGTTTACTCTCCTGTGCAGGGGCGTCTCGTTACGCCCCTGCGCGTTTTTTATAATGTTTTTAAAGTCGGACGAACCCGCCCTTATCAGGTTGTCGTCAAAACCGCAGGTTTTATCCTGCGTAAAAATGTAAAAGCCTCCGCCGCCCGCCTCGCACATCAGAATCAGGTTCGGATTTGTCTCCGACAGAATCAGGCTTTTCAGCTTCTTCTGTGATATTTTCAGCCCGAGATCGGGCGGCATCCCCAGGCAGTAGTACGCGCACACACCCGCGGCTCTGGGAAACGTCCCCACCTTTGACGGAGGTATGCCGATTCGGTCAAGATATAAAAGAACGCCGGCTGAAATCACCGGGTCCGTAAAAAACGAAATACTGTACTCCATATGTAAAATCGTCACTCTTCACCCGTAATATGTCTCTCGATACCATTATATTAACCCCCGGTCCGTTCGGACATAAAAAGCGCCGTAAAATGTCGTTTTTGCATTTTACGGCGCTTCATTACGGGCGGGCTTCATTGATTTTTGCATACTTCTTCGTATGGAATCGTTATGTTGCGGCTTTCCGGTAAATACGCTATACCTTCAGCGCGGCCTTGATGCCGTCGACGGCGGCGCTCATGATCCCTCCGGCGTAACCCGCGCCCTCGCCGCAGGGTATCAGGCCTTTAATTCCGGCGGCGCGGAAGTCCTCGCCTCTGGGAATGCGCACGGGGGACGAGGTCCTGGTCTCCGGCGCGGTGATTACCGCTTCCCTGTCTCCGAAGAACTCAGCTCTTTTCGCGAAAACCAGAAGCGATTTCCGGATGAAGTCCGCGCTTCCCGGCGGCAGCAGCGGCGATATCGAGGTGAACCGCACTCCGAGCGGGTAGGTCGGTATTACCCTCCCGCATTTTTTCGACAGCCTGTCCTCCAGAAAATCCCCCACAAGCTGCGCCGGCGCGGTGTAGTCCGAACCGCCGAGCAGAAACGCCTTCTCCTCGATAGCCCGCGCAAGCGCTATTCCGCCGAGGGGCCCCGGGAGGAAGCCGGAGGCGTCCACCGAAACGGCGACTGCGGCGTTGGCGTTTCTGCCGGCCCTCGCGTGGAGGCTCATGCCGTTCGTGACGACACCGCCTGCCTCGCTCGCCGCGGCGCAGACCTCGCCGCCCGGGCACATGCAAAACGTGAAGCAGCCTCTGTCCCCCTCGCGGTAAGAGTGAAAGTATTCCGCGCTTTCGAGGTATGGGCTGCCGGCGTAATCGCGGTACGCGCAGTAATCCACGTCTGACTGAAGATGCTCGATGCGAAATCCCACCGCGAAGCTCTTCGGAACGATTTCTACGCCGCTTTCGATCAGCACGGAAAAGGTGTCCCGCGCGCTGTGTCCGATCGCGAGAATCGCCGTTTTGCACGGGATCTCCCCTTTTGTGGTTTTCAGCGCTGCAAGGGCGCCGTTTTTTATCACCGCGCCCTCAAGCCTCGTCCCGAACAGCACCGTGCCGCCGAGCGATATTATCTCCTTGCGGATATTGACGACGACGTTTTTCAGAAGATCCGTGCCGATATGGGGATGGGCCTTTGACATAATGTCGGCCGGCGCGCCGTGGGCGGTCAGCTCGTTCAAAACAGCGTCGCAGAGCGGGTCGTTGATCCGCGTCGTCAGCTTTCCGTCGGAATATGCTCCCGCTCCGCCCTCTCCGAACTGAATGTTGGATTCTGTATTCAATACGCGCCCGGTTTTGAACCGCTTGACGCTTTCGTCGCGGCTTTTCATCTCCTCGCCGCGTTCGATAATCAGCGGCGAGAGCCCCCGCCTGGCCAGTACAAGCCCGGCAAAGATTCCGGCCGGTCCGAACCCCACAACCACCGGTCGCTCTTCCTCCCGTCGTGCCTCGGCGGGCAGCCGGGAGATATAGTCGTCGAGCTTTGCTCTCATATAGAGCCCGGCGTTTGAGAGCCCCTTTTCCTCTATGAATTTCTGTTCGTCCTTTATTCCCTCGATTAAAACCGAGCGGACGATTCTCACTTTTCCCCTGCGCGCGTCCACCGATTTCTTATGAACCCGCGCCGTTATTTCGCCGCCAATAGAAACGCCGCAATAATCTGCGGCGATTTTAAACGCTTCGCTCTCGTCCGCCTCCGGCGGGAGAGCGATGTTTCGTATCACAATTCCCATTTTCAAGAATTCCCTTTCGCGGCAAAAGCCTACCTCGCCACCGCCATGACGACCGTCGCGGTCAGATTATCGTCGAGAACCTCCGCATTTACGGCCGCGGTCAGTTCGGCGGTTACAGCGGCCTCATACTGCCCCTCCTTTGTGATCAGCAGAGAGGTCAGATCAACGAAGGCGGAAATATTCTCGGCCGTAATCGCATTGAGAAGCGTCGCGTTGCCCTTCACCCGTACTGTGACCTTTTCCCCCGGCGCGAGCGTCGCGCGGTATTTACCCGCGGAGCCCCGAAGCTCGATGTTCGATATCTCTATGCTTTTCGTCGTGATGTCCTTGACCTGAACGTTTATCGTCGCGATGCTGTCGTTTCCGACGCAGCTGGTCCTTGAGGGGATATTAATGGCCTTGGTAAACACCGCCTCGCTGTTAATCCCCTCCAGGTCGATCATTCCGAGTGAGAGCCGCTCGATATTCTCCACATCGCTCCGCTCGCCCTTCAGCCTGATGCTCGCCGGGCTTATCGAGGTTAACACCTCGTTCTCCGTCAGGCCGCCGCCGGGATTTATGTTTACGGAGAGCGGTATATCCTTTTCAAGATAAATCGGAACCTTGACGTCGACCGCTTCCGTCATCAGCTTCGAGTATTTCAGCGTCAGCTCGTTTCCGTTGTTTGCGATAACGGTCAGCGGCAGGTTAACGGTCTGCGAGTCGGTCATCCCCGAGACGTCTACCGTGGCAAGGGCGTGGGATATCGAGTTGACCTCCGTCTGCGCCCCCTTTACCGTTACGGTCGCCGGCACCGGCTCCGGCGTACCCGCGCTCAGGTTATCTCCGAGCTTATCCGTCCCCTTCACCGCGCAGTATACCTGTATTTCTTTTTCCTTATACGTGTCTGCGACGACGGTGACCTTAAGATTGCTCTTGTTTATGACCGTGATATCCGAGTTCAGCGAGGGCGTTGTGCAGTAGACGATGTTTTCCCCGTCGCTGGTGATGCCAGAAACGTCGCACTCGAGGTAGACGTCTGATTTTTTAATTTTAAGGATATCGTTTCGCTTGCCGCGCAGCGAAACGTCCAGCGTCACGTCGGTGCTTGAAAGTATCGAAAAATTCCGGCTCTCCAACAGCTGGGACTGCCCTTTGAACGTGACCTTGACGCCCTTGAACGTGATCGTAATATCCGGGTTAATCACGCTCATCACAAAAAACCAAAGGATGATTGCGCCGACCAGGGATAATAGCCTCAGCAGTATGTTGTATTTTTTCAGCCACTTCATCATAAATCGATTTCTCCGTAGATATGTTGTGCCGGTCCCTGTCATGCGCGATTAGTCCTTGTTTTTTCTCCAGAACATGAACTTTCTGAGCTTTTTTTCCTCTTCTTTTTCTATGATCAGTTCCTTGGTCAAAAGCGCCGAGAGCATCTCCTGCGACAGATAGCGCTTCAAAAGCCCGCCGGAGGCGACCGATATCGAACCCGTCTCCTCGGAGACAATTATGACAATCGCGTCCGATATCTCGCTTAAGCCCACGCCGGCGCGGTGCCTCGTCCCCAGCTCGCGGCTCAGGTTTTTATTTTCCGACAGCGGCAGCACGCACCCGGCGGCGGTAATCCGGTTGTCGCGGATCACAACCGCGCCGTCATGCAGGGGCGCTTTATTGTAGAAGATGTTTTTCAACAGCTCGACGGATATATCCGAATTGATTGCCGTACCGGTTTTTATTATATCCCCGAGCTTCGTTTCCCGCTCTATCGCGATAAGCGCGCCTGTCCGCGTGCGAGAAAAATAGACCGCCGTCTCGACGAGAAGGGCGATCGAACGGGCCAGCGTATTCTCGTTGAAATCCCTGTCCTGGATGAAAAGCGACGGAAGTCTTCTTCTGCCGAGGGAGTCCAGCATTCTCCTGAGCTCCGGCTGGAACAATATCACCAGCGCGAGGATGCCTATCTGCAGCGTCTTTGACAGCAGGCAATAGAGCACGTTCAGCTGGAGCCAGCCGAATATCTGCGTGGCGATAATGATAACGACGATGCCCTTTAAAACCTGACCCGCACTCGAGTCGCGGAGCAGCTTGATAATTTCATATAGTAAAACCGCGACAAGGATGATGTCGATAATATCCTGCCAGCGCATCAGAGCCAGCGTATTATTAAGCATCGTCAAAAAATTTCCCATGAAAAAGCCCCTGCAGTATTCAAAAATACGACCCGCCCGCAACGCGCCCGACCGAGGCGGTCAAACTTCATCTCTCTGTATATATAATACCATAAACAAATAATTTTTCAAGCAGTTTGCAGGGGTTTTAACACCGATATGCAAATGATTTAAATTAATTTTATCGTCACCGAAACTCCGTCAGGTAGCGCCGGTAGCGCTCCGGAATAAACTGTCTCTGGAGCTTTTTATTGACCCGCCACGGGATCGCGATTGTTTTAAAATAATCCCTCCATAAAGTCTCGAACTCCGAATCCGCGGGAATCCCCCGCGCATACTCCGGCAGCTCGATGATCTGCCAGCGCTGGGTGTCCCAAACAAGCGCCTCGGAACGGGCCCTATCCCGTATTAAAAACCGCTGGTCCGCAAAACGCTTGGTAAAATGCTCGGCAATCAGCACCAGAATATCGTAGAGGGGTTCGATGTCCGCGACATATATCGGCGGCTCGCCTTCCTGACCGGACGCCTTGACAAAGCGCGTGAACTGGAGATACCTGTGGGCCTCACCCGAGACGCGCCTCGCCGCGAAGACGACGCGCTTGACGTCCGCGTCGTACAGCCTGTCCGACGGATTCCTCCCCGTGTTAAGCGCGATCCCGATAAATTTCAGTATGCAGTCCTCGATGCCCTCCTCCTCCGAGAGCCAGGCCTGGTACACCGTCATATCCGCGCCGAGGTTTTTCAGCTTCTTTTCCACCCGGTCCGCGTGCCCGGAATCGTTTTCCGCCACGCAAATCTCGCAGAAAGGAGTCGAGGACAGCTTAGTTTTGGACATAATAGAGACATCGCCCAAAAGCTTCTTCGCGTAGGCGTCGAAGATCGCGCATAAAAGCCCGTCGTAGGTCCCGTCGTAAAGCAGAATCATGACGGCTTTCCCCCGCTTAAAAGCCCCGCTACGGGGACGATTATTTCCGGCTCGAAATCAAACAGAGCCGTCTGCCTGCTCTCGACCGTCCCGTCCGACAAAAGCCCTCTGAGGATCGGGCTCCCGGGCTTCACCCCGCCGTAGTATTTTCCGCCGCAGGTGATGAAATAGACCGCGCGCTTCAGCACCAGCCCCAGCTTTTTCAGATCGTACAGGTCGAGCGTCCGGCTTTTTCTCGCCCCGATTATTCTCTGCGCGGAGCGGACGCCTATCCCCGGAACCCTCAAAAGCGTCCGGTAGTCCGCAGTGTTCACCTCTACAGGGAAAAACTCCGGATGCCTGACGGCCCAGGCGCTTTTCGGGTCGAGCTCAAGGTCGAGATCGTCGTCGTTTTCTGTAATCTCGTCGGAGGAAAACTCGTAGAACCGCATCAGCCAGTCCGCCTGGTAGAGCCTGTGCTCCCGTCTGAGCGGGACCCGCACGTCCGGCGGCGGCAGCGTCGGATGGTTTCCCACCGGCACGTAAGCTGAAAAATAGACCCGCTTCAGGTTGTATTTCCCGTAAAGCGCGCTGGAAAGGGTCAGAATCCGCCTGTCCGAATCCCGCGTCGCCCCGACGATCATCTGGGTCGACTGCCCGGCCGGCGCGAACAGCGGCGCGTGCCGGAACACTTTGCGCTCCTCGGTATTCTCCGTTTTCAGCCGCTTGATAACGCTCATCGGCGCCAGAATTTTTTCCCTTTGCTTCTGCGGCGCCAAGAGCTTAAGGCTCTCCTCGCTCGGTAGCTCGATGTTGACGCTGACCCTGTCCGCCAGCATCCCGATCCTCGAGACAAGCTCCTCGGAGGTCCCCGGGATAATTTTTACGTGGATGTACCCGCAAAACCCGTACTTGCCGCGGAGAAGCGCCAGCGCGCTGTGGACCAGCTCCATCGTCCCGTCCGGGCTGTTGATCACTGCCGAGCTGAGAAACAGCCCCTCGATGTAGTTCCGCCTGTAGAACTCCGTCGTCAGAAGCGCGATCTCCTCCGGCGTAAACGTCGCCCGCTCAATGTCGGCGGTCCGCCGGTTCGCGCAGTAGGCGCAGTTGAAAACGCAGTCGTTTGACAAAAGGATTTTCAAAAGCGAGATGCACCTTCCGTCGTCGCTCCACGAATGGCAGATGCCCGACATGTGCGCGTTCCCGAGCCCGCCGGCCTTGCCCTGTCTGCCGCTGCCGGAGGACGCGCACGAGGCGTCGTACCTCGCGGCCTCGCCCAAAATCCGAAGCTTTTCCCGAATATCCATAAAATCACCGTCTGGTCGTCTTATACCCTTATTATATAACGCCCGGAGCAAAATAGCAAACATTTGTTTGCCTCTTTCACGGAAATTCCCGGCGCGCAAACATTGACATATTTTACAAAACATTGTAAAATAACGGAGATATGTATTAAAATACCCGCCATGACCGGCGCAAAGCGGTTTTATAAAACGCATCGCCGCATAAGCGGCAGAATGGAGCTTGCAAATGAGATATAAACAGTTTACATCGGAATCGGTCACCGAAGGCCATCCGGACAAGGTTTGCGACGCGATCGCCGACGGCGTGCTTGACGCGATCCTCGCGCAGGATAAAAACGCCCACGTCGCCTGCGAGGTGACGGCCACCACCGGCGTGGTGTACGTGATGGGCGAGATTACCGCGGACTGCTACGTCGACATCCCGGCAATAGCACGCCGCACGATAAAGGATATCGGCTACGACAACGCCGCCTATGGCTTTGACTGCAACACCTGCGCCGTGCTCACCGCGATCAACGAGCAGTCCGGGGACATCGCCCAAGGCGTCTGTGCGTCGATCGAGGCCAGGGACAACAGCGCTGACAAGCTCGACCTAATCGGCGCCGGCGACCAGGGCATGGTCTTCGGATACGCCTGCGACGAGACGCCCGAACTTATGCCTGCGCCCATCTACTACGCCCATAAGCTGACCCGCCGCCTCGCCGAGGTGAGGAAAAAGGGCATCCTGCCCTTCGTCCGCCCGGACGGCAAATCCCAGGTCACCCTCAGCTACGGCGGCGACAGGCGCGTTCTAAGCTGCCCGGCCGTCGTCGTCTCCACGCAGCACAACGAGGATGTCAGCTATAGCGACCTGCGCGAGGCCGTGATGGAGGAGGTCATCAAAAAATCCCTCCCGCCCGAGTTTCTCACCAAGGACACAAAGTACTATATCAACCCCACCGGGCGCTTTGTAATAGGCGGCCCCCACGGCGACAGCGGCCTGACCGGCAGGAAGCTTATCGCCGACACCTACGGCGGCTACGCCCGCCACGGCGGCGGCTCCTTCTCCGGCAAGGACCCGACGAAGGTTGACCGCTCCGCGGCGTATATGGCCCGCTACATCGCGAAAAACATCGTCGCCGCCGGCCTCGCGAAGGAAATCGAGCTGACAATCGCCTACGCGATCGGCGTCGCACACCCCGTGATGGTCGCCGCCGACACGTTCGGCACCGGCGCCGTCTCCGACGAAAGGCTCGAAAAGCTGATCAGGGAGTGCTTCGATATGCGCCCGGCCGCGATCATCGAAAATTTCGACCTGCTCCGCCCGATCTACCAGCAGGTGTCGGCCTACGGCCATTTCGGCAGAAGCGAGCTCGACCTGCCCTGGGAGAAAACCGACAAGGCAGAAAAGCTGAAGGACCTCGCAAAATAAATATTTGCTCGGATATTTGAAAGCCGTTCTGCGAAAGATAACCCCGTGGAAGTATAATCATAGAGATAGGGCGTAAATTCATTTACGCCTACATACGGGTATACTGGGGTGTTTTTCGATGATAAACGCCAGCGGCTTGAAAAAAACCTACATCGGGAAGGACGGCCGCGTCGACGCGGTCGACGGCGTCGATCTCTGCATAGAGGACAGCGAATTCGTCGCTATCGTCGGGAGCTCGGGCTCGGGCAAAAGCACGCTGATGAACATCTTGGGCCTTCTGGACCGCCCCGATTCCGGCAGATACCTGCTAAACGGCGCCGATGTCACGAAATACAGCGACCGCCGCCTCTCGATGATGCGCAGGAACACCATCGGCTTTGTGTTCCAGAGCTATAACCTGATCCCGAGGATGAACGCCCTTGAAAACGTCGAGCTGTCGCAGGTTTTCCGCGGCGTCCCGCGCTCGCAGCGACGCAAGAACGCGCTCCGCGCCCTCGAGCTTGTGGGCCTATCCGACAGAATCCACCACATCCCGGCCGAAATGTCCGGCGGCCAGCAGCAGCGCGTGGCGATAGCGCGGGCGATCGTCGGCGAACCCCGCCTGATCCTCGCCGACGAGCCGACCGGCAACCTTGACTCCATCTCGGCCGCCCAGATAATGAAAATCCTGAAAAACCTCAACAGCTCCGGCGTCACGGTTGTGCTGATCACCCATGACCGGGAGATCGCCTCCAACGCGGAGCGGGTTATCCAGATCCACTGCGGCCGCGTCATCGGCGACACCAAGCAAAAACTTTGATTTCAAGCGGAGGATACGCTGTGAGAAGAGATAAAACCAACTATTACCTCGACATAGCTGAGACTGTGATGAAGCGCGGAACCTGCCTTCGCAGGAATTACGGCGCCGTCATCGTGAACAACGACCAGATCATCTCGACGGGTTACGCCGGCGCGCCCCGGGGCAGGAAAAACTGCTGCGACCTCGGCATGTGCATGCGCGAGAAGCTCGCGATCCCACGGGGCGAGCGGTACGAGATGTGCCGCTCCGTCCACGCCGAGCAGAACGCCATCATATCCGCCTCCCGCGAGGAGATGATCGGCTCGACGCTCTACCTCGTCGGCACCTCTGCCGACACCGGCGAATACATACCCGGCGCCGAGCCCTGCGCCCTATGCAAGCGCTTCATAATCAACGCCGGCATCAAGACCGTGGTCGTCCGCCGTACGAAGGATGTTTTCGAGGTCATGCCCGTGTCCGACTGGATCGATAACGACGATTCCCTCGAGGGCAAATTCGGATACTGATATGGAGAGCTTATATGACCGCACCGGGATGCTGCTCGGCGCGGAAAAAATTGATATTTTAAAACATAGCGCCGTCGCGGTCTTCGGCCTCGGCGGCGTCGGCTCTTACTGCGCCGAGGCGCTTGCCCGCGCCGGAATCGGAAGGCTGCTGGTCTGCGACGGCGACGTGGTCGCCCCGTCGAACCTGAACCGCCAGCTCTATGCCCTCTCTTCCACCCTCGGCAAGCAAAAGGCCTGCCTCGCCCGCGAACGCATCGCGGACATCAACCCCTCCTGCGAAGTGACCGCGAGAGCGGAGTTTATCACCCCGGAGACCGACCTTTCGTTTCTCACCGGGTACGACTACGTCGTCGACGCTGTGGACGACGTCCCCGCGAAGCTCGCTCTGGCCGTCTTCTGCGCCGGGCGCGGCGTCAGGCAGATCGCCGCGATGGGCTGCGGCAACAGGCTTAGGCCGGAATGCCTGTATGTGACCGATATTTTCAAAACCGTAAACGACCCGCTCGCCCGCTCCGTCCGGCAAAAGCTGCGTAAAACCGGTGTTAAAAAGCTGAAGGTCGTCGCCTCGAAGGAGCTCCCGCTCACTCCCCTGCGCGCCGAGTATGCGCCGGGGCAGAGGCGCTACCCCGGCAGCGTGTCGTTCGTCCCCTCCTCCGCCGGACTTTTGCTTGCAAAGGAGGTCGTCTGCGACCTCTGCGGGCTCTGAAAACCTGACTCTCTGAGCATCGGGCCGGAGAAAACTCTCCGGCTTGTTTTTTTGCTGTCCGTATGATATGATATTAAAATCGACTCGTTTTTTACATAAGGAGAAAACATGGAGCAAACCCGTCCCGGCCTTTTCTGCCGCTTTAAAAATACCTTTATCGGCGACAAAGCCTTTTACAGCACAGTTTTTGCCCTGATCATGCCGATCATCGTCCAGAACACGGTCTCAAACTTCGTCAGCCTGCTCGACAACGTAATGGTGGGCCGGGTCGGAACACTCCAGATGTCCGGCGTCGCGATTGCGAACCAGCTGATCTTTGTCTACAGCCTCGCGATCTTCGGCGCGGTGTCTGGGGCCGGCATCTACGGCGCCCAGTTCGCCGGCGCCCGCGACTGGGACGGGCTCCGCCACTCATTCCGCTTCAAGCTGCTGGTGGCAGTTGTGATTACCGCGGTGGGTGCGGCTGTGATGGCGCTCTGGGACAGCCCGCTGATCTCGCTTTTCCTGACCGGTGACGGTGACGCAGCCGACGCCGCCGCGATCCTCTCCTACAGCCGCTCCTATCTCGCCGTGATGCTTTTCGGTCTTCTGCCGTTCTCGATTTCCCAGTGCTACAGCGGCACGCTGCGCGAGACCGGTGAGACGCTGCTCCCTATGCTCGCGAGCATCGCAGCCGTGCTGGTCAACCTAACTTTCAATTACATCCTGATCTATGGCAAATGCGGTTTTCCGGAGCTCGGCGTCACCGGCGCGGCGATCGCAACCGTGCTGAGCCGCTTCGTCGAGCTCGGCATCATCGTCGTCTGGACGCATACGCACCACGGGAAATTCCACTTTATGACGGGTGTTTACCGCTCGCTTAAAATCGGGAAGGCGCTAGCGAAAAGCATCGCCGGAAAGAGCATACCTCTTCTGGCAAACGAGCTTTTATGGTCGCTCGGCATCACCACACTTGTGCAGATGTTCTCCACCCGCGGCCTGACGGTAGTAGCCGCCCTCAATATCTCCAGCACGATAACCAACCTGTTTAACGTATTCTTTATCTCGATGGGCACGGCCGTCGCCGTAATGGTCGGCCAGGACCTCGGCGCGGACGATATCGAGCTGGCCAAAAAACATGTCTGGAAGCTGATCTTTTTCAGCGTCGCGGTCTGCGTCTTCATCGCCCTCGTGCTGATGGTAGCCGCGGGCTATATCCCGGCGATCTATAAAACCGAAGCCGACGTGCGCGACCTCGCCGCCGTGTTCATGCGCACAAGCGCGCTCTATATGGCGTTCAACGCGGTCGCCCACTGCTGCTACTTCACGCTGCGCTCCGGCGGCAAGACCTTCGTCACAATGCTGTTCGACAGCGTCTATACCTGGGTCGTCTGCGTCCCCTATACCTACCTGCTGGTGCATTACACCGCGCTCGACATCGGACTGCTCTATCCGGTGGCTTACCTGACCGACGCGCTGAAGTGCGTCGTCGGCCTGCTCGTCGTCCGAACGGGCTATTGGGCGAAAAACATCGTCGGCAAGTCTCAAGCTTGACGCGTATGTGTCGGAAAACTATCGAGACCTTACCCGCCTCGGTCCGCGGATAAATCGGATAATCCGAAAAATCGTAAAATCCTCGCTTGCTTTTGACCGCTAAACCGTGCTATAGTGAATTAGATTTCGAGGAGATGATTTCATGTCGTACGATGCCGCCGCGCTTATTAAAGAAGCGCTGGACGCGGGCTTTTCCCAGGCCGGGGAGCTCAACGTCAAGGCGCTTGTGTTCATGCCCGAGGTCCGCGATATGTGCGGCGCGGACAGGTGCAACAAGTATAATAAAAACTGGCGCTGCCCTCCCGCCTGCGGCAGCATAGAAGAGGCCGCCGCGCGGGCGTCGCGCTATACCTTCGGCATCCTGGTGCAGACGATCGGTAAAATGGAGGACAGCTTCGACTACGAGACAATCGAAAGCACCTCCGAAAAGCATAAGCAAAATTTCGCGGCGCTCATTAAAAGCCTGAAAAAGCGCTATCCGGATATCCTGCCGATGGGTGCCGGGACCTGCACCCTCTGCGAGACCTGCTCCTACCCCGACGCGCCCTGCCGCCACCCGGACGAGTCGATATCGTCGATGGAGGCCTACGGCCTCTGGGTCAGCCGGGTCTGCAAGCTCTCCGGCATCCCCTACAACAACGGCCCCCAGACAATCACGTTCACAAGCTGCTACCTGCTGCCGTAGAAAAAGCTGATATAAACGGCTTAGCGATTGATAACCGCTAAGCCGTTTTTGCATATTCAGCGCATAACCGTGACTCCCTTGCCAGGGGGAGGGGGAACCGCTTTTGCGGTGGTGGGATTCGCGCCCCCTGCCTCTCTTGACAAAAGAAGGTAGTGCCAAATAAGCCGACGGATTGTTTTGGCTTCCGTTGATATGTAGGGCGATGTTTCATCGCCCGCCGTCTTATGTAGATATACGCCGTTTACTTTTCGAACGACGAAAAGATACAAAAGCCCGCCGGGAGGGACTCTAGAGTTCCTTTTATTATTAATTATTTTCTTCCCCTATTTTTCCAATTATATCACATCTCCCTAAACAGTATAATACCCTTTTCAATAATATTTTTCCCCTCAGCAATAACCCGCCCTACCCCTCCTGCGAAATACTTCCAAAATCCCCCTTGACAAACGGCATAACGTCGAATATAATACGTATAATTAGTTAGACTATCTAAGTTATTGATGGAATGGGCAGTGTTATGGAAAAGGAAAAGCTGGATTTGAATCTGAACAGCTTACTCGTTGAAACTTTTCGGACGATTTTGAAAGTCGAAGAGAACATGGTGCGCTCGAACGGGAGGATGGATTTGTCGATCAGCGAGATTCACCTCCTCGAGGCCGTGGCCAACGGCGGGGAGAACGGGGCGACGATCAGCGAACTGGCGGCGGCGCTGAAGATTCAGCTCTCCTCCGTGACCATCGCCGTCAACAAGCTCGAGAGAAAGGGCTACGTCGCCAAAACGAAGGGCATTGAGGACGGGCGCACGGTTTACGTATCTCTGACTCCGAACGGCGAAAAGGTCTGCCGGGTGCACAAGGCGTTTCACAGGCGGATGATCCGGAACATAACCGAGAACATCACCGAGGCCGAGGAAGAGACGATGGTCAAAATGCTCGAGAAGCTGAACGCCTATTTTCAAAAAAGCCTTGATCATCTGGAGTCGGCCCGCTGAAATAAAGCGGCCCATAAAGCGGAGCGGTTTGCCGCGGAGAACGCGCTCAGCTAAGCCAACACTTATTTTCGCGGAGAAATGCGGTATAAATGAGCTTTCGCATACTCGGGACAGGGAGGGCGCTCCCCTCCTTCATACTGAAAAACGCCGACCTGTGCGCGTTTCTGGACACCAGCGACGAATGGATAACCACCCGCACCGGCATCGGCGAAAGGCGTATCGTCACTACGGAGAGCGTCACTTCGCTCTCGTCGGAGGCGGCGAAGAACTCCCTTGAAAACGCGGGCGTCGAGCCCGGCGAGCTTGACCTGATCGTCTGCGCCACGCTGGGCGGGGATTTCCGCACGCCGGCCCTTGCCTGCCTTGTGCAAAAAGAGCTCGGCGCGAACTGTCCTGCGTTCGACATCAACGCCGCCTGCTCCGGCTTCATCTACGCGCTGGACACGGTTGCCGGGTTTTTCGCCCGGAAAAGCGTGAAGAAAGCGCTGGTCGTCGGCTTCGAGGAGATGTCCCGCTATGTTGACTGGCGCGACAGGGCGACCTGCGTGCTGTTCGGCGACGGCGGCGGCGCGGTCGTGCTCGGCGAGGGGGACGATCTTCTGGGCGTCACGCTCTCCGCCCGGGGCGACCCGGACATTCTCAACATCAGAAGCCCGCGCGGCAACAGCCCGTTCGCGGAAAACCCGGAGGAACCCTGCTTTCTCCATATGAACGGCCGCGAGGTCTACAAATTCGCCGTGAACGCCCTCTGCGCCGACATCGAAAAGGCGCTCTCGCTCGCCGGGCTCGCCATGGAGGATGTGGCCTATTTCCTACCCCACCAGGCGAACATCAGGATCATCGAGGCCGCGCGGGACCGGCTCGGTATTCCCGCCGAGAAATTCGTCACCGCCATCGAACGGTACGGCAATACCTCCGCCGGGAGCATTCCGATTCTTCTGGACGAGGCGAACCGCGGCGGCCTGTTCAAAAATGGCGACATCCTCGTACTGAGCGCCTTCGGAAGCGGGCTTACGAGCGGCTGCTGCGTCGTCCGCTGGACAAAGTAAATTTGCCTTAAAAGGCTTATACATTAATTATACGGAGGAACAATAAAATGAAATTCGAAGAAATCGCCCGCGCAATCGCGGAATACAAGGGCTGCGCCCCCGAAACCATCAAGCCGGAGACCGAATTTGCCGAGCTCGAGCTGGACTCGCTGGATACCGTCGACCTCGCTATGCAGTTTGAGGAGAAGTACGGCGTCACGCTTGAGCTGACCGAGGCGCTGAAAACCGTCGGAGACCTGGCGGACGCGATAGAAAAAGCAATCGGCGGAAAAAAATAACCATTAAGGAGAATTCATATGATCAAGTCGCCGATTTGCGATCTGCTCGGCATAACCTATCCGATCATCCAGGGCGGAATGGCCTGGGTGTCGGACGCGTCGCTCGCGGCCGCGGTCAGCAACGCCGGTGGGCTGGGTCTGATTTCCGCGATGAACGCCGGGCCGGACTGGCTCCGGAGCGAGATCCGCGCCGCCCGCGAAAAGACGGACAAAATTTTCGGCGTGAACATCATGCTTATGAGCCCCCACGCCGACGCCGTCGCGGAGGCCGTGGTCGAGGAGGGCGTAAAGGTCGTCGTGACCGGAGCCGGAAACCCGTCCAAATATATGAAACGCTGGCTTGAGGCCGGCATCAGAGTTATCCCGGTGGTCCCGTCCACAGGCGTTGCGAAGCTCGTGGAGCGCGCCGGCGCCTGCGCGGTAGTCGCCGAGGGCGGCGAGTCCGGCGGACATGTAGGCGATCTTACGACGATGACCCTCGTCCCTCAGGTCTGCGACGCGGTGAAAATCCCGGTAATCGCGGCCGGCGGCATCGGCGACGGCAGAGGTGCCGCCGCGGCGTTTATGCTCGGCGCTGTCGGCGTTCAGGTCGGCACCGCGTTCCTTGTGGCAAACGAGTGCACGATACATCAGAACTATAAAAACAAGATACTCCGTGCCAAGGACATCGACACCGGCGTAACCGGCCGCAGGCTCGGGCACCCGGTCCGCGCGCTGAAAACGCCGTTTACACGCTACTTCGCCAAGTGCGAGGCCGACCCGGACATAACGGACGAGGAGATAGAGAAAATCGGGGTCGGCGCGCTCCGTCTCGCCGCCCGCGAGGGCAACGAGGAAAAGGGCTGCTTCATGGCCGGCCAGATCGCCGCGCTGATCAAGAAAGAACAGCCCGCCGCGGACATAATAAAGGAGATGTTCGACGGGGCCGAAAAACTTCTCTCCGGAGCGCCTGCATGGGTAAGATAGCGTTTGTATTCGCCGGCCAGGGCGCGCAGTACCCCGGCATGGGCAAGGAGCTCTACGCCTCCTCCCCCGCTGCGAAAAAAATCTTCGACCTCTGCGAAGGCCTCCGCCCTGGCACGCTCGCGCAGTGCTTTTCCGGCACCAAGGAGGAGCTTTCGCGGACTATCAACACCCAGCCCTGCCTTTACGCCCTCGACCTGGCCGCGGCTCTCGCCCTGGAGGAACGCGGTATAAAAGCCGACTTTGCCGCCGGCTTTTCGCTCGGCGAGCTCGCCGCCTGCGCCTACGCCGGCATGTTCGGCTATGACGAGGGCTTTGTGCTGACCTGCAAAAGGGCCGAGCTGATGGATTCCTGCGCAAACGGCGACGCGGGCGCCATGGTGGCCGTCCTCGGACTGCCTTCGGAGAGCGTGGAATCGCTCTGCTCGGAGCTTAAAAGGGCCTACCCCGCAAATTACAACTGCCCCGGCCAGACCGTCGTCTCGGTGGGTATAGACGAGCTCTCCGCGCTCTGCGAGAGGGTTAAAAACTCCGGCGGCAGGGCGGTACGCCTGCCGGTAAGCGGCGCTTTTCACTCCCCTTTTGTCCGAAAAGCGGCCGAAAATTACCGAAAATTGCTCGAAAATTACCGTTTTTTACCCTTAAAAACCCCTGTTTTTTCGAACGTCACCGCCGATTTTTACTCCGGAGATTATAAGGATTTGTTATCCAGACAAATCAAATCCCCGGTGCTTTGGCAGAAAACAATTGAAAATCTGCACGAAAACGGCGTGGATACCTTCATAGAGGCCGGTGCCGGAAAAGTCCTCTCCGGCCTGATATCAAAATCATTAAAAGACGTCACTGTTTTGCACGTTGAAGACAGTATTTCGCTAAATAAAACGATTTCAGCAACGAAAGGGGCGCCCTCAAAATGAGACTTCTGGAAGGCAAAACCGCTATCGTCACCGGCGCCGGCCGCGGCATCGGAAAATCCATCGCCCTCGCGATGGCCTCCCACGGCGCGAGGATCGCGGTTATTTACGCGAACGATTCGGGCGCCGCGGAGGCTGTCGGAGCGGAGATTTCGGGATGCGGCTCGGAGTGCGCGGTGATCAAGTGCGACGTGTCCGACTCCGGCGCGGTCAAGTCCGCCCTCGAGGAGGCCGTTAAAAGGCTCGGTCTGCCCGATATTTTGGTCAACAACGCCGGAATCGTCCGGGATTCGCTTCTGCCGATGATGAAGGAGGCGGACTTCGACGCGGTTATAAACGTCAATCTTAAGGGCGCGTTCAACATGACTAAGGCCGTTTTGCCCCACATGATTAAAAAACGCGCCGGGCGCATCATCAATATCTCCTCCGTATCCGGTCTCCGCGGAAACGCCGGGCAGGCCAACTACAGCGCGGCGAAGGCCGGTCTGATCGGGCTGACAAAGACTGTGGCGAGAGAGGCCGGTCCCCGCGGCATCACCTGCAACGCGCTGGCCCCCGGCTTCATCGAGACGGATATGACCAGCAAGCTGCCCTCCTCCGTAAGGGAGGCCGCCGTCGCCGCGATACCGCTGAAGCGGACGGGAACACCGGAGGATGTGGCCTTCGCGGCGGTATTTCTGGCCTCTGATTACGCCGCGTATATCACCGGTGAGGTCATCAGAGTGGACGGCGGGATGCTGATATGAATTTTTTTTAAAGGAGCTATGAGCATATGCGAAGAGTGGCCGTCACCGGGCTCGGGGTGATATCTCCCGTCGGAAACGACGTCGCGACGTTCTGGGAATCGCTTGTCGCCGGAAAATGCGGGATCGATTTCATAACAAAATTTGACACCACGGACTTTAAGGTTAAAATTGCGGCGGAGGTCAAGGGGTTTGACGAGTCGGTTTTGGACCGCAGGGAAATTTCCCGTTCCGACCTCTATACGCACTATGCCCTCGCAGCCGCACTGCAGGCCTACAATGACAGCGGGCTCGAGGGCCGCATCGACAAGACGCGGCTCGGCGTCTATATCGGCTCCGGCGTCGGCGGGATCGCCACGTTCACTGCCGAGCACGACAAGTATATAGAGGGCGGCCCGAAAAGAGTTTCACCGTTTTTCGTACCGATGATGATCGCCAACATGGCCTCCGGCTCCGTCGCGATCAAATTCGGCGCGAAAGGGCCTTCCCTTCCGGTGGTATCCGCCTGCGCCACCGGCACCCAGTCCCTCGGTGAGGCCTACCGCGCTATCGCGAACGGCTACGCCGACGCGATAATCACCGGCGGGTCGGAGGCCGCGGTTATCCCGCTGGCGATCGCCGGTTTTACGAACTGCATGGCGCTGTCCACGAAAAACGAGCCCCTCGCGAGCTCCCTCCCCTTCGACAAGAGACGGGACGGCTTTGTGATCGGCGAAGGCGCCGCCGTACTGATTTTCGAGGAACTGGGACACGCGCTGAAAAGAGACGCGAAAATTTACGCCGAGGTGACCGGGTACGGCAACACCTGCGACGCCTACCATATCACCGCGCCGGACCCGACGGGCTTAAGCGCCGCGGCGGCGATCAGGGAGGCGGCCGGGAATATCGATGCCCCCGAAAGGCTCTATATCAACGCCCACGGCACCGGCACGCCGCTCAACGACAAATCTGAGACCCTCGCGATTAAGCTGGCGCTCACCGAAGAGACGGCGCGCAGGGCGCACATCAGCTCGACAAAGTCGATGACCGGGCATATGCTGGGCGCCGCCGGCGCCGCCGAGGCTATCGCGTCGGTGCTCGCCCTTGTAAACGACACCGTGCCGCCGACAATCGGTCTCGATGAACCCGATCCCGAGTGCGATCTCGATTACACGCCGAAGACCGCAGTCAGGACGCCGCTTGACACGGCGATTTCCACCTCCCTAGGCTTCGGCGGGCACAACGCCTGCATAGCGTTCCGCAAGCTTTCAATCTGATCTGAATTTGTACTGCCGCTTAAACGGCGGAATGGTGATTAAAATGACGGATATCAATTACGTAAAAGAGCTGCTCGCACTGTTCGAAAACTCCTCGGCCGGCGTACTCGACCTGACCGACGGCGAATTCAAGCTCCGGCTGGAGAAAGCCGCTCCGGCACCCGCTCCGGTTTTGACAAAGCCGGAACAGCCGTGCGCGGAACTCGCGCCCTCCGCGGCGGAACAGACGCTGGATTTCAATAATCTCAGGGAGGTCAAATCGCCGATGGTCGGCATTTTCTACACCTCCCCCGCGCCGGGTGAAAAGCCGTTTGTCGAGCGCGGGAGCAAGGTCAAAAAGGGCGACGTACTCTGCATCGTCGAGGCGATGAAGCTTTTAAACGAGATCACCTCGGACTACGACGGCGAGATCGCGGACGTCTGCGTCTCAAACGGACAGGTCGTGGAGTACGGGCAGGTACTGTTTAAAATCTACTGAAACGAATCTTTCCCAGTGAGGACGGAGAACCGGTATGGACAGAGAACATATTAAAAACATCATCCCCCACCGGGAGCCGATGCTTTTGGTGGACTCGGCCGAGGTCGTTGGGACGAACACATCCGCAAGCAGATACCGCGTCACCGGCGACGAGTGGTTTTTAAAGGGACATTTCCCGGGGAAGCCGGTCGTTCCAGGCGTTATTCTTTGCGAGATCATGGCGCAGTCCTGCTGCGTTATCCTCTCGGACAGGGTCAGGGGCAAAACGCCGTACTTCACCGGACTTGACAAGGCGAAGTTCAAGAGTAAGGTCTTCCCGGGCGACACCATAGAGACAAGGTGCGAGCTTTTGAAAGTAAGGGAACCGTTTTACTTCGCAAAGGCCGACGCCTATGTCGGCGGGAAGCTCTGCGCAAGCGCCGAGTTTTCGTTTGCGCTGATTTCCGAAGACAAGGTCTAAAACTAACAGGTTTGGAGCGCTTGATGTGTTTTCAAAAATATTGATCGCCAACAGGGGCGAGATCGCCGTCCGAATCATCAGGGCCTGCAAGGAGATGGGGATAGCCTCCGTCGCCGTTTTTTCCGAGGCGGACAGGACCGCGCTGCACGTGTCCCTGGCCGACGAGAGCATCTGCATCGGACCGGCCCGGGCGGAGGACAGCTATCTGAACGCCGCGTCGATTCTTTCCGCGGCGGTCGTCACCGGCGCGCAGGCGATACACCCGGGCTACGGCCTGTTATCCGAAAACGCCGAATTCGCCGCGATGTGCGAGAGCTGCAACATCGCGTTTATAGGGCCGGGCGCCGATATCATCGCTAAGGCGGGCGACAAGGCCTGCGCCCGCAGGACGATGGCGAAGGCCGGTATCCCGGTGATTCCGGGCTGCGACGGGCTCGAAAGCGCGGAAGACGCCGCTGCGGCCGCCGAAAAAATCGGCTATCCGGTGATGCTGAAGGCGCGGGCCGGCGGCGGAGGCCGCGGCATCCGGATAATCAACAGACCGGAAGAGCTGGAACACGCGTACAAAGTAGCCTCCGCCGAGGCGAGAGCCGCGTTCGGCGACGGCGGAATGTACCTGGAAAAATACTTAAACCCGGTTAAGCATATAGAAACGCAGATCCTCGCGGACGCATACGGCAACATCGTATGCCTCGGCGAGCGGGAGTGCTCGCTCCAGAGAAAAAATCAGAAGCTGATTGAGGAGAGTCCCTCCCCCGCCGTAACGCCGGAGCTCCGCGGGAAGCTGACCGAGCTCTCGCTCCGTGCCGCGAAAACCGTCGGCTATGTCAACGCCGGCACCCTTGAGTATTTGCTCGACGACGGCGGAAATGTCTATTTTATGGAGATGAACACGCGGCTTCAGGTGGAACACCCCGTAACGGAGTTGGTCACGGGCATCGATATCGTGAAATGGCAGATCCGCATCGCCTCCGGAATGAGGCTCGCCTTCGGCCAGAACGACATATCGCTGAACGGGCACGCCATAGAGTGCCGCATCAACGCCGAAAACGTGCGCGAAAACTACCGCCCGGGGTGCGGGAGGATCGAGCTTTTGCATATCCCCGGAGGGCCGTGGGTCAGATTCGACACCGCGATCTATCAGGACTACTGCGTCCCGCCGTTTTACGACGCAATGATCGGAAAGCTGATAGTTCACGCCAAGACCCGCGAAGAGGCGATCCGAAAAATGCGCGCCTCTCTCTGCGAGCTGGTAATAGAGGGCGTCGAGCACAACGCCGAGCTGCAGATGTCGCTTCTGGAGGAGGAAGACGTGCTCCGGGGAACCTACCACACCGATTTTCTGTCGGGAAAATAAAGGAATAAGCCTATGCTGAGACAGAGTCTGTTTAGAAAACCGAATAACCGCCTTGAGGAGAACGCCGCCGAGCGCGGCGCGCCATCCGTGCCGGACAAGATGATGATTTTATGCCCATCATGCCGGAAAATGCTGATAATGGACGAACTGAAAAAGCGCTACTATGTCTGCTCCTGCGGGTACTGCTTTAAGCTGAGCGCGAGGACGCGGCTCAACATGATCCTGGACCGCGACAGCTTTTCCGAGCTGGACGCGGAGCTCTGCGGTGAAAATCCCCTCGGCTTTCCGGGGTACGACGAGAAGCTCTCCTCCGCCCGCAAAGCCTCCGGCGAAAAGGAGGCCGTGCTCTGCGGAACCGGGAGAATAGACAGCCGGCGAACGGCGGTGTTCTCAATGGAGGCCGGCTTTATGATGGGCTCTATGGGGAGCGCCGTCGGCGAGAAGATAACCCGCCTGTTCGAGCACGCCACCGAAAAGCGCCTGCCCGCCGTCGGCTTTATCGTCTCCGGCGGCGCACGGATGCAGGAGGGCATATTATCGCTGATGCAGATGGCGAAGGTGAGCGCGGCTGTAAAAAGGCACTCCGACGCCGGGCTTCTCTACGTCGCCGTTCTCACCGACCCCACCACAGGCGGCGTCACCGCGAGCTTTGCGATGCAGGGCGACATTGTGATCGCCGAGCCGAACGCGCTGATCGGCTTTGCCGGGCCGAGGGTGATTGAGCAGACCACCAGGCAGAAGCTGCCGGCAGGCTTTCAGCGGGCCGAGTTTCTGCTTGAAAAGGGTTTTCTCGACGACATCGTGCTCCGCGCCGGGCAGAAAAAATACCTTTCCCGTCTTTTAAAGCTCCACGGCTGCGGCGAATAGGGGGATTTATCAATGAACGCGATGGAAAAAGTGCTCGCCGCCCGCTCCGGCGACAGACCGACGGCGGTTTCATATATTGACGCGATTTTCGACGAGTTTACCGAGCTCCACGGCGACAGGCGGTTCGGCGACGACAAAGCAGTCGTCGGCGGGATCGCTCTTTTGCAGGGCGGCCCGGTTACGGTCGTGGCCATTGAAAAAGGAGTCGGGACAAACGACAGGGTTAAGCGCGGCTTCGGCTCTCCCCTGCCCGAGGGCTACAGAAAGGCGCTGCGGCTATTTAAGCAGGCCGAAAAGTTTAAACGTCCCGTGGTGTGCCTTATAGACACCTCCGGCGCGAGCTGCGGCATCGAGGCAGAGGAACGCGGACAGGGGCAGGCGATCGCCGAGTGTCTTTTCACGCTTTCCTCGCTGAAAACACCGGTGATCTCGATATTAATCGGCGAGGGCGGAAGCGGCGGTGCGCTGGCGCTCGGTGTGGCCGACCGGGTCTGGATGCTTGAAAACGCGGTCTACTCAGTGATTTCACCCGAGGGCTGCGCGAACATTCTCTGGAAAGACTCCTCAAAAACCGCCTTCGCGGCCGAAAAGCTCAAACTGACCGCCGAAGACATGCTCTCTCTCCGGGTCGTCGAGCGGATTATCCCGGAAAAGGGCAGATTCCGGGAGGAGATCTACGAGGACATAAAAAACTCTCTGCGGACCGAGCTGGACGACCTCTTGTCACTGGACTCGGATACGCTGTTAAAAAACAGGTACGAACGGTTCCGCCGCATCGGTACGCTTGATTTTACGGTGAGCTTATGATTGCAATCGTCACGGACAGCACAGCCTATCTTACCTCCGACGAGGCCAAGGCGCTCCGGGTCGGCGTGGTGCCGGAATCCTATAGCGTCAACAGGCAGATGTTCAATGAAAATTACGCCGACAAGAACGGCACGTTCGAGCGGCTGATTTTAAAACACCCCTGCGGCTGCAAGACAGCGCACGCCTCCGTCGGGGCCTTTATGAGCATGTTTTCGGAATCCCTCAGGCAGGGCCTGAAGGTATTTTGCGTTACCATCTCGTCCCGCCTGAGCGGGACCTACAGCAGCGCCGTGGTCGCGGCCAGGGAGCTCGGTTCGCCCGACGTGATGGTGGTGGATTCCCTGACCACCGCGGGCGGGCTCCGCCTTCTGGTCGAGGAGGCGAGAAGGCTGTCCCTTGAGGACGGCATCACCCTTGACGCGCTCGCCGCTGAGGTTGAAAAGCTCCGCGAAAAGATAGGGATTGTTTTCTCCGTCGACAACATGGACTTTATACGCGCCAGCGGACGTCTTGGCACCGTCAGGCAGTCGATCGGCACAGTTTTGAACGTCAGGCCGATCCTGTTATGCAGCGACGGCGCGGTTATTTCGGACGGACAGGCCCGCGGCAAAAACGCGCTCTGCCGCGCGTTGGCCGGCAGGATACCGACCTCCGCAAAAAAAATCGTTTTGCACAGCTTCGGTGAAAACGGCGCGGCAGCTCAGCTCCGGGAGGAAATCGCCCGGCGGTTCCCGGGCGTTCCGCTGCTCTTTTCGCGGCTGGGCCCGGTCCTCGGCATTCACCTCGGCCTCGGCATGGTCGCCGCCGCCTGGATAACGGAGTAATAATCAAACCCCGAAGGCCATACGGAGACAAAACACCAATCTGCCTTTATATCCCTCCATAAAGCCAAAAGACCGGCGTTTTTCGCGTCCGGTCTTTTGGCTTTATGTTATGAAAGGCAGAAAAATGGCTTTTTACAGCTTTTCGAGTATCGCCAGGGAGGCAGCTAGGTGCTCCTTGAGCAGGGCGATATGGTGGAGCTGTATTTTTCTCTCGCTCTCTATTTTAACCTTTAGCTTTTCCTTTTCGGTTTTAAGGTTTCTCTCCGCCTCGGCGTTCTTCCTGCACTGCTCCGCGATGATCTCGTCCTTTTCCGCGATGACGGTCTTGTACTGATCTCTCTCCCTTTCCGTCAGCTCGCATTTGGCACTCAGCTCGGCCAGATTGGACGCGAGCAGCGAGTTCCGGCTCTCCAACTCCGAGAGCTGGGTGTTTTCCTCCTTGAGCGCGTTGTTTTCGGCGATCAGCCTGCTCTTCTCCTCTTCGACGTCCGAGCTTAAGTATGAGACCTTCTTCTCAAGCTCAGCGTTTTTTTCCGTGAGCTTTTCCTTTTCGCGGAGCGCCATCGACAGAGCGTCCCCCTGCTCGGCCAGCTTTTTTTCGTAATTCGCAACCGAGCCCTTGAAGGTCTGCTCCAGCGTTAAGATATAGTCGTCAATCTCCTTTTTGTCATAACCGAGCACGCTTTTTTTGAACTTCTTCTCATCCGTTCCTGTTATGATTTCCCTTATGTTATCCATTTTACCCTATTTCCTCCGTTTCAAGGACCTCTCCGAGCTCCAGTCCCGCCTTTTCCGCGGCGCCTGCCGCCGTCTCAAGCACGCAGCGCGCGTTTTTGTAGCAACCCGAAATTTTATTCCTTGGGATATACCGCTCGACGCCGCAGATTTTGCAATCCTCTGTCAGAAATACCGCGTCTATCGGAAATTTCATAAAGAACGTATGTATCTGTCTGCAGGGGTAAATCAGAAGCCCCTCGCCCTCCGGAAGGGAATCTTTGTTAAGAAGCCCTACAAGGCGCGAGGCAAAGGTTTCAGCGATCCGCGCCGTCAGCACTGTCCGCCCTTTGCAGGTAAGTTTTACAGTCTTTAACATACGCCGCCCCTTACTTTTTGAACTCGGCGATGATCTGAATAACCACCGGCCCCAGCAGAATTATGAACAGCACCGGCAGAATGAACACGATCATCGGCAGCATCATTTTTATCGGCGACTTCATTCCCTTTTCCTCGGCCCGCTGGCGTCTTGCGGTGCGGAGCTGATCGGCATGGGTCTTCAGCATGTTTTTAATAGGGATTCCGAGCTTGTCTGCCTGTATGATCGCGGAGGCGAAGGTCTTCACCTCCGGTACGGAGCTGCACTCGCCGAAATCCTTCAGCGCGTCCTTTCTCACCTTCCCCATCTGGATCTCGCGGTAGAGAATCATCAGCTCGTCTATCAGCGGACCGTCCATTTTTTCGGAGATTTTCAGCAGCGCAGCGTCGAAACCGAGTCCAGCCTCGATGCTGACGCACAGCAGATCAAGCACCTCCGGAAGCTGGCACCTGATTTTGTCCTGTCTCGACTTCACCCGCGCCGCCAGATAATAGCGCGGCAGCAGAATCCAGAGGATTATTCCGACGGCAAAAATGAGGAACCGGACGATGTCGGCGGTTTTGATCATCAGCGACGTAAAGATCGCCGCCAGAAGCACCGGCGTGGCCAGGGCGTTTTTCAAAACGGAGTACTCCTCCGCCGACATCCTTATCCCGGCATAGCGCAGGTCCTTCACAAGAGCGGTCTTTCTCGCGCTGTCGGCCTTGTTGCGGTATTTTCTTTTCGAGAGATACTCAGTCATCCGGCTCAGGGCTGGAGCGACGAAGCGCTTATACAGCGACAGGTCGAGCTCGTCAAACGCATCCTTTTTCTTCTGGGAGATGAAATCGAGCCGCTTCTCCTTGACGTCGATTTTTCTGCCCACCGGGGCCAGCGCGATCGAAAACAGGCAGAACGCGAGAGCCGACGTGGTCAGCACCAATAACACCATAACGCTTATCCTCTAATATTTGATGGCGATGATTTTTCTAACGATGATAAAGCCTATGCACTCCATTGCCGCGGCGACAGCGAGAAGGACCTTTCCGATGTCCGTATTGAACAAAACCTTCATGTACTCCGGATTGATCAGGAATATCAGAAAACCCACGCATATCGGCAGCATTCCGATAATGAGACCGGACACCCGCCCGGAAGCCGTCAGCACCTTGATGTCGCCCTTGAGTTTGATTCTTGCCTTTATCGTCTCCGATATGCCCAGAAGAATCTCCGAGAGGTTCCCGCCGACCTGGCGCTGGATTGTAATCGCCGAAACCGCGAGCGCCAGGTCCTCGCTGCCTATTCTGTCCACCATCGCGCTCAGCGCTTTATCCAGCGGCGTCCCGTATTTCAGCTCTGTGCAGAGCCTGCGGAATTCCCGGGAGATCGGCTCCCCCATCTCCGTGCTGATGTTTTCAAAGGCCTGATTCAGAGTCAGCCCCGAGCGCAGGCAGTTGCAGACTATGACGAGGGATTCTCCGAGCTGGTTTTCAAACGCGGCTATCCGCTTTTTCTTCTTCCGCCCCACATAGAGCGGCGGAAGGATGATTCCGGCAAAGGCGAGAGCCGCGGATATCGGCAGGTTTCCCGTGGCTAGAGCCACGAGCCCCGACGGAACCAGACTCAAAACGACCCAAAATATCGCAAACTCGTCCGCTCTGACCAGAAGTCCCGCGGTCTGCAGCTCGGTCGCCATCGCCTGGCCGAAGCCCAGCCGCTGCGTTTTGCGCTTTTTGCGTTTCCCCGCGATATTGCGGGCGGACTCGTCTTTTGCGTCCTTGAAGAAAAAGCGCTTCAGCCTGTTTTCGACGGCGAGCTTGTCCCTCCCCAGTTCGGAAAGCGCCGCTATCGCGAACAGGAATACTGAGAACATGCCGAGAAGGCATATTACGGCAATATACAGGTCATCTGAACCACTCATAGCTCACCGCAACTCCGTTTTCGGTTATTTTATCCAGGCATTTCGGCTTGACGCCCGTGGGGCGGAAGCTGCCCTTGAATTTCCCGTAGCTGTCGCGCTCACCGGTCGTCTCGTAAACGAATATGTCCTGCATGCTGACCACGTCGCCCTCCATGCCGGTGATCTCGCTGATGTTGGTTATTTTACGGCTGCCGTCCGGCAGACGCGTCTGCTGGATGATGATATTCACGGCGGAGCTGATCTGCTCCCTGATCGCCTTGAGCGGCAGTTCCATGCCGGACATCAATACCATCGTCTCAAGCCTCGAGATAGCGTCCCTGGGGCTGTTGGCGTGCAGAGTCGTAAGGGAGCCGTCGTGGCCGGTGTTCATCGCCTGGAGCATGTCCAGCGCTTCTCCGGAACGGACTTCGCCTACGATGATCCTGTCCGGCCGCATGCGGAGCGCGTTCCGCACCAGCGTCCTTATGTCGATCAGGCCTGTTCCCTCGAGGTTTGCCGGGCGGCTCTCGAGCGTCACCAGGTGCTCCTGGTGGAGCTGAAGCTCCGCGGCGTCCTCGATCGTGACGATCCGCTCGTCGTCGGGGATATACGATGAAAGCACGTTCAAAAGCGTCGTTTTGCCGCTCCCGGTGCCGCCGGAAACGATCAGATTCAGTCTTCCCTTGACGCAGGCCTCCAGAAACGATAGCATTTTCGGCGACGCAGAGCCCCAGTCGACAAGCTGGCTGTGGGTAATCGGCATCTTTGAGAATTTTCTGATTGTCAGCACCGGGCCTATCAGCGATATCGGCGGGATTACCGCGTTGACGCGGGAGCCGTCCTTGAGCCTCGCGTCCACCAGCGGGCTCGCCTCGTCGATATGGCGGCCGACTAAGGATACGATCCTGTCGATGACGTTCATCACATGGTCGCTGTCCCTGAAACGCAGCGAGGAGAGCTGCAGCTTGCCTTTTTTCTCCACGTATATTTTGCTCGGCCCGTTGACCATGATTTCGCTGACTTCCGGGTCCTTCAGCAGCTCTTCGAGGGGGCCGTAGCCCATTATATCGTTGTAGACGTCTTCCTGGAGCTTAGCCCGCTCCGTTTTGCCCACGTCCGAGCTGTTTTCCTCGGCGGCCTCGGCGATGATTTTGCGGATCGCGTCGTCGCCGATATCCTTTTGCTCCTGTTTGCTGAGCTCGCTGAGCACCTGGTTGTGGATTTTGTTTTTCAGATCATAGAACACGTCGGCCGCGGACTCGGACTCGCCGGGCTTCGCGCCCTCCGTGTTTTTGTTTCTTTCAATTCTATCTAGAAGCCCCATCGACGCATCGCCCCTTTTTGCTACAGGCCTGCGGCATAAGCCTTGATGTTTTTCGCCACCGCGGACTTCGGCATGCCCATCACAAAAGGCACGCCCTTGTTCAGGCTTGACAGCACCGTTTTGGTATCATCCGGCAGGCAGAGCCCGGTGTCCATGCCCAGAACCGTTTCAAAATCCTTTTTCGATATAATCCCGTCGCCCGAGCGGTTCAGAATCAACGAGACCTTCTCCCTTTGCCTAAGCGCGTCCATGATTGAGAGGCAGAGCTTCGCGTTCCGCAGCGAGATGATGTCTACATTCGCCACCAGGTTGACAACGTCGCTGTTTTCGATAACAGCGATCGTCGTATCGTCGAAGCCCGGCGGCAGGTCTATAATGACATACTCGTAATATGGCCTCAGCGTGTTGATTATTAGCTCCATCGTTTTGTCGTTGATGTATTCGGCGAGCTCCGGGCTTTTAGGCGCGGCGAGCACCTCGAGACCGCTCGAGTGGAGGGTAAGCATGCTCTTGGCCACGTCTATGCTCATCTCTCCCCGCTCGCGGGAGAGCTCGTAGATTGTATCCTTCGCATCGAGATCAAGCAGCACCGTCACGTCGCCGAACTGTAGGTCCGCGTCTATAATGACGGTCCTTTTGCCGTATAGAGCGAGGGCGACTGCGGTATTCACCGCGACAGTGGTTTTGCCTGTGCCACCCTTCCCGCCGAAAAATGAGACGACCTTTGAGCGCGTGCTCTTGACGGCCGAATTCTCGGAGATCCGCTTTCTTTCCAGGCTGTAGGCCTTGAAAATCGCCTCCTTAAGCTCGGAGGCAGAAACCGTCTGCAAAAGCACCTGCTTTATCCCGTACTGCATCGCCTTCTGCAGAAGCTGCAAGTCAACCTCCGCAGAGAGCAGGATAACGCTCGCGCCGGGGAGCTCCGAGTAGGTCTGCTCGGCAATCTCGAATACGCCGCCCGCGTTTTTGTCGTTCGACAGTATCACCACGTCCGGGTTGTAGCCGTTTATTTTCAGGCTCGTCATGCCGTCGTATTCCAGAAAGCCGGATATCGCGACGCTCCCGTCGGACAAAAGATTTTTTACGTTTATTTTGACGTCTATGTCGTTGGACACAACGACGATTTTCAGCTTTTCCATATTCATTTCACGACCGCCGGAACGCTCACGATGCTGTCGTCTCCCGGGCCTCTGAGAACGAGCTTAATCAGACCGTTAATCATACTGTAGTTGAGGGTCAGGCAATCCCTCGCGGAGATCTCGACCGTTATGTTGGTGTAAGCCGACGAGCCGTTTTCGGATTTGCTGCCGACAGCGATAATATTGACGTTCTGCAGGCAGTAGAAGGTGGTGCTCACTTCATCTATCGTCATTGTCACTATAATATCCACCTTGTCTCCCACCTTCAGATAGCCCGCAAGGCCCGATATCGTGTCGACTGAGAGGGTGAACGCGCGGTAGCCGCTTTTTATCCGCTCGGCGAGCTCGGAATTCGTCTCGCTGCCGATGACCATCAGCTTGCCCTCAAGGAGCTGTTCGCCCTTGCTTATCGGGTATTTCGCGACCTTTCCGACGGCGTAGTTCGCGTCGGTCACCGCCTTGTCCGGAACCGAGGCCGACGGGACGGACACCGCCGTAATCATATCGGCGGTTATCTGGCTCCCCTGCGGGATGTCGACGGCGGCCGCAAGCACGTTGACCGTGTCCGGCTGCGCCGCGGCGCTGTTTTTATTCTTCAGTCCGCTTGCGAAAAGGTAGACAGCAATGCCTGCCATCACCGCGAATATAATGGCGAACAAATAGATTTTTTTCATTTTAAATCCCTTATTTCGTCAGCCTGTATGTATGGAGACCGAAGTCTTTTTCGGAGATTATTTCCGTCGCCGGAATAACGATGTTTAAAAACGAGCCCTGGATCTCGTCGTCCTTGTCCGACGGCTCGATCAGGAAGGGCGCGAAGCCGACGATTTCTACGGTTCTTGATTCCACGAAGCTGTAAACGAGCACATAGACGATTTTCGGGCAACCGACCACATAGTGCTCCGTCGTGCAGCCGCCCATGCCCTGATAGTGGCTGCAGAGGGACAGCCTGTACTCCACCCCGTTCCGGGCCGCGCTGGTTTTGTTGCCCGTCGCAACCGGGAGAAACTGGCCGACGTAGTTTGTACCATCGTAGCCGTAATTCAGCCATTTCTCAAGCAGTTTTGCGTTTCCGTTCGAGCTGTCGAGCACTATGAAGCCGTAGAAGCCTGTGTCGCCCTCCCCGCCGCCGACTTTGAGCGTGATATGGGACGTCTTTCCCGAGGCTACGGCGTCGTAGTATGTCTGCTCCACAATGCCAATGGGCACCGCTCCGGAGACCGCCCCGACGTTTGCGGTGGATACGGTCGCCGATTTGGCGACGCCGACATGGTCGATACCGAAGATTCGCGCGAATGTGGTCGGGCAGCGCTTATCGACGGTGACCGAGAGGGAGCGGTATTTTCCGTCTTGCAGGTCATTGAAGACGACGTTGTCCGCGCTGAAGTTCTCAGCGTGGTTTTTTCTCGCGTATTCGCAGGCGTCGGCTTTCGCCAGGGCGATCACGTCCGCGTCGTTTTCGGCTATCGGCAGGTATTTGCCCAGCGACAGCGCTATCGCGTCCGCCGCGTTCTGGGACCCGGAGGCGCCGACGTACGCGGTGCCGATATCCAATGCCAGCGCGGTGAAAGACAGCAAAACCGTCATCACCAGAGCCGTGAGCACCGCGCTGACGCCTGTTTCGTTTTTGATGAATTTAAGCATATTCTCTACCCCGCACGCATTGTTACGCTGGAGGAAAGCTTGACTTTATCCCCGCCGAATATCGTGCTCGCGACCACCGTCAGCGCCTTTACGCTGCTTCTGACGGTTACGGTCACATCTCCCGAACCCGGGTCGGAGGGGTTTGAAAAGGTCACGTCGGTATCAATGCCGCTTTTTATGCTAGCCGAAGCCACTTCCTGGACTCTTTCGGCCGTCTCCGCGCTTAGATTTTCGTAGTCGGTGGAGACCGAGGCGTACCTCGCGCCCTCGCGGGCGCAGTTGTCCGTCGCGAGCTTAGCCGATAAAATCCAGGCGAAATCGATGATCCCGCAGAGAAGCAATATGAGGATCGGCGCCACAAGAGCAAACTCGACGACCGACTGCCCGCTTTCGTCCTTGAGAAATCTTAGCATACCGCACCGCGTCCTTTCCTTTAGTTTTTGGGTTTGAATGAACGCGGGGGTGCTTGAGACACCCCCGCGCGCATTCACGGGTTAATCTGGTATAGCCGACGTCGCTTCCCCAATCTTATCGGATATCTTGCTAAACATACCCTTCAGCCTGGGTCCGAGAATAACGAGTGCCGCTACGACGACGAGCGCGACGAGCCCGATGATGAGGCCGTACTCCACCATGCCCTGTCCGTTTTCGTCCTTCAGAAAGTTAAGTGCCTTTTTCATTTTCTGTCCTCCTAAAATTATTATGTTAAGTTAATTGAAACGCAAATTATAACACGGGAAACAGCGCCGTGACGAAGAGCCCGAGGGCGATATACGGACCCATCGCCGTCTTTGATTTCAGGTTTCCGGTTTTTCTGATCAGCCGGATCACGCCGTAAAGCGTCATCAGCACGGCCATAATCACCATCGCCTGAAGAAAGCCGTAAAGCCCTAGGTAGAGTCCGGTCACCGCGCCAAGCTTAATATCCCCGGCGCCCACGCTGAGCTTAAAAAACGACGGGATTGTAAACACCACCGCGGCGGTGGCAAAGCCGATTAGGCTGTCAGTAAGCGCATTTCCCGTAAATCCCAGAATCAGGAACAGCACTTTCAGCGCGATAAGCGCGAGAACAAGGATGTTCGGTATTTTTCTTACCGTAAAATCCACCGCGGCAATCGCGATGCAGAGGGTGTATACCGCGGAG
The DNA here is from genome assembly GCA_033813635.1 of Bacillota bacterium. Classification (GTDB taxonomy): domain Bacteria; phylum Bacillota; class Clostridia; order Oscillospirales; family QAMX01; genus JAPXRI01. Next base: position 187,426 of record JAPXRI010000001.1, read on the forward strand.
TATTGGAGCCTGTCCAGCGTTTCGGAAGCTGCGACGGAAATTACCGCAAACCCCGCCGCGCAGACAAGGCACCAGAGCCAGAGATGCTTCAGCGCGTAAAGCTTTGATTCCGCGCCGTTTTCCGCCCTCGCGGCCGAAAGCTTTTTGCTTGCCGTCATGCAAAGAGCCCCCGCGGCCGCCCCGGCCGCTGCCATTATCGCCGTTTCCATTTCTTCATTCCTTGCTTTTAAAAATTTAAAATGACCGTATTCCTTCGATAATGGAATGCGGTCAGATTTTTACTGCCGGCACAACGGCATCTATCGCTTGCTAATAGATTACGTCTGTTCCGGTTACAAAATCTAACTTCAGGTCGGCGGCTAGGCTGCCATGGGTTAATTTCTTAACCTTTAGGTCCTATGGCTTTGTGCCCCTGTCTTTCGACAGGTTTACCATTATCGTGGGAAGTCTGTTTTGTTATTCAATTGTCCGATTTTTTTCTAATTGCGCTGAAAGCCTTCGAGCCAGTTGAAAAGCGCCTGCGAGTTTTCGTAGAGTTTTTCGGAGACGTCCTTATCGGTAAATCTCTCGTGGAATCTTTTATAGGAGAAAGGGTAATCGCTCATATAGTAGAACATCAGATCGACCATAAACTCATCGTGGTCGGTCTTCTCCGAGGCGAAACGCTTTCCTTCGTCCGTCGCGAGAAACGCGGGATTCTGAGCCAGCTTATTTGCAAGGAAGGGGATGTTATGGGATTTAACCGCTTCCCTGCCGGTGTGGCAGATTGTCATCCCCTTGATCATACGTTCTATCGCCTGCTGGCACAGGACCGGTACGTAGCAGTATCTCTGATTGTCAAGCATGATTTGTGCCGTGTCAAGATCGTACTTCGATAATATATGCCAATACTCATATTTTTCGTAGTTGGTCATGAGTTAACCTCTGCAATCATTTTTTTGAGCTCGCCGCTGTCCACCATTTCCTTGAGCGCTCTGCTGACGTTGATATCGTATTTGCTCTTCATCTCGCAGAGCTCCTGAGCGGCCTGCTCAAATGTCTTTTGTGTATTATAGGGCCTCTTGGTCGTCATCGCGTCGAAGCTGTCGGCGACCGCGATAATCCTGTCCTCAAGGGTTATTTCGTCGCCCTTCAGCCCGCAGGGATACCCGGAGCCGTCCAGCCTCTCATGGTGCTCGTACGCGATTTTGACAACCTCATCCGAGAATTTTCCCTCAAGCAGTTTTTTCGAAAACATCGGATGCTTGTATATCTCTTTAAATTCCTCTTTTGTCAGTTTGCCTTTTTTCTTCAGAATCTCGTCGGGTATGTAGCATTTCCCGACGTCGTGGAACAAGCTCGCGACCACCAGATTGTCAAGCACGGTATCTGCGCATTTCAGCTTTTTCGAGATGAAAAGGCAGTAATCCGCCACCCTGCTGCAGTGCTGCTTTGTATACTCGTCCTTCTCCGTTATCTTGTCGAGCAGGTAGTTCAACTCGTCATAGAAGTTCTCGAGGTTCTTGAAAACCGGGCTAGTGGCCACGTACAATATCTTGAGATCGCTGTTGCTCTTCAGCAGAACTTTCGACTTTAAGTATTTCGTATAAAAACAGTCGTTTTCCCCCAGCTCCAGGACCTCGTCGCTTGTCTCGAGGGTTACGCTGCCCTTGATGATGTAAAAGAATTCCACCGTGTTTACATCGTCCGCCGGGGCGAGCCAAACCAGAGAATCCTTTAAAACCGTCTGGAACATGATCTCTACACCGTTTTTCTCAAGCAACAGATAGAGATCCTTTTTATCGTCTGTCAGGAAATCTATTTTTTCCCTTTTAACTACTATTCCGTCCATCGATAAGCTGCTCCGTTACTCGGTTAATCCGGATTTCACCGCCGCTCTCTACAATTTCTCCGACGATACCGTTTTTTTCCTGCAATTCGCTCTCGTAAAAAATCTGCGGCTGTATATCGACGGGATATTTGGAAGTGATTTTATTGATTTTTCTGTGCATGCTCAGCAAATCCGTTCCGTCTTTGACGAAAAACGCCAAGTCGATATCGCTGTCGTCATGGTATTTTCCGCTGTAGTACGAACCGAACAGATAGACCCTTGTCACTTCCGAATTTTCCGTCGTCTCCTCGACAACGGAGTAAATTGTCTTTTCAATAAGTTTAGGTAACATTGGATCTTCTTATCACAATCAGCGGGTCAATGTAGAACACGGTGCCGTTGTACTTATAGGCCTTATATTCACATTTGACTTCCACACCGAGCATGGTGGCGATTTTGATTGTGTTAGAAGCAATAATATTCGTTTTTTCTATCAGCCCCGGGATGTCCGGATTACGTTTTGAGAGCTCACGCTCCACCATGTTTTCTATCATTGTGTTGGCCTTGTCTACAATACTCCGGACTATAAGCTCGTTCACAGAGTATTTTGAACGGCTGCTGGTTTGAACGTATGTAACGCCGCAGGAATTCGTCTTCACGCCTTCTGAGTAAGCCGCGGACGACACCGTCAGCGCGGCGACGATGGTCAGCGTCGCCAAGAACATTGAGACAAACTTCTTCACCGGATTCACTCCCAAATACCAATTCGCCGATTGCCGAAGTTAGCCGACATCAAAAAAGCAGCTGGTTATGCCAGCTGCCTTTAAAGACAAAGCGAATGTAAAATCATTTGCTTGTGCTCTCGTTTCGGCAGCTGGCAGCCATGGAGTTTTACTCGTTGGAGTATTTATACTCGTTAGGCCCTTTAGCTTTGCGTCGCTGCCTTTCGGCAGTTTTGCTATTATCGACGATATGGTGATGCTTATTACGCTCACATGATAACATTTACATTATCGTTTGTCAAGTACCTTTTTACAATTTTTTTGTAGAAATATTATTTTTTTTGCGGCGCGTCCGAAAACGCGGGCGCGGCGGCTGTTTTTTAAGCCTTCAGCCTTATCAGCACCACCTCCGGGTCGTTAAAATATCTCGGAAACGACGCGGTATTTGCGATCCCCCTGCTGACCACAAGCCTTCCTTCGTATACCCCGCCGGTATATCTCGGAAAAAAGCCCTGCCCCGGCGCGTAGAGTCCGCGTCCGAAGAGGCATATCTGTCCGCCGTGGGCGTGTCCCGACAGAATAAGGTCGATATCTTTTTTCCGGAGATACCGCCTGTAGTACTCCGGGTGATGGCAGAGCAGTATTTTATAGCCATTCTTTCGTGAAAAGCCGTCGAGCCATCGGAGGTCCGGCTTCGAGGAAAGACCGCCGAGCAGCGCTCCGCCGTATGCCGTGTCTTCGTTGTCAAGCAGCACCGCCTTTGTTTTCGCCGTGTGATTATGGACGTTCCTTCTGAACCTGATATCGTGATTTCCGAGGGAAACGAAGGTCGGCGCGATCTCCGTCAGTTCGCGGAACAGAGCCGGGTACTGCCCTCCAAGAAAATCACCCACGACGGTGATAATGTCAGGCTTCGCCCTCTTTACCGCCTCAATCACCTCGGGGTAAGGGTTGTTGTGTATATCTGCTAAAAGCGCAATGCGCATATCGATTGGCGCGCGCAGCTCGTATGCCGTTATCCTGATAGTATCGCCTCCTTAAAAAATATGGCATAATATCCATGCAGGATATTATACCATATTTTACCGCTGATATCGGTTTTATACCGATTTGTTTAAAATAATTTTACATCGCCCTATCCGGCTTTGGGCACCTTCAGCGACGCGATAATCGCCTCCGGGATTGCGTCAAGGCTGAGCTGCTTTTCCACCGCGCCGATTTTGTAGGCTATTTTCGGCATTCCGTAGACCACACAGGATTTCTCATCCTGGCCGATGGTTTTCGCCCCGCGCATACGCATCCGCAGAAGCCCGTTCGCGCCGTCCCGGCCCATGCCGGTGAGAATCACCCCGAGGGCGTTTTTGCCGCACTCCTCCGCCATCGAATCGAACAGCACATCCACCGACGGACAGTGTCCGTTGACTTTCTGGCTTTCGAATACCTCGACCTTATACCGGTCCCCCATTTTTCTGACGCGCATATGCCTGTCGCCGGGGGCAATCAGCACTTTTCCGCTCTCGAGATAATCGCCGTTTCGGGCCTCCTTCACGTTCAGCGCCGTCTGCACGTTCATCCGCTCCGCGAACATCGCGGAAAACACCGGCGGGATATGCTGAACGATCACGATTCCCGGCACGCTCGCGGGCAGCTTTTTCAGGACGCCGTACAGCGCCTCCGTTCCGCCCGTCGACGCGCCTATGCCTATGATCTTTCTGCGGTCAAAGCATTCCGTGGTGACCGGTGTTCTCGCCGTCTCGGGACATCCCTGTTTGACCTTAGCCTTCGACGCGATTTTCACCTTTTCTATCAGGTCGTCTATCACCGTCTCGACGCTTTTCGGTGAGCGTTCGTCCGGTTTTGTGACAAAATCCACGGCTCCGGCGTTCAGCGCGTCGAACACGGCGTTTGATATGCTGCTCACTACGATGACCGGGACGGGGTATTGGGGCAGTAGCCTTCTGATAAACGTTATCCCGTTCATTCCCGGCATCTCGATATCGCAGGTTATCACATCCGGTTCGGTGGACAATATCTTGTCGCGGGCGTCGTACGGGTCGGATGCTTTGGCGACGACTTCTATCTGCGGATCGGTCATGAGTCCTCTTGCAAGTATCTCCCTGAACAGCATCGAGTCGTCTATGACCAGCACCCTGATTTTTCCGTTCCGGATATCTCCGTCACGGTTTTTTGCGTTACGCATATACCTCTCCCCGTCTATACCTTCCGATATACCGCAGGCATTATATAGCAAAATCGCGTGTTCTCCCTGTTAAGCGACTCCGAATGCCCGATAAACAGATACCCTCCGGGCTCCATGCAGTTGTATAGCTTGTCGACGAGCCCGTATTTCGTCGCGTCGTCAAAGTAGATCATCACGTTGCGGCAGAAGATACAGTGAAATTTCCGTTTAAATGGGAACACGCTCTCCATCAGGTTGAATTTCCGGTAGATAACCTCGTTTTTTATGCTGTCCGCGACGGCGTAATCCCCGTTTTCACTGTGCCTGAAGTAGTTGAGCTTCCAATAGGCCGGCAGGGGCGTGATTTTTTCCCTGTCGTACACTCCTTTGACAGCCTTGTCAAGCGCCTTCGACGAGATATCCGTCGCGAGCACCCTGCAGTCCCAGAGCGGCTTTTCGCTGCCGAAATACTCGTCAAGAATCATCGCAAGCGTGTAGGACTCCTCGCCCGTCGAGCAGGCCGCGCACCAGATCCGGAGATCCCTGTTGACCACTTTTTTCTCCAGATATGGCAGCACCGTATCCCTGAAGTAGAAGAAATGATCGGGCTCCCGCATGAAAAACGTATGGTTCGTCGTAATCTTATCCACAAGCTTTATCGAGGCTTTCCCGCTCTTATCGGCCACCAGGTCGTTATAGTAAGAGGTAAAGTCCTTATACCCCTCCTGAACCAGCATATTGTAGAGGCGGCCTGTCAGCAGCGCGCGCTTTTCCTCTTTGAGATTGATTCCGTAATTCTCCTTGATGTAGCCGGCGAGCTTTTTAAACTCGCCGTCGGTCAACACAATGGAACCGCCGCTCCCGGCCGACTCCGGCACACTATTGCCGAGCATGTCGTTTTCCGCCCCCGAAGCCTTAGTACTTTCCGAACTCGTTGTCGCTCAGGGATATTTTACCCTTCGGCGCGGCCGGAGCAGCTACTGCTTCCTTTTCGCTCTTTTCACTCTTCTTCTGCTTCATCTCGTCCAGGGTCTTCAGTACCTCGGGGTTGATTCGGACGTCGTCCTCCGCCGACTTTGTGCGCCTGGCGTCCCTGAGCTTGAACTTTGCAATCTGTTCCTTAAGCACATTGGCCTGTCCGGACAGCTCTTCGCTGGCCGCCGCGCTCTGATCCGACGTCGCCGAGTTGGCCTGGACGACCTGGGAGACCTGCATGATGCCCTGATTGATCTGTTCTATGCCGGTCGCCTGCTCTTTGGAAGCAACGGCGATGTTTTCGATAAGACCTGCCGCCTTCGAGACTCCGTCGACAATCCGCTTCAGCTCTTCCGCTGTCTCGTTTGCGATCTTGGAGCCGTCCCCGACCTTCTGAATCGAGCCCTCGATTAAATCCGTCGTCTCTTTTGCCGCGTTGGCCGACTTAGCAGCCAGGTTCTTAACCTCGTCCGCGACCACCGCAAAGCCCTTGCCCGCGGCGCCGACTCTCGCCGCCTCAACCGCTGCGTTCAGCGCCAGAATATTTGTCTGGAACGCGATATCGTCGATAACCTTTATGATCTTGGAGATATTGTTGGATGAAACGTTGATGTCCTCCATCGCTTTCAGCATGTATCTCATCTTGTCGTTTCCCTGCTCGGCCAGGCTCTGGGTCTCCCTCGCGAGCTTGTCGGCCGTCTCCGCGTTCTCCGCGTTCAGCCTGGTCTGCGACGCGATCTCCTCCACCGACGCCGTCAGTTCCTCCACAGAGCTCGCCTGCTCCGAAGCGCCCTGCGAAAGCGCCACGCTGGAGTCGGAGATCTGTTTCGCGCCCGCGGCTACCTGGTCGGACGCCGATCTGATATCTGTCAGCAGTGAATTCATATTGTCGGACACGGTCTGCAGGGAATTTGCGAGCATGCCGAGCTCGTCCTTCCGGTCAACGTCGATCGCAACGTCCAGATTGCCCTGCGCGAATTCCTTAGCGACGTCGACCAGCTTAATAATCGGTTTCTGGAATCCCCTCGCGATGAAGAAGCCTATTGCTATGCCCACAAGGATGATTGCAACGCTGACGGCAACCATTGTTACGCGCAGCGAGTTCACATCCTCGAAAGCCTCACTCTGCGGGGCTACCAGAGCGAACGACCAGTCCGTACCCTCAATCGGGCAGTACGCGAGGTATTTCAAAACACCCTGATATTTATATTCGCCAATTCCGGTCCGACCGGTAATCATTTTCTGCGTAAGTTCCGCAAGCTGCGACAAATTCGCGTCGCTTTTCGCGTTTTCGATGTCGTTGTCGAAGCTGTCGACAAGGGATGTATCTTTATGTCCAATCGTCGTTCCTTCATCGTTGACCACATACCCGTAGCCGGTCTTGGCGTAGGTGATATCCGAAATTAATTCCGAAAGCCCGTGTCCGCTTCTCACAAGGCCTATCATACCGCTAACGCTGCCGTTTGCGTCTTTCAGCGGCACGGCGAAGACCATAATCATCGTGTTGTCCGTTTTCCTCAGCATCGGATCCGACACGCAGTTGTTGCCCTTCATCGCCTCAATAAAATATTCCCTGTCGGCGATATTTGTGCTGATTTTGTCGGCGGAGATCGTATTGCCGTCTTTGTCGGCCACCATCATATCGAGATGGCCCCCGTCTTCTTTAATTTTCTGAAGCGTCGCGACAATGCTTTCCCTGTTGGCCTGCAGATCATGGAATTTTTCATCCGTTGACAATATTTCCAACTCTCTAAAATAGATATTGACTCTCTCCGAGACTGTCTGCGAGGCCTGTTGCGCAATTTTCTGCATTGACTCCGACACAGACTCCTTCAGCGCCGAGCTGGCAAACTCCGTGGACGTGATGCTTAAGCCGAGACACACGGCCAATATCGTTACGCCGATATTGACTACCATCTGCAATAGTATGCTTTTGAATTTCACGGTGATTTCCTTCCTCTTCTTTGCTAATTATTTTCAGGCGCTATTCTCAAGACATCTTCGTCGTACATCAGTTTTGTGTAGTCAAGCAGAAGCTTGACTTCGTTCCCGACCTTGCCTATGCCCTTGATAAACCTGCTGCTGGAACTGTTGATTTCCGGCGGAGATACAATATTTTCGTCGGGTATTGTGAGAACCTCCGATACGCTATCAACGATCAGGCCTATATCCACATCCTCAAACTTCGCCACGATTATGCAGGTTCTGTCGTTATACGCTATCTCCTCTTTTCCGAATCTCAGCCGTATGTCCATCACCGGGATAATCTCTCCTCTGAGGTTGATAATCCCCCGGATGTATGCCGGCAGCCCGGGCAAAGCGGTTATCGGCTGCATCCCGATGATCTCCGTTATGTACTTGATTTCGATGCCGAATGATTCGGTGCCGAGGTTGAAGGTCAAGTACCTCCCGTGCTGTGTGTCCTCCTCCGCCGCCCTAACTTTTGCTGTCTGCGCCTCACTCATATGATTTCCCTCCTCTCATACGATGTCCGTATTGACAAGCCAGCCGGCGTCAAGTATCAGGCTTATGCTCCCGTCACCCAACAGCGTGCAGCCCGACAGGCAGTCAAGCTTCTTTGCGTTTCTGATATACTTCGGCAGAGTCTTTACCACTACCTGCTGCCTTCCGAGCACATTGTCGGCAAATACGCAGCGTTTTTTGTCGTTGTCTTCAACCATGATCAGTATGCCGTCGGTCAGGTCAGTAATCTTAGTCTCGATATTCCACTGCCTGTGCAGCCTGAGCGCCGCGAAACACTCTCCGCGCACCATGATCATTTCGTCCCCGTTGGTATCCGTAAAGATGTCTTCTTTTTTCGGTCTGAACGACTCCCTGATCGACGTGATGGGCATTGTGAATTTCATATTCCCGACGCCGATGTTCATGCCTTCGATAATCGCCACCGTCAGCGGTATCTTCAGCACAACGGCCATGCCCCTGCCTTCCTCGCTCTCCACGGAGACGGAGCCGCCGATCGAGGTGATGTTTTGCGTAACCACATCCATTCCGACCCCGCGCCCGCTGTACTCCGTGACCTTATCGCAGGTGGAAAAACCGGGCAGGAATATCATATTGTAGATTTCCTTGTCGGTAAGCTCGCTCTCGGGCTTTTTCAGCAGATTGTTTTTCTTCGCCTTTTCGAGTATTTTCTGCTTGTTCAGCCCTCGCCCGTCATCCCTTACTGTAATGAGGACGTCGCTCCCCGCGTTTTGCGCCTCGAGCGTGACCGTGCCGTACTCCGGCTTGCCCGCCTTGCGCCTCTCCTCTGCGCTCTCTATGCCGTGGTCTATGCTGTTTCTGACAAGGTGGATCAGCGGATCGGAGATATGCTCGATGATGTTTTTGTCAACGTCCGTCTCCTCGCCGATCATCTCCAGTCTGATGTCTTTTTTCAGGTTTTTGCTCATATCCCTTACGATGCGGTGCATCTTCTGGAAGGTCGCGGCGAGCGGGACGAGCCTCAGAGACATCACCATATCCTGCATCTCGACGATGATTTTCCGAAGGTGCGCGGAGGCCTTTCTGAAGTTCGGAATTTCAAGGCTGCTGATGTCCGGGTTTTCGGCCACCATCGCCTCAGCGATCACGATCTCGCCCATCAAGTCCATCAGCTTATCGAGCTTTGAGACGTTGACGCTGATGATGCTCTGCGGCTGCTGGTGGTAATCCCTTATCTCTTTCCCGGTTCCGTTTTCGTTTTCTGCCACGGCGGCCTTTGCAGTGTCCTTGTTTTCCGGTGCTTTCTCCGTAGGGGTTTCGTCTTCGGCGGTCAGTTCAAGGTCCCTTAAGAATGCGGTTTTCTGGAGGATTTCCAGCAGTTCATCATAGTTTTTTTCTGTCTCGATATGGATTACAAATCCGTGTTCCCTGATCTGCTTCGCCGCATCGTCATTGTCGATGATACCCTGTGGTTCGTAGGTCACTTTATCCGAGATTTCATTGAGAGTCAGTATGATTGCGTAAGCCCTGATGTTTTCCATCTCGCAGCCCTGCTCAAACAGGACCAGCGCTCTGAATCTGTGCTTTTTTTGCGCATCGCCCGCTTTTTCGGGCGCGGGCCGCGCTTTGCCGTTTTTAATGCTTTCAAGGGTTTTCCCGAGTTTTTCCACAAGCGCGGCGCAGTCGTTTTCCTGCGAGTCAACGCCCGCCCTTATACGCTCCATTTCCTTTCCGATGTAATCCATGCTGGCCAGAGTCAGATCGGTAATCGCGGCGCAGTCATATCCGCTCTTCGGGTTTTCCCTTATGTAATAAAAAATATCCTCGACTCTATGGGCAACGGTCGATATGCTATTATAAGACATCATCGCCGCAGAACCTTTGATCGTGTGCATTATACGGAATATCTCGTTGATCGTATCCCCGGTAAAGCTCCCCGCTTCTTCCGTTTTCAGGATAATCTGCTCAAGCTGTTCCGTATTCTGAGACGTTTCGTACAGGAACACTTCAAGCAACGAATCGTTTGCCGAGCTATCTGGCATAGATATCATCCCCTTGTTCTACAGCGGTAAGAAATTCGTACGCGCTGTCCGCCCGCGTTAACGCGTAAGGCTTCCGTTTACCCGCCATCAGCTCGCGGCGATTTTCAGAAGCGTCTGTGTGATATGCTCTTCCTTATACGGTTTGACAATAAACGATTTCGCGCCGTTAAGGATCGCTTCCTTGACCATGCACTCCTGTCCCATCGCGGAGATCATCACGACCTTGGCCTTCGGGTCAAATTCGCGTATTTTTTTGAGTGCTTCGATACCTGTCATATCGGGCATTGTGATATCCATCGTCACAATATCGGGTCTGTACTCGATGTATTTTTCAACGCCTTCCTGCCCGTTTTTCGCGTCGGCGACCACCGTAAAACCGTTCTTTACCAGTACATTTTTGATTGCAAGCCTCATAAAAGCCGCGTCATCCACAATTAAAACGCTGATCAATTGATTTCACTCTCCAACGTGTCTTTTGATTTGCCTTCCAAACCGATTATTGTAACGTTCAGCAGCGACGGATCGTTATAGAGATCCAATACCTGTTTTTCCGGTGAACCGGCGATTATCACCGGCCTGTCAGCCGCGACCATCGGTCTCGTCAATCCTTTTGGGTAGTTTTTAATAACCGTTGCCTTCATGCCGTTGCTCAGCAGGACTCTCGAGCCCACCGGATACGGCGCTATTTTCTTTATAAAGCACGATATCATCTTCGGGTCAAACATCGTTCCGGAATTCCCGATGATGTGCTCGATTACTTCGGAAGGGGACAGAGCCGCCCTGTACGGCCGTTCGGACGTCATAGCGTCATACACGTCGCATATGGCGATCAGCTTTCCCTCCGTAGTCTGCTTGCTGAGCGGCAGCCCGTAGGGATAGCCCGAGCCGTCGCAGCGCTCATGGTGCGTCAGAACCCCTATGATCGATTCGACAGGAATTTCCCAGTTTTTTCTCAGATAATCGCTTCCGAGCCGGCAATGGTCTTTCATCTGCTCGTATTCCGCTGAGGTGAGCGGACCGGGTTTGCTGATAATCTGCTTCGGAATGAAAATTTTTCCCAGATCATGGAGAATAGCGCCCATCCCCAGCTTATACAGCCCGTGCCTGTTCAGGTCGGCGGCGACGCCCACCATGATTGAAAGAGCCGCGACATTGACGCAGTGGTAATAGGTATAATCGTCGTAAACCTTGAGATCGACGATGTTCGCCGTCACGTTTTTGTCGCTCGATATCTCGTCAATTATTTCATCAAGATAATGCCTTAATTTATCGAACGCCTGAAGCGTGCCTCTGGGGTTTCCCCGGTTAACCGTTTTGAAAAACGTCGACAGCGCGTTCACGGTATTCTCTTTGAGTTTTCTGCTGATGATTCCCTCGACCAGCGGTTCGTCCTCAGGGTACTCGTCGGTAATGTAAGCTCCTTCGAAATCCGCCGCCATCAGCCTCGTTATCTGAGAAAGCGATAAAACCTGTCCCTTTGCCAGCAAAAGCTCGCCCCTCGGCCCTATTATGTCCGCGTCGAGGATCATACCCGGTTTTAAAGCGTCAGTTCGAATGAATCTCATAATTCTACATCCGTTTTTTAAGCTTTACGATTTACTAATGCGGCCTCTTATTTCCGGGCAGGGGACAAATATTTCTATCCGTCCCCTGCCCGTAGCTTTCAGAATACCTGCTCCGTTTCCCGTCGGACTTATATGTCCTTACCTAAGGAGCTGGAGAACACCCTGGGGCTGCGAGTTTGCCTGAGCGAGCATCGCCTGCGCCGCCTGCAGCAGGATGTTGTTCTTCGTGTACTCCATCATTTCCTCCGCCAAGTCGACGTCGCGTACGCGGGATTCGGCCGACTGGAGGTTTTCCTTCGTGGTCGCGAGGTTGTTGGACGCGTGGTCGAGCTGGTTCTGCTGCGCGCCGTAGGTAGCTCTCGTCGTGTTGACCTCGGTGATCGCGGCCTCGACAAGCGATACCGTCACGCCGGTGGGATTCGTACCCGCCGCGGACAGAGCCGTTGTCAGAGCGTTCATGGCGCTTGTCTTGGCGTCTCTGATATCGACGCTCTGGGTGCCGTCCTCGCCGTATTTGATGCTGGCGGCGATCGCGGTGCCGTCGTTTACTTTCAGAGAGCCTACCGGAGCGTTGCTGAACGTCGCGGCCTTAGCTGCGAGAGAGCCGTCGGCATCGACCTGCATCAGGAGGCCTTCGGCGTTGACCTGATAGTACTCGTATCCAGCTTCGAGCGCGTCGGGAACTATATTGCCGTTGGTTGTCACGGTAGTAGCTCCGAATGTCGCTTCGATGGAAGGAAGAGTGCTTTCGGCATCGACCTGCATCAGTTTACCGTCGATGACCTGGAAGTACTCATAACCAGTCGTCAGCGCGTCAGGCAAAAGCGCCGGCTGGGTTGCCAGATCCGCATATGTACCCGTCGCCGTCGCGCAGGACTGCAGCTTCCCGCCGGTCACCTTATAGAACAGGGACGAGCTGAGGGAGTTGTCCGCCACATAAGACTTATTGTCGGTGTCGGACGCCACCAGAGTTCCGTCCGAGGCCAGTGTATAGAATTTGGCGTCGTCCAGGCTGTTTTCCGTCACAAACGCCGCGTTGTACGACTCCGCGGTGATGGTTTCCTGATCTCCGAATACCTTAATGCCGTTGAACTTGGTGTTGACGTAGATATCAGAGATCGCGTTGCCGAGGGCTTTCATCTCCGCGCCGATGTTTTTCTTGTCGTCCTCGCTGTAGGTGCCGTTCTGGACCTGGACGGCGAGTTCCTTGAGCCTTGTCAGCATGTCGGAGACTTCGGCGAGCGCGCCTTCTGCCGTCTGGATGAACGAGACGCCGTCTTCGGCGTTTCTCGTCGCCTGCGTCAGGCCGCGGATCTGGCTTCTCATTTTCTCGGAAATCGATAGACCGGCGGCGTCGTCGGCGGCGCGGTTGATGCGGTAGCCGCTGGAAAGCTTTTCCATCGAGGCGCTGGCATTCGAGGTGTTGATGCTGTACTGGCGATAGGTGTTCATCGCCGAGATGTTATGGTTGATCCTCATTGTTCTTCCTCCATGAATTCGTTAATGGATTCCGTTCCCGTTTCGTCATTCTGGTTCAATGATCTACTGCAGGAGTTGAAGAACGCCCTGGGGCTGCGAGTTCGCCTGAGCGAGCATCGCCTGAGCCGCCTGCAGCAGGATGTTGTTCTTCGTGTACTCCATCATTTCCTCCGCCATGTCGATGTCGCGTACGCGGGATTCGGCCGACTGGAGGTTTTCCTTCGTGGTCGCGAGGTTGTTGGACGCGTGGTCGAGCTGGTTCTGCTGCGCGCCGTAGGTAGCTCTCGTCGTGTTGACCTCGGTGATCGCGGCCTCGACAAGCGATACCGTCACACCGGTGGGATCCGCGCCCGCCAGAGCCGTCGCTTTTGTCAGGGCGTTGATCGCCGCCGTTTTCGCCGCTGTGATATCGACGCTCTGGGTGCCGTCCTCGCCGTATTTGATGCTGGCGGCGATCGCGGTGCCGTCGTTTACTTTCAGAGAACCTATCGGAGCGCCGCTGAACGTCGCGGCTTTTGAGGTGAGAGTCCCCTCAGCGTCGACCTGCATCAGAACGCCTTCGGAGTTGACCTGATAGTACTCGTACCCCGTTTCGAGCGCATCGGGCATCTCCGCCGGCTGGGTTGCCAGATCCGCATATGTACCCGTCGCCGTCGCGCAGGACTGCAGCTTCCCGCCGGTCACCTTATAGAACAGGGACGAGCTGAGGGAGTTGTCCGTAACGTACTGAGCATTGTATTCCTCCGCGGTCAGCGTCGACTGGCTGCCGAATACGTTGATGCCGTTGAACTTGGTGTTGACGTAGATATCCGAGATCGCGGTGCCGAGGGCTTTCATCTCCGCGCCGATGTTTTTCTTGTCATCCTCGCTGTAGGTGCCGTTCTGGACCTGTACGGAGAGCTCCTTAAGCCTTGTCAGCATGTCGGAGACTTCGGCGAGCGCGCCTTCTGCCGTCTGTATGAACGAGACGCCGTCTTCGGCGTTCCTCGTCGCCTGCGTCAGGCCGCGGATCTGGCTTCTCATTTTCTCGGAAATCGAGAGGCCGGCGGCGTCGTCTGCGGCGCGGTTGATGCGGTAGCCGCTGGAAAGCTTCTCCATCGAGGCGCTGGCGTTCGAGGTGTTGATGCTGTACTGGCGATAGGTGTTCATCGCCGAGATGTTGTGGTTGATTCTCATGTTTTCTCCTCCTTGAATTAATAGTCGGGAATCCTTCCCTTTAATTGCAGGTAAGCCCGTCCGTACGCAGCGGACTTATCCAATGACGGAGACGTATCCGTTCCCACTGTATATATCGTTCGCGATTTCAGTTATTTAAGCGGTTTACGAAAATAATCCGCATATGTCGGTTACCGTTTTTTTAGCCCGGCCCGGCAACTAACATATAAAAAAATGGCGGCAAGCTTTCACTTGCCGCTTTTGCCGCTGCCCCGGCCGATTCCAATGACCGTAAGGTTGTTTTTCAGCATTTCAAGATTTTTCGGACCCTCCGACATAACCGCCTCGATATTGCTTTTCTCGGTCTCGATAACTTCGCTTCTCAGTATTTTGACGGTTTTCGGTGCCTCAATTCCGATTTTTACCTTGTCTCCGATGATTTCAAGCACAGATATTTTTATGTCGTCGCCGAGGATAAAACTCTCTCCGGATTTCCTGCTAATAATCAACATACCTTCTCAGCCCTTATGTTTTCAAACAATCGGAATCTGATCGGGTACTCGCTGTTCTCAAGTATCACCTGCATTCCGAGCCTTTCCTTGAAATTGATGACAACCGGGCTTTTCAGGTTAACCGTAGAGTTTTTAACGTCGCGGGGGATGACCGCAATCACAAAGCAGCTGAGATCCTCCGGCGAGCCGGCCTTCAGGGTCTTCAGCGCTTCCTCCGGCAAAACGGGGCTGTAGTCCTCGATAAACATATACGGGTCCAAAATTATGAACCTCGGATCCTCGCTCTCGGCGGACTGCAGCTGCATCAGACCGGCCTCGCTGCCGGTATTCAGTACGACAAACTTTTTGCTGTCCCTAAAGGCGTATACGCCCTCCGGAAAAGTAATCACATCGTCTTCTTTTATCTCAAGGTCGCCGTAATCCTTTGTCTTTATCGTCATATGCCCTATCCCCTGCTTTGCGTTATTTTTTCGCGAGCCCCGGGTCGTCAGACCATCTGTCCACGCTGAATTTCACAGAATACGGACAATATGTGAAGTATACGTCTCCCGGGATCCAGCTGATGTCCAAATCGTCCTTCCGGTACTCAATGTCCAGATATCCGTCCCTCCAGCTGATTTCTGGCCTTTGGTCAGGGATAAAGGTAAGCGTCATCGCTTCCGGCCTCTGCACGAACCGAGCGGCTTTTATCTGGGCGATCGTCAACCCGTCGGGGCCGAGCATCGCGTTTTTTTCCTCCGCTTTTCGCCCCATAAAATCGCTGACGGCCTGCTTTGCCTTTTGCGCCGTCTCCGCGGACTGCTGCTTCAAGGATTTTATGCCGAGCGAGCCGAAAAAGCCTTCGTTGTCGAGCTGGATTTTTATCGGATGATTCTCCATCGTAAAGCCGTGCTTTTCCGTTTTTATACGCATTTCCGCCGGCACGATCTGGTAGAGGCAGCGAGCCCGCGTCATGTCGATTCTCAGCGAAACGGGATAGCTCATACACTAATCCAGATAATCGAGAAGGGACGGCTGCAGAATTTTTGTCCCCATCTGCAGGCAGGCGTTGTATACGTTCTCCTGTTCGCTGTACATCAGCGCGCCCTCTTCTATCGACAAAACCTCAAGAGCGTATTGCTTTTTGGAATCCGTCAGCTTCTGGCGGGACAGCCTGTCGTTGATATAGGTGATAAAATCGCTTTTCTCGCCTATGCCCACATACTGAAGCCTGACGTTGTCGGCGAGCTCGCTGAGCTTTTTCGAATATTTTTCTATATCTGTAAGGTCGTTTTTTTCAAATTTATCTGCCAGCTCTCCCAGCAGATTGTACAGGTTGTTCGTAATGCCGTCGGCGTCTACGCCAGTTCCCAGCAGCTCCGCCCCCGAAAACGCGATGTTCATCGCGGAGTCCGGAGACACCGAACCGTCGCCTTTGAAGTTCAGACCGATTCCGATATCCACGTATTTATATTCTTTTTCGAAGGTCCCGGTGTTGACGTTCTGCCCCTTGTACAGCAGATTGCCGTCCGCGTCGAGGGTGAAGGGCATGGAGTCCGTCGCTTCGCCGCCGAAAATATAGTCGTCGGAGTACTTCCCGTTGGCTGCGTTCATTATCGTCGTCTGGTAGCCCCTGAGGGTGCCGGCAATCGTTATGCGCACCGTCGAGTCGCTGGTACCCGTCTCGCCCTGCATAACCGCCGCGACCGCTTCCTTGGCCACGTCGTTAATAATCGAAATCGTGTTCTCCGCTTCGTCCAGCAAGCCCTGAACGGTTGACAGGTTGGACTTGTACATCGCGTTTCTCGAAAGGGATTTTCTGATCTGAAACGCCTTCATCGCTCCGGCCGGATCCTCCGAAACGCTCATGAATTTTCTCTGAGCCGCTACTTTTTCCGATATTTCGTTCAAATCCGACAGGCTTCTGTTCAGCGTTTTCAGATAATTGCCGGATATCAGCTTATTTGTCAGTCTCATTCGGAAGCACCCCGTCTCCGCCAAATTGAATTCCGTTAACACCGCTTCGCCGCGCAGGTTTAGCGCCCTACGATGCCCATCCTGTTGATGATGATATCGAGCGTCTCGTCCAGCGCCGTCATAAAGCGCGACGACGCCTCGAACGCCTTTTGATACTGCAGAAGATTCACCGTCTCCTCGTTCAACGAAACGCCCATCACCGATTCTCGCTGATTTTCTATCGACGTGCGCACAAGCTCGCTGGTGTTCGAGATATCCGTCTCATAATTCAGATCGATGCCCACATCGGTCATAAGCGCGAGGGTGAACTCGTCGAACGTGCCTTTGAAATACGGGGATATGTCCCGGGCGGTGTCCATCGCGCTGATCATTTTCAGGATGTTCTCGTGTGCGCCGACAACGCCGGACTCGCTGGCCTTAATCGCGTTCGCGTCCGACAGCCATTCGCTCGAAATCGTGATGTCGCCGGCCGTCTTTCCGGAAAACAGCGGCTTATCCGCGCCGTTCAGCGTGTTGAATGTCTCCGCGAAGGATTTCGCAAAATCGTCGAGCGCGCTTTTATAGTAGCAAATCCCGCGAAACGAGTTCTCTCCGGCTGATGCGTAGCTCCCCTTGCCGTTTAGTATCTGCATGCTGCCGTACAGCGAGCCGCCGCCGATATTCAGCACCCCGCTCTCGGTCTCGACATGGATATTGCCGGCGTCCTCCTTGACGGACAGCGTCGCGCATGTTCCGTTTTTTGCGTCCAGGAGATAGGCATCGCCGCATTTCACGCTTACGGTTCCGTCGTCGTTTGCCTCCACTTTGATATCGAGCGCCGACGAGAGCTGGTCGAGGTACAGATTTCTCGTGTCGGACAGCTCGTTTGTCGCGTTACCCTGGAGCTTCTCGGCCTTCATTGTAACGTTCAGCTTGTTGATTTTACCCAGCAGCGTGTTGACCTCATTTACGGTCAGACCCATGTCGCTTGTCTCCTGGCTCATAATCGTGCTAAGCTGGCTTGCGTATTGGTTGAGTGTCTCCGTCACCTTCTGCGCCGACGAGCGGGCAATGCTTGAAAACTCGATGTCGCCGGCGTTTTCCGACAGCGTCTGAAGGTCCTGATAAAACTCGTCGAGCATGACGTTTAACCCGTCAGTCTGCGTCTCGTCAAAGACATTTTTGATGTCGGTCAGGATTGACACGCTTTTTGCGCAAGTGCCGTAGTCCGAATTCGCGTTGCGGTACCTGATGTCAAGAAAATCATCCCTTACCTGCTTGATGCCGTTTACGGTGACGCCCATCCCCACGAGTGTCTTAGTGTTCTGCGCTATCTTGTAGCTGTTTGAATTGCTGCAGTTCGCACTCTGGTCCACGACCTGTCTCGTATACCCGTCGGTGGAGATGTTCGCCATGTTGTCGCCCGTCACGTCAAGCCCGACCTGGGCGGCCTGAATGCCGCTTTTCGCTATTTCAAATCCGTAAAATGTTGATCTCATTAAAACACCTTTTTTAAGCTTTCATCAGCACAGGGTCTCTGTGTTCGCAGCTTTGCTCCGATAAGCCGATCTTCTCGAGCATGTAGCGTATTGTATAAAGCCGCGTCTCGAGGAGCTTCATATTCAGCGCGTTGGCTTTTTTAACGGCGGTTACCGCCTCTGTCAACCGGACATAAACAGGCTCAAGAGCTTCCCTATGCTCCTTCGAGCTCTCCACAAGCTCGGCGAAGGTTTTGCACTCCATATTCCTGCAGAGTTCGATCCTGCTGCTTTCGGCGTTCCGGCTCTCCATCAAAACGGCCTGCTCGCTGTTCATTACTTTGGTGAGGGCGTTTACGTCGCCCTTCGTCAGCGCCTGCGTCTTCTCGTTTTCCAGTTCGAGCAGCTTTTCGTAGAGACAGGCGAGGCGCTCCAAAAGCCCGGCAAGCTCCGCCAGAGTGTTTTCACTCATTGATCATCGCTCCGGTCCTCGTATCCGAGCATCGCGGAGGCAATGCTCGAGCCCGAGACATGGTATGTCCCGTTTGCTATCTCGTTTTTAATGCGCAAAAGCTTATCGGAGGCGGCCGGCTTCGTGACTTCGTTTACCGCCTGCTTTACGATCCCGCCGATGCCGGTGTGGTTTTTCGCCTCGTCCGAAATAACGAGACTATCCTTTTCGGTGCCGATCGTCCTGTTCTGCTCCTTATCCCGCGCGGGCGCGCTGTTCATAATAATCGAGTTGTAAAGCTTGTCGACTTCGTTACGGTTTATTTTCATTTAATCTCACCTAACAGGTATATCGGATATTATTTAAAAAAGTTTAGATAAGCTTACCCGGAAACGCGTCAACTTCTCAGGTTGTTGACTGTCTGCTCTAATTCATCCGCCGTCTGGAGCATCTTCGCGTTGTACTGGAAGCCTCTCTCAGCGGTTATCATCCTCGTCATTTCGGAAATCAGGTCCACGTTTGAGAGCTCTTCTGCCCTGTACGAGAGCTTTGACTCCGTATCGATAACAGCCTCCCCCGAGTTCGCGCTCGCCCTGAGTTTTCCGCCGCCCTCGGACACCAGCCCGCCGGGATTATCGAACCTGTAAACGGCCACTTCCGACAGGCTGTTTTCCGAAAGGGCGCCAGTAACCTTTATCCTGGCGTTGCCGTTGCCGAGCACATACTCGCCGGAGGCCGTGACAAGGTAGTTGCCGTCGGCCTCGTTCGAAACGGAAAAGCTGCCGGAGCGCGTATATGAGACGCTGCCGTCCGCGTTTTCCACGGCGAAATAGCCCAGGCCGGAGATCATAACGTCCAGATTTCCGCCGGTTTGCCTGTAAGCGCCCTGGCTGTCGTCGGTGTTTATCGCGGAAACCCGGCTGCCATTGCCCACCGATATGCCGTCTCCGCCGCTCGTCGCGATAAGCTCCGAAAACGCGGTTGTCTTTGCTTTAAATCCCTGCGTGTTTACGTTGGCTATATTGTTCGCCGTAACGTTCAGGCTGGTCTGAAAGCCTTTCATGCCCGATTTCGCCGTATAAAAGCCGTTTATCATAACCGTTCTCTCCTATTTAATTATACTTCGCCGATTTCGTTAACCGCCTTTTGGTTTACCGTGTCGAGGATCCTGACGATCTGGCTCAGGGACTGAAAGGATCTGGACTCCTCGATCATCGTGGCCATCTGCTCCGTCATATCCACGTTGGAAAGCTCCAGACTGCCCTGCAGGATATTGCCGGTGAAAGCCCCGGTTCCCCCGGCATAGGTGTAGGTACCGTCCGCCTGTTTGGCCAACCCGCCCGCATTGTCGGGCACAACGATGCTCAGTCTGTCCAGATATTGTCCGTCGGCGCTTAAGGTTCCGTCCGCGCCGACCGTCAGCGCCGCGGACGCACCCAAGTTGATCGTGCCGTTCTGGCCGACCACATAGGCTCCGGAGGCCGCGGTGAGATAGCCCTCGCCGTCAATATAGAAGTTGCCGTCCCGTGTGAGCCGCCGGTTCCCGTTTTGATCCTCCGTGACGAAAAAGCCGTCGCCGGCGATCGCCAGATCCAGGCTTCTGCCCGTCTGCTGAAACGTGCCCTGGGAGATATCCGAGTAAATCGAATCGGCTATACAGCCGTGGGTACCCTGTCCGATCGGCGTCTTGCCCTCCGCCGAAACCCTGTACGTGACATACTCCCCGAAAGTCCTGGTCGTCAACTGCTGCTGCTTGTAGCCGGCCGTGTTGACGTTTGCGATATTGTTGCCGGTAATGTCAAGTGCTTTCGCCCGGTTGAGCATCCCAGTCGTCGCCGCGTAAACCGCGTTGTCCATCCGCAATCCTCCTCTAACTGTTTTGGTAATTTAGTATTTTCTCTCTAAGCTTTGAGAGAGCTTTCGAATGAATCTGTGAGACTCGCGAAGCGGTCAGCCCCATAACGAAAGCGATTTCCTTAAGCTTCAGCTCCTCGTAATAGTAGAGCGATATAACCGTGCGCTCCTTTTCGTCGAGCTCGTCGATATACTCCGAAAGGCGCTTTCGAAACTCATCCTCCATCAGCGCGCTGTCCGGCGTCTTCACCGTATCGTCCTCCGTGACATCCATCAGCGTCAGGTCATTGTCAAGCAGCAGCTCTTCAAATGCCAGAACATTAAAGCCCAATTCCTCGCAGCGGATTTTGGAGATATCCTGAAGCGTTACTCCGAGCTTGTCCGCCAGCTCCCCGTTGCTGGGATCTCTGCCGAGTTCGTTTTGCAGGTCCTGATAGGCCTGGTTCAGCTGTTTGGCCTTTTTCCTGACATCCCGCGGAACCCAGTCCTTCTTTCTTATATAGTCGATGATCGAGCCCCTGACCCGTATCGAGGCAAACGAGTCAAACTGTATGCCTCTTCGGTAGTCGTACCTGTCGATGCAGTTAATCAGCTCAAGCACGCCCTGGCTCGTCATATCATCGATGTCCTCGCGGTTTTCCGCGATAGCCTGCATTTTTTTGACATTGCAGGTGACAATGTAGAGATACGCCATCAGTATTTCGTTTCTCAGACCGATGTCCCGGCTTTTCTCATATCTTTCCCACACGGAAAAATCGATTTTATCTGCTTTCTTATAGCTAATCACCATAGTCAAAGAGCCTCTTTATATGGATTAATCTCAGGCGGAAATGGTTCCGAGCGCCTGTATGTTGACGTCGGAGTTTATCTCGTTGAACGATAGCACCACCGCATCGGATGAAAACTGCTCGATAAGCTTTTTATAGTAAAATCTTACGATCGGCGAGGTCAGAACAATCACATCGTCGACCCGATCCTTTATCTTCTTCTCCTCGTTCATATGGGAGGTCACAAGCTTTTGCATCACGTCGGGCGCCAGTGAGACATAGGAGCTGTTTCCGTTTTTCTTGATGCCGCCCATGATGATATTCTCCGTATCGGGGTTCACGGTCAGGACCTTTATGCTCCCGTCTCTGGCGTATTTGCGGGTGATTGTTCGCTTCAGTGCCTGCCTCACATACTCGGTCAGAATATCCGTGTCTTTGACCGTCGGGGCGTACTCCGCCGCAGTCTCGATAATCGTCTGGAGGTCCCTGATCGGAATACCCTCGGAGAGCAGGTTCACGAGAATCTTCTGTAGGTCGCCGCGGCTGAGGATCGACGGAATCACCTCGTCCACCAGCTCTTTATTAACCTTTTTCAGGTTATCCAGCAGCATGCCCAGTTCCTTTCTGCCGAGCATTTCATGGAGATGCTTCTTGATTACCTCGGACAGGTGGGTGATAATCACCGAGAGCGGGTCGATAACCGTATACCCGCCCATCTGGGCGACTTCGCGCTTGTCTGCGTTTATCCACTTGGCGGGAATCCTGAAGGCAGGCTCGATTGTGTCTATGCCCTCTATCTCGTCCGCACCGTCGATCGGGTTCATCGCCAGATAATGGTCCGCCAGCACCTCGCCCCTCGCCACCTCTTCACCCTTGATTTTGATAACGTACTCATTGACGTTGAGTTCCGAGTTGTCCCTGAGCGTCACCGACGGGATGACCATGCCGATCTCCTCGGCGAACCGCCTACGGAGCATTACCACTCTGTTGATGAAGTTGCCCCCCGCGCTCTCGTCCACAATCGGAATCAGGCTGTACCCCACCTCTACCTCAATCGGCTCGACGTTGAGGAGGGTGTAAATGTTTTCCGTATTTTTGAAGTACTCGGTCTCGCTCACCGGGAGCTCCTCTTTGGGCTCTTCGTGGGCTTTTTCCTTTTTCTTTTTCATCCTGAGCGCGAACAGGATCAGCACTCCGCCCACCGCGAGCAACACCGTCACCGGGAAGCCCGGGATAACCGACATGACGATGACAACCGCGCCGGTAATCAGCAGCACCACCGGGTACGAGACAATCTGGGTTTTAAGGTCCGAGCTCAGGCTGTTCTCCGAAGCCGCCCTTGTGACAATCATGCCCGTCGCCGTGGAGATCAGCAGCGCAGATATCTGGGAGACAAGACCGTCGCCCACCGTGGCGGTGATATATACCGACAACACGTCCGAAAAGGACTGGCCGCCCTGGAGCATGCCGATGATGATGCCGCCGATGCTGTTGATGAATACGATGATGATCGAGACTATCGCGTCGCCCTTGACAAACTTCGTGGCGCCGTCCATCGAGCCGTAGAAGTCCGCCTCGCGCTGTATTTTCGAGCGGCGGAGCTTAGCCGTCTCGTCATTGATCAGACCGGAGTTCAAATCCGCGTCTATCGCCATCTGCTTTCCGGGCATCGCGTCCAGCGTGAACCTCGCCGCGACCTCTGCGACCCTTTCCGCGCCCTTCGTGATGACGATGAACTGCACGATGACGATGATTAAGAAGATTATAAACCCGACCACCGGGTTGCCCCCGATGACGTACTGGCCGAAGGTCTTGATGACGCTGCCGGCGTTGCCGCCGTTTCCGAGAATCAGACGCGTCGAGGAGACGTTCAGCGATACCCGCAACAGCGTCGTGATCAGCAGCACCGAGGGGAACACGGAAAACTCCAGCGGCTCCTTGATGTGCATCGTTATTAAAAGGATAATCAGGGAAAGGGATATATTTACAATCAGCATCACGTCGATGAGCGCCGTGTTCAGCGGTATGATGATAAGAAATATGATTGCGACGATAAAAACCGTCACCATATTGTCAAATATTTTCTTCATCCTGGCCCCCGGTTTTCGCTTTGTTTTTTATATCCGGACTCAGCTCTGCCGTCCGTTTTCTTTTCTGAGCTTATAGAGGAACGCGATGATCTCCGCCACCGCCTTGTAGAACTGCTCCGGTATTTTCTGGTTGACCTCGACCGCCTCGTACAATCCCCGCGCGAGCGGCCGGTTTTCCGTTATGTAGACGCCGTGTTCTTCGGCGACCTTGATTATCCGCAGCGCCAGATAGTCCCGGCCCTTGGCGACGACCACCGGCGCGCTGTCCTTCTGCATATCATATTTCAAGGCGACAGCGTAGTGCGTCGGGTTTTTGATTACAACGTCCGCTTTCGGAACGTTGTGCATCATGCGCATTGTCGCCATTTTTCTCTGAATTTCCCTGATTCTGCCCTTTATCTGCGGGTCGCCCTCAAGCTTTTTGTATTCATCCTTGACCTCCTGCTTTGTCATGCGGATGCTCTTCTCGTACGACCACCACTGATAAAGATAATCGGCCGCGCCGAATACGGCCATGATAACCGCCAGCTTCATCACCATGTCGTATACGGAACCCGCCACCCAGCCGAGGATATCCTCCATACCGGCATAGGGAAGGCTGAGTACTTGCTTAATGACCGTCTTGAATTCCGTATACAGGACCAGCACGATAACCGTCACTTTGACAAAGGATTTGAAGAACTCGGCGAGGGATTTCCCGGAAAACATTTTCCGAAACCCCGCAAGCGGGTTAATCCGCGAAAGCTTAGGCTTTACAAGGCTGAAGGTAAACCTGAATCTTGTCTGGACGCCGTTTATGATAA
The DNA here is from genome assembly GCA_033813635.1 of Bacillota bacterium. Lineage (GTDB taxonomy): Bacteria > Bacillota > Clostridia > Oscillospirales > QAMX01 > JAPXRI01. Next base: position 211,685 of record JAPXRI010000001.1, read on the forward strand.
ACGAGAACAGCGCGATCGCCGCGCAGGACGGGACGATTACCTTGAGCGCGCCGTAGACAAAATTCCGTACGATCCGGGACACCGCGGCAATACCGAGATCGCCGGAGGTAATCGTCTTCCCGCAGCCCTCCGCCAGGGTTTCCGCAAGCGTGTTATATATGGAATCCGCGGCGATTCTCAGCACGAACACCGAGGCCAGAAGCGCAAGCGAAACCGTAACATCGTTGCTCTGGAAGATATTGCCCTTCTTCTGCTCGTCCTCCCGTTTCTTCGGTGTTGCCCTTTCTGTTTTTCCGCTGTCCGCCGCGATACGATCGCCTCCCCCAGGGACCCGTTTTAGCCTTTCAGCATCAGAATCACGCAGTCTTCAAGTTTGTCGAACATATAATCCACCGCGTTTCCGAATATCGCCCCCACAGAGGTCATCGCCAAAATCATCGTGACAAGGCCGATAATCAGCTTTATCTGGATGCCAGCCACAAAGACGTTGATCTGCGGCACGGTGCGCATCAAAACGCCCATCCCGGCCTCCGTCAACAGCTCGATGGCAATCACGGGGATCGCGAGCTTTACCGCCAGCGAAAGCATTTCCCCGAACAGCTCCACAAGATAGCTCGCGACCTGCGGGTTGATAACAATCATGCCCGGAGGAAACGCCCTGCAGGAGGCCGCCGCGATTTTTATCAGCGTCAGGTGCCCGTTTGAGGCGAAGAAGATCAGCGTCAGCATGATGTTGTAGATGGTCCCGGTAACCGGCATCGCGATGTTGCTGTGCTGATCGTAAATCTTCGACATGCCGAGCCCGATCTGGATATCGCCGATCTCCCCCGCCATCAGCACCCAGGACAGAAAAAGATTGATGACAAAGCCCATCATATAGCCGACGAACAGTTCCTTCAGAAGCGCCAGCATGAATATGAGCCCTGAGGCGGATTCGGGAGCAGCCTGTTCAAGCGTCGGCGTCACCAGAATGGCGCAGAGCAGCGCCAGGCCCATCTTGACGATTGCCGGAACGTTTTTTCTGCCGAAAAACGGGTTGAAAATGAAAACCCCCGACATTCTTGTTAACACATAGAGAAACACGATATAAGACGACCAGATACTGTCAGCCATTTTTTTACCCGCCGGCTACATAAAGCTCTGTATGTTTGAAAAGGTCCTGTTGGTATAGTCCACGATAGTCGTTATAAGCCATGAACACAAAACCACGAGAATCACGCCGATGGCCACTATTTTAAAGACAAAGCCGATGTTTTGCTCGTGAATCTGCGTTGCCGCCTGGAATATCGAGACAATGAGCCCGATGGCCACGCTTACCACGAGGAACGGAGCGGCCATTATTAACGCTGTGGTTACGGTGTCCTTCATCACGGAGATGATTTCGCCCTGTGACATTGCTTTTATCCTTTCATTTCTGAATATCCCGCCCGCTTATTCTAATTGAAGCTCGTGACAAGCGTTTTCACGATCAGTCCCCAGCCGTCCACAAGCACGAAAAGCATCAGCTTGAACGGGAGGGAGATCATCGACGGGGGAAGCATCATCATGCCCAGAGACATCAGCGTGCTTGAAACCACCATGTCGATGATTAAAAACGGCAGGTAGATCAGAAAGCCTATCGTAAAGGCCCTTTTCAGCTCGCTTGTGACAAACGCCGGGATGACCACCGTCGTTTTTATATCGTCCGTCGACTCCGGGGCGTCGTAGCCGCCGAGGTCGAGAAACAGATTGAGGTCGTCCTTGTTTGTGTTTTTTAGCATAAACTCCCGCAGCGGCTTAACCGCCGTCTGCAGCGCCTCTTCCTGGGTAATCGTCCCGGCTTTATATGGCTGGTAGGCCTGCCCATTTATCTGGTCCACCACCGGAGACATGATGAAGAGCGACAGGAAAAGCGCTATGCCGATCAGCACCTGGTTGGGCGGGGTCTGCTGGAGCCCGAGTGCGTTGCGCACGCAGGACAAAACGATGACGATCCGCGTGAAGCACGTGGTCATTATCAGAATCGACGGGATCAGCGCTATTACGGTCAGCGTCAGAAGGATCTTGAGCGTGTCGCTCCTGCCGATGTTGATCGATACGCCCGACGTGTTTTGATCCGTCGCAGCCGAGCCCACCGCCAGCAGGGCGGTCAGTACGGCTGCCATAAACGCGATTCGCGTGAATTTCTTTAGTCTCATTTTTCTTCGTCGCTCCGGTCTTCGCCTTTTTTACGGATCAGATCGAAAGGCTTTTTACTCAGCGCCGCGGACAGAATCCCCGCAAAATCCGACTCCGGCCGTTTCTGCTCAAAGGGCTTCAGGGTTTCCGGGTCAAGCTCGCAGAGCATCTCGACGCGCTGGCTCGTCATCGACAGGAGGAAGGCTTTGGCGCCCACCTCCGCGACGACCAGGTAGGAATCCTTGCCCAGCACCGCCCGCTCTATGATTTTTATGTAGTTCCCCGACGCGCAGCCGTTATGCCTCTTCGCGTACCACTTTGTCGTAAGGTACGCGCCGGCGATAACCGCGACCACCGCAAGCAGCGGTGTGACAATTGATGAAAAACCGTCCAAGCTTTTTATCTCCCATTCGGCTTGATTTTTAAGCCGCTTTGTATCACATTGGCCTGTTCACGATTTCCGTGATCCTGACTCCGAAGTTATCGTCGATTACCACGACGTCGCCCCGGGCGATGAGCTGTCCGTTCACCACCACGTCCACCGGTTCCCCGGCCTGCTTGTCAAGCTCGACAATGGAGCCCTGGCGCAGCGCCAGAATGTCCTTGACCTGCTTTTTCGTGCGTCCGATCTCAACCGTGACGTTGAGCTCGACTCCCATCACCAGCCCGAGATTGACCTGGTCCGGTGTGTCCTCGTTTTCTTTGTCGCCGTTCAGCGCGCCGAACTGCAACGGCGTCACGCTGACATTTTTTTGTTCCTTTTGCTCCTTTATCTTAGGAGCTACCGCCTTTTTCTTCGGCGCGTGCGCTTTATTATCCGCAAAATCCTCCATATACGCCACCCCCGGTACCTGCGTGTGTCCGGTAACCTCCCGCATCTGCTCCTGCACGGGCGCTTCGGATTGACCGCTCGCCGTTTCTTCGATGGCTGATGCGTTTTTCACAAGTTCCTTTGTAAACTCGATCGGCATCACGGTGATGAATTCGCTGTCGAGCAGGTTTTCAACCTGAAGCCTGAATCCGACCGATACGATGTACTCGTCGTCGGAGCCGGACAGCTTACCCTTCAGATTCACGAGCTCAAAGGGCTTCGGTGTAGAGATGTTAATACTTCTGTTCAGAAATGACGCGAGCGCCGTGCTCGAAGAGCCCATCATCTGGTTCATGATCTCGCCGAGCGCGCTGATATGTATCTCGTCAAGCTCCGCGTCGTCCTCCGTCTCTCCGTCATCGCCGGGACTCAACAGGCTGACAATCTTTTTTACGTCCTTGATGTTCATAATCATGATGTTGGAGCCGTGAAGGCCCTGGACATATTCGATTTCAATGCCGACGGCGGGCTCGATTTCGTTGTAGCTGAAATCGCTTCCGCGGACTACCCTGACGTTGGGCGTCGTGATATTGACCTTCCTATTCAGCATAATGGAAACCGCGGTAGCGGCCGCGCCCATGCTGATATTTAGAATTTCGCCTATGGCATCCTTCTCGTCCGCGTTCAGGTATTTATTCTTCGCGATGGCGTTCGTTTTTGTGTTTGTCACGATAGACGTCCTTCCTTGTGGTTATATTGCCTTTTGATTTTTACGGCGATCTGATTCCTGTTTATGCCGGGCTGGCCGTAAAACCACTTTTTCCCGTTGACCGTCAGCAAAACGGGGTTATCCAGGTGCTGGTCAAGCTTGATAACGTCTCCCGGCTGCAGGTCAAGTACTTCCTTCATGGTAATGGTCGTCGAGCCGAGAATTCCGCAGACGTCGATGACGGAGTCGTTCAGCTTGTCGAATATGACTTCTTTCTCCTGCTCCGATTTTGTGTTGTCGCTCTGCTGCTTCTCGTAACGGTCGTCATTGAACGAATCGAGGATATTTCCGATGTTCACGCAGGGAATGCAGCAGGTAATCGTACCCTTTACCGTGTTGATTCTGACATCGAACACGATAACCGCGACAATCTCGTCCATGGCGATGGATTTGATGAACCGCGTATTGGTCTCGATCTGCCTCAGCGCCGCCGAAACGTTCGGGATATGCGACCAGGCCTCCTCCACGAAAACCGTCGTCTTTCTGAAAATCCTGTCCATCAGCGCAAGTTCTATATCGGTAAAATCCCGCTCCGGGACGTCCCTCTCCTCGATATTGCCGCCCAGCATACGCTCGACAAGCGCAAAGGTGATCGAGTTCGACATATCCAGCAGAATCGAGCTCTCCAATATGTTGAGATCCAGCACCGCGGTCATCATTATATCCGGCAGCGCGTTGTTGTACTCGTAATACGGGTGTTCCTCGACGGAGGCGATGGTGATCTCGCAGTAGTTCCGCGTGAGCCCGGCAAGGTATGACGCGAGATGTCTCGCGAATATCTCGTGGATCCCTGTCAGGACCTTTTGCTGGTCTTTTGACAGCTTTTTGGGATTTTTAAAATTGTAGACCTTGATATTATCTTCGTGGCTGTCGATTTTTTTCTCGTCGCTTTTACCCATCAGCTCGTTCAGAAGATCGTCTATTTGATTTTGAGACAGTATTTCAGGCATTTTCTTACCCTCTTAAGCTTTAAGTAAACAGCATTATGATTCGCTATCGTTATTTTCCCTCTGCCTTTCCTTCTGCTTGTCCTGAAAGCGCAGCATAAGATTTATCCTGAAGTCCTCTATTTTTCTGATTACCTCTTCCGGAGTTTCGCGGGCGTAGTGGGTTTTCCCGTTTGTCATTGTGATCAGCGTATCCGGATTCGATTCGATGATCTCGATCAGATCGGGATTCATAAAATACCTCTCGTTGTTCAGCTTTGTAAGCTCAATCATGTTAACCCCTGTTCCTTTCCGTTTACCTGCTGTTACCTTTTGAGATTGACGAGCTCTTCGAGAATTTCGTCCGAAGTGGTGATCACGCGGGAATTCGCCTGGAAGCCTCTCTGCGCGACTATCATGTCGGTAAACTCCTTCGAAAGGTCGACGTTCGACATCTCAAGCCCTCCGGATACCAGCGGTCCTGCAAGCTCGCTCCCGGCGGTCGTGTATATCGGGGCGCCGGAGTTTGCGGTCTGCTGGAAGTACTGGTTGCCCTCCTCGGATAAGCCGTCCGGGTTGTTGAACACCGCGATCGCGAGCTGACCCAGATCGTCTATCGCCGAGGTCTTTGTATTTGTGCCGCTGATTTTGCCGTCGGCCGAAATCGCTATCTCGTTGTAGTCCGAAAAATTGGCAATCTGTATCTTGTTGAGCGTCGTGGTTGTTACGGGCGGGTCGCCTGCGGTGGTAAAAGTGATTCCCATCACGTGATTTCCGTTGGCGTCGAGCAGGTTGCCGTCCGTGTCGAAATAGAGCGCGCCGACTCTGGTATAGTTCATCACTCCGCTCGCGTCGCTCACTGTGAAATACCCTTCTCCGGAGATGTACATATCGAGCGCTCTTCCCGTCTGCTTGTAGCCGCTCCTCGTGTTGTCGATCTGTATCGAGCCCACCGCCGCGCCGTAACCGATCTGCGACGGGTTCTTGCCGCCGGTGCTCGCGGTGGGACCGCTCGCGGACGCCAGCGTCTGATAATACAGGTCCTTGAACAGAACGCTGCTTGCTTTGAAGCCCGCGGTATTCACGTTCGCAATGTTGTTGCCTATCACGTCCATCATCGTCTGGTGGCTTTTCAGACCTGTTACCGCAGAAAACATCGATTTAATCATTTTTTATCCTCCGTTTATATGTTTGCTATACTCCGATTATATTTCCGCCGAGCCGGATTCGCCGCTCTCCCGGGCCGGCGACGCGGCCCCCACATCGGTAACCTCGCTCAGCTTGTAGTAGCCTCCGTTGACGTAGAGGTAGGGAACTCCGCTCTGGTAGCTTATCTGCTCCACCTCGCCCGTCACATACCGGGTCTGCCCCAGCTCGTCCGTCGCGGTTACGCATACCGGCTTGCCGAGCATCGATACCGCAAGGTTTGAATTCATCGCGGACGTCAGTTCGTTTATCTGCGAGAGCGTTGTAAACTGCGCCAGCTGCGATATGAACTGCGTGTTGTCCACCGAATCGAACATGCTCTGATTTTGAAGCTGAGCCGCGATCAGTTTAAAAAAGTCGTTTATCGATAGAGACGCGCCGCTCGTTGTCCCCGTCACCCGGCTCGTATTCGACGCTGCTCCGAGGGCGCTTACGCTGTCGATCGCCATCTCTTTGCCTCCTAAATTCTGTAGTTGATTTTTCCGGTCCTGAATATTTCTCTTTTCATCGCCCCGGCGTCGCTTTTCTCCTGCGTTCTCCGGAATCCGCCTTCAGCCCTTTCCGGTTCGCCCCCAGTAAAGCCGCCGCTGTTTCCGTTCCCGCCGGAGTAAGCTCCGGTCTCGAAGCGCATCCCCGAATCCGCGCCGGGCTCGGCGGCGATGTTCAGCGAATCCACCTCGTACCCGCTCGCCTCCAGCTCGGTCTTCAGCTCGCCCAGCCGGGCCGCGATAAGCTCCTTTGTGGTTTCCGCGGCGCTTTTGATATTCAGTCCGATCTTTTCCTTTTTCATCACAAGGCTTACGGTCACGGAACCCAGCCCCTCCGGCTTAAGGCTGATTGTGAACTCATCCCGTTTGCGCGAGATGGTTTCTTTTATTGCGTCGGCCAGCTGAGAAGCCGGGCTTTTTTCCGCGGCAGCGGTTTCCTCCGGCTGCGCAAAGTCGGCCGTTCCGATCCCGCGTTTGCCCGCAAGCCCCGCCGCTATGTCAAAGCCCGCGCTCTCCGCCCTGCTCTCCTGCCTCGGCTTCGAGGCGTCCGTATTGGGTTTTTCCTCCTCCGTCTTGCCCCCGCGAAACGAACCACCCCCGTTTTCATCCGGGCTTTTCCCGTTTGCGTCGTTTCGGCCGTCTGCGCCGTCGATTCCAGCACCGAAGGCCTCTTCGCTCAGGATGTTCGCTATATCGCGCGCGTCGGCTCCGATGTCCACGCTCTTCAGGGTTTCCTCTCCCCCGAAATCCCCCGCGTCAGCTTTTTCCGCCCGGGCGCCGTCTTTTGCCGTACCGGTCTGCGTGATTTGCGTAAAATCGGCTGAAACCGGCGGGTTTTCCTCTCCCAGGTACATACCGGGAGGACCCTGATGAGCTTGCGCCGGGACTTCGTTTCCGGCCATGCTCTGCCCGGTCAGTGGGGCTGAATCGTTTCCGCGAAAGTCCGGCTGAACCGCGGCCGGCACGCCGGCGGCATCGCCGTTCGCCGTCTCCGGGACCGTACTTAGCGGGATCTGGTACGCGCAAAGACATATTGCGGCGGCGTCCACGCTGTTTTTTTTCTCGTCGTCCTGCCGGGCGCTCTCTCCGCCCTCCGCCAGCCCGCCGGCGGCTTCTTCCCCGCCGTTGCTCTCCGCGCCCGTCTGCAGACATTGCAGCAGCACCGAGAACAGACCGGCCGCGGCCCCAGATACCTGGGTTCCGTCTCCCGTTCCCGCGGCAGGAACCGTGGCGGGCGGCGCCGCGTTTACCGCGATCTGCGCCATTCACCTCATCTCCTTAAATTTCTTATATATTAGCCCTGGCTGCCGTATTCGCGATGAATTCGTCGATCTGAGTTTCCTCGTCTTTTCTCACTATCTCGTTATACTCCGCAACCGAGCCCTCCTTCAGCTTTTCTATCGTCATCTTGTCCTTGGTAACTTCCAGAAGCCTTTCGAACTGGCGGTCGATTTGCAGCCTCACATCGGCCAACTCCGCCTCCAGACCGACCAGCTGCTCCTTTTGCTCGTCGATTAGGAGCCTCATCACGGCGGCCTTTTTGACCGGTATCCCGGTCTCGCAGTTTTTCTGGTAGTTTTTTTTCAAAAGGTCGTAGCGGTTCTCCATCGCCAGCTTTTTAATCTCAAGCTCCCTGAACTCGTTTTTCATCGCGCTGAGCTTGTCCGTCTCTTTATTCTGCACGTGGGTGTCGTACTCGAGAACCTTCTGAAGGGAAAAATGATATTTCTTCATTTCTCAGCCCCCTTTATCCGTATTTATTTCACGATCCCGTACATCAGCTCCATCGTCTCGTCGAAGCTGAACTTCTCGTCCACGCCCTGTTTCAAAAACGAGTTTATCGCGTCGATATTCTGTATCGCGTCGTCGATTCTCGCGTTGGTACCCGTTTTGTACGCGCCGATGCTGATTAAGTCGAAGTTCTCATAGTAGGCCGAAAGCCTTCTCCGTATCACCGACGCGGCCTGCTGGTGCTCGGGAGTTACGATTTCGCTCATGATACGGCTTATGCTCGCCAGCACGTCAATCGCCGGGTAGTGATTTCTCATCGCGACCTTTCGCGAGAGCACGATATGCCCGTCGATAATACCCCGTACGGTGTCCGATATCGGCTCGTTCACATCGTCACCCTCCACCAGCACCGTATATATCCCGGTGATCGAGCCGCGGCTGAAGTTTCCCGTGCGCTCGAGGAGCTTCGGCAACAGCGTGTACAGCGAAGGGGTGTACCCTCTGGCGACCGGGGGCTCCCCTGTGGCGAGCCCGATCTCTCTCTGCGCCATCGCGAAACGGGTGAGGGAATCCATCATCAAAAGCACGTTCAGGCCCTTATCCTTGAAATACTCGGCAATCGTGGTCGCCGTCATCGCGCATTTAAGACGCATCATCGCCGGCTGATCCGAGGTGGCGACGACGAGCACGGACCTTTTCATGCCCTCCTGCTTTAAATCCTTCTCGATAAAGTCCCTGACCTCTCTGCCCCTCTCGCCGACCAGCGCTATAACGTTGACATCCGCCTCGATATTCCTGGAGATCATGCCCAGCAGTGTGCTTTTTCCCACTCCGCTGCCGGAGAAAATACCCATTCTCTGCCCTTTTCCGATCGTTAAAAGCGCGTCTATCGCTTTGATGCCGATGTTTATCCTCTCGCTGATCCGCTCCCTTTCAAAGGGGTTCGAGGGCCTGTTGGACACCGGGTAATACTCGTCGCATTCTATCGGTGCGCCGCCGTCTATCGGGTTTCCGAAGCCGTCGAGCACCCGGCCGATGATCCCGTTGCCCACCGGAATCCTGAGCACGTCGCCCATTGACTCGACGATGCTGCCCTTTACGATGCCGTCGAGCTCCTCATAGGGCATCAGAAGCACTCTGTTGTCCCTGAAGCCGACGACCTCCGCGCGGATGTAAGCGTCTCTTCGGGGGTTCTTTATGCGGCAGACGGTGCCGATATCCGCGTTCGGTCCGGTGCTCTCGATCACCATGCCGACGATTTTTTCTATTTTTCCGCTGCGGACGATTGTTTCGGCATCATCCAGCTTTTTAAAATAGCTCTCGAACGTCACATCAGTCACCCCGGCCGGCCTACTTATTTGTTTAGAAGCGTCTCCTTGATAACCCCCAGCTGCGTCGCCGCGCTGGCGTCGATAATCGCGCCCTCGGTCTCCACCACGCAGGTCCCCCTCGGCGCGTCCTTTATGACGCTGATTTCGAGCCGTTCGGCGTCCTTGATCATCCCGAGCAGGTAGTCGCTGCTCATCGTAGCAAACTCCGCCTCATATTCCGAAACGCTGAGCTTGACCCATTTCTGTTCGGATAACTCCTCTACCGCATTTTCGAAAATATTGACGAACGCCTTGTCGTCCTCGGACAGCACCTTGTTGACGATCTTTTCCGCTATCCGGACGGAGAGCGAGATAATGCTTTTCTCGTTATCTCTTATCATTTTAGTTTTTAACGCGTCTATCTCCGCGAAAAGCTCTTTGATTCGCGCAAGGCCCTCCTCGGCCTCGCTTCGCGCTTCGCTGCTGCCCTTTTCCCTTCCCTCGGAAAAGCCGGCGTCGTACGCCGTCTTATATATCTGCCTCGCCTGTTCCCTGGCCTGGGCGAGCTTCTCCTCGTAGCGGCTGTTGGCTTTTTCAATGATCTCCGCCGCCCTGGCCTCCGCGTTTTCCGTTTGGCTTAGCAGGTCGTTGTCGGCGTTTGCCTTAACCTCTTCCTCGTCGTTCTTAACGTCGCTGTATACGCAGTACGAATTTTCCAGCAAAACCCGTCTGTTTTTTAAAAGCTTAGACAATGATCTCATCCCTTCGGCTTCTCGCAATAACGATCTCGCCCGACTCCTCGAGCTTCCTCACCAAAGTCACAATCCTCTGCTGCGCCTCCTCAACATCCGATATTCTGACGCCGTGCAGATACTTGGCTTCCTCCTCCATTGTCGCCTTCATGCGGCTGGACATATTCGAGTACAGCACATCCGCGATGTCCTTGCCGGAGCCTTTGAGGGCGATCAGGAGGTCGTTTGTATTGACATCCTGCAGCAGCCTCTGTATGTAGATCGGCTCGAGGGTCGTGATATCCTCGAACACAAACATCTTGTTGCGGATATCCTCGGCGAGTTTCGGATCCCTCTTCCCGAGCTCTTCCATAATGAATTTTTCCGTTCCCCTGTCGGTGGAGTTCAGCACCTCGGCCATGTACTTGATTCCGCCGATTTCCATCGTGCCGACTTCCACGCCCATCGAGAGCTTGTTTTCGATCATTCTCTCTATGTCCTTGATGATTTCGGGCGAGGTGCTGTCCATCGTCGCTATTCTCTGGACGACGTCGAGCTGAACCTCCCGGGGCAGCTCGCTGAGGATGACCGAGGACTGTTCCGCGGTGCAGTACGAGAGAATCAGCGCGATGGTCTGCGGGTGCTCGTTTTGAATCAGGCTCAGCAGGTGCTTCGGGTCCGCCTTGTACAGAAAATCGAAGGCCCTCGTCTGGAGCGATTTCGTCACTTTTTCAATAACGCTCGCCGCGTTTGTGCTCCCCATCGCCTTTTCGAGGATGGCTTTCGCGTATTCGATGCCGCCCTCGGTGATGAATTTCTGGGCGAGACAGAGATTGTAAAACTCATCCATCGTCGCCTCCACCGATTCGGCCGAAAGATTGTCAAGCGTCGCTATTTCGACGGTGAGCTGCTCGATTTCATCCTGATGAAGATATTTATACACCTTTGACGCCGAATCGACGCCGAGCGAGAGTACGACGGTCGCCGCTTTCCTCAGCGCCTCGGACTTTTTTGTTCTGGTCGTCGTCATTTCGCGTTATCCTCCTTGATCCAGGATCTCAAGATTTTGGCGACAATTTCCGGGTTCGAGTTCGTAAATTCCTTGACCTGTTTCTTAAGGACCTGCTCCCTCGTCTCGGTCAGTACGATCTCGGGGACCTCCACCTTCGGTGGCGCGGCTTTAGCGCTCTCCTCCTGCTTCAGTTTTTCGAGCTCCTCAAGGGCTTTGCTCTTTTTCTCCCTTCTGCGCCTGGCAATTCTCCTTATCATCACTAATACCAGCAGCACCGCGATAAAGAGCAGCGCCGCTCCGAAAACAGTCGCGTATATAATCGTTTCGGGTATCCCGAGACTGTCCGCAAGTGATTTGAGACTGAAACCGGGGTTATCCGTCCGGTTGCCGGTATCGTCCCCCTCCTCTTCGTGCTTGAGGAATTCGGCGCAGGTAATCGCCACCTTGTCGTCCGATATCCCCGTCCCGTAGGCGATTAGCTGCCTATACTGCTTCAGCATCTCCTCGGAGAGGTCGCTTTTGTTGATCACCACCGCAACGGTCATATCGTTGATAGTGCCGCCGTAATCTATTATCGTCTGGACCATCTGGTTGACAAGATAATCGGTGGAGCCGCTGGCGCTGGCGCTTTTATCAGAGCCGTTATCCGTCCCGCCCTCTTCGTAGGTGGGAGAACCGGTATTGGATTCAGTTCCGGCAACGCCGCCCGCGACCGTGCCTCCGTTTGTGCTCTGATTGTCGTACTCGTGGTGGGAGATGACCCCGTTATCGCCCACCGAGGGAGAATAGGTGGTCTCCTCCTTCGTTTTCTGCGTGAAATCCACCACCACGTTCACCGAAACGCTCAGGCCGTTGTCCCCGAGCACCGGCGCAAGCAGCGAATTGATTTTTTCCTCGTACAGCTTATTGATGCTCTTGACGAGCTCAAGCTGCGTATATGAGTTGCCCGCGCCGCTGTCGTCCTCGGCGGTATTGAGAATAGTCCCGTCGCCGTCGATTATTACCACGTTTTCCGGCTCCAGTCCGGACACGCTTTTAGCCACAAGCTCCTCGATTCCCTTTATCTGTTTTTTCGTGAGCTCGGTCGACGGATACAGGTCCAGAACCACCGAGGCGGTGGATTCTGTCTCGTCGCTGCTGAGGACAAATGTGCTGTCGTCGGCGACGCTTAAGGTGACGATCGCGTTTCTGACCCCATTAAGGGTCTTTATCGAGTCCTGCAGCCTGTCCTGCAGCTGGAATACCAGGTACTGCCTCTTCTCGTAATCCGTCGTCATCAGGTCGGAGGCGCCGGTGAAAATATCATAGGAAAACGCGCTCTTGGGATACCCTTCGGAAGCGAGCCGCATTTTGAGCACGGCCTCGTCCTTGGTGAGAACGTAAACCGTCCCGTCGGCTTCGACCTTGTACTCCGCGCCCAAACCGTCCAGGATATCCAGCACCTCCGCGCCCTCGGCGGAGGATAAGCCTCTGTACAGCACAGTGTAGCTGTTTTGGTTCAATAAAATCACCGCGACAATTGCCGCAACGACAACTGCCGAAAGCGTCGCTATTACAGCTATGCGTTTCTTCTTGCTCATTTTTTTGTAATAGCCGCTTATTTGCTTTACAACACCTGAAATTGACGGATTCATACTCCCCTGTGCCTTTCATAGAACTTAGAACTTATTCGGAGCGGTTTACCTTTGTCTTAGAGTGTTATGCGCATTATCTCGTTGTAAGCGTCAAGCGCTTTATTTCTGACGGCGACAAGCGTCTGTATCGCGAGGTCCGCTTTCGCCGCATCGATGGTCACATTGTGTATCGCGTCGGTTTCTCCGAGGGCGAGAGCCGCCATATCGGACTTAACCGCCGCGTCCGTGCTCTCAACCGCGCTGATCGCGTTGTTGAGCAGATCCTTAAACGGCATAAAATCGGAAGATGTTGTTTTGGAAGCGTTCGTCGCCTGATTAATGCTTTCAAGCAACTGGGACGCGTTTACCGGTGATATCGACGCCATGATGATTACTCCTTTTGCCTGGTTTTCGCTTTAAGCGGCGGCTATTTTCCGATGTCCAGCGCCGCGGACGCCATGTTCTTGAGTGCGTTGAAGGCCGTGATATTTGCCTCGTATGACCGCGAAGCCGACATCATGTCCACCATTTCCTCCACCGTATCGATGTTGGGCAGGCTGACGTAGCCGTTTTCGTCCGCGTCCGGGTGATCGGGGTCGTATTCGACCTTGAAATCGTCCCCGTCCTCGACGACCGCGGACACCTCGACTCCGCCCAGCGCCGCGCCGAGTTCCTTTTGAAAGCTGTTCCCGAGCTTCTTTTCGTTGAAGACGACGAGCTTCCTCCTGTAGGCCTCGCCGTTTTCGGTTCTGGTGGTGTTCGCGTTGGCCAGATTTTGCGCGATGATATCCATGCGGAATTTCTGCGCCGTCAGCGCCGAACCGCTGATGTCAAGAGATCCTAAAAAAGCCATCGTTAACCTTTCCCTTCATTGATAACATATTTCAGCCTGCTGATTTCCGACGACAGCGAGCTCACAAGATAATTGTATTGTAGCGCCGCCCTCGCCAGCTCGATATTCTGGATGTTCAAATCCACGTTGTTGCCATCTTCCTTTATCGCGGTCGTGCCGTCCTCCACCAGCTTGGGCTTGACGTCCGCGATTCTCTCGGCGAGCTCCTCCGCGCTCCCGCCGCCTTTGCCGATGGCCGTTTTCAGCAGGCTTTCAAACTCAACCTGCTTCGCCTTATAACCCGGCGTATCCGAGTTGGCGATGTTGTTCATTATAACCTGCTGCCTGTACCATACAGAATCAAGGCTTTTCCGCAACAACGCGATGCTTTGATTCTCCAGCACTTGTCCCATACACTCTGACCCCTTTCCATCGAAGCATTGCATGACTTATACCGCCATAATTTGTTCTGTATAAAATTGCATAAATATGATTATCGGTATCGCATTTGTTATGGAACCGTTAAAACGGTAACAAAAAAATACCCCTCTTTTGGCAACTGGCTGTCCTTTCGGACCCTATAGCTTTGCGTCGCCGCCTTTCGACGGTTTTGCTATTATCAGGATGAGATATTCTATTCTGTTACATATTTCGCGGGTCATCGCAGTCGATTGCTGATAATGTAACACATCTATTTCTGTTTGTCAATATTATTGTGAAAATTTTTTTCTTCTGGATAAACTTTTTGTTTATTCTGTCGATATATAAATATTAACATGACTGCAGTCGGTATATTTATACACCGTTATAACTAAACCGCTATCACTAAACTTTTACAAATAACGAGCGATATATTACTCAGGCGGGCGGAAACAGGCCCTAAGGCCGTTTGTTTTTATCGCGAAACGGCGCTTAATCTTAATATTTCCTAATACTTCTCGATATTTAATATCAGGGGCGGTTGTTAATATGTCAAGCGTTTCGTCAGCTTCATCAAGCCGGAACACCTCGCGCATCTCCGGACTCGTTTCCGGTCTCGATACCGAGAGCATCGTTGAACAGATGCTGAGCGCCAGCAAGGCGAAAATCGATAAAGCGAAGCAGCAGAAAACGATACTCGAGTGGAAGCAGGAATCCTACCGGAACATACTTACAAAGCTGAAGGATTTCCAGACCGAATATTTCGGCACCTCGGGCTCAAGCTTCGCCTCGTCGCTGCTTAAGCTGAGCACGACCTGCTCCTCTCCGTATGTGTCCGTCACGCCCAGCTCAAGCTCGGCCGAGGGCAGCATCTATATAAGCGATATCGTAAGCCTCGCGAGCTCAGCCTCGATGACCAGCTCCTCCCCCGTCAGCAGCGATCCCGTGATTACGGTGAACACGGAGAGCTTGGCCGACCTGGCGGGCAAAAGCATCGTCGTCACGCTGGACGGCACGGAAAATACGCTGACCTTTTCCGAAGGCGAGTATCAGACATCCGAGGACGTGGCAAACGCACTCTCGTCGATGCTGGCGTCGGCGTTCGGGGCGGACAGGGTGAGCCTTTCACTCCAGGACGACAAGATCACTCTCTCGGCGTCCAACAGCGCCCTTTCGATAAGCATACCGGAATCGGTGGATAGCAATCCCACTGGAATTCTCGATTTTAACGGGAGCGACTCGAACCGGCTTGACCTTACGGCCGCGCTCACAGACTGCGGGCTCGCGGCTTTGCCCGTTTCGGACCCGTATACCGGAATTGCCTTTCGCATCAACGGCGTGCCGTTTTCATTTTCGTCCAACGACACCCTCAGCAAAATCATCAGCGCGATAAACAAAAGCGACGCGGGTGTTAAGATATCCTATTCGGACGTTACGGACAAGTTTACCATTTCGTCGACGGCCACCGGGTCCGCCTCCGGCGTCAGCGTCGAGGACACCTCCGGCTCGCTGATGGCCTCGCTGTTCGGCGCGGGGGTATACAAGTCCGGAACCGACGCCGTCGTCAAGCTGAGCCTCAACGGCTCGGCGGAAGCCAGCGACCAGATCACGCTGACCAGAAGCTCAAACGTATTCAACGTCAACGGCACGACGATCAAGCTGCTCGGCAAGGCAGCCGGGGATGCCGAGGAGGGCATTTCCATCGGCCTGAGCTACGACGCCGGCGCTATTGCGGACAAGATATCCTCGTTTATAAGCGATTACAACGACCTTCTCGGCGCGATAACAAAGCTCACCTCCGAGGAGGTTTACAGCGATTACCAGCCGCTTACGGACGACGAGAGGGAGGAGCTTACCGAATCGCAGCAGGATGCGTGGACCGCCAAAGCCAGAAGCGGCATTCTCAGAAACGATCTCTATCTCACCAGCATAGCGACGGAGCTCCGGTCAAGCATATACACCGTCGTCGAGGGGCTCGGCACTCTCACCTCGTTGGGCATCACAACCGGCTCCTATTCCGAGCAGGGCAAGCTGTATGTGGACAAGGACAAGCTCGTTAAAGCTCTGACCGAAAACCCCGAGGACACGCTCGCGCTGTTTACCAACGAGAGCGGCAGCGTTTTTTCGCTCTACGCCACCGAGGAGCAGCAGCAGACACGCTTCCGGGAAAACGGCGTTCTGGCCAGGATATCCGACATTATTAAAAAGAACCTGAACTCGGTCGGAAAAAAAGGCGCTCTGATTATGCTTGTGGGAAGCCCCAACTCCTCCTATACCTCCGAAACGGAATACAGCAAACGAATCAAGAATCTCGAAATCAAGATCGACGATATGGAGGAGGCTCTGACAAAGGAGGAGGACCGCTACTGGGAGCAGTTCACGGCTATGGAAACCGCCCTGTCAAAGCTCTATTCCCAGAGCGCCTACTTAGCAAGCATGTTCAGCTCCGGCTCCAACTGAGCCACGGCTGAAAATACGAGTTTGAAAGACTAACGCGAGGAGATATTTTATGGCGACAGCGGCAGAGTATCAAAAATACAGGGCACAGTCGGTCGGCTCGCTAACTCCGGGCGAGCAGGTGGTTCTCCTTTTCGAACACGCGGCCGTCTGCATCTCAAAGGCGATGAAGTGCATCGAGTCGAAGGATATATGCGGCGCCCACAACGCAATTGTCAAGGCGCAGAACATCTACGAATATCTTATGGACAGCCTTGACATGAATTTCGAGATTTCCAAAAATCTCTATTCCCTCTATGATTTCATCCTGGACAGGCTTGTCCAGGCCAATATAAAAAAAGATACCGAAATCTTGCAGCAGGTGCTGACGATGACCCGCGGGTTTTACGACACATGGAAACAGGCCGAGCTTAAAAGCCGGCACTCATAAGGTTTTGCAATTTTCCGGCCGTATTGAGAGGATATGCGTGGATATGAGCGATGATTATATAAAACAGATAGCGGCGCTTGAAAAGATAGCGCAGCAGAGGAACGAACTGCTGAGAACCTTTACCGTAATCTGCGTGAGCGCCCTCCGCCGCCTCGATAAGGGAGACATCAGGGGATTTTCCGAGAAGGTCGACGAAAGACAGGTGCTTCTCGACACTCTCGCCGATATGGACAGCAGGTCCCGCGGCATCATTGAAAGTCTTGAGCAGGGCTACGGCACGATTATAAACGAGCTTTTGAAGCCCGGCGCTGAAAACATGGTCTGCCCCGAATGGTGCCGTTCGCTTCAGCCCGCATACGCGGAGACCAGGAAGCTATTAAGCCTGTGCAGAACCCTCGACAACAGGCTGAACGCCCGCGCCAAGGCCCTTCAGCAGAAAATCTCCGACAGCCTGGCCGGCGTCAGGAACCTAAAAAAGGTACGCCAGGGGTATTACATGCAGAGCTCTGACAGCAAGGGCGTGTATCTCAACTGCAAAAGCGATTGATTCGTCCCAACAAAATAAACAGGTCAGGAGTGCTTCATTATGGATATAGCAACCGTATTAGGTCTTGCTTTCGGACTGTTCTGCGTTCTTTTCGGCTACTCGATGGACGGCGGAAATGTCCGGGCGCTCTGGATGCTCAGCGCGATGGTAATAACCTTCGGCGGCTCGATCGGAGCCTGCGTCGCGTGCTACGGCATCAACCAGATAAAGCAAATGCCGAAGCTGCTGCTGGAATTGCTGGTCAAGCCGAAATCCTCAGTCAGCAGCACAATCGATTACCTTCTGAGGCTTTCGCAGACGGCGCGTCAGAACGGGCTTCTGAGTCTCGAAAAGGTAATTTCCGAGGAGGACCCGAAAAAGCCGATCGATCCCTTCCTGAAGCGCGGAATCCTGATGGTCGTCGACGGCACGGACCCGGAGAAGATCAGCGATATTCTCGAAAACGATATTTACCTCTACGAGCAAAACCGGAGCGTCCTGCTGCAGATGTTCGACTCGATCGCCGCGTTCTGCCCCTCGTTCGGCATGATCGGCACGATAGTCGGCCTGATACAGGTCCTCGGGGCCGGCATGGATGATCCGAACATGCTTACAAAAGCCATCGGCATCGCGTTTATAACCACGCTTTACGGCGTTCTTCTGGCAAACTTCATTTTCGTCCCCGCTTCGACGAAGCTGAAAAGCAGGCTTGCCAACTACAGGCTGGAAAAGGAAATGATCATAACCGGCGTCTGCGCGATAAGAAACGGCGTCAACTCAAGATTTTTAAGGGAACAGCTTTCGTCATATTTGATCATTGACGACAAGAAAGGCCGCGGGCATAAGGCTTTGAACAGGCTCGAGGGCAGCGCGAATAAAAAATAGTAGGATTTGTGATTACCGCTAAACGGGAGGGACAGCAGTGAAGAAACGCGGAAGTGTGGATAAAATCGACACCTCAAGATGGCTGACTACATATGCCGACCTGATGAACAACCTTCTGGTTCTCTTTATGGCCCTCTACGCGATGAGCATCATCGACCTCAACAAGTACAAGGCGCTGATGCACAGCTTTTCGCAGGCCTTCGGCGGGGGCTCCGGCACCTCCAGCTCCAACGGCGAAGTCACAGGGGAAGTCACCGATGTCAGCGATATCGAGTTCACAACGACGGCTCCCGACGACACCGAGACCGAGCCGCCCGACGACGGCGTGCAGGATTTCGACGAGCTCTACGATAAAATCAACAACATTCTGGTCGAGCGCGGCTATAACGAAATGATTACGGTTGAGAAGGTCGACGGGTACATCTACTTCCGCTTTCTCGAGGGCCTGTTTTTCTACCCGGACCAGCCAATTTTAAAGGAGAACAGCTATCCCGCGGTAGAAACAATCGGCGAGATTCTGAACGAGTCCTACGACCTTATAGACACCATTGAAATCAGCGGACACACCGCTAAGACCACCGACGGGCCGCAGTCGACAACGGATTTCTTTTCCTGGGAGCTCTCCTCCGGCCGCGCGCTGACCGTGCTTAAATTTCTCGTCCAAAAATGCGGCCTTCCCCAGTCAAAGATGTCCATAACCGGCTTTTCCTGCAATCGCCCCTTCGTGGTTGGCAATTCCGAGGAGTACTGGGCGCAGAACCGCCGCGTGGAGATCAGAATCTCAAAGGTGGAAGACTAAAGCTTTATGCCCCTAATTCTCCTTTTTCTCTATAAAATGGCAGTCCCCCGATATGCTCCCTTTATGCGGTGAAACAAAAAACACTTCTTAGCATAAAGGGAGCATATCATTTTTATCGGCCTTACCGTATTGACAGCATCTGAACGTTGTGATATAAGATTAGCATGAATAAGCCGCTTATGCGGCCATCGGTTATCAGTGACACGGCTTGCGCAGTTTTTTATTTAACATGAAAAGAGTGATTTTATGGTTCATTCCGACGGCTATGAATTGGTCTTCGAAGACAATTTTTCCGGAACCGAATTAGATACGGAAAAGTGGGCTTACAGGCATACCGGTCCGGACGGATGTGGTTATCAGTCGCCCTCTCAGGTAAGCGTACACGACGGTTGTCTGCACATCAAACAGGAGTATAAGACCGGCGAGTTCGGCGAGGGCTGGTACTCCGGCGAGGTAAATGTCAAAAACAATTTTCTCAGGGGATATTTTGAAATTCGCTGTATATGCTCCGTCCACAGCGGCGACGGTTCCTGCTGGAGCGCGTTCTGGCTGCAGTCGCCCTCTCCCTATGATCCCGAAAAATCAAAGGGCGGCATCGGACCCGGGGGATCGGAAATCGACATAATGGAATGCTTCAGCGCCGATAACGGGACCTGCCCCGTTGTCGCCTCAACAATCCACTGCTCCGGGATGAAAGGCAGCCCGGCTGAAAAGGGAGGGCTTGATTCCTTCTCCGTCTCCTCAAGAAAATTGCCGGACGCTTTTGAAAAGTTTCACACCTACGCCCTCGAATGGGATGAAAAAGAGTATAAGTTTTATATAGACGATGAGCTCGTCGGCGTAAGCATGTGGGGGGACGGCGTTTCGCGGGTTCCGCAGAGTCTGATTGTTTCCCTTGTATTGCCGCGCGACTGCAAAAACGATAAAAACTTCACATCCGAGTATATCGTAGATTACGTCAGGGTCTGGCAAAAAAAATAAATCAGAAAGGATATTTACCATGTCTGTACCTAACGGTTATTCCCTTGTATTTGAGGATGATTTTGACGGCGAAACGCTCGATATGAGCAAATGGGCTTACAGGGGTAACGGCAGGAGGAGAGTTGGGTATAATTCTCCCGAACAGGTTTTTCTGAAAGACGGCTGTCTTCATATGAAACAGGAGTACAAAAACGGCGAGTACGGCGAGGGCTGGTACGGCGGAATGATCAGGGCCAACGATTATTTTCTGCGCGGTTATTTTGAGATCCGCTGTATCTGTTCAAGATCCGTCCACAGCTGCGACGGCTCTTTTTGGAGCGCCTTCTGGCTGCAGGCGCCTTCTCCCTACGATCCCGAGAAATCCAGAGGCGGCATCGGGCCCGGCGGATCTGAAATCGATATAATCGAATGCTTCAGCACCAAGGACGGAGCCTATCCTCTTATTACTTCAACAATTCACTGCTCCGGAATGAAGGGCAGCGTCGCGGCACAGGGAGGTCTTGACTCGTCCACCGTCTCGAGAAGAATACTTCCCGACGCCTGCGAGATGTTTCACACCTACGCCCTCGATTGGGATGAGAACGAATACAAGTTCTATATCGACGACGAGCTCGTCGCCGTAAGCATCTGGGGGGACGGCGTTTCCCGGGTGCCGCAGGAACTGATTGTCTCCCTCGAGCTTCCGGGCAACTGCGTTGAGGACAAGGATTATACCACGGAGTTCGTTGTCGATTACGTCAGGGTCTGGCAAAAGAAATAACACAAAACAAAAATAACCGCTTTCATTCCTGAAAACAGCAAAAATGTGCCGGCGCGAAAGACGAAAAATCACGCGCCGGCGCTTTTTTACTTTACTATACGGATATATCCGGCGCATGCCTTTAAAGCGGGAAGGTTTTGCATAATAAATTCTCTCCCGCGCCGTTTACATCCCCCGCCGGACGCGGTATAATATAACCGGTAATTATATTTATCCTCGCTATATAACCGGAGGTTATATGAACGTTAACCTTGAGTACTATAAAATCTTTTACTACGTCGCGAAGTGCGGCGGGATTACCTCTGCCGCGAACGAGCTTTTCATCTCCCAGCCTGCCGTAAGCCGGGCCGTCAGGCAGCTCGAGACCGATCTCGGCGCGGCGCTGTTTGTTCGGACGCCCCGGGGCGTGAAGCTGACCCCCGAGGGGGAGGTGCTCTACGCCCATGTCTCCCGCGGGTATGAGAGCATCAAGCTCGGCGAAAGCAAGTTTCAGGAGCTTTTAAACCTCGAGGAGGGGGAAATCCGCATCGGCGCAAGCGATATGACGCTGCGCTATTACCTGCTCCCCCATCTCGAGGCGTTTCACAGCAGGTTCCCCAAAATAAAGGTAAAGGTCACAAACGCGCCGACCCCTGTGACGGCCGAGTTCCTCGAAGCCGGAAAAATTGATTTCGGCGTCGTCACCGCGCCCGCGGCCTACCGTCCGGGCTTCATTACCACTCCGGTCTGCCCGATAACCGACATCTTTGTCGCCGGTAGCCGGTATGACTTCCTGAAGGGGAGGACCCTCCACCCCTCCGAGTTCTGCTCTTACCCCGTGATCTGCCTTGAGCCCAACACCAGTACTAGGCGCTATGTGGACGATTTTCTGAAGCTGCAGGGCGTCACCCTGGCCCCGGAGTTCGAGCTCGCCACCAGCGACTTGATCGTCTCCTTCGCGCTTAGAAATCTCGGGATCGGGTGCGTAGTTTCTGATTTCGCAAAGGAGGAGATCCAAAAGGGAACGCTCTTCAAGCTGAGAATCGAGCCGGAGATTCCGCCGCGGGAGATCTGCGTGATCACCTCCGATAAAATACCGCCCTCCCCCGCTGGAAAAAGGCTTTTATCGATGCTGATATAACTTTGTGTTATGTCCAGTATAAGAAATATCAATTATATTTATGTACCGATATATGCTATCATAAAACCGTAGTAAAATCGTTCTTTTGCTTATCGGAGGTAAATATGGTTAAAGCAATTGTAGGCGGCAACTGGGGCGACGAAGGAAAAGGCAAAATGACCGATCTGCTGGCCGGGGAGGCAGATATCGTCGTCCGTTACCAGGGCGGCGCGAACGCCGGCCATACGGTCATCAACGAATACGGAAAATTCGCGCTCCACCTTCTGCCCTCCGGCGTGTTCAGAAAAGGTGTCGTCAACGTGATAGCCCAGGGCGTGGCGCTGAACCTCGACAATTTATTTAAAGAGCTTGATTCGCTCTCCGAGAGAAACGTTCCGGCTCCGAAGCTGCTCGTCTCCGACAGGGCGCAGGTGGTAATGCCCTATCATCCGCTGTTCGACGCGCTGGAGGAGAAGCGGCTCGGTAAGAAAAGCTTCGGCTCGACGCAGTCCGGAATCGCGCCGTTTTACTCCGACAAATACCTTAAAATCGGCTTCCAGGTCTGCGAGCTTTACGACGACGAAGCGCTAAAGGTCAAGCTCGAGTCCGTATGCGAAGTTAAAAACAAGATGATTAAGGCCGTATACCGGGACGAAACAGTTTTAGACCCGGACGAGATCTACCGCAAGCTGGTTGTCCTGCGGGAGCGGCTCCGCCCTATGGTCGCCGACGTCGCGCTCTACCTTAACCGCGCCGTCAGGGAGGGGAAAAACATCCTGCTGGAGGGCCAGCTGGGCGCGCTCAAGGACCCGGACAACGGCATCTACCCGTTCACCACCTCCTCTTCCCCGCTCGCCGGCTTTGCAAGCGTCGGCGCGGCCGGCATTCCGCCTTATCAGATAAAGGAGGTCGTGACCGTCGTCAAGGCCTATTCCTCCGCCGTCGGGGCTGGCGCGTTTGTCTCCGAGATATTCGGGGAGGAGGCGGAGACCCTCAGAAACCGCGGCGGTGACTGCGGCGAGTACGGAGCGACCACAGGCCGTCCCCGCAGAATGGGCTGGTTTGACGCCGTCGCGACCCGTTACGGCTGCATGCTGCAGGGCACAACCCATGTGGCGCTGGCGCTTTTGGACGTCCTCTCCTACCTGGATAAAATCCCCGTCTGCGTGGCCTACGACATCGACGGCGAGCTCACCGAGGATTTCCCGGCGACGCCGAGGCTCAACAGGGCAAAACCCGTCTATGAATACCTGGACGGCTGGAAATGCGACATCACCGGCATCAGAAATTATGCGGACCTCCCGGACAACGCCAAAAAGTATGTCAGCTTCATACAGCAAAGGCTCGGATACCCAATCAAGTACATCTCAAACGGCCCGAAGAGGGACGATATCATAATACCGGGCTAAACCGCTCTTCCCCGCCCCGGACCGGCGGCCGGCTAAGGGGAAAACGGCGGCAGGGAATAAAATGCTACCTGCATGGCCGCTCATTCCCGGCAGCATCACGTCCAGAATTATGATGCCGTATATATTGCTCTCCGCGGCCATAAACCGTTGACTCCGTCCGCGTAATAATCCACCTCGTATTATTCCGCCATTCTCTTTTCGTCTTCCGCCAGTAAAAGCCTCATGATTATACTTTTTCTCGCACCCATTATGCGATAATAGCTTGAAATATCATTGACATTATCAAAAAAAGCGGCAAGGAATTCATCCCTGCCACTTTTTTGTTTTGTGATGTTTAAGCTTTTAACCGAAGATATGGAACTGCAGGAACAGCGTCGCCATAATCGAGGATACGAGGGAGACAACCGTGACTTGGGTGTTTATGGACGGACCGGCGGTATCCTTGAACGGGTCGCCGACCGTGTCGCCAACGACGGCCGCTTTATGGGTATCCGAGCCCTTGCCGCCGCAGTTTCCGGATTCTACGTACTTCTTAGCATTGTCCCACAGGCCGCCGGAGTTCGACATAAACAGCGCCAGCAGCAGACCGCTGATGATATTGCCCGTGAGGAAGCCGCCGATAGCCGGAACGCCTCCGACAAATCCGACGACGATGGTTGCGATAATCGCCACTAAACCCGCGGGAATAAGCTCTTTCAGAGCGCCGACGGTCGCGATATCGATGCATTTTTCGTACTCGGGCATGACGCCTTCTTTGCCTTCGCGAAGGCCGATAATTTCCTTAAACTGTCTGTGGATTTCTTTTACCATGCGCTGCGCGTTGCGATCCACGCCGAGGATCAGCATCGCCGAGAAGACCGCGGGAATCGCCGCGCCGATGATCAGACCGAAGAAGACCAGTGGGTCCATAATGTCAAAGCTGTTGATCAGATCCAGGCCGAGCTCGCTCGCCGCCTCGTTGACCTCGCTCAGGAACGCGCCCAGCAGGGCGATAATCGTGAGTCCGGCCGCGCCGATGGCGAAGCCCTTCGTAACGGCCTTAACGGTGTTGCCCGCGCTGTCAAGGGAGTCGGTAACTTCCAGAGCCTCGTCGCCGAGATTGCCCATTTCCACAAGACCTCTGGCGTTGTCGACAATCGGGCCGTAGGCGTCGTTGGAGATGATCATGCCGACGATGGAGAGCATGCCGACCGCGGCCATCGAAATACCGTACATGCCGTACAGGACGGAGTTGGCGGAATCTATCGGCGCGCAGAGCTTATAGGCAACAAGCGCGGACACGCCGATGCCCATAAGCGCCGGAAGGGTGCTCAGGAAACCGTAGGACACGCCCGACAGAATCGTAAACGCCGGGCCGGATTTGGAAGCGTTGGCGGTGTTCTGAACCGGCTTGCGGGTGTCGTCGGTAAAGTAGTCGCTCGCGATACCGATAATAACGCCGACCAGCAGACCGGCTGTGGTAGCGCCCCAGACTTCCCATCTCAGATCGAACAGGAAGGTGGTGGCGGAGGTCAGAACAAGGTATATAGCGGTGGTGATGTATGTGCTGGAGTTCAGGGCTCTTGTGGGGCTCGCATTCTTGCCCATGCGCGCCGCGAGAACGCCGAGCGCCGAAGCGAGAAGGCCGAGCGCCGCGTAGATGAACACGTGCATAACAAACTGATGGGAGCCCTTGCCTATCAGGTTGTCAATGGATATTGC
Organism: Bacillota bacterium; assembly: GCA_033813635.1. GTDB lineage: Bacteria > Bacillota > Clostridia > Oscillospirales > QAMX01 > JAPXRI01. The sequence continues at coordinate 236,738 of JAPXRI010000001.1, forward strand.
CATAACAAGCGCGGCCGCCATTGAGGCCACGTTGGAGTCGAACAGATCGGCGCCCATACCGGCGACATCGCCGACGTTGTCGCCCACGTTGTCCGCGATAACCGCGGGGTTGCGGGGGTCATCTTCGGGGATGCTGAGCTCAACCTTACCGACAAGGTCCGCGCTGACGTCGGCCGTCTTTGTGAAGATGCCGCCGCCCGCCTTGGCGAAGAGCGCGAGGCTCGAAGCTCCGAAGCTGAAGCCGAGAACTGCGCTCGACTCCTGTGTCAGCATATAGACGATTGTTACGCCTATAAGGCTCGCACCGACAACCGCCATTCCCATAACCGCGCCGCCGCGGAATCCGGACAGGAACGAATGCCTGATATCCTTCGTCGCTGCTTCGGCAGCCTTGACGTTGGCTTTCGTCGCGGTCATAATGCCGATCTTTCCGGCCAGCGCTGAAATGAAGGCGCCGGCGATGTAAGCGAGCATCATCTGGACATTCTCCATCGCGTCGCCGCTCCATATCGGGCTCGGCAGGAACACGAGAATGAGGATTGCGGCAATGCAGACAAAACGCGCCAAGACTATATACTCACGTCTTAGAAACGTGTTAGCGCCGTTGGCGATTAATTTGCCGATTTCCTGAATTTTCTTGTTTGAAGAGGGGCATTTTTTTACCCATGCGTAAAAATACGCCGCGACTAAAAAAGAAATCAGAGCTACGGCAATCGAGAAAATAAATGTTGAAATCATGCTCATTAGATCTCTTCTCCTCCAGTTTCTGTCATGGTTTTTTTAACCGAACTCCGAAATATTATAGCACCAAACGCAAACGAAAACAATAGCGAATCTTCAATAAATAAAATATATTCACGGCTTAATTATGTCACAATTCACAGTAGCTCTATACGTTGCAGCGGGTATTTGCCGCCGTCGCAAAAAAAATAAATAAAGATATTGACAGACCCGAGTTTATTTAGTATAATAAGGAGCGTCGCCGCAACGGAGCAAATCATGGGGGTATAGCTCAGCTGGGAGCGCAAGCACTCAGGTATGCGACCCCTCAACAATGAGGAAAGCAAAAAAATTGAATAGCCCGGAAGTCCAGTAAAATCAAAGGTTTCCGAACACACGGGGGTATAGCTCAGCTGGGAGAGCGCCTGCATGGCATGCAGGAGGTCAGCGGTTCGATCCCGCTTATCTCCACCAAAAACAATAAGCCACAAGGCCAAAACCTTGTGGCTTTGGTTTTACCTATCAGACCGGACACTTGATAAAGGACTAGGCAAAAAAGAGGCGCAGTTTCACAAGACTGTGCCTCTTTTTTGCAGGATTCCCTTATTCCCTTCAAGCATTGTGAGGATTATTCTTGATGCCTTTGTTTTATTCATAAAGTAAGCGCAATCATTAAATAAAGGTAGAGCCATGTTTTCCGATTGGAGAGCATGGCTCTTTTTTTATACCCCAATATAAAATTTCAGAAAAGAAAGGCGGAATGCTCCATGGTCTACGCAACCCTATCAAATCCAAACCGGCCCGGCTCACCTGCCGTGACAGTCGGCTTCCCCATCACGGAAAATGTATACGCAGATTTGGAGTCCATCGGTATCGGCAGCGCTACGGAGCGTGACTGCTATGCTGCTTCGGTCGGCGGTGACGTTCCGATCATCAAGCGTCTTGAAAAGACTGCCGTGAACGTCGACGAGCTGGACTATCTCGTCAAACGGCTGGACAGCTTTGACCGGCGCGAGCTCGCACAGTTTCAGGGTGTGGCTGTCAGCCGCGGCTATTTTGACATGACTGACCTCATCAATCTGACCTTTTGTTGTCAGAACGCAACGGTGGTGCAGGATTTTTCCGACCTCGCCTCCATTGGCCGCGCGCATTATCTGGACATCCATGGCGGTGCGATGCCAGAAGAACTGCAGTCAGTCGACGCCCGAAAGCTGGCCCTGTCACTTCTGCTCAACGAGGATGGTAAGGTTACGCCTTACGGTGTCGTTTATGATAACGGCATGCAGCTGGAACAACTCTACGGCGGGCAGCACTTTCCCGACTACCTGTACAGCGGCAATACCGTGCTGACCGTGGCGATGACGGATCGCAGGCTTTCTGAAGATGCCGCGCCGATCACCTGGCTGCACTTTCCTATAAACGACTGGCAGATAGAACGATCTGTCATTCGTACCGGGATCTCTGTTCCCGAAGACATGCGGCTGCGGTATTCCGACAGCGAGCTACCGCAGGAATTAACTGCGTTGCTGGGCGGCGAGAACCTCCATGACGTCAATGATCTGTGCGCTGGCTTTGCGGAATTGGATCAGGGCGACCGGCAAAAGCTTGGCGCCGTCCTTCAGATGGCTCAGCCCGACGATCTTGTCCAGGCGCGGAACCTTCTGAAACAGCTCGACCTGTTCGATTTCATCCCGAAGGTCTCCACTCCCGCGGAATACGGGCGATACATGATCGCGGAATCCGGTCGATTTGAATACGATGAAAATCTGGATGAGTTCTATGACTATCAAAAGTATGGAAAACAGCGCATGAGTCAGGAGCAGGGCCAGTATGTCGGCGGCGGCTATGTCAGCTACCACGGCTTCATTTCCATTGAGGAAGTGCTGGCGGGCAGTGAAACGGAACGGATGGAACAGACGCTGGGAGGAATGTGACATGCTCAAGCTGCAGTTGACCCGAGACGGTGCCTATGACGACGAATATCTGGAGCTTCCGGCAACTCTGGCCGATGTCGGTGAGGTAATGTCACAGCTGGATGAAACAAGCAGCAATGTTGCTTCCACCCGCATCTACGGCGCCATCAGCGACGTCTGGAATATCGGACGTTACTTGAAGCGCGCAAACGTGAATGATCCCGATCATCTAAAAAAGCTGAACCGCATCGCGGAGATCGTCAACACGCTGGGCCGTGAGCAGTGCCTCGTATTCGAGGGCGCGTTGGACGCCGAGTCTGTAAATGGCCTGGATGATGTGATTGCCATCGGAGAACGTCTGGAGGATTATATTCTCGTTCCCGAAATTACTACTGACCGGGAGCTGGGCGTCTGCCTTGTGGAATTCGGCGTTAAGCCTTTCAGTGAAAGCGTCCGGCCTTATCTGGACTTTGGGAAGATCGGCGCCGAGTATTACGCCGATCACGGCGGCGCATATATTTCCTGCGGCTATGTTCTCAGAAAAGACAGCGCGGATCAGGCCCTGCTGGATTTTACCCAGCCCCATCCGGCTCAGGAATTCGGCGGAATGAATATAGGATAGCTATTTCCGCCGCTTCATGGTATTCTGTGTGCTTGACAAAACAAGAAGGAGATGAAAAAGCCATGAGCGTAAACGCCAGAGAAGAACAGTATGAGCATGTGGAGCTTTTCGGAAAACCCGCCCTCTTTACGGATTCCCGCATTGACCGCAGCACGGTACCCGAAGGCTTCCACTGCTACGACCTGCGCGGTTCCGATTACGATCCCGGCAAGCCGATGACGCTGGAAAATCAGGTCGCGGTCAATCACGCCGGCACGGTGCTGACCGCCGAGCCGGTGACCATTCCCAAGGAGGGCTTCCGCCGATTGCGCGGCAAGCTCAATTTTCTCGGTGCATGCCTGACGCTGCCGGAATTCTGTGAGGAACACGGCATCGCACTCCCGCCCGACAACCGGAAATTCATTCTGCGGCCCGCCTCTCCCAATGAGGCGGGATTTTTTTATGCCCTGCCGAAGGAACAGGACGAGGCGCTGGGCGCCGTCGGCCATGTCCGCATTGATTTCGGGCACGACGGCAATGAGTTCTGGCACACCTGGCATCCTCGCGGTGACGAGTCGCTGAACAGCCCTGAATTCAAGGCGGAGCTGACGGATCTGGTCAACGAGCTCCGGAAAACCGGCCCACTGAAAAATCTCAGCGCCATGGCCGGTTATTGCAGGAATCGCGGCGGAGAAATCGAAGGCGGCTGGCGGCAGAACTACGGTTACGTGATTGAAACGGAACGATACCGCTACTGCCTGCGGTGCAATCCCGGCCCGGAGATTACCACGCCTACCTCACCGCCTTCGACCTGCGGGTGCAGCGGATGAACATGAAGCAGGAAGCTCCCGCACAGGAGCATGGACTCACGGAGGCCGGAAAGGAAATGCTCCGGAACGCCGCCGACAACACGCTGCCACACAGCTACAGCTGGTTTATTTTTCAGGATTATAACACGCCCAGTGAAAAGCTCACCAGCGACCTGACGCTTCCGGAGGCGATCCAGTTATATAACGACATAGGCAGCGACAACAAGCGGCTCGGCGTGACTAAGGACGGGATCTCCACCGTGGATCTCGTGATCACGCTGAACGGCGAACAACAGCTGTCGGAGGACTACACCCGCCTTGCCAGTTTTTCCGGCGATCCGGTTATCGCGGAAGCGGCGGAAACACTGCATGAAAAGCTTACAGAACAGACGCCCGAGCAGGGCATCACGATGGGAGGTTTATGAAATGAGACAGAACCCCGAATGGGTGAAATTCATGAAGGAGCAGTATCCGTCCGGCACCCGTGTCCGGCTCACGGAAATGCGCGATCCCTACGCTCCGGTGCCACCCGGCACTGAGGGAACCGTCGATTTTGTTGACGATGCCTGCGGGATACACATGCAATGGGACAACGGTCGCACCCTCGCGCTCATCCCCGGTGAGGATCGCTTTTCCGTCATTCCGCAGCCGCTTCAGACGCTGAAGCTGTACATGCCGCTCACCGTCAGAAGCTATGAGCGCAACGAATACGGCGACATGGACGATGATCCCATTGAGCTTGACGGCCGGACGGCCCTTTCCTATGAGGATCACATTCTCGCCGCCCTTCTGAAAGAACGGAGGCCGGAGGAAACGGAGCGCGGCCTTATGAAATACTACGGCGCGGACGACAGCGTAAACAGCAAGGTACGGTCTTACGTTTTCACAATAGAACGTGTTCAGGGCCAATTGATGGGGGTTGCCGAGTGCCACGTGCAGGGCGATCTGACGGCAGAGGAACTCGACCGGCTCAAGGAAACCATCATCGGTCAGGCAGCAGACGGCTTCGGGGAAGGGTTCGAGCAGCGCCCAATCAAAACCGGGGACGGCGAAATTTATGTCAGCCTGTGGAGCAGTGATAAAAGCTGGAGCATCATGACGCGGGACGAGTTGGAGCAGGGCCAGCAGATGGGAGGAATGACGCTTGAATAGTAAAATAATGGAGTTGGAAATCAGACGCCCCGGCCCGCTCGGGGCAAACACCTCCGCGACTCTCGCTCTGCCCGCCGCGCCCTATGAGATTCTGGACGCGCTGGACAGGACGCGCGTGACGGATGAGCGCGTCATCTACTCCACGGAAATCCTGAGCTGTGAGCTGGACTATCTGCCGCAGTTTCTCAGCCCTAGCTCCAACCTTTATGAGCTCAACCACCTGTGCAATCGTCTGACTTCCCTCAGCGATTGGGAGTTGGACTGCTTCGAGGGCATGGTCATGATGGACGCCGTGCAGAAAAGCTATGAGCCGATCCCCGTGGACCGACTCATCAACATGACCGCCAGCATGGAGCACTGTCAGATCGCCTATGAAGCGCACGACGACGAATCCCTCGGCAAATTCTACGCGGAAAACGGGTTTGTCCCGCAGCTCGACAGCGTGCCGGACAATATCTACGCCTGGCTGGACTTTGAAAAGATCGGTAAGGAGATGCGCGAGGGCGAGGGCGGCGTTTTCACTCCACACGGTTATGTGGTGCAAAACGGCATCATCGCGCGGCTGTACCAAAGCGGAGAGGCCGTCCCTTCCGAAAAGCCGGATTATACCGTGCTTCTCCGCGTGACGAAGGGACGCTTCAACGATCCCGAATATGACAACGACCTTTCAACGCTCCTGAAGCTGCCTGCCGGCGATCAGGAGCTTTTTCACGCGGTGAAGGAGGTGGGCGCGGCCTCCCCGGATGAATGCGCGTTCACCGCCGTGGACTGCGACGTCCCCCGGCTGACGGAAAAGATCACCGATGAGTTGGAAGCCACGAACGGCGACTGCTACGGGTTGGTCAACGAGTTGGCCGGACAGCTCCGGTACCTCGACCGGGAGGGCGGCATCCCGGTCTGCAAGGCCATGATCGCAGCAGCGCCCGATGACATCTCGCTGGACGAGGCGCTCGACCTCGCGTATCAGGCCGACGAGTTTTCTCTTCTGCGGGAAGCCGCGACTCCCGCGGACTACGCGAAAGCGGAGCTTGCGAAATGCTCCATCCCGCTGAAAGAGGAACTGTTTTCCGGCGATGCGGCTCTCCATCATTACGGCGAAAAGCTCATGGAGCACAACCTCGCCTCCGCCACCGATTACGGTATCCTCGTCTCCCGAAACGGCCGGACGGTGGAGCAGTGCCTGAACCGGCCCGGGCCGCAGATGGAAATGAGGTGAGCGACATGAGGGATTACCCGTACCCTTATCCATGGAAAGAGCTTCCCGGAACGGCGGAAGAAACGCGATTTCTTAGCTGGCGCCTTTCCGAAATGTCCGTCCGGGAACGGTATCTGCTGGAGGGCGCCTCCCAGCTTCAATCCATCGACATCGCAGCGGACCTGATCAATCTGACGGAGCAGCTCGACAGCTTTTCGCTCTGCCTTGGCGCGACGGATGATGCCGCACTCGGCGCTTACGCCGCCCGCTATCGGGAAAGAGTTCCCGAAAAGCGGATACCTCTTCTCAATACGGCGCGCTGGGGACGCGACCTGCGTGAGCGGTATGGCGGGGTTTTTACATCGGGCGGCTTCGTGGAACAGACCTCTCCTCTCCGGCAGATCTACGCCGCCGGAGATTCTCTCGGCAGGCTGACGGTCGGAGACGCGGCCATGCGGCTGAAGGTTGCGTCCGCTCACTGTCCGGACGGCGTGTGGCTCATGCTCCCCGACCACGAACCCGTCACCGGCGAGCCGGACGAGCTGGCCGCCGCGCGGGGTGAGCTCGGCGTGACAGGATGGGCCGGCGCGGTTTTGCTGGAGGCGAAATGCTGTCTCTGGAATATTATGAACCCCGCGAGCCAGTACGCGACCCTTGAACAGCTCATTGACGCCGGTAACAACCTCGGTTATGTGCTGGAGGAACAGGGGCAGGGAATGCCCTGCTTCGACGAATATTTCCGGGCGGCGATGGAACTGGAAGGCTGCACCCGGCTCGACGAGGCGCTGGACATTTCCCAAAATCTTAATTGCTATGACTTCATTCCCGCAGAGGAATATTGGGAAAGGTTCGGGCGACGGCTTGCCGGGCGGTCGGGAATCGTCGATCCTGACAGCGCCGCGGCTCCGTACTTCGACTATGCCGGATACTGCAAGTCCGAGATCGAACGGCTTGGACTCAAGCGCTACGCGGACGGGTATATTGCCCGGAACGACCAAGCGTTCATCCATGAATTCAGCGAGCCTTCCCCACAGGAACAGAGTTTGAGCCTGAGCCTGTGAAGGAGGCTGGCGACATGAGTAAGATATTTTCTCTCGTCGGTCTGGAAACCAACACCGGCATCCGGGATATCGGGATCATGGGCGGCATACCGGAACTGGAGGACATCCAGAACTCCAAGGTGTACCGGGAGCTGGTGGAGGACTGCGGCGAATCGGAATACATCGCCGTCGTTGTCAAGTCCTTCCGTTATGGGCAGGGCCCACCCGAGCCCGCCTCCTCGGAAGACCTGAGCTGGATCGGGATGCATCCTGAGATTGTGAAAAACGGCGACGCGGCGGAGCTTCAGACCTCACGCTTTGCCATCCTTTATCCCGACCAAGGGATGCAGATGAATATGTAGCGCCTTCTGATTTCAAAAGAATCGGAAGGCGCTTTTTGCGTTTCAGGGGAAAAATGGTCCATCGTCAAATCAACACACAACCGTATACGGAAAATGAGAGGCGCTGTCTTTGAAAAAAGGCGGCGCCTTTTTTGTTTTTCCGGGAAAGGAACGCGCCATGCGCCAGGAAACCAAAGCAGAAGAAAAAACAGGGGCCGGAGCGACCGGCCCTCCGAAAAAATACACCGTACTTTCTCCGCGGGATCTTTCCCGCTGTGATGGCTGTCCGTATCCACGCGTCGGCTTTATCTGCTGGAGTCCGGACGGCACCTGCATGAAAACCGACATGGACAGATTCAGCCGCGGCCGGAAAGGCAGGTGACGCGATGAACAGCATCATCAGCTGGGTGGGCGGCAAGAAAGCGCTGCGGGATCTCATCTATCAGAAAATGCCGAAGGAGTTCGGACGGTATATCGAAGTCTTCGGCGGCGGAGGTTGGGTGCTGTTCGGACGAACACCCGACGTCGCCATGGAGGTCTACAACGACTTCAATTCCGACCTTGCCAACCTGTTCCGCTGCGTCCGCGACCAGCCGATGGCGTTCCTGAAGGAGTTGGGTTTCCTGCCGCTGAACGGCCGGGATGAATTCTTTGTATTGAGAAAATTTCTGGAGCAGGAGGAATTTACCGACGCGTTTATGCGCCAGGAGCTGGAGCTTGCTCAGCGGGAGCTGACACCCGTCCAGTTTGAAGAAATCAGAGCCATTCTTTTGGAGAAAGCCCAGCTGTACGATATCCGGCGCGCCGCCGCCTTTTTCAAGGTGATCCGCTACAGCTACGGAAGCGGCTGCACCAGTTATGGCTGTCAGCCTTTCGATATCCGCAAGACCTTCGATCTCATTTGGCAGGGCAGCCGGAGGCTAAAAGATACGGTCATAGAGAACAAGGATTTTGAAGAACTCATCAAGCAGTACGACCGTGAAAACGCTTTTATCTACTGCGACCCGCCGTACTATCTGACGGAAGGCCACTACGCCGTGGAATTCCGCAGAGAGGATCACTTCCGTCTGCGGGATACCCTGAAAAACTGCCAAGGCAAATTTTTAGTCAGCTACAACGACTGCGAATTCATCCGAGAGCTGTACCAGGATTTCCGGATCGAAACGGTCAGCCGCCTGAACAATTTGGCACAGCGGTACGACAGCGGCTGCGAGTACGCCGAAGTCCTGATCTCCAACTACGACACCGGCGAACGCCTGCGGGATATGCCGGTCCAGCTGGGGCTTTTCGATACCGCCGGGCTCACCGCGTGAAATCAGATCAAATAAATTTTAGGAGGAAACCAATATGAAGATTTTGAAAGTGTCCGCAAGCGTGGACAAGGAATGCCGCCTGGTTCTGCCCATGGAGTCCGTGAAGCTCGAAGGGTTCCGACCCGGCGACGAGGTGTCCGCGCTCCTGGCTGTCCCGGAGGATGGAGAATTCCCCGGCCTGATGATGCTGGCCGCGCCGAAGGATTCGGCCATGTCTTTCTTTACACAGGACTGCGGCGGCGATGAGGACGGAGAAAGTGCTGAGGAAGCGGACGATTTCGCCCTGCCGCACGATCTCCTGCGGGCCGCGGGCATCCCCATCGACGGGGATCTGGACGTCACCTGCGTCCCCGGCACTATTATCATCCGGGAATCGGACGTACTCGACCGCCTGCCGGACGGTCTCCGGGAGATATTCCGGTCCTTCGGCATCCATCCCGACACCGTGCGGGAGGTTATGAAAAAGGAGGGTTACTTCGCATGAAAGCAAAGCAGATGTATAAGGTCGTGGACGGCAAGGGCCGTGTCCTCATTCCAAGAGAGCTCCGCGCCGCGTCCGGTATGGATTACGGCGACATCGTCCGGCTTGGCGTCAGCCAGGGAGCCGTCAACGTGAAAAAGGTGGATCTCATCGAGGTTGGCGACCAGTCTCCGGAGGCGGTGGAAGCCTTCATCTACGCCGCGATCCGGGACATGCCGGAGGAAAAAAAGATCGCCATAGCCGCGAAGCTGCTGGAACAGCTTCAGGGCGGGAAGGAGCCGCTTCGTGTCAACTGAAAAATTGCGGTACGGGTCCGAGGACTGCGTCCGGACCGGAACCGGCATGTTTATCGCCGGTTTCGTGGCCGTCATCGATCCGGATGCTCTGCCGGAAGACCAGCGCGGCGTCCGCCAGCTCCTGTTCTGCGAAGGCGGGGCAGGCAGCTTCCCAAACGCGGCCGACGACGCCGTGCGCGCCGTGTCCCTCTCAAACGGAGAATGCGTCATCAGAAAGCGCGGTGAGCTTCTCGGCCTGTTAAAGCCCGAACTGCTTCCCGACCGCGCGCGGCTCCAGCTCTCGCAGATTCGTCCTCTGGATTCGGAGATTCCGAAGAAACCGGAGTTTTTCGGCTACTGCTTCCTGCCGGACGGCTGGTATTCTTCCGGCGTCCCGCTTGCAAACGATCTTGAGGTTCGGGAGTACATCGACGTCCAGAGCCGCTACCAGCACCGCCTCATGATCTGTGATCGGGAGGATTGCTGCGTTTTTGAAATGCAGGATGGCAAGCTCATTTTTCCGACGAGGGAAGCTCTGGATACACAGCGTCCGGAGTCGGACAGCGGCATGGAACTGAAATTATGAACCATACCTGGACGTAAGGCCGGGATCGGCGGCGCTGATTCCGGCCTTCGTCGTATTCAAATTTGAAATTGAAAGAGAGGAATGAAAAAGCGTATGAACCTGAAAGGCAAAAAGAAGGGCGTCCTGCTTCTGGTTCTCCTGCTGGTTCTTCTGGTATGCGGCGGCATTTACACGGGCTACCGTCTACACCCGGAGAGCTTCGTCGGGAAAAACGACATCATCACCCGCGGGGAATTTGCCGCGGATCTGGCGAAGGAGCTGAAGCTGGACACGGGAAGCGCGGTGAAGGACCCGCCTACCTTCTCCGACATTGACGGGCATTGGGCGGAAAAGTACATTGAGGCACTCGTCAACGCCGGAATCATCGATCCCGCAGATTACCCGGACGGCTTCAAACCGGACGAACCGATCACCCGCGCCGAGATTATCAAAATGCTGGTGCGGGTAAAGGGCCAGGACGATGAAGCAAAAAACACCCAGGGGCACAGCGGTTATGACGACCAGTCGGATATCCCGGATGATGACAAGGGCTATGCCATCGTCGGAAAAGAAGACGGGATCATCGGGGATACCGGCGACGGCAAGCTCCACCCCAACGATCCGGTGACCAAGGGCGAGGCCGACGATATGACCGGCAAGGCCGATCCGAAGCCTGTCACGCCAACACCATCGTCCCCGGCGTCTGATACCCCGACCCCAAGTAATCCGGAACAGCCGACACCGACCCCCAGTGAGCCGGAGAAGCCAACACCAGCACCGACCCCGACACCAACTCCCGGAGGCTCGGATTCCGGTGATTCCGGTGGCTCCTATTATTACCCGGACGCGCAGGTACGGTTCGAGCTGCCGGAAACTGCCCATACCGATACCGAGATCAAGGTCATGCCGGTATGGAAATACACACAGAGCTTTGCGTGGTCGCTGACCAAAACCGCCGCGGACGGCTCCAAACAGCCGGTGGAGCTTACTGACGCCGTCACCGGAAGCCTTGGGCTGGAGGGCGGTACTATTCAATTTAAAGAGGACGGCGTCTATACCCTGACCGCGACGGCGAAAAACGTCAGAGGAAAAGAAACAACGCTGTCCAAAACCGTGACCGTATACCCGGTGCTTGACCTGACCTTTGACCTGCCGGAAACGACCCACACGGACAAATCCGTCACGCTGGCTTACGCTCCGGCATCGCTCTACGGCCACGACATCGTCTGGACGGCGGAAAAGGACGGCGAATCCGCCCAGCTCACCGACATTCTGGATGGCACGTTGGGCAGCGAGGGCGGTACCTTCGCTTTCAAGAGCAAGGGCAGCTATACCCTGACTGCCGCCGTTACCGACGAAACCGGCCGCGTCTTTACGCATACGGAAAGCACGAAGGTCTATCCTGTCGCGGGTATTGCGTTCACGCTCCCGGAAACGTCCCACACCGACACCGCGGTGGATGTTGCCGCCACGCTGACGAACGCGGACGGCATGTCCGTGGTGTGGAGCCTAAAAAAGAACGGCGAGCCCGCGGCGCTGTCCGACGAGCTGGATGGCGCCCTTACCGACTCGGGCGGTAGTATCCGCTTCAAGGACAAGGGCGTATACCGACTCACCGGAACACTGACCGATGAAACCGGCAGAACCTTTGAAGCCTCGCAGACCGTCACTGTCTACCCAATCGGCTCCGTGGGCTTCTACCTGCCGGAGATCGCGCACACAGATACCGACATTCAGGTGAAAGCGACCTTCCAAAACGTCGGGACCGCCGAAATCCAGTGGTCGCTGACCAAAGACGGCAAGGCTGCGGTCCTTTCCGATTATGTGGAGGGCAAGCTCACGGATACCGACAGCACTGTCCGCTTTAAGGAAAAGGGCGAATATGTGCTGAAAGCAGCCTTCACTGATCCCGCGGGCAGAACCTACAGCTATTCCGCGCCCATCAAGGTCTATCCCATCCCCGACATCACCTACAAGCTGCCGGAAACCGCCCACACTGACACCACCGTCACCGTAACGCCGGAATCCAGTGAGCTTGGAAGCCTGAAGGTGGAATGGCTCCTCGAAAACGGCTTCGGCTTTCAGGACTGGTTTACCTACGTCGACGGGGCGCTGGACAACAGCGGCGGCACCATCCGATTCAAGCACGCCGGCACCTATGAGCTTATTGCCCGGATCACGGATGAAACGGGCCGCGTGTTCCTGTATGAAAACGGCGGGAAGATCGAAGTCCTGCCGGTGCTGGATATTTCCTTCGAGCTTCCGGCAGCGACCCATACCGACCGGACCGTCGACCTGCGCACCCGCGGCAACAACAATGTGCTTCCGGTGGAATGGTCGCTCACCAAAGACGGCAAGCAAGTGGATCTCACCGACGCGCTGGAGGGCAGCCTGAACGCCTACGGCGGCAAAATCCTGTTCAAGGACGTTGGAAACTATACTCTGACCGCCTCCATGACAGACGCTCTGGGACGGGTGTTCTCCTACAGCGCCTCTACCATCGTCTATCCCGTTCCGACCGTCACGCTGAACACGCCGCAGACCTGGTACGCCGGAGAAGCCGGAACGGTCAGCGTCAGCGGCACAGATCTGGAGAGTCTCACCGCCGACTGGACGGTTATTCAGGGCGACGGCGGTGCGGAACCTTATGCGATCTATGCCTCCGGAACCCTGGCCAAAGAGGGCGGCACGATCACCTTCCCGGCGAAAGGCCGGTATCAGCTGATCCTGACTCTGACGGACCCCGCGGGCCGTACCTTTATAAACAGCCAGAGCTTCACCGTGTACCCCATTCCTTCCTTGAGCATCGGCATCCCGGCACTGACCTACAGCGGCGACGCCATCGCGGTCACCACCTCCGGCACCGAGCTGGATGGCGATACCGTGGATTGGCTTGTGTCTGAAGACGGCGGCGAAGCAAAGCCCTATACGGAGTACGCCGCGGGTTCTCTGGACAGCAGCGGCGGCACCCTGCGGATCGGCACGGACAAGACCGTTTCCGTGAAGCTGCGGGCGGTGGTCACGGACAGGAACGGCCGGAAATTTACCTTCGATTCCAACGCCGGGACCATCAAGCCCGTCGCCAGCTTCCCATTTACCATTCCGTCCTCTGTTCACATCGGCTCCAGCTTTACCGTGTCCCTGCCGTCGGCCACCGGTCTTGAAGACAGAACCCTCACATGGGAGCTGACCAAAGACGGCAGCGCGGCCAGCTATACCGGAGGCCTCACCAACAGCGGCGGGATCGTCGCCGTCAGCGCCACCGGAAGCTATATTCTGACTGCCAGCACCACCGACAGCGAGGGCAGGGTTTTCCGGTATTCGCAGGGCTTCACCGTTACCAACACCGCGCCGAACAAGCCCACAGGTAGCGCCTCCGTCACCAGAACCGCAAAGAACGGAAATCTTCTGGTGAACATTAACGCGTCGGCCACCGACCCGGACGGCGATCCCGTGACGCTGGAATACTCCGGCAACACCTCCGACAGCTGCTATGCCGTTGGAACGCATACCGTGAAGGTCCGCGCCAGGGATGCCTGGGGGCTTACCTCCGACTGGACGGACATCACCTTCACGGTGGTAAACTCCGCGCCCACCACGCCGGTCATCACCCGCACGCCGGACGGCAACAGCGTGGCGCCCGGTACGGCCATCACCATCACGGCCTCCAGCACCGACCCGGACGGCGACGCGATCACCTACGTCTGGGAAGGCCGTCCCGCGCAGACCAGCACCGGTTATCCGCTGGGCAAGAATGTGGTGCGGGTAAAGGCGGTCGACTCCACCGGGGCCGAATCTCCCTGGACGGCTATCGTCTTCTTCGTGTCGGACGCCACTCACGGCGGCGGCATGACGCTGACCGGCCCGGAGTCCACGATCATTGAGAACGGCATCGACGGGGCGACCATCACCAAGTACACCTTCACCGTGCCGCCCGTGTCCGGACATTCCGGTCAGGATTACGGCCGTGTGCGCGGGTACAACATCATCACCGGGCAGTGGGACCAGCTGGACTACGGAACCACCACCAACGGCATCACCTTCACGCGGTCGCTGTCACCCGGTATTTACTCGAAGCTGGAGATGTACTATTACACCAATCATGACTGTATGTACAACAAATCCAACATCACCTACAGCGTGGAATTCTATTTTAACTGATCTGCCAGCCGAACCGGGAAAGGAGGAACCCCCATGGACGGCATTCAGATGAAAAACAACCACATCCTGTACTATGGCAACATCGCGGGATATCTTGACGCGGAACGGAACACGGCGGTCGTCGACCCCATGTTCCGCACCGATGAGATGGAGTCTTATCTCTCAGAACAGAAAGGGCTCTCTGTAAAATGGACGCCCGGTACCTATGACAGCCTCGCGTCCGGTACCATCGACACGGAGGGCAACCCGCAGGTGCTCAAAAAATGCCGGATTCATCAGTTGAAGCCCAACGCCGACGTCATGATGAAATTTATCGGCTACGACGAGCTGACGGAGCGCTTCGGGGAGCCGGACCCGGAAAATTATGAAGTGGTCTACGACGGCGAGGTCGGCACCAACGATCTTGAGGCGCTCTATGAGAAATTCAATATCGACCACCCGCCCGGCTATAAGGGCCACAGCCTCTCTATTTCGGATGTAGTGGAGCTTTACGATGCGTCCGGCAGTTCCTTCCACTACGTTGACCGCTTCGGCTTCAAGGAAATTGCGTTTCAGGCGCCGGAGCAGGAACAGCAGCAAGGCCCGCGGATGAGCCTGTGACCCCCCGCAGCCGGACGGCTGTTTTTTTCACAGCAAGGAGGATTTACCAATGTCAGATGAGTTTCCGATTATCTACCCCTATTCCTGCGAGGAAGCAAGAAGCCGGAACCAGATCTTCCTGTGGCGTGAGAGCCACAGGGAGAACATCGCGTGCAAAAACGCCATTGAGGAAGCGATCCGCCGGGATTTTGACGGGATGCACCTCAAGGCTGAATGCGCACAGAGCGTGATCGAACAACACGGCTTCAAGCGCGTTCAGCGGGTGCTGGCAAATACCGTACAGCGAAAGGATTGGGACGGGCGCTTTTCCCATGACAACAAAGCCTGGGCAAAAAGCGTGTACATCCCGCCCGACAAGAACAGTCTAAACGATCACAATCTGGAGTATGTGGCGGAAAGCCACCCCGCCGTGCTGGATGGATTCATCAATCAGTACCGCCGCGCGTATCAGGAACTGGGCCTGTTCGGCCCAGGCCAATGCGAGCCGGACTCCGAAAAGCTGAACTATGAGGGCCGTGTTCTGGTACTGTCGCCGGACATTTTGAAGGAGAGCTGCTGGAGCCAGCAGGATCAGCTCTGGCTGGCGACCGGCGGCTTCGGCTGCGCCCCCAATTCCTCCGGCCGGGCGGTGTTCGCCACCTGCCTGAACGACGGAGAAAAAACACGCTGGAACCGCGCTGATTTTACCGGCGTTCTGCAGGAGCAGCTTCTGCCCGATTGGGCGAAGGAAAAGCTCTCGGAGCTTCAGGAGCAGCCGTCCGAGGGCATGGGCGGCATGAAAATGGAATGATCCCAAACACAAAAATCTGAAGGAGGAAACGATCATGAGTAAAAACCCGACAGCCGAAAAAGCTCCGCAAACGGCGCAGACAGCCGCGGAACAGCCCCTGCCGATGAAGGTGGACGTGAAAATCGGCTCCATCCGGCCGGAGGGCAGCGTCCGGGCCTTCGCGTCCATCAACCTGAACGACTGCTTCGCCATCCGGAACGTGAAGGTGGTGGACAGCACCAAGGGCCTGTTCGTCGCCATGCCCAGCTACAAGGCGGGCAACGGTGAGTACAAGGACATCTGCTTTCCGGTGACCAAGGAATTCCGGGAGCAGCTCAACCAGGCGGTGATCGACGCCTATCATCAGGCTCTCACGCAGAGCCAGAATCAGGGACAGGCCCAGCAGAGGGCGGCAACGCCCCCTTTTGAACAGGCGCCGGAGCAGGGTTCCGGCATAAAGATGGCGGGGCTGTGAGGTCCCGTCTTTGCTATGAAAAAACATATTGGAGGTAAAGCAAAATGAAAAAATTTCTGAGCACCGCAAAAAACGGCCTGATTTCCATGGCGCGGCGCGCAACACACAGCCTGAAACGTATGGCGGACAAGGCCAGATATGAGCTGACCATGTTCTACCTGAATTCCCGCGGCCTGCTTCGCTCCCAGAGCGGCGAAGGCTTCGTGGACACAGCGATTAAAATCCTCATCGCAGTCGTCATCGGAGCGCTGCTGCTGGCGGGCCTCTACGCCCTGTTCGGGGAAACCGTGCTGCCGACCCTGAAGAAACGCATTCAGGACATGTTCAACTATGGCGGCTAACGTGCCGCTTCTTCTGCAGGCAGTCAGCTTCACCATTCTGCTGACCGCGGTGGCGGTATGCGATATCCGAAGGCGGATCATTCCGGATATGCTCTGCGCGGGGATCGCCCTGACGAGCCTTCTCGCCTTTGAACCGAAAAATCTCGCCGGAGCGCTCATTGCGGTGATCCCGCTGGTGATCGCCCGGTTTTTCGGCGGCATTGAGGGCGGGGACATCAAGCTCATGGCGGCGTCCGGGCTGGTGCTGGGTTTCCGGCAGAGCCTTGCCGCCGCCATTCTCGGCTTCACCGCGTTTGCGGTGTTTTCCGGCATTTACACGTTAATCGGGAAGGTGCGCGGAAGGGATACGGAAAGAAAGCCGTATCCCCTCGCGCCCTTTCTCTCTCTTGGCTGTCTTGCAACCTATTTTCTTTTCTGATGGGAGGAAATATCCATGAAGTTTTTGAAAAACCGCACGGTGCTGGGCGCTGTCTGCATTGTGCTTTCCTTGCTGATCTGTTTCGCGCTGACGCCGCTTTTCAATCAGAGCGTGTCGCGAAAGACCACCGTGGTAAGAGTGGTTAAGAGCATCCAGAGCGGAGAGCAGATCACGAAGGACATGGTTCAGACGGTGGAGGTGGGCGGCTACAACCTGCCGGAAACCGTCATGAAAAAAGCCGATTCCGTGGTCGGCAAATACGCCAAAGCAGACCTTGCCCCCGGCGATTATGTCCTTTCCGCCAAGCTGTCGGACGCTCCGGCAGCGGAAAATGCCTATCTGTCCGACCTGAACGGGACAAAGGAGGCCATTTCCGTCAGCATCAAGAACCTTGCGCAAGGGCTGTCCGGGAAGCTGGCGGCCGGCGACATCGTCAGCGTCATCGCCCCGGACTACAAAAAGCAGGGCTCCACGGTCATCCCGCCCGAGCTGACCTATGTGGAGGTCATCGGCGTGACCGCCAGCTCCGGCAATGACACCGATCAGACCAAAACCGAGTCTAGCAAATCCGACAGCAAGGACGAGGAAAAGCAGCTTCCCGCCACCGTGACTCTCCTGGCAACATCGGATCAGGCCAAGATTCTGGCAGAACTGGAGTCGGAAGGCAGCATCCATCTGTCCCTTGTTTATCGTGGCAGCAAAGACAAGGCCGATGAATTTCTGGCGACACAGGACAAGCTGCTGTCGGCCCTGTACCCGAAAACCACAAGCAGCTCCAGCGGAACAGCCAGCGGTTCGAACAGCGTGCCTTCCGGTACGAATGTCCCCGCCGTGAGCTCCGCGGCGCCGGAAAGCGAGGGAAAATAAATGCTCAATTTCATGAAAGGGAGCATTTTTTCCCGAAATAAACCGGCCCCTCCCCAGGAGGAAGCGGAGCCGGATGTCCGGATGCTGGCGGTCTGGGGCAGCCCCGGCAGCGGCAAGACCACCGTCAGCGTGCGCCTCGCCAAATATCTGGCCGACCACAAGCGTGACGTAGCGCTTCTGCTGTGCGACATGACGGCTCCCATGCTGCCCTGCGTCTGCCCGCCCGCCGAATTAGAGTGTGAACGCTCCCTCGGAAGTATTCTCGCGGCGGCCCATATCACCGACACCCTCGTCAGGCAGAACTGCGTCACCCTGAAAAAGATGAGCCACCTGACCCTTCTCGGCATGCTCAAAGGCGAGAATGTATTCACCTACCCGCCCTATACTCAGGAGCTGGCGGCCGAGCTTCTGGACCATCTCCGCGACGTCGCCCCGTATATCATCGTCGACTGCGGCAGCTATATCGCCCACGACGTCCTCTCGGCGGTGGCCCTGCTGTCGGCCGACTCCGTCCTCCGGCTGGTGAACTGCGACCTCAAATCCGTCAGCTACCTTTCCAGCCAGCTCCCGCTCCTGAAGGAGCAGAAATGGGACGCCGACAAGCAGTACAAGGCGGCTTCCGACGTCAAATTCAATCAGGCCGGGGAGCACATCGAGCAGGTGCTGGGCAGTGTGGCCTTTCAGATCCCGCATTCCTCCGAGCTGGAAAATCTGGCGCTGGAGGGAAACCTGCTGGGCGATCTGGCCCTCAAGGACAGCCGGGGGTTCCGGTCGGAAATCGCCAAAATCGCAAAGGAGGTATTCGGCGTATGAGCAGACGGCCCGATCTTTTAGCTTCCCAAAACATGACGGACAGCCAGGATATGTTCTTCTCCTCCGGGGAAACCGTCCGGGATTTCCGTTCGGTGCTGCGCGACGTGCAGGGATATATTTCAAGCAAATACGCGACGCTGATCACAGACGGCGGAACCGAGGAAGTCAAGGCGCAGGTCAAGCGGTACATCGCCAAGTATGTGCAGGATTACCGTCTTTCGGTGCAGGGCATGACACAGGAACATCTGGTGGACGCCCTCTATACCGAGATGGCGGAGTTTTCATTCCTGACCAAATACATCTTCGGAACGGGCATTGAGGAAATTGATGTGAACGCCTGGAACGACGTGGAGGTGCAGTACAGCAGCGGCGTCACGAAAAAGCTGGACGAGCGATTCGACAGCCCGGAACACGCCGTCAACGTCGTTCGCCGGATGCTCCATGTGTCCGGTATGGTGCTGGATAACGCCAGCCCAGCCGTGCTTGGGCATCTGTCCAAGAACATCCGCATCGCGGCACTGAAAACGCCGCTTGTGGACGAGGACGTGGGCGTATCGGCGTCCATCCGTATCGTCAACCCGCAGTCCATGAAAAAGCAGGACTTCATAAACGGCGGCACCGCCACGGGGCCGATGCTGGATTTTCTTTCCGAATGCCTACGCTACGGCGTTTCCACCTGCGTCGCCGGGGCCACCAGCTCCGGCAAGACCACGCTGGCGGGCTGGCTCCTGACCACCGTGCCGGACAACAAACGAATCTTTACCATTGAAAACGGCTCCCGCGAGCTATCACTGGTGCGGCAGGAAAACGGGAAGGTAGTCAACAGCGTTATTCACACCCTGACCCGTGACAGCGAGAACGAGCGTCAGCGGATCACGCAGACCAGCCTGCTGGACATGTCTCTCCGCTTCAATCCGGATCTGATCGTGGTTGGCGAGATGCGCGGCTCCGAGGCATACGCGGCGCTGGAAGCCGCCCTGACCGGCATCGGCGTGCTGACCACCATCCACGCAACCTCCTGCGACGCGGCCTACCGCAGAATGGTCGCGCTGTGCAAACGCGCCGTGGATATGTCGGATGAAACGCTCATGGCCTACGTTACGGAAGCCTATCCGCTGGTAGCCTTCTGCAAGCAGCTGGAGAACAAGCAGCGCCGCATCATGGAGATCATGGAGTGCGAAATTCTGCCGGACGGCACAAGAAACTTCCGCCCGCTGTTCCGGTATCACGTTACCGAAAACCGCATGGAGCAGGGCAAATTCATCATCACCGGCGAGTACGGCAGCGTGCAGCCGATCTCGGAGAGCCTGCAGAGGCGGCTCCTCGAAAACGGGATGCCGCAGACTACCCTGAGCCGCATCCTTTCCATGGGAGGTGAGGCGGCGTGAGCGCCATTCTTCTGATTGTCTGCGTCGGCATGATCACCGGCGCTTTTTTACTGCTCGGAATCTCTCCGCTTGAGTTTGCCGACGCGCTGTTCGGGTTTCTGACCCGGAGGAACAAAAATCTCCGCGCGGAGATCGACGAGGCCGCGCGGCGCAAAAAGGCATCCTTTTTCCGCAGGGAAATCACGGAGGTGCAGGAAATCCTCAAGATCACCGGCCGGAGCGGACGGTTTTCCCTTGTCTGCGCGGCATCCCTGCTGTGCTTTGCCGTGGGCGCGGCCTTCGCCATCCTGCTCGGAAATGTGTTTCTCCTGCCGGTGATGGCCATAGGGATGATGTTCATTCCGCTCTGGTATGTCCGCCTGACCGCCAGTCACTACAAAAAGGCCGTCGCGTCCGAGCTGGAAACGGCTCTGTCGATTATTACCACGGCCTACCTGCGCAATGAGGACATCGTGTCGGCGGTGGAGGAAAGCATCGCGTATCTGAACCCGCCCGTAAAAAGCGTGTTTGCAGGTTTTCTCACGCAGGTGAAGCTCGTCAGTCCGGACGTGGAGGCGGCGCTTCATGACATGAAGCCGAAGATCGAAAATGACGTCTTCCACGAATGGTGCGACGCGCTTGCCGCCTGCCAGTATGACCGGAGCCTGAAAACCACCCTGACGCCCATCGTCAGTAAGCTGTCCGACATGCGGATCGTCAACGCCGAGCTGGAATACCTGGTGTTTGAGCCGCGGAAGGAATTCATTGTCATGGTGATGCTGGTGGCCGGAAACATTCCCATCATGCGCCTGTTGAACAAGGACTGGTACCATACCCTGATGCACACGCCGGCGGGACAAATCACCCTCGCGGTATGCGCGGCCGCCATTTTTATCTCCACGGCTTTTGTCATCAAGCTGACGAAGCCCATCGAGTACAGGAGGTAACGCAGATGATGAAGCAACTATTTTTCGCGGGGCTTCTGCTGGCTGCGGGAATGTTCCTTGTCCTGTCGGACTTTTTGAAGCTCCCCACGCTGAAAGCGGCGAAAGCCATGCTGGGTGCGGGCAAGGAAAGCAAAAAAGCCGCCAAAACCGTGGAGGCGTGGCTGATGTCCGGCGCCGTGAAGTTGGCAAGGCACATCCGCATGGATGAGTACAAAAGGGCAAGGATGGCGAATGTGCTGAAGGCGGCCGGTTATTCCATGACTCCGGAGGTGTACACGGCCTACGCCCTGACAAAATCCGGCGCCATCCTGCTGGGCGTGATCCCATGCCTGCTTCTGCTGCCTCTGCTGACCCCGCTGGTGGTAATTCTCGCCGTCTTGTCGTATTTTAAGGAAACGCGTAAGGCGGACGAGCAGCTTAAAGCAAAGCGGGATCAGATCGAAGGGGAGTTGCCCCGGTTCGTGGCAACTGTGGAGCAGAGCCTGAAGGCCAGCCGCGACGTACTGGCAATGCTGGAAGCCTACAAGAAAAACGCGGGCCCCGCCTTTGCCAATGAGCTGGACGTGCTGACGGCCGACATGCGCTCCTCCTCCTACGAGGCGGCGCTCACCCGGTTCGAGGCAAGGTTCAATTCCCCCATGCTTTCCGATGTGGTGCGCGGGCTGATCGGTGTTCTGCGCGGCGACGACAGCGCCGTGTATTTCCAGATGCTGTCCCACGATTTCAAGGCGCTGGAGCTTCAGCGCTTAAAAGGGCGGGCACAGAAAATCCCGCCGAAAATCCGTGTATTTTCCTTCGTGATGCTGATGTGCTTTCTTTTGACCTATATGGTCATCATCGCGGTGCAGATCATGGATTCTCTCGGCACCATGTTTTAACAAGGAGGGTTTTGTATGGATCAAAATGAAAAACAACTGGAGAAAAAACTGCGTGACCGGATCGAGGCCAACTACCGCTCCTATATCCAGCAGCTCCAAAGCAGGCCCGCTCCCGACCTGATCGAACAGGCGGCGGAAATTGCCTCGGTAAAGCTGGTGTATGACGAGCTTATGGACTGCTGCAGTGCCGGTGACGCGGAATACCTGCTCCGGTTTGAAAACCCGCTGCGGCTGGTAAGTGACCAGTGGCTGGCGGAGCAGAACGTGTCGCACAGCGACGAGCTGGGGCATGCGCTCTGGAACATCACCGACAAGGGGCTTGGCGAAGGTGAATACGCCATGCTGAAACCGGCACAAGACGGCCAGGAAACAGCCGGGCCGGTCACCGTGCGGGAATTTCTCGAGCAGCATCCTGGCTCCTGCTTCGACATGATGACGCCGGGCGGATTTGTCTGCCTGACACCCGAGAAAGCCGCGCTTCTGCTGTCCGGCCAAAGCGTGAAGGGGCATCCCGGTGAAATCGAATACGCGATGGAAATCCCCGCGGAGGAACTGCTGAATCAGGAGGTACTGAACGCGGGCTTCTGCGACAGATCGTGGCATATCCTGAGCGACGATGTCCATGATATGGAGCAGCAGACCACCGACTCGCCGGATCAGGGGGTACGGCTATGCTGAAGCTCCTCCGTTCCCGGCGTGGCGAGGGATATATCGACACAGCGGTGATGATTCTCTGCGTTATGCTGGTGATTGCGGTGGCGATGAGCGTCCTGCCGGTGTTTGTCACCAAAAACAGACTGGACACTTATGCCTCCGAGCTGTGCCGTGAAGCGGAAATCCAAGGATGCGTCGGAACGGAAACAGCACGTCGGGCGCAGGTGCTGACCGAGCAGACCGGCCTCGAGCCGGACATCTCATGGTCGAAGACCGGAAAGATTCAACTCAACGAGGAATTCACCGTTACCGCTTCCGTGCGGGCCGATATCGGGCTGTTCGGCGGGTTCGGGAGCTTTCCCGTTACGCTGACGTCGAAAGCGTCGGGCAAAAGCGAGGTGTACTGGAAGTGACATCCAAAAAATTCTGTGCTATACTCAAAAGCAATAGAGGATCGGCCTTTCCGCTCACCATCGCGGTGACGCTGGCGCTTTTGCTGCTTCTCTGTGTCGCTTCCGAGGGCATCCGGCTGATGATCATCGCCCAGGGTGTGCGGGACGCGGTGCAGTCCGCCGTGATCTCGACCGTGAACGACAGCTATGACAATGTGTACCACGGCGTGCGGGAGGGCTATTCCGGCGCATATCAGCCCTCGGCGGACGACTTTGAGGAAAGCCTTGATTACGGCGATATTTACGGACGGCTGGACAATCTGCTGGAGCTTAGACAGGAAAGCGGTTATCATGTGAAATATTCCGGTGACGAGACGGAGTTCCGGCTGTCAAATCTGTCCGTCCATCTCAGGAACATGCCGCTGGCGCCGTCCAGCCCAAACAATGGGGCCGGATTTCAAGCCGATGCGGTGATCCGATTGGAGGTTCCCGTGCGGTATGGCGGAGGCTTTCTCCCGCCCATGACAATCAACCTCAAGATGCAGGCAAAATATATGCCTTTATTCTGACTATTTCACGCGTGCCCATAGACTTGCAAAACCGTCTGTGGTACTGTGTGATACTGAAAAAAGCCGATAAATCAACAACCATGAAAAAGGAGGGTACCTCATATGAAACTGACAGAAAAAACGAAAAAGCGGCTCACGCTTGCCGGGCTCGGCGTTTTGAGCATTGTGCTGGTCGTCGCTATCGCCGCGCAGTTTAGAACGGGGACGCCCACGGACGGGAAAGGGAACGCCTCCGCCGCCGCGTCGGATGCTACGGTTTCGTCCATATCCGCTCCGGCAACCACGGACTCCTCGCCGGATATCAGCGTCCCGGCTGTCTCAGCGCCGGATACGGCTTCTCAGAACGGCGGCGCCAAAGATACCGGAGATTCCAGCGGCACGGACCAGAGCATTCAGGCAGAGGTCACAAAGCCGTCCGAGCCTTCGTCGGAAGCGAAAACGGACCCCAATCAGACGCCTGACGGTAAAAAGACAACGAAAACCGATGGCGGAACGCCGACTGCGGATTCCTCCTCCGAACCGTCGACACCGAAGGCTGGAGATAAGAACAGCAAAGGGCAAGTTTATTTCCCCGGCTTTGGATGGGTTGATGACGAAGGCGGCGGTACATCGGGAACAACCGCCGGTGATATGTACGAAAACGGCAACAAGATCGGCAACATGAATTAGCTCGATATCACGATATTACGGAAAGCACGGCTTCGGCCGTGCTTTTTCGTTTGGAAGGAGGATTTCATGAAACGAATCATCAGCCTTTTTTTAGCGTTTGTACTGATGATTTCCGTATTCCTGCCGATGAACGCCTATGCCATCGGAGACGGGAATGTGGATGGCGGCGGAGGTGGGATGGGAGACGGAACCAACACAGATTTCTGGAACACTGGCGACGAAGGAGTGCGGGTAACGGTCATCCGAGCCAACGATCATGCGGTTGTGACAACGCCGGTCGATTTAACGAACAGGACCCCAGCCGGAACAATATGGCACTTTGGAAAGGTGTGCAAAATCTCTTATAATAGAGGGCAAACTTTAACACCAAGGACCGGAAACTATTCTTATGTGAATCCATCTCAGGCTCTGCCCAAGATCATCAGCACATCCGGAGGAAACGGCAATATCGCCGCGATCAAGAGCTATTTCACCGACGAGCAGGTAATCCGGAGTATCGCGAACCTGACCGGAATGAACTTTAATGTTCTGATCAACGGGCAATATAAACTGCTTCTGGAACCCATCGCCTATATGACATTCGGCGGTGTCAAATACGCCATGACCGCCACGGAGGCCGCGCTGTTCGATCAGCAGCTCGGGGGCGGCCTGCGGAGCAAGATGGTCTCTCTCAGCCACAAAAACCTGCCGCTAGCGATGTTCTTGGAAACCCCGGATCTCGGCTACCCGGCGTGGGGCGGTTCCACGACCAGGGCGGCGTCGGACACGGATATCATCTCATCCCTTGGTCTTGGCATCGTGCGGTTCAGCGAAGCGGAACCGCCTACGATCAGTACAACAAATTATGAATACCGCGTCAACACGGAGGTCATCACATCCGTGACGGTGCGGGGCGGGCAGTCCGATCCGGACAATCCCGTCACAGTGCGTTTCACTATTGGGGGCCAGACTTACACCGTAGGCGGCGTCTACTACCCGGATGGCGACAGCCAGCTGGCGTGGGTGCGCTGGACAACCCCATCCACTCCGCAGACCATGACCATCCGCGTGTCGGTGAACGGCGGCGGCTCGGCAAGTGAGGGAACCATTATCGCAAAGATTGTGGATCTCTCCGGACACGATCCACCCGATCCGGTGGCGGATGACCGGAATGACTCCTACGCCGCATCCCCTGTCCCAAATAATACGCAGAGAACCTCGGCGTCTTGGGGGCTCTGGCGTCCATCCTGGCACGCAAATTGGGTTTGGATTTCTACGGGAGAGGACTCCGGCTATTGGGAAGATGCTGGCTGGTGGGACTTTAACTGGATTTCTTATTCAGCAAGTTTTACCGCTTCCATGAGCATCACGCCTGACGAAAAAGATCCCACCGCATCGGGCAAAATTCTAAAAAGCGGCTATGGGATCAACCAGACAACGACCGCCAGAGTCAGCACCAGTCAGTCCTCGGCGGTAACCGACGCGCAGACGGCCATCACCTACTTCCCGGAATTCGGGTACCATTCCTTCTGGCGGCTGCTGGAGCAGACGCGTTCCGGGTACAACGCGGATTTTGAGTTTGCGTCAAATAAATATTCGACCTACAAGCACCGGACGCATTTTACTCCGATCTGGATGCCGGATGGCAGCTACACGCCCTATACCTACCTGGAGGACTGCTGGACGCCGGCTGGAATGCTCAGCATGAACCTCACCGATTCGGTGACCATAAGGGGCAGCCTTTGGAACGACTGGCACATTGCTCCTGTAAACCCATAACAGCAGAAAAGAAAAAGGATCGCAGAGCAAAAGCTTCCGCGGTCCTTCTCTTTTTCTAAAAAACATTTTGAAAGGTGGAAAATTCATGAAAGCCAAACGTATTTTCGCGGTTCTGTGTGTGGTTCTTGTTCTGACCTGCATCTTTGGAACAACCGCGTATGCGGCGGGAAGCGGCGATGTGGCTGGAGCTGTGGAAGGTACATGGACAACAGCGTCACAGCAAATAAAGACCGTCGTCAACAGCGTCGTGTTCCCGGCCATCGACCTGATTCTGGCCGTATTTTTCTTCGCCAAATTAGGTACGGCTTATTTCGACTATAGAAAGCACGGACAATTCGAGTGGGCGGCGCCCGCAATCCTGTTCGCCTGTCTGGTGTTCACATTGACGGCGCCGCTGTATATCTGGAGTGTCGTTGGAATGTGAAAAAATAGCCGGACGAGGATGACTCTAAAAAAGTCAGGCTTGTTCGGCTATTTACATCTATAACAGCTATTTATTCATGAAATCAGTTAAAGGGGGCAGTTGGCCTTTCTCCACAAGAGCGGATGCGTATCCAAGAAAACGGTTTGTCCGGTTTTTGATGTCTTCCTCGGTTACGCCAAGAAACAGTGCGGCTTCACGGGCCAGCGCCGTCCCGCCGAAACCCGATCCGTTTCCTTCGCAGACCGTTTCCTCAAAACAGAAATAGCCTTCTGGCTCTGTACAGTTTTTCGCATCTTTGCAATGTTCGTTTCCCCATCGTTCCCACCATTGTCGGCGATCGGCTTCAATCAAAGGCTCATTTTTATCCGTGTGCAGAATATGGAATCCATGCACTTTGATTCCAAACTGCTCTGGCAGAATCGAACGGATTTCCTCCCGTTGGGAATCCGTTTCCCGCTGCCAGTCTTCCAGTTTCTCATCTGTCATATCAAAAGAAAACTGCGGCGGATTGTGCCTTAGCCGTTCCCCAAAATGACGCGGAACAAAGCTGTGTAAAAACATTTGTATTGTATCATCCCGCAGATCAAGTGGTTCAAGATCGTAACGCGCCATGAGATAACCAGTCAGTTCACTCGCCGACCGAGCATTGGCTGTAAGTTTTCTCGCACATTCATCCTGCCACGCTTTGAATGCACCGGCGTCAAAACTGTTCATGACTGTTTTCATAGGTGAAATTGACTGGACACCTTTTTCCGTATGGATGATAATCTGTTCACCCTTGCGTTCAACCGACATTACGATCCCTCCGTTCCTGTATATCTTTACTTTACCATACTGACTGCGAATTACAAATCAAGTTATGCGGGTTTTCCTTCATGAAAAATTGTCATAATAATTTATCTGAACTCATCGTCTTTATGCAACGGATAGGCTGGAGCGTAGTCGGAATGTAAGCAAGCAGGCCGGATCATTCACAACAACGGTCCGGTCTGCTTATATAAAAACATTATTCCGGAAGCTGTTCCAGCGCTGTTAGAATATTTTGAAACTCCTGATTGCCGCTCAAAAAATCGAATGCCGGGTTTCCGTTTATCATCTCACGGACGCAGTGATTCAAATAGCTTTTTGATTGAAGTGTTTCGCTCATCTCGATGCTGTCGAAGAACGGGCTTGCCTTTACCGCATCATGATCCGCGGGCATCTGCGCGCACTTCAAAAACGCTCCAAGCGCAACCAGTGTTTCCCGTTCCTGCTTCTGCTCCGCGTGGCACTGCGCGATCATCAGGTAGTGGTTCAAGTCCTGACCATAGAGCTTATCTTTGCCAAACATTTGCGAGAGCTGCAGGCTCAGGTTTTCCATCCGCAGCGCAAGCGGATAATCCTTCTTCTTTTTCGCAAGATTGGCAAGCGTGCCGAGGGCGATATTGCAGCCGAACGTGTGAGTGGCAAGCAGATACTGCGCCACCTGTTTTGACTTTTCGTAATCCCCCATGGCGTAGTAGATGGAAACTTTCATTTGATTCGGTTCAATTTCCGAGCTGTGGATGCCGTCGAGCGCCTTTAATGCTTCCTCGTACCGCTTCTGCTGCATCAGCAGAGCACTCAGGCTGTGCCACGCAGCTTCGCGGATCTGGATGTCTTCGCTTTCGGCGGCCTCCCGCATCAGAGTTTCCGCGCGGCTCAATAAATGGGTAGCTTCGTCCTCCGTTCGCGCACATGGGGTGTGCATCATAAAGACATTGCCCATTCTCAGCTTCAAGAGCGGACTGTTCGGGTATTCCCTGACGCTTTGTTCGGCAAGGGAAATCGCGCTTTCATAGTCGGAGGATTCAAACAATTTCGTGCACTTCTCGCAGAACTCCATGACCTGATCTTCCGACAACTGAGGTTCAAATCCCAGCAGATCATCTACCGTGACGCCCAGCAGCCGGGCAATGGGAGCAAGCAGGGTAATGTCCGGATACGCGCCGCCTGTTTCCCATTTCGACACGGCCGCAATGGACACGCCAAGCGCTGTGGCAAGCTGATCCTGCGTCAGCCCCATAGATTTTCTTTTGTTCTGAATATTTTTCCCAATCGATAATTCCATTCTGATTCCTCGCTTTCTTGAGGAAGGCCCTTCCTAAATATTAGTATAGCCGATTGTGGGGAGGACCGCAATGGAAGCGTGTTTGACTTTTCACGTCTATGATTTAACCTACGGTTGAATTCTTCAACCGGTGCCTGCTTTTTCTCTTCTGCGGCAGACGACCAGCGTGAACGCGTTCAGCAGGATCGTGACGATCAGCAATACCGCCGAAACCCACGTTACCGCGCGGGAGGTATCCAGAAGCGCCGACCAGTCTTCGATCTGCACCAGATGGTCGGTATATCGAATCTGCATATAAAGCGATACGGCACAGGAAGCGGCACTTGCTACAGAGAATGCGGGCCAGTTCCTGCTGCCAGACTTACTATGCTGAGTGAGATTAACAACCGGAAGTATCCACGCAATCAGCCCGAATATCAGGCTTCCCATGTTCAGCCAGCCAAATCCAAGCATAATGATCTCCTTTCCGATGTCTGTCTAAAGATGATTATATCATATACTGCTGCTCATTTTTCAAAACGTCATCAGCCTTTTTTATCTTGGACAGCATTTCTTAAAAATGATGACATTTGAAAATTGACATAGATAAAACCGACCACATGGCTTACAATTAATTCTGAAAAACCTGTTAGGTTATAAGACGTTTGCTGTCTATATAGGTAAAGGGCCTTTCATCTACAAGGGGGGGAACGAATGGAGGACAACGAAATTATTGAGTTTTATTGGCGCCGGAGCGAACAGGCAATTCAGGAGTCTGGATCAAAGTACGGTTCGTATTGTTTGTCCATCGCCAATAACATTCTATCGAATCTGCAAGATTCGGAAGAATGCGTGAACAGCACCTGGCTGAATGCGTGGAACGCGATTCCTCCCCAGCGCCCCAACCATCTGTCCGCTTTCTTCGCAAAAATCACCCGAAATCTGTCCATCAACAAGCTGAAAGCGAGAACGGCTGAAAAACGCAGCGGCAATGAGGCAACGGTTGTTATAGATGAATTGGGTGAGTGCCTTTCCGCATCAGACAATGTGGAGGCCGAATACCAGGGAAAAGAGCTTGGCGAAAAAATCAGCCAATTTCTGCGAACACTCTCGGAACGCGAATGCAACATGTTCATCCGGCGGTACTTTTATGTGCAGCCCGTTGGAGAAATCGCAAAGCATTACCGTCTGAAGGAAAGCAATGTCCTGGTAATCCTGTCGCGTACCCGGAAAAAACTTCGATTTTACCTGCAAAAGGAGGGATACATGGCATGAACAATATGGAACTTTTTGAAGCCATCGGAGAGATTGACAGCGACCTCATTACAAGGTGTGAAAACGAAGTTGTTCATGCGCCGAAACAGACTTGGGTAAGGCGGCTGTCCGTGGCGGCGTGCCTTTGCCTGGTGATGCTTTGTATATTTACATTGCCAATATTCAAACAGGCACCGAATACCCCTATTACGCCGGGAAATAACAGCAGCCAGCCGACAACACCCAACAACGCGTTGCTCTATATCAACCAGTTGAAACAAGAGCCATCTTTTCAAAACTCCGTCATCTCGTTGAATGTGAATGATTTTATTGCAATGACGGATGACGAATTTCTGAAATACTACGGCATTTCGTTCAGCATCAACAGGGCGGTTCCTGCGTTTGAACTACAGCTGCTGAATCCGGCAAATAACAATGGAATTTTCAGGAACAGCAGCAGGGGAACCTATTACGACAGCCATACTTTCGTGTTTGCCAATGCCGTCAACACACAGCGGCTGGAGATCACGCTCAGCAAAACAGCCTATTATCCGGGCTTGATTATAGGGACGGATGAAAGTACCACTCAGCTAAAACAGTCGGAGTTGGGCGGCTTCGCCGTCACGATTTTCCAGTACGCCGGAAAGGATGGGAGTACCTGCTTCTATACGGAGTTTTTGAACAACGGAATCGCTTACTGTATCACTTCTTATAATTTGTCACAGAAAGACTATACGGCTGCACTAAGCTCGGTCATTGCCGATAACGTCAATACTGAAGCAAATAAATCCGGCGCGAAAAATGCCCATATGGTGACCGGCACGGTGAATGCCGTTGATGAGAACGCCAACCTTATTTCCATCTCAGTAGGCGACGGCGCATTTTCCACCCTCAGAGTATATTTACCGGATGGCGAGGCAAAGCGATATTCCGTTGGAGATCAGGTGGAAGTCAGCTACGTCGGCAATCCGATCACGATCTGCACGATATGGGAACGACAGCTAAAAAGCATAAACACTGTAAATGGCTAATGGGTCAAACACTTGAATACAAGGAGAAAGCAATATGAAAAAAATCAGGTTCATTTTTCTGCCCGGCATCTTAGCTTTATGCTTACTCGCCGGATGCAGCAGTCAAAGTCAGAAGTCGGCCGCAAACATTGCGCCAACAGGAAATTCAGTCTCCGAAAAGACGGCTGAAGCGGAAACAGCCGGTAAAACTTTGGGCAATGGCAATACGTCGGTACCTGTTTCCAACGATTTGGAAAACTCCATCAACGTAAAAGCACATGATAACAGCTCAATGAAAGCCACGGGTATCAGCAGCGGCGCAAAAACTTCCGCCAATACCGAAGACGGCTCTGGCAAAATCACAGATACCGGCAACAATACGAAAGCGCCCACTTCTGATGTCTCACAGGATGCCAATGTGCAAAACAACAACTCCGGTACGGTCGGAGGATATTGCATCAGCAATCAAAACAAGTATAATGTTACTGTCCCCAAAGTCAACTATGAACTTGATATTGATAAGGACGGAACAATCAGCAGCGCGGATTACAAGCTTTCCGGCATGAGCCAGGAGGACTTTGCTTCCAAGCTGGTTTCCAATGGGAATGTGGGGACCGCCTCAGAAGCCAAACAAGTAATTAAAGGCGATATTACCGTTATGTGCGGTGTGTTCAGCGGAACTTGTAATTAAAAGACTCAGCATAAAATATCACTTATCAAAAAGCAGATCAAATCTTGGGTGGATTTGATCTGCTTTTTCTCTGAGACATCTCTGTTGGTCATAATATCGCTATTTAAACATCAGCATTCCGCCCATGACAACGATCATGATGAAAAGCACCGGCTGGAGAACTTTCTCCAGCTTTTTCTTGTCTGCCCGTTTCAGGAGAAACGGCCCGGCGAGCGCGCCGCACATGGTGCCGATGGCCAGAAGCCCGACAAGCTGCCAATCAATCTTCCCAACGCTGAGATGCGCAAGGAAACCTGTCACCGCAATTCCAAACAGCACTAAAACCGAGGTGCCAACGGTCTCCAGCGCCGGACAGCCCAGGATCATCAGGCCCGCTACAATCGGCCCACCGCCGCTTAAGCCCACCAGACCGGACATGATTCCGCCGAGCAGCCCAAAGCAGACAGCCTTGATTGTGTTCGCCGTTTTTGTTTGGGCTGTGTCTTGCTCCACTGTTTTGCCTTGCTTCTTTCGCAGGAAGGAGATCAGCATCTGCAGGGCAAGCAGGAGCAGAATGATTCCGGTCAGTTTGTTATAAAGGCTCTGCGGCAGAAAACCGGAACACAGCGAACCGATGACGGAGCCGACCACGCCGCTTACGAGCATGGTGAGGCCGAACCGCAGATTCACGTTTCCTGCCTTCCAATGGGAAAACGCCCCCACCGCCGTGGTAGGGATCGTGGTAGCCAGCGAGGTCGACGCCGCAATCGCGGGAGAAATATGAAAGAACACCGTCAGAATCCCAACATAGACGGCTCCGCCGCCTCCGCCGAGAGATACAATCAACAATCCTACGATAAACCCAACGACGGGTAAGGCAATGTAAGTACCCATATCAATCACTCTTTTCCATATTTAAAGATGAAACCAGCCGAAAAGCAAGCTGGCGGTAACTCTCGTCGACGTCCGCACCGTTTCCACGGAAAAATCCCGCCGCTTCCAGAGAAACAAACCCATGGAGCGCGCTGCGGAAACCACGGACAAAATGGATCGTTTCCTCTTCCCCTAAGTTATACGGCTCCATCACCTGATACAGAATCCGGACAACGGTGTGCCCCTTCTCCTGAACATCGCTGTCGCCGCAGTCCGGGAAGCGCAGGATTGCCTTGTAAAGCTCCGGATTTTCTTTCGCGTAGCTCCGATATGCCAGGGCGATTGCCAGTAACGCGTCGCCCTCGGACCGGCCGACTGCCGCGCCGCGGATTGCTTCTTCCAGCCTGCCGAGGGCAAGCTTCGCAATTCCTGTGGAGAGCTCCTGAACTCCGCTCAGATGGTTATAAAGGGACGGCGATTTGACCCCCAGCTTTTCCGCTACCTGAAGCAGAGAGACATTTTCAAGCCCCTTTTCTTCCGCAAGCTCCGCCGCCGCATCTAGGATCGTCTGTGCGTCCAGATTTCTTCTTGTGCCCATTGTGACCACTTCCATAAACTATAATATGTTTATTATAAACTAACATAATTAGTTTATCAATACCCAGTGATTAAAAAAGGAGGCGATGTCCGATTGTTCCATCTCTAAGCGCCCGCAATCGTCCTTGCATTGGAGCCTGTGAAAGCGGGCTCTATATTTTTTGAAGGAGGTGATTTTCCATGTTTATATGGGACTTCGTGGCCGACACCGTGCTGGGGCAGATTCTGGACTGGATCTACAGCCAGATGATCGGGTTCCTCGGCAACTTTTTCGCGGCCATGGGTAATATGGGCGCGGACCTGTTCGACATGACCTGGGTGAAATCCATCGTTTTGTTCTTTACTTACCTGGGCTGGGCGCTCTACGGGACCGGGCTTGTGGTGTCGGTCTTTGAGTGCGGTATTGAGTACCAGTCCGGACGGGGAAGTATCAAGGACACCGCGCTCAACAACATCAAGGGTTTTCTCGCGGTCGGGCTTTTCTCCACGGTGCCGGTGGAGCTGTATAAGCTCTCGGTCTCCCTGCAGAGCAGCTTCACGGCGGGCATCACCGGGCTGGGTACCGGCATCGACACCGTTGCCGGAAATATCATCAGCCAGCTGTCCTCTGCGGGGGCGCTGGAAAAAGCGGCGAACGCCGGAGTGTTCGGCGGGATCGGAAGCACGCTCAATCCCATCATGCTGATTTTTATCCTCATCATGATGGGCTACGCCGTGATCAAGGTGTTCTTCGCCAACCTGAAGCGCGGCGGCATCCTGCTCATCCAGATTGCGGTGGGCAGCCTGTACATGTTCAGCGTCCCGAGAGGATATCTGGACGGTTTCGTGGGCTGGTGCAAACAGATCATCGGGCTGTGCCTGACCGCATTTTTACAGTCCACCATCCTCATCGCGGGGCTGATGGTGCTGAAGGATCACGTCCTGCTGGGGCTTGGCCTGATGCTGGCGGCCGGAGAAATTCCCCGTATTGCCGGAGCATTCGGGCTGGACACCAGCACCAGAGCCAACTTCATGAGCGCCGTCTACGCCGGTCAGACCGCAATGAACATCACCCGCACCATTGTGAAGGCGGTGACAAAATGAAACTGGTATATATCTGCTCTCCCTACGCGGGGGATGTTGAAAACAATGTCCGGTTTGCCAAAGCCGCCTGCCGTTATGCGATGAAACAGGGTTGTGCGCCTATCGCTGTTCATCTGCTGTATCCGCAGATCCTGAACGATGCCGTTCCCTCCGAGAGAAAAGCCGGTATTCGGATGGGGCTGCGGGTGCTGGTTTCCTGTGAGGAACTGTGGGTGTGCGGCGGCACCGTCAGCTATGGAATGAGCTGTGAAATCGCAAAGGCCGGGCGATTGGGAATCCCCGTCCGGTACCTGTCTGCGGAGCAAATTCAGTGTGAAGCGCCCGTAGGGCAATACGGCGTTCTGGCGCGCCGGAGCGCCGCGTCTGTCTGCGGTGCGGCGGAAAGCTGGGTGAAGCAGGACGGAAGGCCCTTGGTATTCGGAACCTATGAAGAAGCTGTGGTAGAAGCCGAACGGCTGAACGGCCGGATGGGACCTGTCAACCGGACCGTCGAGTATTTTCCGAAAGAAATGGAGGCTATGCCGCAGGAAGCGCCTTCCTTCGGTATGGAACTGCGGCTGTGACCGCACCGCTGACCCTCGGCAGCCTGTTTGACGGGATCGGCGGATTTCCGCTGGCAGGCGTCCGGCAGGGGTTCACTCCTGTATGGGCCAGCGAGATCGAGCCGTTTCCGATGGAAGTTACAAAAATAAGGTTTCCGGATATGCTCCCGGTCGGCGACATCATGAAGCTGAAGGGCTCGGAACTGATCCCTGTGGATGTGGTCTGCGGCGGGAGCCCGTGTCAGGATCTCAGCGTGGCAAACGGCAGGCGCCTCGGGCTGCAGGGCAAACGCTCCGGCCTGTTCATGGAGCAAATTCGGATTATCAAGGAGATGAGAGCGCATGACAAAGCAAGCGGAAGGCCAGCTGACACTGTTCGACCTCGGTATATGGTCTGGGAAAATGTGCCCGGAGCCTTCTCCTGCTCAGGGGGCGAGGATTTCCGGGCGGTCCTCGAAGAAACCTGCCGAGTTGCTGACGGCTCCGTATCTATACCTCGACCTCCGGGAGGGGTATGGCAATCTGCTGGGGCCATATTGGGAGATCAATTCTCCGTTGCTTGGAGAGTATACGACGCTCAATACTGGAATGTCCCGCAGCGGCGCAAGCGCATCTTCCTTGTCGCGGATTTTGGAGGCCACACCGCATTCCAAATACTATTTGAGCAGGACCGCCTGCTTGGGGATTCTGCGGCGGGCGAAAAAACGCGGCAAGGAGCTGCCCCCGGTGCTGAAACAGGCGCTGGAGCTTCAGGCGGGAATCCGGCCGGAGGATGCCTGACATCATGGGATGTGCAGAGCCACCGGATTTATGGAAGCGAGGGCGTCTGGCCCTCCCTGTACAGCGGCGGTGGTGGCGGGCACGGTTATGTATCCACAGAAACAGAAAAAACGGAAGCTCCGGAGGGCAGGCACGTGGCTTTTGCGTGCAATCAGCGCGATGAGGTTCGGAACCTGCACGATGTGTCCGGGGCGATACAGGCCCAGCCCGGTATGAAGCAGCAGACATTTGTTGCCGAGATGCCGCAGAAGGATGATGCGAATTGCCTGACGCCATGGGATACCCAGCAGGGCCGGGTTTTCACAGAAGAAAGCGTCGCGCCCACGTTGGCCGGCGCGGACGGGGGCGGCGGAAGAAATCCGGGCGGGCTTTTGTTTACGGCGGCGTTCAGCGCGGGGGCCGGTTCGTCCGCAGGAGGGATCGGCTATCAGGAGGAATGTGCGCCGACCTTGAAGGCGACGGCAAGCGGAAGCATGATGCCCTCCGTGCTGTGCCTGAACGACCAGGGCGGCAGCCGCATGGATGTTTCCGAAGACGTCGCCGCGACGCTCCGTTCCCAGGAGCACGGTCATTCGCCGCTTGTCATGGGAAACCAGCCGGAGCTGTTTGAGAATTATGGGATCGACTCGCGTTACACGGGACCGCACAAGGTGGCGCCCACCATGTCCGCGAGATACGGGACCGGCGGGAACAACGTCCCTTTAATCTCCCAGCCGTCTGCGTTTCTGGCGGACTCGGGCGAAGACTCGGCGCCTGCCGAAACCTACTGCATTGCAGGAAATATCATCGACCGCCAGGACAAAAACGGCGGGAACGGTATCGGCGTCCAGCCGGATATCAGCTATACCGTCACGGCCACCGACCGGCACTGCGTGTTTTCCCAGCAGCGCAGCGACGAGTATGCGCCGAACGAGGTGGTGAGCACCCAAAGTGCCCGACAATATAAGGATGCCACCGACCTCGTGTGTGAAGCGAACCAAGCCGGGACGCCTGAACCTCGCGGTGCGTCAGCCGACCCACATGTGCATCCCCATCGCATCCGCAAGCTGATCCGAAGGCTGACCCCGCTGGAATGCGAACGGCTCCAGGGGTTTCCGGACCACTGGACGGACATCCCCGGCGCTTCGGACAGCGCCAGATACAAGGCGCTGGGCAACAGCGTGGCGATTCCCTGCGTGGAGCATGTGCTCCGGGGAGTCGCTTACTTTTTACGCAAATTCAAGGAGGAACCATCATGTACATCTATCCAGACAACCTGAAATCCAAGGCGACGCTGTGGCTGTGGCAGCTCCGTGACATCGGCATCATCGGCGTCGGCCTGCTGATCTCCGTGTTCGCGCTGGCGCAGCTCCGGTTTCTGCCGCCCATCGTTATCACGGCCCTCTATGCGTTTCTGACGATCCGTTTTGACGATACCAGCATCCTCGACTTTATAAAAAACGCCTGCGCTTTCTTTTTCACAAGGCAGCAGGTCTACGAATGGGGGTATGGAAAACATGAATAAGGCAGAAAAGAAAAACGCAAAGCAAAAACAGGTTACCCGTCAGCTCATCAACACGAAAGCCGTCACCGATTATAGTCTTGCGACCAACCGCGGCGACGAGCTGGTGTACTTTATTATCAAGCCCACCAACATCTCAGTGCTTTCCGAGGAAAGCGTCTCGGCCCGAATCTACGCCCTGATGACCGTTCTCAAGGGCATCGCGGAGCTGGAGTTTCTGTGCCTGAACAGCCGGGAAAACTTTGAGGACAACAAGCAGTTTCTGCGGACACGGCTGGAACAGGAGAACCACCCGGCTGTGCGGCGGCTTCTGGAGCAGGATCTCTCCCAGCTCGACCGGATGCAGGTGCAGATGGCGACGTCCAGAGAATTTCTGGTGGTGATCCGGCTCCGGAACGAAAAGCAGAGCGAGGTGTTCTCTTACCTGAACCGCATAGAAAAAACCCTGCGTGAGCAGGGCTTTTCCACAAAACGTGCTGGCAAGGAGGACATCAAGCGCATCCTCGCCATTTATTTCGAGCAGAATGTGACAACGGAAAAATTTGAGGACTACGACGGGGAACGCTGGATCGTACCGGAGGACTGACGGCTTATTTCAGCTTTTCGGAACAATCATCCATCAGAAGCTGAAACACCTGTTTTCCCGTTTTGCTGTCCTCATAAACCAGACTGTCCAGCAAGGCGCAGGAGAGCCCATAGGAAAATCCCATGGAAGCGGGAATGGCAAGGAACTGCTCCTTCAGCATCCGGTTCATCCGCTCCATCGGTGGTTTCCCAACGACAACGGAAATTCTGTCATACAGCATGTTCAGATCAGCGTTTTGAAGGACTTCGCTGATGCTTTCCCTTTTATCCGACAGGAACCGGGACATGGGTATTGGAGGAATTTCTCCGCCAGCAGCGCGTAATGCCGATTCACGACAGTAAACCGCTGCGCGGATTGATCCAAATGTTCCTCAAAATTCTGCTTTACCTCCTGGTAAAAGGGATGTTCCTCTGCCTCTGCGCCGGTGTTGGTCAGTTGGAACGGGTGGTGCTTGTGCTCAGACGAATTTCCTGAGGCTGCATCCAGAGGATAAAAGCACAGGTCTCTCAGATCCGATGACACCTCATACCCGTCTGACACAGCCTCCTGACTAGAAGAAGCGATGACCGCCTGAAAGAAATGGGACAGGTAGCTCTCCACCAGATATCCCTCCCCGCCGAGCTTCGTCCGGATATCCGTGGCAAGCAGCAGGAGATCCGTGATGGAACCGGGCTGTTCAGTTTCCTTGGAAACCAGCAGATCCTCCGGATTCTGAAAAATGTTCATTTGTACCCCGACCTTTCTTTGAAGTCGGGAATCTCCGGCACTTAAAAGCGCGTGCAAAGGCGGGGCTTTTCCGTCCGCTACCCTTGCACGCGCGAAAGAATCTTCTTGTGCCGCCAGAAAAAACAAGGTACAATAACCTTGTCGTGGCGCCGTTTACGGTTGTGCAGGGTGGTCTGTTCACCTTTGCGCAGGGCTGGTATGTTCACAGCATATCAGCCTGCCATGACGCTTTTATTTTTCCGGGCAACTCCCGTTGGTGTCTATATCAACTCTGATCAAAAGAAAAGTCAAGGGTCATTGCGGCAAACAGCAGAAATATCGGGAAGCCGGGAGTATAAGCTCTCGGCTTTCCATTTTGCTCATAATGAAAATTCAGCACGCTATTTCCCTCTTGGATAAAGAATACTGTCCTTGAAAATTCCGTCACCCCAAATTTCCCTTTCGGATAGAGTGGTTTCTATTAACTCAACCAGTTGCTTATTAATTATAACCATTGCACAGCGGTACCCGGCGAATGGTTGATAAAGTGGCATGACAACTTCTTTCCCCTGTAAAGCGGCCTCGATGTTATTTGTTTTAAAAGCAACATGAGGTTCTTTCTGAATTCTAACATCAAGCGAAGAATTTTTCCCGAAAGCGTGTAACTCTATTGGGATAGATAGGTCATTTTTCATATCCAATGAGTACATGTCGAAAAGGGGACTATATTTCGTATCCTTATTGTCTTTAATACTTTCCAATGGTACGGGCTTTCCGATATGGTGAAATGTCATTTGAAAATCATCAATCATATCTTTTCTCCTTAGTTGTTTCCTGTTATATAAACAGTACAAAATTTATATGCAAGCCGACAAAGGACCCAAGCTGTCAAATCGCTCGATACCTCAAAAGGCATTCCATATGGGAATTGCATTCATCCGTCATCTTTACATTTCTTCTGTAAAAGGGAGATACCCGCACACGTCAAACCGATCCCTAACATTGTAAAACCGGAATATAAATCAATCTCTTTTAAGATCGACAATACAACGACCGAAATGCCCATTGCTAAAGAGACTGCTTTGAAAATCAGTGTAATAACATCACTTATACTTTTTTTGTTGTCATCCAGTTGCGCTGCTGATTTAATCTGCATCAGTTCATCTACCGATATTCCAAATATCTCCGCAAGCTTCGGCAGAGAATTTACATCCGGGCATGACAGATCCCTTTCCCATTTAGATACAGCCTTATCTGTAACACTCATTTTTTCCGCCAATTCCAGCTGAGTCATTCCATTTTCTTTCCTAAGTGATGTAATCATCGATCCAAGCGTCTGCTTTTTCATTGAACCATTCCTCCTTTTCTTAATAGTTCCATTGTATCTTTCCTTTTCCGTTTACTCAACCGACTTACAGTTTAATTCGGTCAACCGACAGTTTACCGCTCGTTTAGAGGCACAAAGCCTACTTATATTTCTAGTTTGCTTAATATGTTGGCTTAGATATAATCCACTTAACCGCCTCAGAAAGATTTGAAGCGATGTAAGAAGCCTTTTTAACATTCCATTTATCTGAGTATTTTACTAAAGAATCATTTCCACACCCAGTTTTTACTAAAACAATCTTCATTTTCGCATTAATCCCTGCCAACATATCACTCCATCTATCCCCAATTACATAGCATTCAGCACGATTCAACCCGTATTTTGTTATCATTGTTTCCAACATGTATGTACCTGGCTTTCGACATTTACACAGGTCAGATGGCAAGTGTGGGCAAATACATACATCATTAAATTTGAACCCAAACAATTCATCTTCAAATTCTTTCTGCGATACTTTGCCCATTGCGATATCAGGTTGATTAGTAAAAGCAATTACCTTGAATCCTGAGGCTTTAAGAAGTTCAATGCTATCAAGTACATTGTCATATAATACAAAATTTGGGGGATAAGTCGCTTCTGTATCCCCCCCAATTGTGCCATCTCTATCAATAAATACTGCTCTCATATAAATGAGCTCCCTTTCGTTAAATATAAATAATACGAAATTGATATGCAAGCTGAAAGAGCCCAGACGTCAACTTGTTCTATATTTTGAAAGATATCCCTTATGGTTTGCTCCATAAGGAATACCGGCAGATGAAACATTAGAAATTGCTACAGATATAATCGAGAACCGCTGTGGTTCCTCCTAAGCAGCGCAGCGATTTTCCGAGCTTTTCCGCATTGGTCCGAAAGCTCTCGTCCGAAGTCAAATAATGAACAGCTTTCGAAATGGTGTCCGGTGAAAACTCCGATGCGGTTATGGCGATTCCGGCCCCGTTCTTCACGACACTGTCTGCGCTGTATTTTCGCTCGAATACCTTTCCTGGACAAACGAGTTGGGGAATGCCATAGAGGAAACCGTCCATCATGCTGTTTTGTCCGCCGTGATTGATGTAAACGGCTGTTCGCGGAAATAACGCGGAAAAATCAAACCTTCGTCCTAAGTGGATATTTCCGATATCTTTCCGCTCACGCATGCCCGCAAGAAATACTTCGTATGGAGCAGAACGGAGCGTATCAAAAACGACTTTCCGAATACGATTGATTGGGATTGTCCCATTACCCAGATAGACGAGAATACAATTTTTACGGTTAGCCGCTTGGGATACGGGAACCTTTTTCAGGGGGCCTACGAAAAGATTGTTTTTACCGTGGACAGGTTCCAGTATATCGCTGCTTGGAATGACCCTGCAATCCGCCCGCAGAAAAAGATCAAGCGCCGATTTGACCTGAGGCTGCTTCAACTCCTTCAAAACCCTGTTTACGCCTCCCGCGAATTGCGGTGAAGCGGCATAGTCGGGCTGTGTCGGAAAACTATAGGAGACCATGAGCGGTTTGCTTTCCGCCTTTGCCGCTATCATGGCGGATAGATTAAATTCCGAATAAACGATATCCGGCTGAAAGTCGCGGATGGCCGACCGGATTTCCCCGATGCTTGTTTTGAGATAAGGGTAGGCGCTTGCGCCGGTCACATGAAGTACCTCTTCAAAGCTGTGAATGGTTTTCCTGCCGATGATGCCGAGCCGGTCCGCAAAGGGATAAACCCTGCTGCCCAGCCATTTCGGTAAGCCCATCGGTATGGGGGTGGATAAGAAATAGTGGGCTGTCCCGGATACGACTCTGCTGCTTTCTCCACACAGCGCTACCTGAATTCCGCTTTCCAAAAAGGTTTTTGCCAGTATTTCAGCCCG
Source organism: Bacillota bacterium (assembly GCA_033813635.1). GTDB lineage: Bacteria > Bacillota > Clostridia > Oscillospirales > QAMX01 > JAPXRI01. The sequence goes on from JAPXRI010000001.1 coordinate 278,154, forward strand.
GGAAAACGGCCCCTCCATCTGTGCAACTGCCGACATCGGCACAATCAGGACCTTCACGGTATCGCCTCCGTCATGTAATGTGATTTCCAAGAGAAAAAATAAGTTCCAGTATATAAGCAAAGTGAATTCTATTTGCGCTCATTATACCATGCCGGGATCCGGATGTGTTATTGCCATCACAGAAATGCGGCGGTTTTTTATATTCAGAGAGGAAAAGGCGCCCTATGACAAAGGTGTATCAGTTCTCATTCCGAGACGGCAAAGTTTGCATGAGGGTATAGAAGTATTCAGGCTTACCGGTGCTGAAATACTCATACCAGGCCTCCAGCGTGTCGGCTTCAAAAACGCCTACATGCTCGATGATTTGCTTTGCCCACAGCAAGCCTCCGGTGGAACCGGCGGTGATCAGATTATGATCCGCCACAGAAGGCTTATCGATATAAAAGCTCTGCCCTTGATAACCGGGAGCAACCATTTCAAGGAATCCCACTCCATTACTGGTATGGGGGCGCTGATCCAATAGTCCTACGTTCGCAAGTGCGGCGGTAGCCCCGCAGATCGCACACACCGTAGCGCCCGCAGAGAGAAATTCGTCGGCTTTTTCAATGATCGCGCCATGCTTCGGGTCGTTCCATGTATTTGCGCCGGGCAACAGCAGAACGCTCTCTTTGCTCAAAGCAATATCCCCAATCAAGCAATCGGGCATGATTGTCAGCCCGCCCATTGTTTTGATCGGCTCTTTGGAATCACTGACTGTTTTGAGCGATACACGCGGCGCGCCCTTTTTGAAAAATCGACCGGAATTCAGTTCCGAAGTAACATACCCCAGTTCCCAGTCGGCTAAAGTATCCAGAACGTAAACATAGATCGTAAACATAATATTTCCTCTGCTTTCATTGTTATATTGATTTGTCTGCGTCCTTATTGTACGATATAATTGTTGACAGCATGGTGGCAACAATAGGGAAGGATAAAAAGAATATTTGAAAGGCGGCTGTCCGATGAAAGTAGACAGGCTTGTCAGCATCATCATGATACTCCTCGAAAAAGAGCGGATCGGCGCACAGGAGTTAGCAGATCTATTTGAAGTTTCGCCCCGCACAATCTACCGTGACATAGACACGATCAACATGGCGGGTATTCCTGTTCGCTCAACATCGGGGGTGGGCGGTGGCTTTGAAATCATGCAGAAATACAAAATTGATAAAAATGTTTTTTCAACTTCTGACCTTTCCGCTATCTTGATGGGACTTTCCGGCCTCTCAAACGTGATGCGAGGGGATGAACTGGTAAACGCCCTTGCGAAAGTCAAGAGCTTTATCCCCGCCGACAGAGCGAAGGACATTGAATTAAAAGCAAATCAAATATGTATCGATTTAAGTCCGTGGATGGGTAACAGGAACATACAACCATACTTAGAGATGATCAAAACGGCGTTGCAGGGAAGCAAACTTCTTTCGTTTGAATATGTAGCCCACCACGGAAATAAGTCCACACGAACGGTTGAACCGTATCAGCTTGTACTAAAAAGCAGTCATTGGTATTTGCAAGGGTATTGCCATAAAAGAAATGATTTTCGCTTGTTCAGACTATCCCGCATATCAAACCTGCAAATGCACGAGGAGGGCTTCACGCTGCGTGATTATGAAAAGCCGCAGTTGGATTTTGATGATATTCTGGCAATGATGCAAACAAGAATCAAAATTCGTATCCACAAGTCCGTCATGGACAGGGTGCTCGATTATTGCGCTTATGAAGACTTCTCGCCCGACGGTGAGGATCATTACATTGTGGACTTTCCCTTCATTGAAAATGAATATTACTATGATATTCTTCTGAGTTTTGGGGATAAATGCGAATGTTTGGAACCGCCGCATATCCGCACAGAAATGAAGCGCAAAATACACGATATAGCCGCTTTATATGAAAACTAGAGCAAAAAGCCTGTTCTCATATTCAAAATATACCGCCTATGCTGATGCCCCCAATCCCGATTCGTCATGCTTTCTTAAAACTTGATTGTGCGTCATGAACATTACACGAAACCGCTGGCGCGGTGGTAGCGGAACTCATTGATGCTTTTGCAATAATCTTGGTATAAATATATATAAACATTTTCAGCAATTTCTTTACACTTCGTTTAATATAAAAAATACAAAATTCATATGAACCCATGGTACCATGGCAATGCCAAAAAGTGCAGCGCCGTCACATTTGTGGCGGTTTTTTTATATTCAGAATCAACTCAGAAAGGAAGAATGCCCTATGGCAAAACAGTCGAAAACCAACGCGCCTGCGCAGGAGGATGTCCGTATTCAGGATTTTCTCGACATGATATCGCCCTCCATCATTAAATTCAGTACCGACTACTTCATCTGCGGCAACACCTTCCGCTGTGTGTGGGCCCTGCGGGAGTACCCGACCTCCACGGAAGAACAGGCGATCCTGCGCTACCTCGGAGAAAAGGATGGCGTGACCCTGCACATCTATACACGGCATGTCACTCCGCTGGAGGAAAAGAAAATCATCAGCAACGCCGCCAACAAAAATCGGATGCAGCGCAGCAGCACCCAGGACCTCCAGCAGACGGTTACGGCCGAAAGCAACCTGCAGGATGTCGCCACCATCGTGGCGCAGATGCACCGGAGCAAAGAGCCTCTGGTTCACACGGCGGTGTACATTGAGCTTTCCGCCCACGACCTCGACCAGCTCAAGCTCCTGCAGACGGAGGTGTTAACCGAGCTGGTTCGCTCCAAGCTCAACGTGGACCGGCTCCTGCTCCGCCAGCAGCAGGGTTTCCTGTCGGTGATGCCTTCCGGCTGGAACGTGTTCGGAGATCAGTTCGAACGGGTGCTGCCCGCCAGCTCCGCCGCCAACCTGTACCCGTTCAACTATTCCGGCAAGACTGACCCGAAGGGCTTCTGCCTGGGCCGGGACAAATTCGGCAGCAACATTCTGGTGGATTTTAACTGCCGCTCCGATGACAAAACCAACGCCAATATCCTCATTCTCGGCAACTCCGGTCAGGGCAAGAGCTACCTGCTGAAACTGATCCTGTGCAGCCTCCGGGAATCCGGCATGCACATTCTGGCCTTAGATCCTGAAATGGAGTACGAGGATCTGACCCTGAACCTCGGCGGCTGCTTCATCGACCTGATGGGCGGCGAATTCATTATCAACGTGCTGGAACCGAAAAGCTGGGACGAACAGACGGAACCTGTACTCAGTTCGCATATGACAACGCCAGCGGATCACAGCGCCGACGACGGCGGGTTTGTGCCGGAAGCTTTTCGAAAAAGCAGCAAGCTCAGCCAGCATATCAGCTTCCTCAAGGATTTTTTCCGTGCTTACAAGGATTTTACCGACCGGGAAATCGACACCATCGAAATCATGCTGGGCAAGCTCTATGACAAATGGGGCATCACCGACCACAGCAATTTCGACCGTCTCAAGCCGGAGAATTATCCCATCCTGTCCGATCTGTACGATCTCATCGAAACGGAATATAAGGATTTCGATGAGAGCCGCCGCCAGCTTTATACGGCGGACTCCCTGCGGGAAATCTGCCTCGGACTCCACTCCATGTGCAAAGGAGCAGAGTCCAAATTTTTTAACGGGCACACGAATATCACCAGCAGCGAATTTGTGACCTTTGGTGTGAAGGGTGTGCTCAACGCCAGCAAAAATCTGCGCAACGCCCTCCTGTTCAACGTTCTGTCCTACATGAGCAACGAGCTTCTGACGGTCGGCAATACGGCGGCCAGCATCGACGAGCTGTATTTGTTTCTTACAAATCTCACCGCCATCGAATATATCCGCAACTGCATGAAGCGCGTCCGTAAAAAAGAAAGCGCAGTCATCCTCGCGTCGCAGAATCTGGAGGATTTCAACGTGGAGCACGTCCGCGAGTTGACGAAGCCGCTCTTCTCCATCCCGATGCACCAGTTCCTGTTCAACGCCGGTTCCATCGACGCGCGGTTCTACATGGATACGCTCCAACTGGAGAAATCCGAATACGAGCTAATCCGCTACCCCCAACGCGGCGTGTGTCTCTACAAGTGCGGCAACGAACGGTACAACCTCATGGTTCAGGCGCCAGAGTATAAGACGGCGCTGTTCGGAAAGGCGGGCGGACGGTGATAAAGCATGGACATGAAGGATCAGCGCTTCGGCATTGAGGTGGAAATGACCGGCCTCACCCGTCAGCAGGCCGCCCAGGTGGCCGCCGAGCATTTCGGCTCGTCCGTCCATTTCGACGGCACCTATTACGGCATTTATTCCACGCTGGACAGCGAGGGACGCCAATGGAAATTTATGAGCGACGGCAGCATCGACACGCAGAAAAAAAGCGGACGGCAGATCGTTTCTGCCGACAACGACTACAGCGTGGAGATGGTCAGCCCCATCTGCCGCTACGGGGATATTGAAACAATACAGGAGCTTGTGCGGAAGCTGCGCGGGGCCGGGATGCTGGTCAACAGCTCTACCGGCATCCACGTCCATGTGGACGCGTCGCCTCACGACGCGAAGACGCTCCGAAACATCACCAACATCATGGCGTCCAAGGAGGATCTGATTTACAAGGCCCTGCAGGTGGAGGTGGCTCGGGAGCGGCAGTATTGCAAAAAAGTGGAGCAGAGCTTCCTCGATGAAATCAACCGGAAGAAGCCCAAAACGCTAGACGTGGTCAGCCGCATCTGGTACGGCGGGGAATCCCGCAGCAGCCAGCATTACGATAACAGCCGCTACCACTGTCTGAACCTGCACTCTGTGTTTCAGAAGGGCACGATTGAGTTTCGTCTCTTCAATTCCACCACCCACGCCGGGAAAATCAAGGCGTACATCCAGCTCTGCCTCGCCATTTCCGCGCAGGCCCTGAACCAGAAGTGCGCCAGCCGACAGAAAACGCACAGCACCAATGAAAAATATACCTTCCGAACCTGGCTTCTCCGGTTGGGCCTGATCGGGGACGAATTCAAGACCGCCCGGCTTCATCTTCTGGAGCATCTGGACGGGTGCATCGCGTGGAAAGATCCGGAGCAGGCCCTGCGGCAGAAGGAACGGTTAAGGCAGAAAAAAGAAAAAGAGCTGGCCGAGGCCGCACAGACGGTATCGGGTCAGCCGGAACCAACAACTGAAAACGGACAGGAACAGGCCGGGGAGGAAGAAATCCCCGGCTTTACTCTGTCCATGTAGAAGGAGGAACCATTCTTATGAAATCCGAAACCCTGTACATCGCCTACGGCAGCAATCTCAACCTGCCGCAGATGGCGTTCCGTTGCCCCACCGCCGAGGTGGTCGGTGCCAGCGAGATCAAGGACTACGAGCTGCTGTTCCGCGGCAGCCGGAACAGCGCGGTTGCCACCGTTGAGCCGCTTCAGGGCTCCAGCGTCCCCGTCCTTTTGTGGAAGCTAAAGAGCCGTGACCTGCAGGCCCTTGACCATTACGAAGGCTATCCGAACTTTTACCGCAAGGAGCTTCTGCCGGTGGAGCTGAACGAAAAAACAGCCTCCGCGATGGTTTACATCATGAACGACGGACATCCCTTCGGGGCTCCGTCCGACTACTACCTGAACACCATTCTGGAGGGCTACCACACATCCGGCTTTGACACGGATTTTCTGGAGCGGGCCGTTGAGAAATCCATTCGGCTGGCGCAGGAGCAGCAGGAAACGGAGCCGGAGCAGGGCACGCTGTTCGGCCCGAAATGGTGGTGATGACATATGGCAGCTCCCGCAATTGCCCTGGCGGTCAAGGCCGCCATCGCCGCCGCCACCGACAAACGAACGTGGAAAGCGGCCGGAATCCTGATCGCCGCCATTTTGACGCCCGTCATTCTGGCAATCGTCATGATCCTCAGCCTTCTCTCCGGTACTTCCCAGCATAACAACGCCGCCGTTGACCTGTGTTTCAACGGCGGCGCTTTCTCGTCCTCCGCGCCCGCCGAGTATACCGCTCACATTGAGGATATGAGGAACTGTTTTTCCGCGCTGGATCAGGCGATCTCCGGCGTGGATGCGAAAATGGACGGCGGCACATTGGACAGCGTACAGATCAAATCTATTTTTTACGCTCTGAATTTCGGTGCCGACCACTTGTCCCTGTCCGGCGCGGAGGCCAAATCCTTTGTGGACTGCTTCGTCAGATATGAGGAAAGAACCAAAACTGTGAAGGATGAGGCCACCGGCGAGGAAAAACCGGAAACCGAAACGGTCGCCGTTCCGGTCAGTCTGAACACGGCCTATGCGAATCTGTCAACGTCGGGAATCTCGGCAAGTGGCGACGACAGAATCAACGCGCAGAAGATCTACGAAAAGGCCGCCTGCGGCGGGGCCGGATCGTACAGCGGCGGGATCGAGCGAGGCGGCGGAAGCGGAATCGCGCTGGATGGTCTCACCCTGCTCCACCCGGAAACCAAAAACAACCTGGACCTGGTCATCTACGCGAAGAACGCCTATGACTCCGGCTGGGGATATGTTTGGGGCACCTACGGCGACGTGCTGACGGATTCGCTGTTTGCGTCCAAGCTGAAGCAGTACCCGGACGGCGTTGGCAGCTACGCGGATTTCATTCGTGAAAACTGGCTGGGCGGCAGGACAACAGACTGTGTCGGGCTCATCAAAGGTTACGGCTGGTTCAATTCCGACACAAAAGCCATTGAATACGGGACCAACGGCATGAAGGACGTGGGCGCGGACGGCATGTACAGCGCCGCCACTGTCAAGGGTTCCATGGATACCATGCCCGACACGCCCGGCCTCGCCGTCTGGAAATCGGGGCACATCGGCGTCTACATCGGAAACGGCGAGGTGATCGAGGCGATGGGCACGAAATACGGCGTGGTAAAAACAAAGCTGGCGGGCCGCGGCTGGAGCGCGTGGCTGCAGGTCCCGTACATCAGCTACATTACGAAATAGGAGGAAAAACCAATGAGCATGACGGAACTGAATCTGTCCTTCCCCACGGAGAAGCTGGACGCTCTCCGCTTTTTTATAGACAAAAAGCAGCAGAGCGTTGAGCAGAAACTGCAGGATTATCTGGACAAAACCTATGAAAAGCTGGTTCCCGCGCAGGTGCGGGAGTATGTGGAGAGCCGCATGGAGCCGGTGTCCGCACAGCGGCAGGAATCCCCGGCACCCGCCAGAGAGCGCCCCGCGCACCAGCCCCGCCGTTCCCGGCAGGCGGCGTCCGAGTCAGCACCGGTGCCGGAAACTTCTCCCGAGCCTGAAGGCCCTGACGAGCAGGAGGGTCAGGGCATGACCTTGAGCATGTGATTCACAGAAGAAGGAGGTGCGAGCTATGATCAAGCTCGGTGTGGACAACGGAAACTACAACACCAAATCCTCGGAGGGGATGCTCTATGCCTCCGGCTACGCGGTGAGCGACAAGGAATTCATCACGCCGGAGATGCAGCTTTTCTACGAGGGAAAATATTACGCTGTCGGAGAACGCCGCCTGCGCTTTCAGCAGGACAAAACTAAAGAGCTGGACACCTTCATCCTGACGCTCCCCGTCATCGCGGAGGCGATGAAAAAAACCGGAACGACCAATGCGGAGATCGTTCTCGGCGTCGGGCTTCCCATCGACAGCTATGGAACGCAGAAGGACGCATTCCGCCAGTATTTTCTGCGCGACGATCTCTCGTTTGTGTTTGAAGGGGCAGCTTACCGCTGCCGGATCGCGGACTGCAAGGTGTTTGCCCAGGGGCACGCGGCGCTCTGCCGGTACTATCAGCAGCTGAAGGAATACCGGAGCATCACGCTGGTGGATATCGGCGGGTACACCGTGGACGTTCTCACTGTTCATAATTTCAGATTAGACAGATCCAGTTGCGCCAGCCTGCGCATGGGAACCATCACTCTTTACAGCCGGATTCAGGACGCGCTCCAGAAAAACGACATTCTGCTCTCGGACGAACTCGTCACCGACGCCATCCGCGGGCAGATTCAGCACGCCGACCGCGGGCAGATCGAAGAAGTGGTGGAGCGCTCAGTCGCGGCCTACTGCAAGGAGCTGTTCAACGCTCTTCGTGAAAGAGGGATCGACCTGAGGCTTCCCACCGTGTTCGCGGGCGGCGGCGCGGAGCTGCTGGAATCCCGGCTCCGCGGCGAGGACGTCAACACGGCGGCAGTCCTGAACCGGTTTGCCAACGCGGACGGGTACCGCCTCCTGATGGGGTGAGCCTATGAGAAAGCGGTACTATCTTTCGTTTGACATGGATGATCCCAGGCATCGGGAAGCCGAGGCCCTTCTTGCCGATCAGGGCAGCCGCCAGCGCACCGAGTGTGTGGTTTCCGGCCTGCTGGCGGCGAAGCAGGCAGATCACATAGAGCGGATTATCCGGCAGGCAGTCAGTGAGGAACTGAAAATCCTCCAATGTCGGCCATCCCCTCTACTGGCGGATGCGTCCGATGAAACGCAGTTGGCCGATCTCCCAGACAGCCTCATCCACGCGCTGGACGAAATATAAACCAAGTTGGCTCAATTATTTCGTGCCTTCCGGAAGTCGCACGGAAAGTTGCACCAACCTGGCTCACTTCTGTTTGAAATCAATGCGGAAAGGAAGCGGCTATTTATGAAAATGTCAACAATACAGATCCGGTATGACAGCGAAAAGCTGAGTACCCTTCGAAAATACAGGAGCGAAGCGGAACTTCGTGCCGGATTGGAGGCTCACTTGCAGGAGCTCTATGAAAGGAATGTTCCGGAAGAACTTCGGAAAACTCCCAGCCACCAGGATGAAAGCGCCGCCGTGTGAGAGGTGCGGAAAACTCATCATTTTTCTCTCTGACGTTCGCGCCGCAGGCGCCATGGCATCCAACTGAATGCGTACTGCGGCAGCATCCAGGCTGAATCGGAGAATCTGACGAGCCAAACGACACGGCAGATATGAAAGCCCGCGTCACCGCCCGTGTGCCCCTGTGCCGTGTTTTCCCCATGGGATGGCACGTTTACACCATCAAAAACGGTTGTGCCCCGTGTCGGAGCCGTGTGCGGAAATTCGGCGGACAGCTGACCGACCGGTGAAGCTCCAGAGCTGGAGGTGAACCATGGGGTCGAAAACGATGCGGGTTAAAGAAGCGGGGTCGTAAAACGCCCCCGCTTCAACTTACACCGCCCCGCAACGCGGGTCGGGGACGTTTTTCACCGGGGTCGGATTCCGGCCCGTGGAGTCGCTTCCGGGGTTGCGGAAAAAGCGGAACGCCGAAAATACAAGATGAATCAAGGATTTCATAGGGGTTGTGACCAGCGTTGCGGCCCCTTTTTGCGTGAATGGAGGGTTTTGCGTGTCGGAAGAAGCAAAGAACAAAAAGAAATTTCCGCTGTGGATGTATCCGGAAACCAGAAAGTTGGTGGCGGACTGGTATCGGCGGGATAACTGTCAGAGCCAGAGCGAATTCATTGAAAAGGCGATCAAATTCTACTGCGGCTACATCTCCGCGGAGGAAGGCGTGCGCTATCTCCCCGCCGCCATCACCTCGGCCATGACCGGCATGGTGGATGGCATGGAGAACCGAATGGCCCGCCTGATCTTCAAGCTGGCTGTGGAAATGAGCATGATGATGAATGTCCTCGCCTCCACCGCCGACGTGGACGAAGCCACCCTTCGCCGTCTGCGGGGCAAGTGCGTCAGCGACGTGAAGAAATCGGTCGGCACCGTGACCTTCGAGGACGTGGCAAGATTCCAGAAGGGCGAATGATTATGCCCCGGATTATATTCAAGTGTCGGTATCTGAAAAACGCGTCGGCGCACGCGGAAAATCTGGTGACCTATGTGGCAACGAGGGAGGGCGTCGAGGAAATCCCGCAAAACGGGCAGAGACTCCCGGCTACAGTCAAGCAGAAGCTGCTCATCGCGGACATTCTCTCTCAGTTTCCAGATTCCGACCGGCTGTTTGAATACGAGGACTATCAAAACAACCCGACCGTGGAAAATGCTTCGGAGCTGATCTCCGCGGCGCTGGATCAGAATCTTGATCAGCTGTCGCACCAGGAGGTTTACGTTAATTACATTGCCACCCGCCCCCGCGCTGAAAAGGTTGGTGTCCATGGCCTGTTCTCAGATGAGGATACGCCTCTGGTGCTGTCGCAGGTTGCGGAGGAAGCGGCCCGGCATACCGGCAACATCTGGACACCAATCATTTCCCTGCGGCGGGAGGACGCCGCCCGGCTGGGCTATGACAACGCCGCCGCTTGGATGGCACTCCTGCGGAAGCAGCGGAACATGTTCGCGGAGCAGATGAAGATCGCGCCGGAGAACCTGCGCTGGTACGCCGCTTTTCACAACGAGGGGCACCACCCTCACTGTCACATGATCGTGTACTCAGTTGATCCCAGCGAAGGCTACGTTACTAAACCGGCCATCGAAAAGATGCGAAGCAGCCTCGCGAGGGAAATTTTTCAGCAGGATCTTCTGCAGATTTATTCCGAGCAGACAGAGCGGCGTGATTCTCTGACCGCCGAGAGCCGGGATACCCTGCGGGAGCTTCTGGAGCAGATGCGGACCGGTACCTGCGCAAACCCTGTCATTGAGGATTTGATGTCCCGGCTGGCGGAGCGGTTGAAGTATACGACCGGGAAAAAACAGTATGGCTACCTGAAGGCTCCGCTCAAGGAGTTGGTCAATCAGATCGTGGATGAGCTGGCGAAGGACGAACGGGTGGCGGCGGCCTATGCCAAATGGCAGGAGCTCCGCAACGAGGTTCTGCGCACCTATAAGGATCAGCTACCCGAACCCTTGCCGCTTTCCCAGCAGAAGGAATTCAAGCAGATTAAAAACATGGTGATTGCAGAAGCGGTCAGCCTCGGCAGTCGCCATGTTACGTTTGAGGGAGATGCGAATGCCGGGCCGTCTTCTGAAGAAGAAAACGCCACCGAGGAAACGGAACCCGAACTTCCTCTATCGGAGCCGCCTGAAACAGTCGTGGATCAGGATGGTTCCCCGGATTACGGCGCTTCGGACGATGCACCGTCTTCGGATTCCGATAGGGCTGCGTCCGACAAGCCCCACATCGCGTGGAATGACCGTTACAAGGAGGCCCGCGCGTTTCTCTTCGGCAGCGATGAGACGGAGCCGGACTTCGAGCAGGCCCTCCGGCTGTTCCGGGAGGAAGCGGAGGATGGTAACGCCCTCGCCATGCACGACCTTGGCCGAATGTATGCGGACGGGTTGGGTGTGGAGATCGACGCTGGCACGGCCTTCGGCTGGTATGCCAAGGCCCTCTCCGCTTTTGAGGACATCGAGTCGGTGAAGGAAAACCGATATGTGGAATACCGGATCGGCAAAATGTACGCGGCGGGACTCGGCGCGGAACAGGATTATGAGGCGGCAGCCGGATGGTTTGGCGAAGCGGTCGCCAAGCGCCACAAATACGCGCAGTATTCCCTCGCCGGACTGTACTTCCGCGGCCAGGGTGTGGAGCAGAGCTATGAAACCGCATCCAGCCTGTACATGCGCGCTGCGGTGCAGCACATGCCCTACGCCGATTACGAACTGGCAAAAATGTACCGGGACGGAGTCGGTACATCAGTCAACAGCGCGGAAGCCGCGCGGCATTTCAAAATCGCCTTTCAGGGATTTCAGCAGATGGAGAAACAAAGCCGCGACGATAAGCTCCAGTACCGCCTCGGCCAGATGCTTTACACCGGAACCGGGACGGAAAAGGATGTGGATGCAGCGCTCGGTTACTTTGAAAAATCCGCCCGGCTTGGTAATGTCCACGCACAGTACATGCTCGGCAGAATCTATCTGGACGCGGACAGCGGTCATGAAAACGCGGAGCAGGCTGTCCAGTGGCTGACGAAATCCGCGGATGGCGGCAACGCTCTCGCGCAGTATGCGCTTGGAAAGCTTTACCGGGACGGAAACCATGTGGAAAAGGACATTCAGAAAACTATTGCCTTTTTTACATCCGCCGCGGAACAGGACAATTCCTACGCGGCCTATGCCCTCGGAAAGCTCTATCTGCAGGAGGAAAGCATTCCAAAGGACGTTGATGCCGCCGTCAAATGGCTGGAGAAATCCGCAGACCTCGGAAATCAGTTTGCCCAGTATACGCTGGCAAAGTTGTACCTCTCCGGAGAAGATGTCCCGAAGGATATTCCGAAAGCGCTGGAGCTGTTTCAGAAGTCGGCGGCGCAGGGAAATTCATTTGCGCAGTACCGACTCGGCAGGCTCTATCTGCTGGATGAGGATATCCCAAAGAACGTGGATGTGGCCATTCGGTGGCTGACTGCCTCTGCGGAACAAGGCAACCAGTACGCCCAATATGCTCTTGGCAAACTCTATCTGCTTGGCGAAGACGTTCTAAAAGACGTGGACGCTGCCGTCCGCTGGCTGACCGCCTCTGCGGAACAGGGCAACCAATATGCTCAATATGCGCTCGGCAAGCTCTATCTGGCGGGGCGTGACGTCCTCCGCGACCGGGAAGCCGCCATTCGCTGGCTGACACTATCCGCGGAGCAGGGCAACATTTACGCGCGGTTTTTTCTCGATCATCCAGACTCCTTCCGAGATCCGTCGCTTTTCCTCGCGGCGACAAGGCTCCTGCACCATCTGAGCCGAATCTTCCGGGAGGAACAAGAACGGCTTCCCGGAGGTCCACGCATGCAGGTGGAAAGCAAGCTGCGGCGGAAAATCCGGCAGAAAAAGATCGCCCAGGGTCACGCTCCAGACGATCATGAACAGAAATTTACCACTTACTAAACAGAATAGGGGGATTATCATGCACAGGCCATTTGAAAAACCGTGGCAGAAAAAAGAAAACCTGATCATGAAAAAGCATATCAGCAGGCCACCTGTTCGCCAACGGGCGGCCTTTTTCCGTCGCTGCGGAAAGCGCAAGCGCTGACGAGGGAGGGATTCCGGTATGGACTATGTGTATTTTACGGATGATCAGAAGCAGCGGGCCAACTCCGTGGATCTGGTGGATTTCTTGGAGCGTCAGGGCGAAAAACTCGTCCGTTCCGGACATGAGTGGCGATGGAAACGCTATGACAGCGTCACCGTCCGCGGAAACGAATGGTTCCGGCACAGCCGCAAGGAGGGCGGCCATGCCATCGACTTTGTGCAAGAGTTCTACGACATGAGCTTTCCCGAAGCGGTGCGGTGGCTTCTGGGCGGCGAGAGCGGCGTGGAATGGAACCAGACGGACAAAAGCGCCCCCACACCGAAAAAGGAGTTCGCTCTTCCGGAGCAGAATCCCGACATGCGGCGGGTGTTCGCCTATCTCATCAAGCAGCGTTTTATTGACCATGAGGTGCTATCCCGGTTCGCCCATGAAAAGCTCATCTATGAGGATAAGCAATACCACAATGCCGTGTTCGTAGGGCTGGATGAAAACGAGATTGCCCGTCACGCCCACAAGCGCGGCACTTATACCCAAGGCGAACCTTACAAGGGAAACGTGGAAGGCAGCGATCCCCGGTACAGCTTTCACTGGATCGGCGAAAGCGACAGGCTGTACGTTTTTGAAGCGCCGGTGGATATGCTGTCCTTTATCACGCTGCACCCAAAAGATTGGATGAACCACAGCTATGTCACGCTCGACGGTGTGTCGGAACACGCTATGCTCCGGCAGCTGGAGCTTCACCCAAACCTGCAAAAAGTCATTCTCGGCCTGGACCATGACGAGGCGGGCATCGAAGCCAATGGGCGACTCCGGGACATTTTGGCAGAACGAGGATATACAGATACCGAAGTCCTGCAATCCGTCCGGAAGGACTGGAACGAGGATGTGAAGGCCCTGCATGGGATTACTACTATCCCGGCGTCGGAGCATCCTAAACTGGAACTTTTACCGAAGGTATGCTATGAGCTTTCCGGCTTGTGTGAAGCGCTTGCTTCGCAGAAGGATATCCGTGCCTTCCTGACCAACTGCGCTCAGAAGCTGGAAATGGCGGTCGTATCCGGAAAGGCAGCGCCTGAGAATACCGGCATAGCCGTGGACAGCTTGGAGTGCATGGCGGCGGGCTCCCTGCTGCTTTTAAAAGACCTGTGTCGGCAGATGGAACGGCCCGTAACTGCGGAGCAACTGGTGTGCAGGCTCCGGTCGGAATACAAACCCCATGAGGACAGAGGCTGGCTGCGCTCCAGAATGGAGGACATCCGGCGTGATTTGGCGGACATCGGCAGGCAGATCGACACACCCGGCATCCGAAGCGAGGACGATATGAAACAGCTCTGTCGGTCTTACCTTAGCCTCGCTCTGGACTGTGTCAAAGCGCGGATGTTCATGGAGTTGGAATCACCCGAACTGATTCCGGAACAGGAGCAGGCCGTAAATTTTACGATGAGCATGTAGGACACGCTCCCTCCTAAATTATATTTTTATTTCTTGATTGATTTCATGCTAAAATGACGTATAATATTAGCATGAAACAAAAATTGAGGGAGGTGATCCTGCATGTACGCGGAAACCCTGCAATCCCTTTGCGAACAGAGCGGCGGCATCCTGCTCACAAAAGATATTGTCAACGCCGGCGTTCCCAGCAGTTATCTGACGGCATTTCTTAGAGAAGGCAAACTGGAGCGTGCCGGTCACGGCGTGTATATCACGCCAGACGCGATGGAAGATAAAATGTTCACCCTGCAGGCCCGAAAAAACCGGCTGGTTTATTCTCACGACACCGCACTGTATTTGCACGACCTGACCGACCGCGATCCGCTGACCTACAGCGTGACGGTGCCGACCGGCTACAACACCAAGCGGCTGACGGAGGAAGGGCTCAGCGTATTTTCCATCAAGCCTCATTTATACGGGATGGGAATCACGATGGCGCAGTCGCCTTTTGGCAGGCCAATCCGGGCTTACGATGCGGAGCGCACTCTGTGCGATATGCTGCGAAGCCGGCGTCAGATGGACGGCGCGCTTTTTCCGGAAGCCCTGAAGCGGTATGTCCGAAGAAAAAGTAAAAATATTCCCCTGCTGATGCGGTATGCGGAATCGCTCCGCGTCGACAAACTGCTCCGGCAGTATCTGGAGGTATTGCTATGAAAACATCCCGGCAGCTTAACGCCCTGATTCGAAATATGGCGAAAGACAAATGCATCAACGCGCAGATCATTCTCCGGAACTTCATGCTGGAGCGTCTGCTGGAACGGATTTCCCTGTCCCCTTACCGTGAGAACCTGATTCTAAAGGGCGGCATGCTGGTCGCGGCCATGGTGGGGCTGGACACCCGCGCCACCATGGACATGGACACCACGCTGACGGGATACCCGCTGACCGAGGAATCCGTCCGCTCCGTTTTTGCGGATATTCTCGCCATCCCTGTGGAGGATCACGTGGCCCTCACGCTGAAAAAGTTGGAGGAAATCCACGACGAAGCGGAATATTCCGGCATTCGCGTCACGCTGGAGATGCTCCTGGACGAAACAAGGCAGACTCTCAAGGTAGACATCACAACCGGCGACCCAATCACACCAGCCGCGGTTGATTATTCCTTCAGGCTGCTGTTCGAAGACCGGAGCATTCAGATCAAGGCATACAATCTGGAAACGGTGCTGGCGGAAAAGCTGGAAACCATCTTCTCCAGAAGTACCGCCAACACCCGCATGAGAGATTTTTATGACGTGTACGTTTTATGGCACACGCGAAGAAGCGATATCAGTCTTCCTGTCCTGAAGAAAGCGTTTGAGAGAACGGTCAGGAAAAGAGGAAGCGATTTTCTGCTGCGCGGCGGTATTCAAGAAGGTGCGGAGGCGCTGTCCGGCAACAAGGAAATGCAGGAGTTGTGGACGCGCTATCAGAAAAAGTATTCCTATGCCGACGACATTGCATGGGAGGACGCCGTTGCCGCGGCAAAGGGATTGTATGAAAACGCGATAGCCGTGACAGAAAAATAGAAAACAGAAATCATACATGAGAAAACCGCCGAAGAGCTTGAAAAACTCTCCGGTGGTTTTTTGCTGCCTAAGGCAAGGAGGTATCGTATGCAAGCATCACAAATTATCACCCTGATCGCAGCCGGGCTCACCATGTTCGGCGTGATCGGCTTTTTATCTCTTCTGGCTCATTATTATACCCTGAACGGCATCAAATCCAAGACCGTAGGCGACGGCCAGCATGGCACGGCGCGCTGGGCAACCAAACAGGAAATTAAAAAGACCTATACGGAAGTCCGGTTTGAGCCGGAAAAATGGCGCAAGGGAGAGAACCGGCCCACGGCACAGGGATTGGTGGTCGGCTGGCGAAAAGCGTCCCTGTTTGATAAAACGGCTTCCCATGGCTACGCGCTGGTGGATGACGATGATGTCCACTGCCTGATGATCGGTGCGGCAGGTGTCGGCAAGACCGCGAATTTTCTCTATCCGAACCTCGAATACGCCTGTGCCTGCGGCATGTCTTTCATCACCACCGATACGAAAGGCGACCTTTACCGCAATTACGCGGGAATCGCAAAGGATTATTACGGCTACCATGTGGCAGTCATTGACCTGCGCAACCCCACCCGCTCAGATGGTAACAACCTGCTTCATCTGGTAAACCGGTATATGGACCTGTATCTCGAAAATCCAGATAATCTGGCATATAAAGCCAGAGCGGAGAAGTATGCCAAAATCACAGCCAAGACCATCATCAACTCCGGCGGCTTCGACACTGCTTCGGCCGGACAGAATGCTTTCTTCTACGACGCGGCAGAAGGTCTTCTGACCTCCGTCATTCTGCTGATTGCGGAATACTGCGAGCCGAAGCAGCGGCACATCGTGTCGGTGTTCAAGCTCATTCAGGATCTGCTGGCGCCCAGCGGCGTGAAGGGTCGAACGCTTTTCCAGATACTTCTGGCGCACCTGCCGGACGAGCACAAGACCAAATGGTTCGCCGGCGCCGCGCTCAACACGGCGGAGCAGGCCATGCAGAGCGTCCTGTCCACGGCGCTCTCCCGGCTCAACGCTTTTCTGGATTCCGAGCTGGAGCAGGTGCTGTGCTTCGACACCGCCATCGACGCGGAAAAGTTCTGCACGGAGAAAAGCGCCGTCTTCCTCGTCATGCCAGAAGAAGACAACACGAAATATTTTATTATTTCACTTATCGTCCAGCAGCTCTACCGAGAGATTCTATCCGTAGCCGACGAGTACGGCGGGAAACTGCCAAACCGCGTGATGATGTTTCTCGACGAAATTGGTACCATTCCCAAGATCGAGTCAGCCGAGATGATGTTTTCCGCCAGCCGGTCACGCCGGGTATCCATCGTCGCTATTATCCAGAGCTTCGCCCAACTGGAAAAAAACTACGGCAAGGAGGGCACCTCCATAATAATTGACAACTGCCAGGACACCGTATTCGGCGGCTTTGCCCCCAACAGTGAGTCGGCTCAGATTCTCTCAAAAGCCCTCGGCAATCAGACTGTCATGAGCGGCTCCATCAGCCGCGGGAAAAACGATCCCAGCCAGTCTCTGCAGATGATTGAGCGTCCGCTGATGACGCCCGATGAACTCAAATCCATGCCCAAAGGCCGGTTTATCGTCACTAAGACAGGAGCCTACCCGATGCGCACCCGGCTGAAGCTATTTCTTGAATGGGGCATTACCTTCGGAAAACCGTATGAGATTGCGGAGCAATCCGCCCGAAAGGTGGAGTACGCGAACCGGCACTCGCTCGAGGAAGAAATCATTCGGCGTAACGCCGCTTGCGAAGCCGATCCGGAGGAAAGGTCAGAACCAGATTCTTCCGCTTCCGTAGGTATCCAACACACCCCCGCATTGGAGCATAAGGCGCCGGAACAACAAAAGCCTTCGATACGGATATAGCGGGAGGCGGTTTGATGAGCTATTTTTCCTCGCTCTATTCCTCGGAGCTGCCCCACCGGGCAAGGGCGGTGTACATGTATCTGCGTGATCGGGCTGACCGGGACGGCAAATGTTATCCGGCGATTGGTACCATCGCCAAGGAGCTGAAGATGTCCCGCAGCACCGTCAAACGCGCGATTGCCGACCTTGAAAAAAGCGGTTACCTGCGCAGGGAGCAACGCTGGCGGGAAAATGGCGGCAAGAGCAGCAATATGTTTTATCTGACGAAGGCCGATTCAAGTTAGCGCTGAAAAACAGACATTCCTCCAAGGGGGCGGTCTGTCCATACGCTGAACTGTGGTACGGTTCATGGTGAACCATGAAGGTGAACCTCTCACTTTATAAAGATTTAACGACAGAGAAAAGAAAATTGTTAAGGCCTATTTTTACCCTCTTTCACCGTAATGGGAGTAACTTCCGCTGTATCCGGGTCAATTAGAATAACACCCTTGTTTTGCTTTCTGGCGTATGTAACAAGATGAGCAGCCGGTTCCATCAGTACCAGTGATTGGTCTTTGTAAACCGCCAGAAGCAATCCAGTGTGGTTTACCAAATACTCATTGCAACGGAGATAGCAGCTCTTTTCGAATTTTGTAGAAATTAAATAATTATATGTGCTTTTCTCCAATATTGTGTAATATCGATCACGCAACTGTGGAGTCCATTTTTTTGCCTGCTCTTCATACGGAATCACACAGTAGAGTTTCAGGTGTGGAAAGTGGTTTATGAGATCTAAGATCAACTCGGCTCCCCACATAGATGCGCCCGGTTCGCAGTTTGTGTAAAAATCGGTTATGCCATTATCATAAAGGGCTAGAACCTGAAGTTTCATCGCAGCCTTGATCTGTTGGCATAGTTCATCTTCTTCATCATAGCCAAAACGAAATCGCATCGGTTCATGTCCGGTAAACGTACAGCCTATATTTCTCATTTTCTTCCTCCGAGTTATTCTATGTGGTCATTGTGTGCATACAGGATATTATATTATAGGCCATCTGTGCATACAATACAAGTATGCATTAAGACAAGGATGGTATTTATTATGAAACTGGATTACAAGGCGATAGGACAGCGGATTAAGGAGGCCAGAGCCCGTAATGGCGTAAGTCAGGAACAGCTGGCTGAAAAGGTCGGACTTTCTACGGCTCATACCAGTCACATTGAAACCGGAAATACTAAGGTCAGCCTTCCGGCTTTGGTGCAAATCGCAAACGCGCTGAATGTTTCAATGGATGAACTGATCTGCGATAGCAGCGTCAAGGCCAAGCCTGTTTTTGAAAATGAAATTACAAGGACAGTACAGGACTGCGATGAACATGAGATTCGAATTATTTCGGATACAGTTATTGCCCTGAAAAGTTCCCTGCGAAAACGCAATTGTGACTGATTCCTGAACAGAAAAAAGCCCAGAAAAAATCTCAGGTTTGCTTCTAGATGAAGCCTCCTGAGATTTTTTTGTTTGCAGTGTTTCTTTTTTCCCAATTGGTCAGCCTACAACACTGTTCCGCCCTTTTCGTTTTGCCCGGTAGAGCTTCCGGTCAAGTATGCCGATGATTTGGTTTACCGTGCTGATGCCGCTTGTTTTGTAAATGGTTTGCACACCAAAGCTGCAGGTAAGATTCAATATCTGCCCATTAATACTGAAATTTCTCTTCTCAATGGACTGCCGAATTCTGTTCGCAATTTTGACGGCCGTACCATGGTTGAGATCCGGAAGACAGATCAGGAATTCATCTCCTCCGTAACGGGCGGCCCATCCATCTTTCCGTCGGATACTGTTAAAAAAAATATCCGCCACCTCGCGCAAAACGTAGTCCCCGGCAACATGTCCATGTTCGTCGTTTATTTTTTTAAAAAAGTCTATATCTGAATAGATAAACGAAACCGGAGCGCCGTTTTGAAAGGTCCGCTTAAGATCCATGGGGAGTTTTTCATCGATATATCTGCGATTATACAGATTAGTGAGCGAGTCGGTGATGACTAATCTTTTAATATACGGAAGTGAATCCGAATTGTCGCTATCTGAGCAGTAGCGAATCAGTTCCAAGCGGTATTGCCGCCGTTCCACGGAAATTGGTATGCTGATTTCTATTTTAGCTTCTTTATCCCAAATCGAAAGAGTTGCGTTATGGAAAACATGGGATGCCGGATTTGACTCAAGAGAATTTGCGTTTTGAATCTCGTATAGGATTTGCCTGTGGTCATTGTCCCAAACGTGCACAATCGGAAAATACTTGTTCAACACATGCACAGATTGTTTTAATTGCTCAAAGTTTTCAAACTCCATAGACCTTCCCTTTGCTGTGATGATGGTATCACGTGTTTATTTATCCCATCTAAAATATTATAAGCCGGTTCACCACTAAGGTGAAGTTATGAAGCGGCTATATCCGCTGATATGCCCGATATTGAGCATATGCATGTATGTTCATTATAGGGCATACTTTAGATAAAGTAAAGTCTATGGGGTGAATAAATTTGATATCATATGCGCCATTATGGAAAACCATGAAGATAAAGGGTGCGACAACTTATACGCTCAGAAATAAAGGCGGCGAAGAAAATATAAGTGGTTCAACTATTTTAAGGCTGCAGAAAAACGAGTCCGTTTCCACAAACACATTGGACAGCCTATGCAGGATACTCAATTGCCAGTTGTCTGACGTAGCGGAATATGTACCCGACTGAATAACATTCAATACGGATAGATTTAAGCACATAAGTAAAGGCCGACGGTTTGTACACTACAAGCCGCCGGCCTTTTTATTGACTCGATTTTTCGTAAAGTATCTGACTTGCCGATATGATTTTGGCAGTATGATAAGAATATTTTATGACAAAACCAGCCAATAGTCAATGAAGTTCGACAGAAATTTGAAGTCGGAAGGCGGTGGTTCTTTCGATTTGACAGAGAAAAAATCGTACGTCTATGCTTTTAGGCGGTGTTTACCCACTTATCGCCGTCATAATTTCAGTCGTAATCGATCAGAAAGGAAGTAGATTTTAATGTCACGCAGAGGCGAAAATATCTATAAGCGGCAGGATGGCCGATGGGAGGCCCGCTATATCAAAGCGCGCGATGCAACCGGCCGGGCGGTATACGGTTATATTTATCGGCACAGCTATCTGGAGGCCAAAAGGGCCCAAGCGGAAGCGAAGGCCACTTGCGGAAAACAGGAGATCAGCGGAGAAAAGCAGAGCTTTCGGCAAATGACTCTTGGCGAGTACATGAGGCTTTGGCAGGCTTCGATTCAAATGAGCGTCAAAAAATCAACTTATGCCAATTATGACGGGCTGATCCGTCGGCACATTGATCCAGTTCTAGGCCAGATCCCTTTGCGCAAAATTGACAGCAATACCATCCAAGCCTATGTCAATCAAAAACTGCAAACAGGAAGGACGGACGGGAAAGGCGGTCTTTCTGCAAAAACCGTGCGGGATATTGTGGGTATTTTAAAGCGGAGCTTGACTTTGGCGGGAATGACGTTATCAATTAAACTTCCGAAATACAGCCTTCCCAAGCTGAGAGTGTTGACGCGGGATGAACAGCTGGCTCTGATCAAAACCGCCAAAGGCGAAAAAAACACGACAGGGCTGGGCGTTATGATCAGCCTGTTTACAGGTATTCGAATAGGTGAGTTGTGTTCTTTGAAATGGAGCGACATTTCTCTTGATGAAGGTGTGATCAAAATCAATAAAACTCTACAGAGAATTCACAATTGCGGCCAAGGTGGCAAGAGCAAAACGTTAATTAGTATTGATGCACCGAAAAGTGAGTGTTCTATACGAGAGATTCCTCTTCCCAGCTTTCTCGTATGCCATATGGCGCAACTAAAAAAACGCGCTTGTGATGAGGACTATATTCTGTCGGGAAACTGCGGGTATGTAGAGCCCCGGCTTTGCCAGTACCGTTTCAAAAAGTTTCTTCAGGAGGCGGGCATAGATGATATAAACTTTCATGCGCTCCGGCATACGTTCGCTACCCGGTGTGTGGAATTGGGCATCGATGTGAAAACCATCAGCGAATTACTAGGACATTCCAATGTAAATATTACCCTAAATCGCTATGTCCACCCTGCGTTTGAGTGCCGGAAAAATTGCATTGAAATGCTGGTCAACTCATTCAGTGCATAAAGCTAATCGCCGTCAAAAATGCTAGTCCAAAATTTGATAAAGCAACAAATTATCAATACCTTATGGCTATATTCGCAAAGTCAGATACTTGACGAAACTAAATATACTGCTTTACCCTCTTGCACTATGATTCCCGTTCTGAAAAGGGTTATTCGAAGGCATCGAGAGTTGGAAGTTTTGTGCTGAGATTCTGTGCCTAGATCAGTTTTTCATTATGAGGAGGTGATAGGTACCCCGAAAATTGGACAGCCATTGATTGAAATTCGGTAGTGATGAATCAAAACACCGAACAGAAAAGAGAGTCGGAAATCAAAGATTCGGACAGATATGAAATCTCGCAGCCAATGGC
>JAPXRI010000002.1:0-151025 GCA_033813635.1 Bacillota bacterium
AGGAAAAGGGCGCGGTGGCGGCCTATAAGAGCGCGGACGGCGGAAAGACCTGGACGCGCCTCGGGGGCGTCTCGTTCCCGGAGGGCACGTTCCCTGACAATTTCCATGAGCCCCATGTGCTTGAGATACCCGGCGGCAGGCTGCTGGGCATGATCCGCGTCGAGGGGGAAAACATCGTCCCCGGCTTCACAATCTACAAGACCGTTTCGGACGACGGCGGCAGGACCTGGACCGCGCCGGAGTGCCTCGGCGTCCACGGCTCGCCCCCGCATCTTATGCGCCACTCCTCCGGGGCGATCCTCTGCTCCTTCGGACGGCGGGAAAAGCCCTTCGGCGAGCGGGCGATCGTCAGCTACGACGGCGGCGAGACCTGGCCAGACGAGTATGTGATCTTCGACGACGCGCCGAACTCCGACCTGGGCTACCCCGCCTCGGTGGAGCTGCCCGACGGCAAAATACTTACCGTCTATTACCAGAAATACGGCTCAGACACGAAGTGCTCCCTTATGTACTCCGTCTGGTCGCTGTGAGATAACCGGAACGGAAAAACCGGCCCGGTAAAAATACAAATAAAACGAAAGGAACCGCGCCGCGGACGGGTTTTTCCCCGCGGCGCGGTCTCTCTTTTCGGCAAACCGCACAAATTATCATATTCAATAATTTTTATTTTGGGTATTGACACTAGAGGTGAATTGTGGTATAATACGGGTATCGGGGAAAGTCTTTTTCCCGTTTTATTGGGCGGGATTGTATCACATATTATTATATACACGCATAATCGTATCACACATCATTTTTAAGGAGGGCGTATGGCAAGAAAGAGAATGATCGACCCCGCGTTCTGGCAGAGCGAGCATATCTCGCGCCTGTCGCTGTTTGAGCGGCTGGTGTTCATCGGCCTTTTTTCCCTGGCGGACGACGAGGGCCGGGGCAGGGCTAATCCGAGGCTTCTATGCTCGGAGCTCTTCCCCTACGACCGCGTAAAAACCGACGACATGGGGTCGGCTCTCGCTAACATCGCGCGCTACGCATCGGTGGTGTTCTACGAGGCGGGCGGCTGCGCCTACTACTCGCTGCTCAACTGGAAAAAGTGGCAGAAGGTGGAAAAGCCGAGGCCGAGCCTGATTCCGCCCTGCCCCGAGCCCTCGTCGAGCATTCCCCGAAGCCTCGTCGAGGAGTCGGCGAACAGTCGGGGAAGCGTCGCTCCCAATATAATAGAAAAGAATATAAGAGAAGAGAAAAAGAATATAAAAGAAAATAAAGAAAAAGAAATAAAAGAAGAAATACACAAAGAAGAAAAGCTCGCCGGCGCGGATGCCCGCGCCTGTGGGGCGGAAAGGCACTGTGATGAAAGCCCGCCCTCGCGGAAATGCGAAATTTCCTTCGCCCACGGAAAGGAGGAGCTTATCAGGCTTTTGCTGTCTCCCGAAAGTGGTGAAAGAGAGAGACCGGTTAATGTTACCTCCGGACAGGGCTTAAACCCCGGCGCTCCCTCCGGGGGGCCGTAGCTCGCGCTTTCGGCATGAAAAAAAGGAGACATAATCCGTCCCCTTTTAACGCTTTACGTTTAGTGTTTCCTGCAGAGCTTTACGCGTAGTGCTTTCTGTAGAGCGCGTCGATCTCGTAGCGGCGGGGCATCGCCTCGGAGGCGCCGCGGCGGGTTACAGAGATGGAGGCCGCGCAGTTTGCAAGCTTTATCGCGGTGATTGCGTCCTTTCCCTCGGACAGCGCGGCGGCAAACGCGCCGCAAAAGGCGTCCCCCGCGCCGGTGGTGTCCACCGGCTTCAGGCCCGTCGTCGGGATCAGCAGTTCCTCCTTCGCGTTTACAAGCGCCGCGCCTTTTTTGCCGAGGGTGATCACGGCGTTTTTGACGCCGAGCTGCAAAAGGGCCCGCCCGGCGGCGAAGGCGTCCTCCGCAGAGCCGATGTGTATGCCGGTGTAGAACTCGGCCTCGGACTCGTTTGGCACGAGGAAGTCCACGCCGTGAAAATATCCGCTCTGTACGGCGCGTGCGGGCGCCGGGTTCAGCACCGTAATCTTCCCGTACTTTGCCGCCAGCCGCAGCGCCTCCGCGGCGGACTCCAGGCTCGCCTCAAGCTGGCAGAGCACCGCGCCGCAGGCCGCGATTTTGTCCTCCGCCCGGCGCACGTCCTCCGCGGTCATCGCCGCGTTGGCCCCCGGGACGACGACGATCCTGTTCTCGCCGGAGCTCTCCTCCACAACGATTGTGGCGGTGCCGGTCTTCTCAGCGCCGGAGGCGACTATGTACTCCTGCGAAATCCCCTCGCTTTTATAGTGCCTTCGAAGGATGTCCGAGAAAAAGTCGCGCCCGGTCTTTGATACGAAAACCGTCTCGCAGCCCGCTCTGGCGCAGGCGGTGGCCTGATTCGAGCCCTTGCCCCCGGGCCCGATCGCCAGACGGGTTCCCAGCACCGTCTCCCCGCCCTCCGGCGCCCTCTCGGCATAGACCGTCATATCCACGTTGCAGCTGCCGACGACAACGACCATAAGCTCACTCCGTTCTTAAACATCCCCGGCGCGGCTCAAGCGAGCCGCCCCGGACGCTCTATTTTCCCGCAAAACTGCCGTTAGTAGGTAAAATACTGCTCCGAGTCGTTTCCGGTGATGAAGTAGGCGACGCGGCGCTCGCTGCGCCGGAGCTCAAAGTAGTAGCAGCCGCGGAAAGAGGCAAAGCGGGTGTCCGTCACGTCGAAGGCGCTCCCCACAGCCTGTCCTGTGGTGCCGAGGGTGTAGTTTTCCGGGTTGAACGAGCCCGCCTCCTGCCGCTCCGCCTGGGTCATGCCGAAGTACGAGAGGCCGAGCCCGCCCGTATCGCCGTTCTCGTAGGTCGGGTCGGCGTAGTAGTATTTTCCGTCGATCTCGATCAGGCACCACTCGTGGGCGGCCGACAGGTCCTGGGTCAGCCCGCTGCAGGTCTCGGCGGTGACGCCGGCCTGCCTCAGCAGGTAAACGTAGGCGGCGGCTATGCTCTGGCTCACGCCCTGCTTGGACATGATCGCGTAGTACGGGGTGATCCTGCTCCCCGGCAGGTCGTCCACGTACAAAACGGAGCTGGAAAACGCCTGGTAGAGGGCCAGCGCCTTCTCAAGGTCATTGTCCCCGTCCTGGAGGCAGCCCATCAGGATGTCCGTTACCTCGCCGGTGAACGCGTCGATATTCTTCTTATGCTCGTCCGCCGAGGCCGCGGTGTAGGCGATCGTCCCAGTCTTAGCCGCCTCGTCGTAGCAGTCGAAGGTCAGGTACGCGTCCGACGAAAAATAGGGCATGTTCTCGGTTATCGCGCTGTAGAGCGCTTCGAACAGCTGCTCGCTTTCGCACTCAAACGTGGTCTCGAAGTTTAAGTACGCGTCGACGAAGTCCCTGTACATCTCGACAAACTCTTTGCCGTAGAGCTTTTCGTACTCGCCGGAGAGGGCGTAGGGGTCGAATGTATATACATAGGGCTTAACCTGCTCCGTCCCGGAGGGGGAGGTCTCCGCGCCCGGCGCGGTGGTTTCGGCGCTCTTCCCGAGCCTGTCGCAGCCGGCAAGGCTCAGCGCCACCGCGGCGGCGAGCAGTATCGCAGTCAGTTTTTTCATTTGTTCGCAGTTCCTTCCGTTGATTTTCGATACCCATTATACCATAAAAACGCGGATTTTAACATACAAAATTAGCCGCTAAACCCGGGCGCCGTCCCCCGGAACCACGGCGATTTTCGCCGCGTCGGCGTTCCGCAGCGCAATCACCGCGCCCCGGAACAGGTACGCCGCCGGGTCCCCGGAGGGGGCGGCCCGCAGCTTCGTGACCTTTGTGCCGTCGGTCAGCCCAAGCGCTCTGAGGCGCTCGGCCGCCGGCCCTTGAAGCTCAATGCCGGCGATCTCTGCCGATTCGCCGGCATACAGCTCCGCGAGGGATTTTGTTTTCATAAGCCGACCTCCGTTTTTTACCAGCTTATGAAAATCCGGCGGGATTCGTTAATTCCGCCGGGATGCAATTGTCATATTTCTTTTACCGCGCGGACCGCGTACTCCCGCAAAAGCCGCAGGTAGACCCGGTAGTTCTCCAGGGACACGCCGGGCGGCGTCTGATGGTCCACGCCGTTCAGGTAGCCGCCGCTCTTCATCACCGGCAGTATGCGCTCAAACTCTGCGCGCATCGCCTCCTCGCCCTTATTCATTGACATCTTGTCAAAGCCGCCGAGCATCAGAAGGCGGGGGTACGCCTCCCGGAGCGCGAGTATGTCCACCCCGGCCTGCCGCTCCAGCGGGTAAATCCCGTCCACACCCACGTCGATCAGCCACGGTAGCATTCTTGTCACGTCGCCGTCGGAGTCGACGAATACCGGCACGCCGTATTTTTTCATCGCGGCGGTCACTCTCAGGTAATAGGGCCGCAGGAATTCATTGAACAGCTCCTCGGAGAGCATCGGCCCGTGGTTGTAGCTCATGTCCTCCGCGATGCCGGCCAGGTCCGGCGGGTACTCGCCCCAAATGGCGTCCACGCACTTCACGATGAAATCGCAGAGGTCCGAGTTGATCCTGTGCAAAAGCTCGGGCTGGTCGTAGAACGCGTAGAGGTGTGGCTCGATGCCCAGCAGCGTCCGCGGGAACCAGAAAAACCCGTCCGCCCAGTAGCGGACGATCACGTTTCCGCCGGTATCCCGCTCCCGTATGCCCCGTATCCAGTCCCGGTACTCCGCGATCGACTCCTCCGGGAACAGCAGCGGGCGGAGCCTTTCGTAGTCCTCCATATTGTCGATTACGCCCAGGCCGTAGCCCCGCTCGCTGGGGAAGCCCTGCTTTCTCGGGTTCGGACCGGCGCAGGGCATCGGGGTCAGACCGAAGTACCGCGCGGTGTCGTCGCAGCTCATGCCTTTGGGCAGGCCCTCCGCCTCCCAGCGCTCTATCGTCTTGTCCCACCACGGGGCCCACTCGACGCAGAGAAACCTGTCAAGCCCCTTCTCAAAACGCATGATTTTCGCAAATCTCTCGCGGTCGGTCATAAGCGTCCCCCCGGCAAATATGTTTTGTTTTATCTGTATAAATGACCATAATTGACTACCGCAGCCGGAAAAACCGCCGTTTTCGCCGTGCAACGGCGAAATGCGAGCCATAATATACGGCGAGCAAAGCGATTTTTCCCGAGATTAAAGGCAATGGCTTTAATCTTTTTCCATAAACAGGAAACCTATCGTGTTTCTGCCGCAGTGGCTGGTTATCACGCAGCCGGCGGTGTTCAGGATGATCTCCTCGAAGCAGCCTGCCTCCTTCACCGTATCATACACCGCGTCGACGACGTCCTTGTCGGAGTCGCAGGTGTAGGTGACGAACACCCGGCGCTTGTCTATCTTGTCGATATCCTTGAGTAAATTTTTCGCGTACCTCTTCGCCACCGGCGCAATCGAGCCGATGTACTTCGAGCGGTTCGACATCCTGCCGTCCCTGACCGCGATTTCGGGCTTTATGCTCAATATCGACGCGCCCAGCGCCGCGATCATCGAGCAGCGGCCGCCGCTCCTGAGATAATCCAGCGTGTCTATCACAAAGCTCGCCCGGGAATAGGCTGTCAGCTCGTTAATCCTCTCCGCTATCTGCGCGGCGGTCTTCCCCTCGTCCCTCAGCTCGCAGGCCTTCAGCACTAAAAGCCCGATGCCCGTCGAGAGGTTTCGGGAGTCCACTATGTGGATCTCGGCCTCCGGAAACCGCGCCGCGGCCTGCCTCGCGTTTTCTACGGTGGACGAAAACTCGGTGGATATCCCGATGTAGACGATCGCCCTGCCGGCCTCCGCGTGGGGCCTGAAGTAGTCGGCGTAGTCCTCCACGTTTGCGGCCGAGGTCTTCGGCGTCTCGTGGGTACGGGAATAGTGCTCGTAGATGTCCGCCGGGGTGATCTCAAGCCCGTCCCTGTAGGCCCTGTCGCCCAGCAGCACGTACAGCGGGACGATGCCTATGTTGTATTTTTCCGCCAGATCTCTGCCCAAATCGCAGCAGGAATCCGCCAGAATCTGAACCTCTCCCATTTTTACTTCTCCTCGTTACGTCTTCCGTGTCAGCTTCGCCCCGCAGACCGGACAGGTGATCTCGATTTTCCCCACGTTCTTCGGGACGCGGAGCGTCGCCCTGCAGGACGGGCACCGGTAATACCTGTGCATATTGTCCTTCATCCGGGCTCTATTTGTCTTAAAATACCCGGAAACGGGCCGCCAGAGTCGCAGGAACGCCGCGTTCTCGGCCCTGCGCCTTCCGTAATTTTTCGACAGCATGCGGAAAAAGAGCCAGCAGATCGGGATCAGCGAAGCAATCCACAGGTATATCGTGTTGAAAATGATATTCAATACGGCGAGAACAAAGTACAAAACGAGAAGAAACGTGTTCAGCTGGTCGTTTCCGTATCTCCCGTACATAAAACGCCTGAGCCAGTTCATTTCGTAAACCTCCGGAATGACGTTAATAAAAGGTCTTTCCCGGATTATACTTCATTTTGCGCGCGTATTCTGCCTTATTATGTTAATTTTTCGTCCGGCCCGGCATTTCTATTTGGTTCCGAAGATCCTGTCGCCAGCGTCGCCCAGGCCGGGGACGATGTAGCCGTGGTCGTTTAGCCTTTCATCCTGCGCCGCGCAGTAGATGTCCACGTCCGGGTGCGCCTTCTGCACCGCGGCGATGCCCTCGGGGGCGGCGATGATGCACATAAGCGTGATGCTCTTCGCGCCCTCCTCCTTGATGAAATTGATCGCTGCGCTGGAGGAGCCGCCCGTGGCCAGCATCGGGTCAAGCACGAAGACCTCCCGCTCGCCTATGTCGCTGGGCAGCTTGCAGTAGTATTTGACCGGCTGCAGCGTCTTCGGGTCGCGGTAGAGCCCGATATGGCCCACCTTCGCCGCGGGGATCAGGGTCAGGACGCCGTCGACCATTCCGAGGCCGGCTCTGAGAATCGGGACCAGCGCAAGCTTCTTGCCGGACAGCACCCTGCATTTCGCGGGCGCGATCGGGGTCTCGACAATCTTCTCCTCAAGGGACAGATTGCGTGTCGCCTCGTAGGCGATCAGCGTCGCGATCTCGTTGATGATTTCGCGGAATTCCTTTACTCCCGTGTACTTGCTTCTAATCTTCGACAGCTTGTGCTGGATCAGAGGATGATCCACGATCATTACCTTTCCCTTGTTCTCAGACATCTTTATTCTCCCTTTATCTTTATATTTTTGGTCTTACAGCATAACTGCATAGCTGCATAACTGCATAGATGCATAAATGCATTACGCCCCGTTGTAGAGGTTCGCGGCGGAGTCCGGCGAGTGCACGGCGATCTCCAGCGCCGCGGCAGCGGCCCTTTTCACTGCCTCCTCCGCCTTTCGGTACTCCTCGTCGTTAAAGCGGCCGAGCACCCAGTCGATAACCGAAAACTCGGGGTTGTCCGGCCGTCCGATCCCGATTTTCACCCTCGGGAAACAGTCGCTGCCGGTTTGGTAGATGATGCTCTTAAGCCCGTTGTGCCCGCCGTCGCTCCCCTTCGCACGGACGCGGATTTTTCCCAGCGGCAGCTCCAAATCGTCGCAGACGACGATCAGCCTCTCGACCGGGAGCTTGTACCAGTCCAGCGCCTCCCGGGCGCTGATTCCGCTGTCGTTCATGAAGGTCTGGGGCTTTAGAAGCAGCAGCCGCTTTCCGCCGTATGAAAAATCCCCGCAGACCCCGTGGAACTTCAGCCTGTTGACCCTGACGCCGTTGTCCGCGGCAAGCCTGTCCGCCGTCATGAACCCGGCGTTGTGCCGCGTTCTCTCGTATTTCGCGCCGGGGTTCCCGAGGCAGCATAAGATAAACTCGACGGGGCCCGCGGGCTCCGGCGAGATTTTGCGAAACAGGTCGGCAAGGGACATATAGCTCTCCTCATACGTAAATCCCGATACGCGGCCTTTGGCGCTGCGAGTATCGGGTGCTTTTAAACCTTGCCTATTATACCATAACCCGCGTGAAAACAAAACCGTTTTTTCTCAAAATGCCCGCGGTTTTCCTGCCGGAACCCCTTAATACGCGCCGCGAAGCTCTCTTCGCAGGGAAAAACCGCCCCACC
Organism: Bacillota bacterium; assembly: GCA_033813635.1. Lineage (GTDB taxonomy): Bacteria > Bacillota > Clostridia > Oscillospirales > QAMX01 > JAPXRI01. Next base: position 8,071 of record JAPXRI010000002.1, read on the forward strand.
GCGCGCTGTTTTTGCGCGGATAGGACGGTTCCCGCCTGCTTTTATTCAAACGCCGATACGACGTTGTCGACGATATCCCCGAGGTTCTTCGCCGCGCGGGCGGCCGTCTTTTTCATCCTGACTCCGTAGCTCTTCGGCTTCGGGGTCAGCGCTACGCCCGCGATCGCCCCCGCCACGATGCCCGCGGCCATGCCTTTTATAAACGAATTCACCTTAAATCTTCCTTTCATTAAATTGAGGGTCGGAGTAGTATAAGCTTGATTTGCGTCTACGCAAATTATTATTGGTTTTGTTTCCTTTAATTATCACCTGAAACAAACGGATAATTCATTTCCATAAAATGAAGAATATGGTATAATGATATCAATTCGGTGAAACGGGAGAGTGCCATGCAGGAATTCATCCTTATGCTGCTTATCATCGGGCTGTTCGCGGCCATCGCCCCGCTCTCCGCCTCGAAGAAGAGGGCGGCGACCCAGAAGATTCTGGCGGATAAGCTGGCGTCGCTAAAGTTCGCCGTCTCCTCCGTGCTGCCGCTGGGGGAAATGGCCCTCTATACCGACGAGGTTCACGGAAAGTGGTTTGTCCGCATGAACCGGACGGACACCGACCCGGTGATCTACCCCTATTCCGCGCTGACGGGGTTTGAGCTTCTTGACAGCGGCAACGTGATCGCCTCCGCCTCCGCCGGCCATATCCCGGAGGAGGGCGCCTTTGTCCGCGGCAGGAAGAGCGAGCTCGCAAACACCGGGGACTGCTCGTCGCTGCTGCTGGTTTTAAGGCCTGGCGAGGACAGGACTCATAAGATAAACGTCCCGCTGATAAGCGCCCCCGTCCCGCGGTTTTCCCGCGGCTACCGGGCGGCGCTCTCCGAGGCGAAGGACGCGGTGAACGAGCTTATGAAAATCATGGCCTCGCCGGAGGAGGAGAGGGCCGTATGAAAATCGCCGTGTTTTCCGACTCCCACGGCGACTCGGGGTCGATAGAAAAAATTCTCGCGATTGAAAAGCCGGACATTGTGTTCCACCTGGGTGACCACGCCTCGGACCTCTCCCGGGCCGCGATGCCAGGGAGCGTAAAATCGGTCTTCACGGTGTCCGGGAACTGCGATTTCGGCGGACCGCCCGAGCGCCTGGTGACGCTGCGAGACGCCGCGGACGCCTCCGGGAAGGAAGCTTCGTTTTTGATTCTGATGATGCACGGGCACACCGCGGGCGTTAAATCCGGCACCGCGAGAGCGGTGGAAAAGGCAAGGGCCGCCGGAGCCGACGCGCTTTTTTTCGGGCACACACATGTCCCGCTTCTTGAGTATTCCAGAGGGCTACTGGTCCTAAACCCCGGAAGCTCAAAAAAACGCTTCCCGCCGGACGAGAGGACCGCTGCCTACGGGCTTATCACGCTGGAAAACGGCGTTTTAAAGCCGGACATCAAACCTGTGCCATAGGGTCCTTTCGCGAAAAAAAAGCAGTTATGCGCTTTTAATTTCCGCGCCTATTTTATTTTACATAAAGGGGAAATTGATATGATTACGCTTGCCAACAACGGCGTCTCCGAGTGGAGCGCCGCGAGGGGGAGCCTGTCGGAAAACGCCGATTTCGCTCTTTCCGAGTTTCTCTCGTATTTCAGGCAGATATCCGGCGTCTCGCTCCCGGTCAAGACTTACGAGCCGGGCGGGAAAAAGCAGATCGTGATCGGCGGGGAGTGCGACAAGGACTTAGGGGACGACGGCTTTATCATCACCGCGGACGAAAACACTGTCAGGATCGCGGGGCCGGGTGAACGGGGGACGATGTACGGCGTCTACAGCTTTTTCGAAGACTACCTCGGCTGCCGCTGGCTGACCTCCGACGTGAAGAAGATCCCGAAGCGCTCGGTGGTGGAAATCCCCGAGATCTCGCGCCGGGAAAAGCCGGTGCTGGAGTACCGCGATTCCTTCTTCACCGACATGTTCAAAGCAAGCGCAGCCGCGCCGAACAAGATCAACGGCGCCAGCTGCGCCCTCGACGCCCGCCACGGCGGAAAGATTGAGTACAGGGGATTCGTACACACCTTTTACCCGATGATCCCGCCGGAGACGTATTTCGCCACCCACCCGGAGTATTACTCCGAGATCGACGGCGTGCGCACCGCGGACCGCGCCCAGCTCTGTCTGACAAACCCCGACGTGTTGAAAATCGTGATCGAAAATGTCAAAAAGGGCTTCCGCGACAACCCCTACGCGAAAATCGCGTCGGTCTCGCAAAACGACTGGTACAACAACTGCCAGTGCCCGAAATGCCGCGCGATCGACGAGGAGGAGGGCTCGCCGATGGGCTCTCTGCTGCGCTTCGTCAACGCCGTGGCCGACGCCGTCCGGGACGAGTTTCCCGACAGGTACATAGACACCCTCGCCTACCAGTACACCCGCAAGCCGCCGAAGCTGACCAGACCCCGGGACAACGTGATCATCCGCCTGTGCAGCATCGAGTGCTGCTTTTCCCACAGATTTGAAAAATGCGCCGCCTTGGACCGCGACGGGCAGAGCCTCAACGGCAAGTTCGTGGACGACATGAAGGCCTGGGCGAAGATCGCCGACAACATCTATATCTGGGACTATGTGGTGGACTTCTCCCATTACCTGATGCCGTTCCCGAATTTCCGGGTTTTGAAGGACAATATCAAATTCCTCATCGCCCACAACGTGAAGGGCATTTTCGAGGAGGGCTGCTACAACACCGAGCGCGGGGAGTTCGCCGAGCTCAGGGGCTACGTGCTGGCCAAGCTTCTCTGGAACCCGGACTGCGACGTGGACGCCGCGATCAACGAGTTCCTGACCGGCTACTACGGCATGGCCGCCGCGCCGATCCGGGCCTATATCGACCTTCTGCACGACCGGGCCGACGCCGAAAACACTCCCGGGGGCAAGCATTTCGGCTGCTTCGCGGGTCCAACGGAGGACTTCTTCACCGCGGATTTTCTCGCGGAGTGCGACGCCCTGTTCGACAGGGCCGAGCGCCTGGCCGACGACGACGATGTACTCCGCCGCGTCCGCGCCGCGCGCCTCGCGCCGGAATATGTGAAAATGCACCTCTGCCAAGGCTCCAAAGAGGAAAAGCGCGCGGTGATTGAGCGCTGGTTTGACCAAGCCGCCGCCCTCGGCGTCACTAAGATCTGCGAGTGGAAAAGCATCGCCGACTCGAGAAGCGAATTCCTGGAGGCGCTGGATAAGTAAAAGCCCCGCTCCCGCGAAAGACAGCCGCCCCGAAACGTTGAAAAAGCGTTTCGGGGCGGTTTGCGAGCTTTTATCAGCTTCGGAAAAACATCAAATATACAGCGGCGGCGGCCGCGGCCAGGACGGACGCGCCGAGAATCAGCGGAAGCTTCGAGCGTTTCCTCGGCATGGCTTTCAGCGCGGCGGCGCGGTAGTTCGAGCCCTCCATCCACGCGGCGGTCTCCGGGGGATCCTTTTTCCTCCGCTTTATCACCGAGGTGTCCTTAGATATTTTTCTGCCGCAGAAACGGCAAAAAACGGAGTCGTCCTCGATCTGTCTTCCGCAGTATTTGCAAAGCATTTTATCACCCGCCGACTTTATTTCGCGCGCATTTTTTCAGCGCGCCGCGATGCCGAGCAGCCGCTCGGCGTTCTTATGCAGTATCAGATCCCTTTCGTCCTCCGTCAGGTCGATGCGGTCGAAACGGGCCAGCTCGCCGGCGTGGTCCCACATCGGGTAGTCCGTGCCGAACAGGCACCTGTCCGCGCCGTAGGCGCAAATCAGCTCCTTTGCCCGCTCCGGGGTCAGGAAGGGCAGCGACGAGGAGGTGTCCACATAGACGCGCAGATCCGCGAGGGCCTTCACCGCGCCGTCCCACTCGCTGTAGCCGCCGAAATGGGCGCCGATCACGGTGAGCTTCGGGAAGGTCTTCACGATGTTCCGGAGGCTCGCCGGCTTGGACTTGTCCGTGGTGACGTCGCCCATGTGGAACAGCACCGGGAGCCTGCCCTCGAGGGCCTCGTAGAGCCGCATGGCCTTAGGCTCGTCCAGGCGGAACTCCTGAAAGTCCGAGTGGAGCTTTACGCCCAGCAGCCCCAGCGAGAGTATGCGCTCTATCTCCTTTTCAAAACCCGGAAGGTCCGGGTGCAGCGTGCCGAAGCCGAAAAACTCCGGGTGCTTATCGCAGGCCTCCCGTATAAAGCCGTTGACCGCGGCCACCTGCTCAGGCTTCGTCGCCGTGGAGCACACCAGATACCGGCTGACGCCCGCCCGCGTGCCGTCGGAGAGCAGGTCCACGGCCGTCCCCGGGCGGGACATCTGGATGCCGTAGTAGTCCCCCGTCGCCTTCACGGCCTTCGCCGCGATTTTCTCGGGAAAAATATGCGTGTGCATGTCGATGATTTTTCGTTGCATTTTGGGATTGTACCTTTCTTTTTATATGACTCCAGCCCGGAGAGCCCAGCGTATCAGCGCCAGCAGCGCCATGTGCAGCGGGTAGAAAACATAGAAATAGTACCGGGCGATAAAGCTCTTTGCCGCATGGGCGCGGGGCTTTAGCGGACTGGCATCTGCGGATTTGCCGGTTTTTCGCGCTATGCCCCTCCTGCCCGAGGCGGTCAGAATCAGCGGGAGCGCCAGCAGGCAGAAGTGCTGGATGTCCCCGAAAAAGCCGGTCAGAGTCGCGTTTCGCGAGGCGCAGAGGGCGGCGTCGAAAGCGAGGAGGGACAGCGCGGCCCAGGGCTTGTTCCCGCCGGATAAAAACAGCAGAAACAGCAGCCCGGCGCCGAAGCTCCCGTAATCGGTATGTAAAACGCCGGCCAGCGCCACCGGGACCGCCGCTGCCGCGAGGGCTGCGAAGCGGGAAAGCCTTCCGCCGGTTTTTCTGATCTCCTCGTACAGCACGCAGGAGAGCCCGCCCAAAAACAGCGTGAAGCAGACGTTCTGGACGGAAAAATCAAAAGCCGCCCGCCGCCAGAGCATATCGAACGGGATTTCGGAAATCATAGCGCATATGAAAAGCCTCGCCAGGTATTTCGCCCGGCTCCTCGTCTTCCTGAACCCCACCGAGGACAGATAGCAGAAAATCGGAAAGGCGAGCCTCCCGAACACCGCCATCGCCGGGCTCGGGATGCGGAAGACCTTGTAGATATGGTCCGAGAGCATTGACAAAAGTGCCAGATATTTCAGCGCTATCGCGGGCAAGGCCATCACCGTCCGGCGGCAGTTTTACAAGAATACCTGTATATTTTACACCAAATGAATGCAAAAAAAAATAGAGAAATTAAGCGAAAATCTGTGAAAATTAGATAGGTAATACTTGACAGGGCGGGAAAGCGACATTATAATACTGATTAATGACATCGGAGGGCGCATATTCGAATGCGCCGGGAAGACCGTACCGAACAAGGTGACGGTTGGTTTTTTTTATTCCCGCGGGTGTTTTCAAAGGCGTATAAAACCGCTCCCGCCGTCATAATTGATATTAAGCGCAAAAACATAATTTTAGAGGTGAAACATATGCCCAGGGTCTTCAAACTGAGTCAGGAAAAATACGGCGAGCTCAGAAAAGAACTCGACTACCTTAAAAGCGTCAGGGAGAAGGAGGTCGCGCAGCAGATCAAGGAAGCGCGCAGCTTCGGCGACCTCTCGGAGAACAGCGAGTACGATGAGGCTAAGGACGAGCAGGGTAAGCTCTACGCGCGCATCGGCGAGATTGAAAACATTCTCTCAAACTGCGTCATCATATCGGACGCCGACAAGAAGGAGGACGAGGTCTGCATCGGCAGCACCGTCGAGCTTGACTACGGAGACGGGGACATAGTCACTATAAAGCTTGTGGGCTCCCAGGAGTCCGACCCGATGAACATGCTGATTTCCGACGAATCGCCGCTCGGGCACGCGATTTTCGGCAAAAGAGTCAACGACAAGATAGTCTACGAGGCCCCCCAGGGCCAGATCACCTGCGTCATCAAGAGCATAAAAGCTTAGAAAGCTTAATAGCATAAAAGCTTAACGCTTAAGGCAGAGAGAGGCGGATATGAGACCCGACGATGAGCGAAGGACAATTAAAGAGCTGGGCTTTCGGACCTGGCTGACGGACGTTTTCTGGTACCACTATAAATGGGCGGTAATAGGCGTCGCGGCCGCGATAGCCGTCGTCGCGGTGATGGTCTCGCTCTCCTCCGGCCCGAAGTCCGACGCAATCGTCGTCCTCGCCACCTCGGAGATAATAGAGCAGGACAGGGTAAACAGCCTAAAGCTGGCGGTCGGCGACGCGCTGGGCGACGTCAACGGCGACGGGCAGATCGTGATCTCAACCCAGCAGCTGGTTTTAAACGGGTCGGGCGGCGTCTACAGCTCCGACGACTCTACGAAGCTGATGACATCGTTTTTGGACGACGGCATCGTCCTCTACTTCTTTGACGAAAAAAACCTCAAAATCTACGCCCCTCCCGGAAACGAGCAGTTTAACGCCGACCTGGCCTCCGAGTACGGCGGCAAAAACGGCGCGGTCCCGCTGGGGAGCGTCCAACTTTTCAAGGACCTCGGCTTTACCGGGGAGGACGAGCTCTACGCCTGCTTCAAGGCGAAATCCTACCGGGTTAGTAAGTCCGACGCTGAGTATTACCAAAACGCCCGGAGGATTATGGACGGGCTTACGGAGAAGGCCGGATGAGAGCGAAATGACGACCCGGATCACCTCAAAATCCAATCCCAACGCAAAGCACTTCCGCCGTCTCGGGGCCGACCCGGACTACAGGCGGGAGCGCGGCGAGTTCCTCTGCGAGGGTGAAAACCTGCTGGCCGAGGCCCTTGCCGAAAACGCGGCGATCACCGGGCTGATGGCCGGGCCCTCCGCTCCTGAGCGGCTTGTCCGCGCGGCGGAGGCCGCGGGCGTCCCCGTGTTCGAGGCGGACGACAGCCTTATCCGCTACTGCGCCACGGTGGTCACCCCCCAGAGCGTGCTGTTCTCCGTTATGATACCCGGCACCGAGCCCGCGGTCTCCGGCGGAAAATATCTGATTCTTGACGCGGTGCGGGATCCCGGCAACGTAGGCACGATCCTCCGCTCGGCGGACGCCTTCGGGACAAACGCCGTGCTGATGACCTCCGACTGCGCCGACCTGTACGCCCCGAAAACCGTGCGCTCCACGATGGGCGCGATCTTCCGGCAGAGCGTGCGCATATTTAAAAGGGAGAACGCCGGGGGCGAGTTCGCCGCGCTGGGAGTCCCGGTCTACGGGGCCTCGGCCGAGCCCGGCGCGAAAGACATCAGGGAAGCGGACCTCTCCGCCTGCGCGGTGGTAATCGGAAACGAGGCGCACGGGATATCCCCCGAGCTCCGGGCGCTCTGCTCCGGATTTGTGAAAATCCCGATGGTCGGCCGGGCGGAGTCGCTGAACGCCTCCGTGGCCGCCGGCATCGCGGCGTTTCTTATGAGTATTTCAAAGCCGCAAGTCAAATGATATAAACGCCTTGACAAAAAAAGGAGAGGCAGCTATGTCCGTACTGGGTCATTGGGTCTGGCTTTCAACAGTCTCCGGGCTGACGCCCGGCGCGGTTTCCTCGCTTCTCGAGACCTTCGGCTCGCCGTTGGAGGTCTACAACGCCTCGGAGAGCGCCCTTTCCGCCGTGCCCGGCCTCTCCGCGGCCGCCCTGTCCGCCCTTTTGTCAAAGGATATGGCTGAGGCCGAGGCGGTCATCGCCGACTGCGCCAGGCTCGGCGTCACAATCCTCACGCGGCAGGACGCCGCGTACCCCGAGCGCCTCGCGGCGATATCGGATCCGCCCGCGGTGCTCTATGTCAAGGGCAAGCTGCCGCCGCTGGACGGCTGCCCGGCGATCGCGGTGGTGGGGACCCGGAACGCCAGCGCTTACGGGCTAAGCGCGGCGAAAAGGCTTGCCTTCGACCTGGCCTGCGCCGGCGTAATCGTGGTGTCCGGCATGGCGCTCGGCTGCGACGCCGCCGCCCACTCCGGCGCGATCGAGGCCGGAAAGCCCACGGTGGCGGTGCTGGGCTGCGGGCCGGATGTCTGCTATCCCTCCGAGAACCACGCGCTTTTCAACGACATCCCCCGGACCGGGGCGATTGTCAGCGAATACCCTCCCGGCACAAAGCCGAACGCAATGCATTTTCCGGTAAGGAACAGGATTATCAGCGGACTTTCGAACGGAGTGCTGGTGGCCGAGGCTGATGCCGACAGCGGCGCGCTGATTACCGCCGGCCACGCCCTCGAGCAGGGAAGGGAGGTCTACGCGGTCCCGGGGAACATCGACTCCCCGCTCTCCGCAGGCACGAACGCACTGATAAAGCAGGGCGCCAGGCTCGTAACCTGTTCGGCGGATATTTTAGCCGACCTTGTCCCGCTGTTTAACGACTATTTTTCGTCTATCGCGCCGGGGAGCGCGCCGTTCCCCTCCGGGGCGGACCTCTACACCGACAGGGCGGGCGGAGCTCCGGTAAAGCTTTACAGGCCCCCGGGAAAGCCCGAAAACCCGCCGGAAAGCGGGGACGACCTGGATGGCCGAATCCTCGAGCTGCTCAAAAACGGCGATATGCTGCAGGACGACATCATCCTGGCGCTGGGCGGAAGGTCGAGCGAGGTGAACGCCGCGCTGACCATGCTCGAAATCGGCGGGCGCATCGTCAGCAAGCCCGGGAACATCTTCGGACTCTAAGTTTTTCTGAGAGGCAGTTGGATATAAAAGTGTCAAAATTGGTAATCGTCGAGTCGCCGTTCAAGATCAAAAGCATCGCGAAATATCTCGGCAAGGGCTACGAGGTGGTGGCCTCGGTCGGGCATCTGCGCGATCTGCCGAAATCCCGGCTCGGCGTCGACATTGAAAATAACTTCGAACCCCATTACATCCCGATCAAGGGAAAGGAAAAGATCATCAAGGAGATAAAGGCTAAGGTCGCCAAGGCCTCCTCCGTCATCCTCGCCACCGACCCGGACCGCGAGGGAGAGGCGATCTCCTGGCATCTGGCGAACCTGCTTAACCTTGACCCGAACGAAAAAAACAGGGTCACCTTCAACGAGATCACCCAGAAGGCGGTAACCGCGGGCATCAACAACATGCGGGCCATCGACACCAACCTGGTGGACGCCTACCAGGCCCGCCGGGTGCTGGACAGGATTATGGGCTACCAGCTGAGCCCGCTGCTCTGGAAAAAGATTAAAAAGGGCCTCTCCGCCGGAAGGGTCCAGTCCGTGGTCACAAAGCTGGTGGTGGACCGGGAAAACGAGATCCGCTCGTTTAAGCCGGAGGAGTACTGGACAATAGACCTGGTTGTCGCGCCGGAGGCCGCTCCCGACAAGAGCTTTACGGCGAAATACTACGGGCCCGTCTCCGCCGGCAAAAAACAGCTGCCCAAAAACAAGGCCGAGGCCGACGAGGTGGTCTCCGCGGTGAAAAATGCGGCGCCGGTGCTCTCCTCGCTTAAGTTCAAGACCCGGACGGTCAACCCGGCCCCGCCGTTTATAACCTCCACGCTCCAGCAGGAGGCCTCGAAGCGGCTGTCGTTCAGCTCGAAAAAGACGATGAAGCTCGCGCAGGACCTCTACGAGGGCATGAACATCGCGGATCTGGGCGTCACCGGCCTGATAACCTACATGAGAACGGATTCGCTGCGCCTGTCCGACGACGTGGTGGCGGAGGCACGGGCCTACATCTCCGACAAATACGGGAAGGAATATGTCCCGGACGCGCCCAGGGTTTTCAAGACCAAAAACAGCGCCCAGGACGCCCACGAGGCTATCCGCCCGTCCCATATAGATCTGCCGCCGGAGGCTGCCAAAGCCAGTCTGCCGCCCGACCACTACAAGCTCTACAAGCTGATCTGGGACCGCTTCACGGCCTGCCAGATGTCTGCGGCGGTGTACGACACCGTCTCGGCGGACATAACCTCCGCCGGGTACCTGTTCAAGGCTAATGGCAGGACGCTCAAATTCCCGGGCTTCACCGTTTTGTACGAGGAGCAGACCGACCCCAAGCCGGACTCCGAGGAGGAGACCGCGCTGCCGCCCCTCTCCGAAAACGAGCCGCTGCTGTATAAGTCCGTGGTCCCCGAGCAAAAGTTCACGCAGCCGCCCCCACGCTACACCGAGGCCACGCTGATCCGTGCGATGGAGGAAAAAAACATCGGGCGCCCGTCCACCTACGCGCCGACGATCAGCACAATCCTCGAAAGGGAGTACGTGGAGCACGAGGGCAAGGCCCTCAAGCCGACTGCGCTGGGCGAGATCGTGACGGGCCTTATGGTGGATAAGTTCTCGGACTTCATCAACGTGGATTTCACGGCGGACATGGAGGTGCAGCTCGACAAGGTCGAGGAGGGCAACGAGAACTGGCGCGACGTGATCTCCGGCTTCTACGGCGGTTTCTCCCGGGAGCTGAAAAAGGCGGAGGAGGAGCTGGCCGAGGTCAAGCTCAAGGTTCCGGACATCGTGACCGACGAGATCTGTCCCAACTGCGGCAGCAATCTGATCGTCAAGTCAGGCAGGTTCGGCAAGTTTCTCGCCTGCCCGAACTACCCGGAGTGCAAGTTCACAAAACCCCTTGCCAAGGTCACGCCCGGCATCTGCCCGAAATGCGGCGGAAAAGTAGTCGAGCTGAAGACCAAAAAGAACAAGAAGTACTTCGCCTGCGAAAACCGGAAAAACTGCGGCTTTATGACCTGGGACGTGCCGCTGGCCGAGCCCTGCCCGAAATGCGGAAGGCCGCTGTTCAGAAGGTACACAAAGGACGAAAAGAAGATTTACTGCCCGTTCGAGGGCTGCGGCTACGAGCGCGAGTACAGGCCGAGAGGCCGGGCCGTGCAGACCGACGCCGGCGAGCCCGAGGACACGGAATAAAATTAAAAAAAGAAAAGACAACAAAATGGAAAGCATAACCGTTATAGGCGCAGGACTTGCGGGCTGCGAAGCCGCTCTCCAGTGCTCGTCACGGGGGATTCCCGTGAGGCTCATCGAGATGAAACCTCTGTCCCGCACGCCGGCGCACAAATACGACGGGTACGCCGAACTCGTCTGCTCAAATTCGCTGAAAAGCGACTCGCTGACAAACGCCGCCGGACTGCTGAAGCGGGAAATGGCGCTTATGGGCAGCGTCGTCGTCGAGGCGGCCTACGCCTGCCGCGTAGCCGCGGGGGGAGCGCTGGCCGTGGACAGGGAGGCGTTTTCCGACTATATCACCGCGAAGATCAAATCTGATCCCCTTATCACGCTCATAACCGGGCGCGCAGACGAGATACCCGCGGAGGGCAGAGTCATCGTCGCCACCGGACCGCTGACCGACGGAGCCTTTGCCGAGAGTGTCCGGGCGTTTTTCGGCGGCGACTATCTGAGCTTTTACGACGCCTCCGCGCCGCTGGTGGATTTCGATTCAATCGACATGGAGCGGGCGTTTTTCGCCTCCCGCTACGGCAAGGGGGACGCCGACTATATAAACTGCCCGATGGACGAGGGCGAGTACAAGCGCTTCGTCGCTGAGCTCCGCTCCGCCGAGGAGGCCGAGGTCCGCGGCTTTGAGGACAGCCGCGTCTTTGAGGGCTGCATCCCCGTGGAGGTGCTGGCGCGCCGGGGCGAGGATACGCTCCGGTTCGGGCCGCTCAAGCCGATAGGCCTCAAGGATCCCCGCACCGGCAAGATGCCCTACGCGGCCGTCCAGCTCCGGCGGGACAACTCCGCCGGAAACGTCTACAACATGGTGGGCTTCCAGACCCATTTGAAGTTCCCCGAGCAGAAGCGCGTATTCAGCATGATCCCCGGCCTTGAAAACGCGGAGTTTCTTCGCTTCGGCGTGATGCACAGGAATTCGTACATCGACTCGCCCAAGCTGCTGGACCGCTTTTACCGGGCCAGACGGGACCCGAGGGTCTCCTTCGCCGGACAGTTCACCGGAGTCGAGGGCTATGTGGAGTCCGCGGTCTCCGGCCTCTACGCCGGCGCCGCGGCGGCCTACGAGCTTTTAAACGGCGAGCTCCCTCCCCCGCTGCCGGCGTCCACGGCTACCGGCGCCCTCGCGGCGTACATCAGTTCCTGTGCAGAGGAAGACTTTCAGCCGATGAACATCAACTACGGGATTATCGACTCCTCCGGCATCCGCGCCAGGCGAAAGGCCGACAGGAAGACGGAGGTGTCCGAGAGGGCGCTGCGCATCGTCAGGGAGAGCGTTTTCGCCCGGGGCGCGCTATAAAGCCAGAGGAAAAATAATACTTTATATTTCCAAAAAACAGTGTATAATATTGCCAGAGCCAAGTATATTTACAACGGAGAAAAGGAAGTCCTGTTTATGAGAATCATCGTCGATACGATGGGGAGCGACAACGGCTGCGCGGAGCTCACAAAGGGCGCCTGTGAGGCTGTATCCGCCTTTGACGTGGATATCACCCTCGTCGGCGATAAAAAGCTTATGGACCCGGTCGTTGCCGCCTCCGGCGTATCCGACCGGATAACGATTGTCGACGCCCCCGTATTCGTCACAATGGAGGACGACCATTTCGCCGTCAAAAACGAAAAGGCCAACGCCTCGATGGTGGTGGCGATGAAGCTTCTCGCCGAGGGCGGGGGTGACGCAGTGGTGACGGCGGGCAGCACCGGCGCGGCAATCACGGCGGCGACGCTCTACATCAAGCGCATACGCGGGATCAGACGGGCCGCTCTGGCGCCGATTCTCCCGCTGGGGAAAAACGGCGTGGTGCTTATCGACTGCGGTGCGAACGCGGAGTGCACCTCGGAATACCTGGTGCAGTTTGCATACATGGGCTCAATATACGCCAGCGGAGCGCTGGGGATAAAGGAGCCAGCGGTGGGGCTTTTGAACATAGGCGCCGAGCACACGAAGGGCGACCCGCTGCGCCGGGAGACCTACGCCCTTCTGACAGAGGCCAAGAAGGCGGGCCGGCTTAACTTCATCGGCAACATCGAGGGGCGGGACGTCCCCTTCGGCAGCGCGGACGTGGTCGTGGCGGACGGGTTCTCCGGCAACGTGCTGCTGAAATCGATGGAGGGCATCGGGCTCTACTTCGCCCGGGAGCTTAAGAAAGCGCTGTCGGCAAATCTTAAAGGCAAAATAGGCGGCCTGCTGGCCAGGGGAAACCTCACCGAGATCAAAAAGAAGATGAACTACAGGGAAATCGGCGGCTCGCCGCTGGTGGGAATCGCCGCCCCGGTGATCAAGGCCCACGGCTCCGCGGACTCGTTCACGCTGAAAAACGCGGTCCTTCAGGCAAAAAAATACGCGGAGGGTCGGATAACCGACACCGTTTCCGCAAACATTGAGCACATGAAAACCTCTTCTTAAGCGTTATAGAATGCGTAAAACCATTCTTGACAAATATATTTCATGCCATATTGCAAAAAAATGAAATCAAGGAGTGTACAATTTATGGTATTTGAAAAGGTAAGGTCAATTGTCTGCGAAAAGTTCGGCGTAGAGGAAGATCAGGTAACGATGGACACCTCGTATAAAGAGGATTTGAACGCCGACTCGCTCGATATGGTCGAAATCATCATGGCCCTCGAGGAGGAGTTCGATATCGGCGAAATCGGCGAGGACGCAGTGGCCAACATCGAGACCGTCGGAGACACGGTGAATTTCATCCAGAATCTGATGTAGCCCTATGGAAACGGAGCTATCCTCAAAAATAGGTTACAGTTTTAAAAATCAGTCCCTGCTTATCACGGCCCTGACGCACAGCTCGTACGCAAACGAGGCCAAAAACAAGACTGTGCAGTACAATGAGAGGCTGGAGTTTCTGGGCGATTCCGTTTTGAACATGCTGGCGGCCGAGTACCTTTACTCCCGTTTCGACAAGCTGCCCGAGGGCGACCTGACAAAGGTGCGCGCCTCGGTGGTATGCGAGAATTCCCTCTACGAAATCGCCAAGAAAATCGAGCTCGGCTCATATCTGTTCCTCGGCAAAGGAGAAGAGCAGACGGGCGGCAGGCAGCGTATGTCGATTCTTGCCGACGCCACCGAGGCGCTGATCGCCGCGCTCTACCTTGACGGCGGCATCGATGCCGCCCGCTCGTTTGTTATGCCCTTTATCGAGGAAAGAGCGGCGGAAGCTTTAAAACAGCACTATTTAAGGGATTACAAGACCGCTCTGCAGGAGATCGTTCAGAAAAACAAGCAGGAAACCATCAGATATGAATTGACCGGCGAATCCGGCCCGGACCATGACAAAACCTTCAGCGCGGCCGTTTACCTAAATTCAAACGCCGTGGCTTTCGGTTCCGGGAAGACAAAAAAGGAAGCCGAACAGTCCGCCGCCAAAGCGGCGCTCGAGCTGATGGGCGAGAAGCTCTGAATTTAATATTTCTTGCGGGCGGGATTTAAACTCCCGCCCGAGCGTATTTTTTACGCCGGATAAATAAAGAGGTCTTTCCTATGGCGAAAAAAGCGATTATACCGGTATTCATCCCCCACGCCGGCTGCCCCCACGATTGCGTTTTCTGCAACCAGCGCAGCATTTCCGGACACGCCGCTCCGCCGGACCCGGAGGAAGTGGTCAGGACCGTGGAGACGGCGCTTTTAAAGACCGGCCCGGGGGCGGAGCTGGCGTTTTACGGCGGGAGCTTTACGGCGATTCCGGCAACTGACCAGGAGCGCTATCTGCTATCGGCGCGTCCGTTCATTCTGGACGGGCGCCTTGGCGGCATAAGGGTTTCCACCCGCCCGGACGCAATCGACGAAGAAACGCTCGACCGCTTAGAAAAATACGGCGTAGGGACCGTCGAGCTTGGCGCGCAGTCGATGGACGATTTCGTTCTTTTAAAATCCGCCCGCGGGCACACGTCCGCCGACACGGCAAAGGCCTCCCGGCTGATTAAGGCGCGGGGCTTTGCCCTTGTTTTGCAGATGATGGTGGGCCTGCCCTGCGACAGCCCGGAAAAGGACATGGAGACCTGCGAAAAGCTCTGCGCGCTCTCGCCGGACGCGGTGCGGATCTACCCCGTGGTGGTGCTGAAGGGCACCGGCCTCTACGACCTGTGGATGCGCGGCGAGTACGAGGCGCTCTCCGTCGAAAAGGCGGTGGACATCTGCGCAAAGCTGCTGCCCGTTTTTGAGAGCGCCGGAATCAGGGTCATCCGGCTCGGGCTCAACCCGTCGGACGATCTCTCCGGCGGCGAGGCCGTCGCCGGGGCGTACCACCCGGCGTTCGGGGAGCTGGTGCGCTCGGCAGTCTATCTCGCAAGGGCCTCGAAGCTTCTGGAAAGCGCGGACGCCCGGGGCAAAACAGCGGTGTTTTCGGTCCCGGCAAAGAGACTTAGCGCGTTTATCGGCCGCGGAAGATCGAACCTCGCCGCGTTAAAAGAAAAGTTCGGTCTTGCCGGCGTCAGGGCCGTCCCGGACGAAGCTTTTAGCGGTGACGGGATCGGGCTTAAATTTATCCGCTGACCCCGTAAACAATCACACGGGTTGCCTCCCTGCATACTATGTACTGAAAGCCATGAAATTTGCCTGAAATCGGGCTTTAATCCGTCCGCGGCATTTCGGGGCGGATGTTTCAAGGATAAGGCAAGGAGGTATTAATTTGCCGGACAACAGAGTTTCAAGCGGCAGTTGCGGGAACGGCAAGGAAGCGGTTTGCATCCATACCAAAAAGGTATTTGACGCGTGCCGGAGTCAGGATTGCCTGGAGGATCTCCGCGTTTATCTGACATGCGAAAGCCAGGCCGTCGTTGACCGTGCGCTTAATATTAAGCCTAAGTCAGCTACCATACTTTGGACATATGTCGACGTCGAACCCGTGCCCTTCAACAGTGGTTTCTATTCGGTTGACCTGAAGTTTTTCTACAAGATCACTGCGGACGCGTTCTGCGGCATCGCGAGGCCGGTGGAAATCGAAGGGCTTGCGACCTACGACAAACGCGTAATCCTCTTCGGAAGCGAGGGCAAGTCAAAGACCTTCTCGTCCCAGATGGTCAACCTGTCTGGCGACGACAAGCAGCTGCTTCCGATGACTAACCTGCCGATCGGCACCGTCGAAGTCGTCGACCCGATCGTTTTGTCGGCCAAGGTTGTGGAGCCCCACGACCATTTCTGCGGCTGCGAAGACCACTCCGCTTTCAGCGGCGAGGTCCCCGATCCGATCTGCGGCTGCTTCAGATCCCAGATCACGCCGGGCGACGATTCGCGCAGGCTGTATGTGACGCTGGGCCAGTTCTCGATTATCCGTCTTGAGCGGGATACGCAGCTCCTGATTCCGAGCTACGACTACTGCATCCCCGAGAAGGAGTGCCCGAGCGACGACAAGGACCCCTGCGACGTGTTCTCGCATTTCAGATTCCCGACCAACGAGTTTTTCCCACCCGACGATAAGCACGACGAAAGCTGCGGCTGCAGGAAATAGAATCGAAAATCGCCCGCGGAGCCGTTCCAACCGGGACGGCTCCGTCGGTTTTTAATTAAGCTTGACTAAAGCCCCTTGAATTGGTAAAATAAAAGAGTATAAGTGGGGGCTTTTAAATTGGATAAAAACGATAATAAAAAAGGCCGGCTGGTCGTCATCGAGGGCATCGACGGCTCCGGGAAAACGACGCAGTACGAGCTGCTGAAGAAACGCCTCGACTCCGAGGGCTTGCCCTATATGGGCACCACCTTTCCCAACTACGAAAGTCCCTCCGGCAGGCTTGTCAAGTCCTACCTTGACGGCGCTTTCGGCGCGAACCCAGGAGACATAAACCCTTACGCCGCCTCTTCCTTCTACGCGGTGGACAGATTCGCCTCGTTCAAAACCGACCCCTGGGGCAAGTTCTACCGCTCCGGCGGGCTGGTGGTCTCCGCGCGCTACACCACCTCAAACGCGATTCACCAGGCCGCGAAGCTGCCCCGGGACCGGCGGGAGAGCTTTTTTAAATGGCTCTCCGAATACGAATACGGCCTTCTCGGTCTGCCGGAGCCCGACGCGGTCTTCTACCTCGACATACCGCCCGAAGCGGCGGCGGAGCGGATCGCCCGGCGGGAGGAGCAGGGCGGAGCGCACCGCGACATCCACGAAAAGTACTCGGATTACCTTTCCGGCTGCGTCGACGCGGGCCGCCAGGCGGCGGCGTATTTCGGATGGACCGTCGTCCCCGTAACGCGCGGAGATCAAATGGTCTGCCGCGAAGAGATAGGCGAATATCTTTACGGTAAAATAATAAACTATATCCGGGACGGTTTTACTTCGTGAATTTCAGACAAATAGAATTGGAAGACCGGGAGCTCGCGCTCCCCTGCATCGAGGCCGCGGGCTCGATGTCCTGCGACACCTCGTTCGTCAACATGTTCATATGGAAAAACATATATAAAAGCGAAATCTGCTTTGAAAACGGGTTCCTGTTCCGCCGGGGCGTCGGCGCGGAGCGCTTTAAATACCGGTTCCCGCTTGGCGGCGGCGACATTTTCGCGGCGCTGTCCGCGATAGAAAAGGACGCTGGCGAAGCCGGCAGGCTGCCGGAGTTTGTCGGCCTCACGGAGGACCACTGCGGAGTGATCGAGAAGGCCTATCCAGGGGTTCGGTACATGTTCGAGAAAAAGCCGGACTGGGCGGACTATATCTACCGCGCCTCCGATCTCGCCGAGCTCACCGGAAAAAAATACCACGCGAAAAGGAATTTCATCAACCGCTTCCAGCAGCAGTACGAAGGAAGGTACACCCTCGCCGAAATCCGAAGGGACGAATTTCCGGAAATCCTCGAATTTACCAGGATATGGTGCGAAAAAAACGGCTGCATCCACGACATGGACCTCTCGCGGGAGCTCTGCGCGGTCAAAACCGCGTTTTCGTATTACGAGGCGCTCGGGCTCGTCGGACTCTGCCTCCGGCTGGACGGGAAGGTCATCGCCTACACCCTCGCTTCGCGGCTGATCAAGGGCGTGGCGGACGTACATTTTGAAAAGGCGGATTCCGATATCGACGGTTCTTACGCCGTTATCAACAACGCGCTGGCCAGGCACCTCGCAAAGGAATATGTGTATATCAACCGCGAGGAGGACCTGGGCCTTCCGGGCCTCCGGAAAGCAAAGGCCTCCTACCACCCGGAGATCCACCTGATGCGCTACAACGCAATCCCCCAGGACGGGAACGGTTAGCTTAACTTAAGGAGTACGAAAGCTATGCTGAGGATATCCCGCGAAACTGACAGGGCCGGCATGGCGGCGCTCTACCAGAGGTGCTTTGACGATGAGTCCGGCTTTACAGAGCGCGTCTTCGACCGGGTGTGGAAGCCCTCCGAAGCCCTCGTGTACGAGCTGGACGGGAAAATCGTCTCGATGGTTTTGCTGCCGAGCTTCCGGCTCTCCGAAAACGGGCGCTGCGGGTATGTGTACGCGCTCTGCACCGCTCCGGAATACCGGGGCAGGGGAATAATGGCGGAGGTTCTGAACGGTGCCCACGCGCTCTGCGCGGACCGGGGAGACCGGTTTACGCTGCTCGTCCCAGCCGAGGAGAGCCTGTTTTCGCTCTACGCCCGGTTTTCCTACGAGCCTTTAGTCTTCGTCTCGGAGTCGGTCTACACCCCCGCGGTCCCCGCCAAAGCGTTGGAAAGGGCCCGCCGGGAGGACTTCGCGGAAATAAACAGGCTCTACGAAAGGGCGTTTTCCGGTGGAGACCATATTTTACGGGACTGCGCGGACTACGAGACGCTGTCGCTGCTCTACGGGTTTGGCGGCGGGGGCTTTTTTGTCGGGGACTGCGGCTATGTGTTCGCTGATATATCCCCTTCCGGTGCGGCGGTCAGGGAGGCGGTTCCGACGCGCGGGCTTGAAGAGCTCTTGTCCGGAGCCTGCGCGGCGCTCGGGGTTTCGAGCCTTGAGCTGAGGCTGCCGGCGAGCTCCGGCCGGCCTTACGGCTGCGTTAGGAACGCCGGCGGCATTTCGCTGAAGGAGCCGTTTTTTTACAATTTGATGTATGATTAGCGCCTGTTTTTATGATAAAATCTGCGCATGATATTATTTAAAGGATTGGTTTCGCATGAACGATTTGGCATATATTCTGCTCGCGGACGGCTTCGAGGAGATCGAGGCAGTGACGCCCGCCGATATTTTAAGAAGACTCGAGATCGACGTTAAGCTGATCGGGGTGACATCCAAGCATGTCCCCGGCGCCCACGGCATCGAGATCACCGCCGACGCGACGCTTAACAGGGTGAAAAACATAATTCCTGCGGCGGTGGTCCTCCCCGGCGGCATGCCAGGCGCGAAAAACCTCGACGCCAACGCCGACGTCCGAGCGCTGATACAAAAGACAAACGAGGCCGGCGGCATAATCGCGGCGATCTGCGCGGCGCCGATGGTGCTCGGGCGGATGGGGCTTTTGAAGGGAAAAAGGGCCATCTGCTACCCCGGCTTCGAGGAGCACCTGGAGGGTGCGGAGATCTCCGTCGCCAGCGTCGTCAAGGACGGGCGCTTCATCACGGCGATAGGTCCCGGGGCGGCCGCGGACTTCGGCTTTGAGATCGGAAACGCGCTGAAGGACGAGGTCAGCACCGCCTTTGTAAAGCGGGGCATGCAGTACAGGTAAAAAAACGCTCGCCGTCCGCCACGGACGGCGGACGGCGGCATACCCTGCCTTGTTCTGACCTTAGTCACCGCAGCAGCAGCAGAGGATAAGAACAACTATTGCAATGATAATGAGTATCCAAATGCAGCTATTATCATCATTGTCAAAAAAATTGCAGCCCATTTAGTAGACCAACCTTTCATTTCGGATATATGTTGACCAAGATTCCCACGGCTGGGACTTCGCTTTATTCTATGCCCATACGACCCGAAGTGTTAATCATTTAAGAGGTAGCGATATGGAAAATGGCAACAATAAAATCCCGTCCGATCCGGAGCAGAAGAAGACAAACTCCGGCGGCTGGGAAAGGATCTTAGGCGGCGGGGATAAGGCCTCCGGCGCCGACCCGGTTCAGGGCCGCGCGGAGCAGGATCCCGCGGCGGAGGCCGAAGACGACGCCCTCTCCTTTGAAAAAAAGGAGGCCGAACGCAAAAGCAACAGCATCGGCTGCGTCTCCACAATCAGCTACGTGATTTTCGTGCTCGGCATATCGATCATATTGTCCGTTTTCGTCATCCTCTCGGTAAACGACATGTTCTCCTTTGTCAAAGCCGATAAAACGGCCGAAATCACGATCACCGACGGGGAGAGCCTTCGGGACGTCTCAAAGGTGCTGTCCAAAGCGGGCATCATCAAGTATCCCTCTCTGTTTTCGACGTTCGCAAAGCTCACCGACATGGACGACGACATCGCCCCGGGAACCTACACGCTGAACGCGTCGATGGACTACAGGACGATTCTGTCGAACATCAGATATAAATCCGCCGGCAAGGCCACCGTCACCATCACGATTCCCGAAGGCATGGAGCAGGACAAGATTTTCGCGCTGCTGGAGGAGAACGGCGTCTGCGAGCTCTGGCGGCTCCAGGCCTACGCCCGCTACTACGATTTCGACTATTCGTTCATCAAAGGCCTCCCCTACACTCCCAACCGCCTGGAGGGGTATCTGTTCCCGGACACCTACACCTTTTATGTCGACGATTCGCCCTCGCGGGTGCTCAAAAAATTCCTCTCGAACTTCAATAAAAAATGGAGCGTCGAGATGAAGGCCCGCCTTGAGAACATCAACATGAGCATGAACGACATAGTAATCATCGCCTCGATGATTGAAAAAGAGGCCAAGTTCGATGAGGAGCGCCCGACCATCGCTTCGGTCATCTACAACCGGCTCCAGAGCAGCAATTTCCCCCGCCTTGAGATTGACGCCACGGTCCTCTACGCCATAGGCGGGCACAAGGACACGATTACCGACGAGGACAAAAAGGTTGACAGCCCGTACAATACCTATGTCTGCGAGGGTCTGCCCGCGGGTCCCATCTGCAACCCGGGTCTCGCCGCTATCACCGCGGCGCTTAACCCGGAGGATACCGGCTATTACTACTATGTGGCCAGAAAAAACGGCTACCACTTCTTCTCCAAAACCTACGCCGAGCATCAAAGGATGATCACCGAGGCCAACAACGAGACCTTCGAAGACACCGTGTCCACCACTTCACCCTCCATCGAGGGCTAAAGCGCACGGCGAACCGCATATTATATATAAAAGAATTAATGAAGGAATGATTGCTACGGACAGACTTAAGACTATCTCGCTGCTCTCCCTTGACAAGACCATAGCGAGGCCGCTTCTCGAAAAAACCGAATACCCCTGGGAAGCGCTGCCTTTAATAGAGAACTTTATAGCGGAGCTCGGAAAGACGCTCCCGGCGGACGAGTATATCTCGCCAAAGCCGCTTGTCTGGATACATAAGACGGCGGCAGTGGCGGACAGCGCGGACATCACCGGACCGGCGATAATCTGCGCGAACGCCCAGCTCCGCCACAGCTGCTTTATCCGGGGCAGCGCGATCATCGGCGAGAACTGCGTCGTCGGCAACTCCACGGAGGTCAAAAACGCGATCTTCTTCGACAACGCGCAGGCACCGCATTTCAACTACGTGGGCGACTCGATTCTCGGAAACTTCGCGCACATCGGCGCCGGGGTGATCCTCTCAAATCTGCGGCTCGACAGGAAAAACGTCTGCCTTCGCCTCGATGAACAGAAAATCGAGACCGGCCTGCGGAAATTCGGCGCGATTATCGGCGACGGCGCCGAAATCGGCTGCAACAGCGTTTTAAACCCGGGTACGATCATATGCAGAAACGCCGCGGTGATGCCCGTCTCCAATATCAAAGGGTATTACTGCGCGCTGATCAATAAAAAATAAAGGATTGGTTATCGGCACTATGTTACCAGCCAATAGATTATTCGGGACGGACGGCATTCGCGGCATCGCGAACTCGGAGCTGTCCTGCGAAACGGCATTCAAGCTGGGCAGCGCGCTGGGCACAAAGCTGGGCGAGCACCGCTCACGCCCGCTCGTGGTCATCGGAAAAGACACGCGGATTTCCTCAGACATGCTGGAGGCCGGGCTCATCGCCGGGCTCACCAGCTGCGGCTGCGACGTGGCGCAGCTGGGCGTCATTCCCACGCCCGCGGTATCTTTTTTAACCCGCAACTTCAACGCGGACGCCGGCGTGGTTATCTCCGCCTCCCACAACCCCTTTGAGAGCAATGGCATTAAGGTGTTCGACGGGCTCGGCGTAAAGCTTTCGCCCAGCGAGGAGAGCGAGCTCGAGAACCGCATCTACGAGGGCAGCGTGATACGCCGCTCAAAGGGCGATATCGGCAGGGTCATTCCCAGACCGGACGCCTTGGAAATCTACATAGACAATATCTGCGAAAACTACGACAAGAGTTTTGCCGGGCTCAGGGTAGCGCTGGACTGCGCGAACGGGGCGACCTCCGCGATCGCGGGCAGGCTCTTTGACATCCTCGGCTGCGAGACGACGATTATCAACGCTGAGCCCAACGGAACAAACATCAACAAGGCCTGCGGCTCGACGGATATGCGCGCCCTTAAGGCGATGGTGGCCGGCGGCGGCTTCGACTGCGGCTTTGCGTTCGACGGCGACGGGGATCGCTGTCTCGCCGTGGACGAAAACGGGAACATCGTAGACGGCGACCATGAGATCGCTATTCTCGCCTGCGACCTGCTCGCCAACGGCAGGCTCCCCGAGAGCAAGGTCGTCACCACGGTGATGACCAACTACGGCTTTCACGAGATGGCAAAGGCCAACGGCCTGAACGTGCACGTGTCCGACGTGGGCGACAGAAACGTGCTCGAGGATATGCTGACCTCCGGCGCGGTGCTCGGCGGCGAGCAGTCCGGCCACATCATCTACCTTGAGCGGGAGCGGACCGGCGACGGCCTGGTAACCGCGATTCTGATGATCGACGCGATGGTCCGGAGCGGAAAAAAACTCTCCGAGCTGGCCGCGGTAATGGACACCGTTCCCCAGCTGATGCAGAACGTCCCGGTCCCCAACGAGAAAAAGGCGCATATTATGCGCTGCGAACCCGTATCCAAGGCAATCGCAGCGGCCTCAGAATGTCTGGACGGCCACGGCAGGGTGCTTGTGCGCCCCTCCGGCACCGAGCCGCTGATCCGCGTGATGGCGGAGGGCAGGGACGATCAGACCGTGCGGACCGCTGTGGAGAGCATCGTCAAGGCGATCAGATCGGTTATATAACCCGTAATATTGCATCGGTTTCGACAGGACAGAGAAATCCGGCTCAATGTCAATAGTTGGGGTAGAGCAAAAGTGAAAACATCCGGCGAGTGGTGAAAACTGCTTGCCGGATTTCTCTGTCCTGTCAAGCGACCTTATTCATGATGTGAAGGATCCGGTTCCTGAAGCGCGTGAAATTGCGAACGCCAAATGAAACTCTCTTAAGGACCTTGATTTTGTTGCTGCAGCCCTCGGTGAAGCCGTTGGTATAGGGATATTTAAAAGCGTTGAGTATGTACTGGTCCCAATTGTGTATAGCCGTAACGGATGCCTTGAATTCGGGTAAATTCGAGAGTTCTGCCAGCAGTATCCAGCTGCGAAGCCGCTCCGCTGCTTCTATACCAAAAAAACATAAAAACAGAGCTGAGGCTACTGCTTTCGCAGCTGCCTCGGCTCTGTTTTTTGGGGCTCGTTTTACTACAGCCCCGCTTTCACTTTTGCTCTACCCCAACAACTGACATTGAGCCAAAAAAGAGAACCTATTTTGAATTTTGCTTTAGTCCGGGATCGTGCCGCCCGATTTGATCGTATCGATATAGTCGGACACCTTGCGCAGCGAGGTGATGTTGACGCAGAAACCCGCGTCCTCAATCGGCGCGTCGTCCAGCAGCACGGCGTACTGCCGGCTGTTGACCTTGAAGAAGCTGACCGTCTGCTTATAACCGCTCTTGTAGGTGATTGTGAAGCGGTACGACGGCGTCGTCTCCAGCAGCTCGTCCGAGATCAGCCCGTCGTAGGAGATGGAGATTATGCTGGCGTAGAGCTTCCTGGCGTTGGATTCGGCGACCGTCTCCCCGTCGAGCCAGGCTGCGAACGAGCCGGTGTTGGTGATCTGGTCGACGTTGTCGTTGACCTTCAGGGAGTATGTCCCCGAGGGGATCTCGATCTTGACGGTGTCGGCCTTCTTGATGTCGTGGAGCCAGACCAGTGAGGACAGGAAGTCCACCGGCTTCATGTCCGCGAAGCTCAGGGTGCCGTAGACCATATAGACGGTATCGATGTCGTTGACCATTACATAGTAAAGTCCGGAGCTGGGGTTGCCGCCGGGGATGCCGAACTTGTAGGTGACGTCCACGTCGGTCATCTCGATTGTCACCGTGCAGGTGTAGTCGAAGCCGTAGGAGGAGAGCTCCTCGGCGGTCGGGTGATTCGCCACCGCCTGGACCACCTGGGCGGAGGTCAGCAGGTCGAGCATCTTCTCGCCGATGCTCTCGTCGCTGACGTAGGCCGTATAGGGGGAGGTCATGTGGAAGGTTGTGTAGATGAACTCGCCCTCCACGTCGCTCTGGTAGGAGGGGAAGCGCTCCATCACCATCTCGTCCCCGGACATGTTTGTGAACCTGACCCTCTCGATGGCGTTGTAGTACTGTGTGCCGAAGCTGGGGATAATGTCGAGGGAGCGGTAGCGGAGCGAGCCGGTGACGAAGGTGTTGGCGTTGGTCATGCTGATCAGGTAAACCGTCGGCTTCTCGGCGAGCTTGGCGTAATAGCCGGAGTAGACGTCGTTGTAGTTGCCTATCAGCAGAGTGACCGTGTCCGCGTCCGAATCGTCGAAGGGGGTCGCGGTGACCTTGACGGCGTTCGCGGCGTCAAGCCCGTACTGGGCAAGGTCCGCGGTCTCGTCCTCGGTGACGATCGAGTCGGCGGTTAGGCCGAGCAGCCGCGTGAACGCCTGCTTGAGCGAGCCCTGGCTGTAGGAGTAGCCGTCGTCTATGCCGTTGTCGTAGAAGATATAGGTCACGTCGTCCCCGGCCGAGGTGGTGCCGGCGCTCGTGCCAGAGTCCGAGCCGGAGGTGGCCTTCGCCACGGCGTATTTGTACCCGTCCTGCTTGCTCTCGGGGAACTGTACGGTGATGATGCCGTAATCGTTCGCGTTGCGCTTGATCACCTGAATCTCGGAGTCGTCGGAGTCCGTTTGGGGCAGCAGCGCGGTGAGAATGAAGTAGGAAGCGGTCAGAAACGCGAGCGCGATGATCGATATCACAAGGGCTTTCAGTTGTTTTTTCATTAGCGGTTTTTCCTCCTGCGCCAGACCACCAGACCCGCCACGAGCGCGGCCGCCGGCACGATGCAGAGCAGAACCAGGGTGACAGACAGTTCGTTGCCGACGATGTTGAGCTCGGGATCGACGTATTTCTTGCTGGAGATGCTGACCGTTTTATTGGACGGGTTGAACTTGGCAAGAATGTTTGTGAAGAATCTCTGGTTGCCGTAGCTCTCGGTGCTCAAGAGGTTCTGATTGTAAAGGTACGGTGAGGAGATGAACAGCACGTTCGCGTAGTAGTATTCGTTGTTGATTATCGTGTACTTGGACGACAGTATCGCGGTGGAGAACGGGCCGGTGGTGTCTCCGTCCTCCTTCTCGTAGGAGGCCACGGGGCCGCCGGCGAGGGATTTGGAGTACGCCACGGAGGAGGTGTTCAAAAGATCGGTGACGGTGATAAGCGAGCTCTTAACCGAGGTGGGGTGCATCTCGCGGGAGGAGGGCATTACCACGTAGTTGTTGGTGTTAAGGCCTTCCACGAGTCTGTCCGCGGTGTTCGTGGGCACGGAGACTATGTTGGTGTAGTTGCCCAGCACCCGGTAGGAGCTGTCGCAGACCATCGAGTACTCGTAGGTTACGCCCCACTCCTTGAAGTACTGCTCAAGGTTGGCGAGCTTGGGCACCTCGGCGCCATAGAAGAAGATCATGTTCTTGTATTCGTTGAGATAGGCCTCAATCTTCTCCACCTCGGCCTCGGTGTAGTCCGTGGAAGGGCAGTTGAGCACCAGCAGGCTCACCCCGTCCGGGATCTCGCCGGTCTGGAGGTTAACGTAGAGCACGTTGTAGCTGGCGTCGGCGAGCTGGTTGCCGAGCTCCTCGAGGGCCAGCTCCCCGTGCCCGTAGAGGATCGCGGCGGTGGGCTTGTCCGCGGCGGGCAGCCCGAGGTTCAGAATCGTGGTGGTCAGCACCCGCTCGATCGAGGTGCCGACGGCGTTATCCTTGTTGGCGTCGTACCAGTAGTAGAGATCGCTCTGGGGGATAGCCTTGAAATCCTCGCCCTTCGAGACCACGACGGTGCCCTCGGAGATGGTGACGGGGGAGTTGTATTTATCCGCATAGGTCGGGTTCTTCAGCGGGTCGACGTAGGTGATGTTGATGTTGTCGCCGCCGTAGACCTTGTACCGGTTGAGGATCTCGGCCATCTCGTTGCCGTAGGTCAGCTCCCGGAAGTCGCTCTCGGTCATATAGACGTCGATGTCGACTCTCTCGTCAAGATCTTTGAGCACGTTTTTCGTGTCGGAGGTGATTGCGAAGCGCCTGTCGCTGGTCATGTCGAACTTGATGCCGTACCTATCGGTGATGAGGCCGATCAGCACGTTGACCAGCACCACGCAGGTGATGATCGCGATTGTGAACACGGTGACCACGGTACCGAACTTGTATTTCTGTTTTCTCAGTTTAAAATTGTAGTTTCTGACGCGCTCGGCCAGCGTCGGGGAGCGCTTTTCCTCGGCTGCGGGCTTGCGGGCAACCGCGGCGGCGGGCTTTTTGGCCTGGGCCGCACCGCGGGCGGGGACCGTCTTTTTCACGCCGCCGGAGGCAGCGGTCTTCTTCGCGGAGGAAGGGGTTTTCTTGTTCGGGGTTTGGCTGTTCATGTATTTGTCTCCTTTCCTCAGGCGTAACGCTTTTTATCGAGCATACGCACCGTAAGGAATACAAAAACGAATGATATGCTGATATAGTAGATGATATCCGACAGGTCGAACAGGCCGTAGGCAAAGCCCGAGTAGCGGGAGAAAATCGAGAACCAGCTGAGGATTGTCTTGACAAACGTAATCTCAATGCTGGAAGCCAGCGTGTTCATCAGGTAGAGCCCGATCAGCACGGCCCAGGTGATGATCGCGGAGACCAGCTGGTTTTCCGTCAGCGAGGAGATGAAGAGGCCTATCGAGATGAACGCGCTGGCCGCGGCGAGGATCGCCACGTAGTTGCCGAAGATCGACCAGGGCTCTGCGACGCTGTAGGCGGCGAGAATCAGGGGGATCATGAACGTTCCCAGAAGCGAGATGATGAACACGCTCATCGCGGCGAAGTATTTGCCCAGCACGATATCCGTCATGCGGATCGGGACGGTGAACAAAAGCTGGTCGGTCTTAAGCTTTTTTTCCTCGCTGAGCAGCCGCATCGTGAGGATCGGGGCGAGGAAGGCCAGGCCGATAAGCAGCAGGTAGAACAGGGGCTTGATGTCCGAGGAGCTGGTCTGGACGTTCTGATAATAGAAGCAGAGGTTCATGAACAGCACCATGATGCCGCTGAAAACGAAGCCGATGGGCGTGGTGTAAAACGCCCGCAGATCTCTTTTATATACTGCCAACATGCGCTTTGCTCCTTTACTGTTGTATATTGGACTGGTCAGAATCGGCCGTCAGCCTGATGAAGATATCCTCGAGGGACGCGTTCACAAGGTTGAACATCAGAATCGGGTAGCCGGCCTTTGCGAGGGTGTTGAAGACCAGCCTTCTGATGTCGGTCTTGTTTTTCGGCTCCAGCAGGAAGTCGCAGGTGTCGGTTTCCAGCTGGCCCTGGTAGACCACCTTTTCCATCTCCGGAATGCGGGAGAGCAGCGGCTCCACCTTGTCCGCCGGTCCGGCGACGCGTATCTGCATCTTGCGGTCTATATCCACGTAGAGCGACAGGTTCTGGGGCGTGTCGTTTGCGATTATCTGTCCCTTGTTGATCAGAAGCACCCGCTCGCAGATCGCCTGGACCTCGGAGAGAATGTGGCTCGAGAGGATTACGGTGCGCTTTTTGCCCAGGTCCTTGATCACGTTGCGGATCTCCACGATCTGTATCGGGTCAAGGCCGACTGTGGGCTCGTCCAGAATCAGCACCTCGGGGTCGCCAATCAGCGCCTGGGCGAGGCCGACGCGCTGCTTGTAGCCCTTGGAGAGGTTCCTTATCATGCGCCTGTAGACGTCGGTGATGCCGGCGAGCTCGCAGACCTCCTCGATGTGTTTTTTGCGCTTGGTGTTGACGCCTTTGAGGTCACAGATGAAATCGAGATAT
The DNA here is from genome assembly GCA_033813635.1 of Bacillota bacterium. Taxonomy (GTDB): domain Bacteria; phylum Bacillota; class Clostridia; order Oscillospirales; family QAMX01; genus JAPXRI01. The sequence continues at coordinate 36,257 of JAPXRI010000002.1, forward strand.
TCGTTGACGCTCATGTCCATATAGAGGGGCGGCTGCTCGGGGAGGTAGCCGATGTGCTTTTTCGCCTCAATCGGATCCTCAAGGATGTCGATCCCGTTTATTTTCGCAGTCCCCGCCGTGGCGGACAGATAACCGGTGATCACGTTCATAGCCGTGGTTTTTCCGGCGCCGTTGGGACCGAGGAACCCGACGAGCTCGCCGTCCTCAACCTTGAAGGAGATGTCGTTTACGGCTTTTTTGTCACCGTAATATTTTACCAGATGTGTGACCTCAATCATGTGAGCACTGCTTCCTTCCTTTTGATTTGAAAGTATCGCTTATTGACAATTATATCACGCTCTATTAAGGGTATGTTACAATTCTGTAAACTAATCCGTGCGCCGGATATGCCAATATCTGTCTATTCGCCGTCCGTGACAGCGATATGCAGCTCCTTAAGCTGCTTTTCGTCAACAATGTCCGGAGAGCCCATCATAAGCTCGGAGGCGTTCTGCACCTTCGGGAACGCAATCGTGTCCCTGATGCTCTCGCAGCCGGCCAGCAGCATCACGAGCCTGTCGAGCCCGAACGCCATGCCGCCGTGGGGTGGCGCGCCGTATCTGAAGGCCTCGATTAAGTGCCCGAAACGCCTGGTAAGCTCCTCGTCCGAGAAGCCGAGGGCCCGGAACATACGGGCCTGGAGCTCGCTTCTGTGAATTCTGATGGAGCCGCCGCCCAGCTCAAAGCCGTTTAGCACCATGTCGTAGGCCTTGGCCCTGACGCGCGCGGGGTCGCTCTCCAGAATGTCCCAGTCCTCGTCCAGCGGCGAGGTGAACGGGTGGTGCATCGCCACGTACCTGCCGTCCTCCTCGCTGTACTCAAACATCGGGAAGTCGGTGACCCAGAGCAGGCGTATCGCGTTTTTGTCTATCACGCCCATGCGCCTGGCGCATTCGCAGCGGAGCGCGCCCAGCGAGGCGAGAACCACGTCGTTTTTGGCGTCGGCCACGATGAACACCGCGTCGTCCGGCTTCGCGCCGGTATTTTCGGCAATCTTCGTCAGCGTCTCGGGGGAGACGAACTTCGCAAAGGAGGCGTGGATCTCGCCGTCGGAAAGCTTCATCCACACAAGGCCGCCGGCCCGGTAGGTCTTTACAAAGGCGGTCAGTGCGTCGATCTCCTTGCGGGAGATCTTCCCGGCGCCGTTGTCGATTTTGATTGCCCGCACGCTGCCGCCAGAGGAGATAGCGCTTTCGAAAACTCCGAAGCCGCAGCTTTTTACCTCCGGGCTGATATCGACTATCTCATAGCCGAAGCGCAGGTCCGGCTTGTCCGAGCCGAAGCGGGCCATGGCCTCGTTGTAGGGCATGCGGAGCAGCGGGAGGGGTATCTCCTTACCCAGCACGGTCTTGTATATATGGGCGATATAGCGCTCGTTTAACGCCATCACGTCTTCCCGGTCGACAAAGCTCATCTCCATATCCACCTGGGTGAACTCCGGCTGGCGGTCGATGCGCAAATCCTCGTCCCGCAGGCAGCGGGTGATCTGAAAATACCGGTCAAAGCCTGCAATCATCAAAAGCTGCTTGTACTGCTGGGGGGACTGGGGGAGGGCGTAAAACTTCCCCGGGTGTAACCGGCTGGGCACCAGATAGTCCCTGGCGCCCTCCGGGGTGGACTTGGTCAGCATAGGGGTCTCTATTTCGTAAAAGCCCTCGGCGTCGTAGAACCTGCGGGTCTCCATCGTCACTTGGTGGCGGAGGGCGATAACGCGCTGCATATCGGGTCTGCGCAGGTCGAGGTAGCGGTATTTTAAACGGAGCGTCTCGTTGACGTCGCTGTTTTCTATGATTTCAAACGGAGGGGTGTCGGCGCGGGAGTAGATCTCGAGACTGTCGGCGATGACCTCGATGTCGCCGGTAGCCATCTTCGGGTTTTTCGCCCCGGCCTCCCGCTCCGCCACGGTTCCGGTGACGCGCACGGTGTATTCGCCCCGGAGCGTGAACGCCAGCGCGAAGGCGTCGGCGTTTTTCTGCTCGTTGAAGACACATTGGATAATCCCGCTGCGGTCCCGAAGGGTGACGAAAATCAAAGAACCAAGGTCCCTTCTCCTGGCGACCCAGCCGCACAGGGCGACCTTTGCTCCGGCGTGCGCAAGCGTCAGCTCGCCGCAGTAATGCGTCCGCCTTTGTTCACTCATAAAACCATTTCCTCTCCGTTTATGCCCGGGAGCTTCGCGGCGATGTCCTCCGCGCTCAGCTCCGCAAGGGTCTCTCTGCCGCCGCGCATGCTCTTTAATACGGCGGCGTTATTCGCAAGCTCGTTCGCGCCGATTATCAGCGTCGCTTTCGCGCCCAGCTTGTCGGCGTATTTCATCTGCGCCTTCAGCGATCTTCCGGTGGTGTCCCGCTCGGCGTAGACCCCGGAGGCCCGGAGCTTAAAGCAGAGCGCCGAGACATACTCTTCGGCCTCGCCGCCGGCCATCGCCAGAAATACGTCCGGCAGGCGCCTTCCGGGGATCTCCACCCCCAGCGCGTCCATCACCATCAGCAGGCGCTCCAGCCCGCTGCCGAAGCCGAGGCCGGGAAGCTCCGGCCCGCCCAGCTCGGATACCAGCCGGTCGTACCTGCCGCCGCCGCAAACCGTCGACTGGGCGCCGATGTTGTCCGCGACGAACTCAAACACAGTCTTAGTATAGTAGTCAAGCCCGCGGACAATGCGGGTGTCTATTTTGTAGTTGACGCCCAGAGCCGTGAGCTCGGCCTTCAAGCCCTCAAAATGCGCCTTGCACTCCGGGCAGAGGTAGTCGAGGGTCTCCGGCGCGTTTTTCGCAATGCCTGCGCAGCGCTCCTCCTTGCAGTCCAGCAACCTTAACGGGTTTTTCTCAAACCGGGCGTGGCAGGTGGGGCAGAGCTCGTCCATATGACCGGAGTAGTAGGCCTTCAGCGCGGCGTGGTACTCCTTCCGGCACACTGGGCAGCCTATCGAGTTTATCGACACGCGGATGTTTTTGATGCCCAGCCGCTTTAAAAACGTGTCCGCCAGGCCGATTACCTCCGCGTCCGCGGCGGGGCTTTTGCTGCCGAAGTACTCGACGCCGAACTGGTGGTGCTCCCTCAAGCGGCCGGCCTGGGGTTTTTCGTACCGGAATACCGGCGCGATGTAGTAGACCTTGAGCGGGAGGGTCTGGGCATAGAGCCCGTTTTCCACAACGCTCCTGACCACCGACGCGGTGCCCTCCGGGCGCAGCGTAATCGAGCGGCCGCCCCGGTCCTCGAAGGTGTACATCTCCTTGGTAACGATGTCGGTGGTCTCGCCGACGCCCCGCAAAAACAGCTCGGTGTGCTCGAACGAGGGGAACCGGATCTCGGAGAAGCCGAAATCGGACGCGGTTTTCCTCAATATGTTTTCTAGATACTGCCAGACATGGCTCTCGGACGGCAAAACGTCCTTCGTGCCCTTAGGTATGCTGATTATCGCCAAATGAAAGCCCCTCCGTTTGCCTGATTTTTTAAAGGTTCCCGTCCCGGCGCCTCGCGGCCGCCTCCTCGAGAATTTTAACGGTCATGCCGGTGGCGATGCGGTCGGCCCCGGCCTCGGCGAGCGCGATCGCCTGATCGAGGGTTTTGACGCCTCCGTTTGCGGTGATCTTCAGCTTATCGCCGCAAAAGCTCTTTATTTTCACTATATCCTCCGGTGTCGCGCCGGCGGGCCCGTAGCCCGTGGACACTACTATGCCGGCCGCGCCGGCGTTTTCCGCCATCTTGCAGGCGATTTTCAAAAGCCGGTCGTTCAAAAAGCCGGGCTCAAACACCACGTGGACGGGCACGCTGCGGCGGAACGCCATCATCGCGATGGCCTTGATGTCCTGCTCCACATATTCGAAGCGCTCCGACAAAAGCCTTCCGGTGTTCATAACCGACATCAGCTCCTTCGCGCCGTCGTCGATCGCCTTTTGCACCTCGGCGACCTTGATCGTCGTATCGCTGGAGCCGTGGGGGAAGCAGATCGCTCCGGCGACCGGTATCCCGCTGCCCTTCAACAGTTTCTCCGTATCGTCTATATCACAGGGGCGGACGCAGACGGCCGCGAGGTTCCAGGCGGCCGCAAGGGCGCAGCCCTCCTTTAAAACCGCCGCGGTGCAGTCCGGCCTCGTCATCATATGCTGTAACGCTCCGGTAAGCTGGCTCAACGTTATCATAAAAAAATTCTTCCTCCGATGTATGCAATTCGATATCTATGTCAATCCCGCCGCATCGGATATCGCCCGTGCGAGCTTGGAATTATTTTCAAAAGTCAGCGAGTATTTATCCGCGAGGCGCGAGGAAATCAACTTCAGAGCGTCAATGCTCCCGCTTTTGAGCTCGGCCTCCAGCTCGGCAAAGCGTTTATTGCGGTCTCCGTTGAAAAAACCCCGGTCGAGGGCGAACTCCACCGCCGCGCCGTCGGTGCGGGCGGTAAAGCAGACCCGGGTGAAGTATATCTCGGCGATAGGGCGCAGGTCCTCTGGCCGGCCGAGGGACAGTATCCGCGAGAGGCAGTCCTTTTCCGGTAGCAGCGAAAGCCCCGAAGACAGGGAATCGCAGGGGCGCTCCCATTCCGATCTTATTTGGACGCCGCCGTCATTTGCGCCCCCGGTCTTTACCGTGACGTATCCGGCATTGTTGTCAGCGCGGAAGCGGACGGATAGGCCGTTTTTTCGGAGGGAATAATCGGGAAAATCGTAGTAGACGGAGTGCATCTCGTGGGTCTCCGGCGACGCGGATGCGCCGTAGCACGAAAGCGCCTCATTAAAGGCCGAAAAAAGCCGGTCCTCCGCCGCAGTGAGCTTGATTTCGCGCTCCATCTACCGGGCTCTCCTTCCCCTTCTTTTTTCGTATTTCTTACGCAGCGCAGTCAACAGCTCGTAGGCCGCCAACAGCAAAAGCGCGGGCGACATTGCCGCCGGCACGACCCGGTAGGGGACCGACGCGAAGCCGAACAGGCCGGCCGCGGAGGAGACCTTTATCAGCCCCAGCACCGCCGCGAGCATTATAAGCGTGATTAGAAGCATTTTTCTCCCGCCCTGTTCCATTATCGAGAAGACGGACCTGCCCCAGACGAAGGACACGATACCGTTGACCGTCAGCTCGAAAAAGAACGCGAGGAACGCCGCGGCGGAGGCCGCGGAGACGCCCAGCTTGTCCCCGGGGCTGTAAATGCCGTAGATTATCAGGCAGGAGAACACGGTGACAAACACTGACATGAGCCACCAGGCGATATAGCCGGCCCCCGGAATTTTAACCGCGGAGCGCCGCTCGAGCTTGTAGACCGGCGCGATGCTCATGTAGCCGAGGCACTCCTCGCCGTAGTCGGAGGAGGCCGTCAGGCAGGCCTGGGGCAGCGGCAGCAGCAGCACGGAGACCGCGACCACCGCGGGGGTGAAGGGGACCGTGCCGGTCAGCGCCACGCACATGAACAGAATCAGAGACATGCACATCGGCGAGAAGAGCATCTGGTAGGAGGCTCGCCGGGCAAAGGAGGCGACGGTCCTCGCCGTCTTCACGAGAATCGCCACATCCGTGATCATGCAGGTGCGCGAGCAGACGTCGGGCGGGTATTTTGAGTCCGTCTTTTCGGAGGTGATCCTGATCTCGGCGTTTTCAAGCAGCGTATCGTCGGGGTTCTTCGAGGCCCCGGCGAGCACCCGGCGGCGCTGTCTCAGTATTTTCCCGAGGATCAGGCGGTGCCTCGACCCGGTCTCGGCGGCGAGGCGGGCGTGGAGCGAGGCTCGGACCAGGCTGCCGCTTCTGAAGTTGTCGATGCGGTAGCCGGTCAGGACCTGGCTCATGTCGGCGGTCACCTTGAGGGAGGAGGCCCTTGTGAACGCGCTGGTCTCGTTTTCGTCGGTGACCATAAGGGTGTCGGTGCCGTTCTCCTTTAAGTCGCTCACGGCCTTGTCGGCGTCGTCCACCGTCTGCACGGTGACGAATATAAAGCTCAAAAAGGTGAGGGCGCTCTCCCCGGGTATGCCGGTGGCCAGCGCGATCGCCAGCCGGCCCGCGGAGTAGCCCTGGCGGAGAATCACCCGCAGGCGCTTGAGCTCGTGGGGCGTAATCTCCCGGATGTTCGAGTCGTCGTTTACGTATTTAATGTATGGCAGAAGGCTCTCCGGCCGGCCCGCGGTGAACGAGACGATGCTGCCGTAGGGAGTGCAGCACTCGGCGGAGGTTATGCCGGTCTCCTCGTCGTAGGGGATGCGGCGGGTCAGCTTGTAGCGGGCGATCTCCTTTTCCTCCACCGGGCTCGTCCGCATCGCCCGGAGAAGCACCTCGCCGATTCTCTGCTTAAAGCCGAACGCCCGGCCGAGGGCCTCGTCGCTGCATATGTTGGAGCCCACCAAGAGCAGCTTGTGGGCCTCGAAGCTGAGCTCGGAGAGGCCGATAAAGCCGCCGTTGGTGTATACGCCGCTGATCTCGGCGTTTTTGTTGCCGTAGAACACGGTCTTGTCCGCCATTAAAAGATCGCATCTGGCGATGACGCCCAGCTTTTCCGGCTTTAAAATGTCTATGTCGTTCTGCTTGAGCCGGGATATCCCGTTCCGGAGCGCGATGATGGTCAGCGTTCCGAGGCCTAAAAACAGCGTGGAGCACATGCAGGCAATCGCCGAGGCGGTGATATCCGCGGGGGAAAGGCCTTCGGAGAGGCCGGACAAAACCGTGAGCGCCGCGCCCAGAAAGCCGGCGAGCAGCGGCGCGAAGCGGACCTTGAGCGGGATAAACAGCGCGTTCGCGGAGGACGGGCCGATGTACGACGAATAGCACATCAGCAGGGCGGCCTTTTTGTCCGGCCATAGCGTATATTTCTGTCCCCGCTCGGTCACGCTGATAAACAAGAGCAAAACGATAAGCGCCGCCGCGACCACCGCCGCGTCGACGTATCTTCCCGCGAAAAACAGCACAAAAGAAGAAGCGGCCAAAAACGCCGCGATCAGGAATCTCCCGGCCTTAATCAGCTTGCAGCCGGGTTCGCCGTTTTCGGAACCGGCCTCGGCCTTGTCGTAGCTGGGGAGGTCTTCCCCGGCGCCGTCCCCGTCCGCGCAGTACGCTTCGTTGTTTTCAATATCTTCGGTGTTCCCCGCTTCGTTCCGGGCGCCGTCCGTCCCGGCTTCGGGCTCGGAGAGCGCGTTCCCCGGACCGGACAGCTCGGACCGGTCAAGATCTCTCATATTCTCCCATTCCTTAAATCGAATATCTGTCTGATAGAAGACGCGTTCCGGATGCGTTCGGCCCGGAGCCGCGCGTCCAAGGGAAAGGCGGCCGCGGCGCGGGAGGGTTACAGCCCTTTCACCGCCACGTTGTCGATTCCGTTTTTTGAAAATTCGAGCATGTACTCGTCAATTTTTTTCGCCAGAAGCTCGCTGTCGGCGCCGTCCACGTCGCGGTCCTTCAGGTCGCGGCGGGCAAGCTCCTCCGCCAGAATGCCGTAAAACACCATATCCTCGTAGTCAAGTATAACTTCGTGGATTCCCCCGTCGACATATTTATCCGAGGGCATTGCCCTGTCCCCGCCGTCCACGAGCTCGTCGAGGCCGCAGAGCCTGCAGTAGGAGAACAGCTTGCTCTGGAGGCTGTCGTATTCTTCGAAACGTTCGTTGCCGCGGACTGAGTTGATGACCCAGTTGCCGGAGTAGACAAGATCAAGCAGCAGCCGGAATTCCCGGTGCGTAAGCGATATATCCATGGTTGTACCTCGAAATATGACCGATGTGTTTCTCAAAAAATATCCAATAAACTATTATACTACAAGATTATTTATTTTTCCATAGGTAAATTTGGAACTACAGATTGCGGGTAAGCGCGCAGACCCGCCCGAGAATCTTGCAGTCGTTCCCGTTGATCGGCTCGTAGGCCGGGTTTTCGGGCATCAGCCAGACGTTGCCCCCCTCGAGCCTCAGGCGCTTTACCGTCGCCTCGTCGTCCAAAAGCGCCACCACCACCTGACCGCTGTCGGCCGTGTCCTGCTTTCGGACGATTACCACGTCGCCGTCGAAAATGCCGGCGTTTATCATCGAGTCGCCCCGGACGCGGAGCGCGAAATACTCCGACCCGGGCTGGCCCTCGTAGCAGACATAGCCCGTGATTTCCTCCACGGCGAGGATCGGGTTGCCGGCGGTGACCCGGCCTATAATCGGCACCCGCGAGGTGGAGATCGGCGCGGTCAGCGATATCGTGCGCATCTTCTTGCTGTCCTTGCGGATGTAGCCCATCTCCTGCAGCCTCGCGAGGTAGGCGTGCACGGAGGAGGGCGACTGCAGCCCGACGCCCCGGCAGATCTCCCTCACGGACGGGGGGACGCCTTTGTCTTCTATCGTCGAGACGATGAAATCATATATGTCCCTGATTTTTCCGCTCAATTCCGGCATTTTCACTCACCCCTTTTGTCAAGTATGTGAAATGATATCAAAACACTAATAACACAGTTTATATTTTATCATATTTTGCATTGCGTGTAAACAGCTAAAACATACGAAATTCGCCGTTTGCCCGCATTTTGCTAAATATGCAATAACCAAAACCGGGGCTTACGGCGACAACCGGGCATATCGCCGGGGAAGAGGCGGGGCCTGATAATCGCCGGCCGGGCCGGCGCGCTCCTCCCGGCATTTTAGGGCTTCGGACGGCGGTTTATACGAAACCGCAGCGCTTCGCTCATAAGACCTGATCGCGCTAAAAAGGCGCGTGAAAATTCGAATGGGATGATTATAACACAAAAAAACCCGTGAATAAACCGGAATATCGGGCATGGGCGATGGGCTTTTTTATCCCGATTTTAACGCGTTTGCATAAATGCCGAAATATTCGCGCTTTCCGCGCCGGAAACGATTGATTTGTCCGGATATTTGGTCTATAATCGACAATGGGAAAACGGGGAGGCTGATGCCGCACCCGGAAATACGTCCTTTGGAGGTAGAGAAGACTATGATAAAGCTTGGAGTAAATACCGTTCTTTACAAGGGCTGCACGCTCCGGGAGGCCGTCGAGAACCTGAAAAAGATAGGCTACGACGGGTTCGAGATTTCCGCGATCGAGGGGATGTGCGAGCACCTGAAGCTCTCGGAGTGGAAAAACCAGGCATCCGAGATAAAAGAGCTCTGCGACGAGTTCAAGATGGAGCTGCTGGCGTCCGAGGTCGCGTCGACCGATCCGGAGAGGCTAAGGCTCGCCTTTGAGGCCGCCGCCGGAATCGGCATTCCGGTGATCAACGTCGGCCCGAGGGGCAAAACCGGAAGCGAGGAAGATCTGAACGATTTCATTAAGCATATGAACATGCTCTGCGAAATGGCAGAGAGCTACGGCGTCACCCTCTGCGTCAAGGCCCATGTGGGCGCGTCTGTCTACAGCACCCCGACGACCCTTAAGCTGATTGAGGGCGTCAAGAGCAAGGCCTTCGGCATAGACATGGATCCGAGCCATATCTTCCGCTGCGGCGAGGAGCCGGAAAACGCGCTGGCGTCAGTGCTGCCGGCGATGAAGCACATCCACATCCGCGACTGCCACGAGCGGGTGGGCTCGCCGGGCACGCCGTTCCAGCAGATCTGCGGCACCGGAAACATCAACCTGCGCGGCTATGTGGGCGAAATGGTTAAGAGGGGCTATTCCGGCCCGGTGGACCTGGAGGTCATCGGCCCGGAGCTCACGCTGGCCGAGGCCAACATCGTCGCGGCGGCGAGCTACGGGTACCTTAACGCGCTGCTGCGCGATTTCGGCGCGAGATAACGCTTAACAAAATATATTTAAGGAGAGAACGCTTATGAAGAAAAAACCGAACATTTTGTTTTTCGGAGTGGATTCCTGCCGTTCGCTGAACCTGAGCCTCTGCGGGTATGACCGCCAGACCACGCCCCACATCTCCCGCATGGCGGAGGACGGCGTAAACTTCATCTCCTGCTTTTCGCCCAGCATTCCGACGCCTCCGGGCTACTCCGCGCTATTGACCGGGCGCGACTGCTTCGGCACAGGCATCGTTACGCTGCGCGACGTCCCGAACCTGCCGGAGGGCATCACGCTCCAGGAAGTTCTGGTGGAGAACGGCTACAACGCGACCTGCATCGGCTTCGGCGACGGTCCGTTCACCCACGGCTTCCAGAAATACATCAACTACTCGGGATGGGGTGCCGACCGCCCGGACGGCAGGTCCCACAAGGCCGAAAACCTTAACGACGTGGCGATCCCCGAGCTGAAGAGACTCGCCGCGGAGGATAAGCCGTTCTTCCTGTTCCTGCGCCATATGGACCCGCACTCGCCCTACCTCCCGCCCGCGCCCTTTGACAGGATGTTCTACGAGGGCGACGAGTTTGACCCGAACAACCACTCCCTCGACGAGCTCTACGACTTCAAGCCGTTCCGCGACTACTTCAGAGAGTGGTTCCCGGCCGGCTGCACCGACGCGGAGTATATCAACGCCCAGTACGACGGCGCGATCGCCTATATGGACGCCTGCATCCAGCGCATCTTTACCGCGCTGTCCGACCTCGGCATCGAGGAGGAAACCCTCGTAGTCTTCACCTCCGACCACGGCGAGACGCTGGACGAGCACAGCTGCTATTACGACCACCACGGCCTCTACGAGGGTACGCTGCACGTGCCGCTGGTGTTCAAATTCCCCGGCGTCATCCCGGCGGGCTATGTGTTCGAAGATATCGTCCAGCAGAAGGACGTGATGCCCACCATCCTCGAGCTGATAGGCATAAAAACGAAGCTGAAGTTCGACGGCCGCTCGCTGACCCCCTTCTGGCTGGGCGGCGTGCGGGAGGCAGAGCCCGAGATGTACATCACCGAGGCGACCTGGATGAGGAAGCACGGCTGGCGCACCCCGGAGTGGAAGCTGATTGTCGCGCTGGAGCCCGATTTCCACTTCAAGCCCGCCGTCGAGCTCTATAACCTGATCAAGGACCCGCTTGAGCTGACGAACGTGGCCGACAAGGAGCCCGCGGTGGTAAAAATGCTGACGGCCCGGATGGAAAAGCACATCGCCAAGCGCAAGAAAGCCTGGAAGACCGAGAACCCGATGGATCTGGCCGCGACTCGCTGGAACGGTATAGGCCGCCCGTTTGCGTCCTCGGAGGAGGCCTACAACACTATGCACATCGGAGACCCGAACGCCGCCCAGAAGCTGCAGGAACAAAAACGTTAAGCTTTGCTTAACGTTGAAAAAAACCGCTTACCCGCCATATGCGACGGCGGGCATCCGCTTCGCGGACCGCGGTTTTTCGCCTGCTTATCGGCTTGGGTGGTAAGCTTTACGCGGTTAACGTTGAAAAAAACCGCTTACCCGCCATATGCGACGGCGGGCATCCGCTTCGCGGACCGCGGTTTTTTAGCCTGCTTGGGAGTTTGGCAGGTAGGATTACAGTAGAACGACAATAAACCAAAAGGGATGATTTTTTTGCTGAGAGTATGCGTGATAGGGCTCGGGCCGATCGGGAACCTGCATTCCAGGATCTATAAAAGCCTTCCGAACGCTGAGCTTGTGGGCGTTTGCGACATTATCGAGGAGAGGGCCAGGAAGGCCGGAGAGGCCTACGGCGTGCCCTGTTTTCTGGACGCGCAGCAGATGCTCGACGAGCTGAAGCCGGACCTCTGCAGCGTCGCGACCGGCGGGTACGAGTACTCGTCGGACCATTACAAGCCGTCTATGCAGGTCCTGGCGGCTGGCATCAACCTTTTGTGCGAGAAGCCGATCTCGAACGACATCGGCCACGCCCGGGAGATGGTGGCGCTGGCAAAGGAGAAAAACGTGTGCTTCGGGATCGATTTCAACCACCGCTTCACGCCCGCGGCGCTGTCCGCGAAGAAGTGGCAGAACGAGGGGTGTCTCGGCGACCTGCTGTTCTGCAATATGTCCCTCTGGATAGGAAAGCCGGGCCCGTTTGAGTCCCCCTACTACCACCTGAAGGCATTGAACCCCCACAGCGTCAACATGATGCAGTACTTCATGGGCGACATCGAGGCGGTGTCCTGCTTCGCGATGAAGGCGCCGGGCAGGAACATCTGGTCCAGCGCGTCGATCAACATGAAGTTTAAAAGCGGCGCGATCGGGCACCTGACGTCCAGCTATGACCTCGCGCGCCAGCACCCGATGGAGCGCTGCGAGGTGGCCGGTACAAAGGGCAGGGTCGTGGTTGAGGATATGTGGCGCGAGGCGACGCTATACCCCGCCGACAACATGACCAAGCTTGTTTACACAAACCCGGTCTTCGGCGGCTACAGCAATTTTGACGACACGTTCCGCGCCCGCATCGCGGCGTTCGTCGAACAGGTCGACCGGGGCGACAAGCCGGAGGAGATCGACGGGAGCGGCGAGGACGGCCTCAGAGCCCAGCGGGTGATCCACGCGGCGATCAAAAGCCTGGACGAGGGAAGAATCGTCAGGGTATCGGAAATATAGAATAGCAAATTAATTTAAAATAAAAAAGGAGAGAGCGATATGGCTATAAAAGCTGGCGTCGTCGGTATGGGCGGCATAGGGAGAACCCACGCGAGAGCGTACCAGACCGACGAGCTTTCGGAGCTTGTGGGCGTGTGCGACATCAACCGCGAACGCGCCGACAAGGCGGCCGAGGAATTCCACGTCAAGGCCTACTACTGCATGAAGGACATGGTGGACGACAACCCCGACATGGAGGTTATATCGGTCTGCACCAGCGGATACGAAAACGGCTCGATGCACTTTGAGCCCGCGATGGAGGCGCTGGACTACGGCAAGAAGGTCCTTGTAGAAAAGCCCCTGTGCGCGGACATCCGGGACGCGAGAACGCTGGTGGCTTACGCGGCCTCGAGAAAGCAGTACCTGGCCTGCAATCTGAACCACTACTTCACGAAGACCGCCGCCGCGGCGAAGGCGCATATCGACGCCGGCGATATCGGCGAGCTTGCGTACTGCATCCATAAGGTGGGCTTTGACGGCGGCGACCAGGGCTACGGCGGAGTTACAGACCCGAAATCCCGCTGGCTCAAGCCCTACTCCCACTGCAAGGCGTTCCTGACCCACCCGTTCTCGGTGATGCGCTATTTCTGCGGCGACATCACACATATCCAGGCGTTTCTGGACAGACCGGGCGTCCGCAAGACGGCCGGCGACCCGATGCTCTCGATCAACAGCGTCAACTGCAGGTTCGAGAAGGGCGGCGTCGGCGTCCTGATCTCCCAGAGGGGCGACGCCCGCTTCGGTCTGGGCGGCTGGTGGAGCTATGAGCACGCCGGAACAAAGGGCACGTTCGTAATCGAAAACTGCGTCGAAAAGCTCACCTATTACCCGGGCTACCGCAAAAACGAGGAGGGCAAACTCTACATGCCCGAGCCCGAGGTTATGAACACCGGCATCACCAGCTTCGACGCCACGTTCCCAGACCGCATCCACGCCTGGCTCGAGGATATCACCAACAACGTCCACTACGAGTTCATCCGCTCCTCCGGCCGCGACGCCCTCGCGACGCTGGAGTACATCGAGGCGGTTATACAGTCCTACGAACAGGGCGGCGCGATGGTTCGTCCGAACCCGCTTCCCCCGATCCACGGAACGCCGGAATACATCCACTAAGCTTATATATCATAAGCCGCCCGGATTCGGGCGGCTTTCAATTTTCGGTCCGGGACAGGGCGGATTGTATAATTCGGACTGGAAAAAAGCGTAAAAATATTGTATAATACGTAAGGGAACATTTATACATTGCTTAGAACGTTTAAACAATCCGGAAAGCCCTTAAAGCTCCGCTTTGAATATGCCTTTCATCCGGGCGGGATTCGTCTGTCCTGGCCTGTATTTATTTGTAATATGTAATTTATGCAAAGGAGACAACCATGAGAGATTTAAAAATTGCCGTCATCGGTTCCGGGTCTACATACTCGCCGGAGATCTTCGAGGGACTGATTAAGCGGCGGGAGATGCTGTCCGTCAAAAAAATTGCGCTGATGGACATCGACGAGAACAAGCTTGAAATCGTCGGCGGGCTGATCGAGCGCATGGTGAAGGCCGGTGGCCTCGGCGCTGAGGTTGTAAAGACTACGGACCTTGATACCGCGCTGGACGGCGCTGACTACGTGCTGGCCCAGATACGCGTGGGCAGGCTGCCGGCGCGGGCTCTGGACGAGCGCATTCCGCTGAAATACGACCTGATCGGCCAGGAGACGACGGGCATCGGCGGCTTTTTCAAGGCGCTGCGCACGATTCCGGAGATAATGCGCATCGCCCGCCGCATGGAGGAGCTCTGCCCGGAGGCCACGCTGATCAACTTCTCAAACCCCTCCGGCCTGGTGGCTGAGGCAGTTCAGAACAACTCGAATATCCGCATGGCGGGGCTTTGCAACCTGCCTATCAATATGTTCGCCGAGGCGAAAAAGCAGTTCGGCGACGATATCGAGATCCTCTACCTCGGTCTCAACCATTTAAGCTGGATTACGTCGATAAAAAAAGACGGCACAGAGCTGATGCCGGAGATTCTGGAAAAATACCATAACGCGGATATGGAGAACAAATATTTCCGCTACTGCCAAGGGATACCCTGCGGTTATTTGAACTACTACTACCGCCGCGGTGCGAAGCTCGCCGAGCTGAAGGAGGCGGCCAAGACAAAGACGCGCGCCGAGGTCTGCATGGACATCGAGGAAAAGCTACTGAAGATGTTCTCCGACGTAAACCTCTACACAAAGCCGGAGGAGCTAAACAAGCGGGGCGGCGCGCTGTACAGCGAGGCTGCCGTCTCATTGCTGAACGCCATAGAAAACGACCTGGGCGAGACGCACGTGATAAACGTTTTAAACAACGGCTGCCTGCCGTGGATGGCAGACGACGACGTGGTTGAGGTGGGAACCGTGGTCACCAGGAACGGCTTCAAGCCGATTCCGGTCCGCGGCTTTAACAACGCGCACATAATCGAGCTTATGCGCACGATAAAGGCCTACGAAAAGCACGCCGCCCGCGCCGCGCTTACCGGAGACAGGGACGAGGCCATCCGCGCGCTGTTGATTCACCCGCTGATCGGCGACGCGGACAAGGCGATCGCCTGCTTTGACGAAATGCTGGAGGCTCACCGCCGCTACCTGCCCCAGTTTGCCAAATAGCGAAACGCGATTTCCCGGGGAGGCCCGGTTTTTAGTTTTTGATAGTTAAATTAAGCACAGAGTTCTGCGACCCACGAAAGGGACATAATACATGGAATACATACTCGGGTTCGACGGCGGCGGCACAAAGACCGACTGCTATATTTTTTCTAAGGTCGGCGAATATGTCTCGTCCGCCTCCGGAGGTTCAACAAACCACGAGCATTACGCGGGCGGCTTTGAGGAGATGACGTCGGTGTTCGACGGCATCCTTAACGCCGCGTTTAAAGGCGCCGGAATCGGCGCGGGAGACGTTTCAGCGTCGGTCTTCGGCGTCGCCGGGATCGACGTGCCCTCCCAAAAGGTACGGATGGAGCGCTATCTCGACGCTATCGGGCTTAAAAACCACGCGGCGATAAACGACTCCTTTTTGGGCGTCAAGGCGGCCTGCCCCAAGGGGTACGGCATAAGCTTCGTAAACGGCACGGGGAACTCCGTCGGCGGGATCGACAGGTACGGCAACTGGCTCCAGGTCGGCGGGACGGGGACGTTTTTCGGCGACCTCAACGGCGCCAAGGGGATGACCGGCGCGGTGATCTGCGCGGTTTACAGCATGTTCTACCGCTGCGGCCCGGCGACCTCGATGGCGGAGAAGTTCTTTTCGCTGCTGGGAATTACGTCGCCGGATAAGTTCACCGAGGCAATCTACGAAAAGCTTTACACCGAGCGGCTGACCAACAAGGATGTGCACGACAAGGTGCTCTACGCCGCCGCGAACGAGGGCGACGAGGTAGCGCTCGGGCTTTTAAAGAGCTTCGGGCACCAGTTCGCCGCGTCAATCGCGGGCTGCATCAGAAACCTAAGGTTTGACGAGAGCGACGTCGACGTGGTGCTGATCGGCTCGGCGTCGCTCAAGGCGCGCTCGCCCGTGATGATGGACGCCTGCGTCGCCCGGGTCGAGGAGCTTACGGGGAAGAAGATACGCACGATTCCGCTGTTGGTACCGCCCGCGGCGGGAGCGCTGCTCTGGGCCTCCGAGCTCGCCTTCGGAGCTGAGCACACCGCGTCGATCCGCGCGAAAGTGATCTCGGAGCTTGAAAAAAGAAGATAACGCGTAAAACAAGTGCCCGCTTCGCCGCTAATGGCGAAGCGGGATTTTCTTTGCCGTTCTGATTGCGAGGGGCGGGGCGCGGCGGGGAAAGCACGCCCTGAAGATCGGAGCATATTCTGATAGCGGAGATATCTCTGAAAGGAAAAATCGCTATGAGACACCGTCACGGAATAAACGCGTTTTCAAACGAGGTCCGGCCCTTCGCGGACACGCCGGGGAATCCGGAGCGCCGGCCGTCATCCGAGGATTACGGCCCGAACCCGTTTCTTATCAATATCGAGAGGGCGACGAAGGAGAACAACTTTTTCCGGACCGCGCTGTGGACCGGAAAACATCTGCAGCTGACCCTGATGAGCATCCCGCCGGGCGGGGACATCGGCCTGGAGATACACCCGAACACCGACCAGTTTCTGAGGATCGAGCAGGGCCGCGGCGTCGTGATGATGGGGGACAGCCGGGACCGCCTGAACTTCAGGCAGAGGGTGGCCGACGACGACGCGATCCTAATTCCGGCCGGAACCTGGCATAACCTCGTCAACACCGGCAGGGAGGCGCTCAAGCTGTACTCGATCTACGCCCCGCCCCAGCACCCGTTCGGCACGGTCCACACCACGAAAAAAGACGCGGAGGAGGAACACAGGCGCTAAAAAGGCACATATTCGAAAAACCGCGAAAAGAATTTGCGGTTTTTCTATATATATTTATTATTTATTATTGACATTTTTATCCGGTAATGTATAATAGAATACGGCTAAAAATACCCGAAGTAAAATCGGCCTGAGGAGGATTTTGATGAAAAACCGGATTATCGCGGCATTCATCCTGCTCGTTTTTCTGTCCCTCTCGGGCTGCGGCGGCCCCGCATCGCCGGCCGACACCTCAAACACCGCCGTCACCGGGACGACGGCGGCCGACACGTCCGTACAGACCATGGCGGAGCATACCGCGGCGACCACGGCGGAGCCGAAGCAGCATAACGGACTGCAGGTGATCGATTTCACCTATGAAAACCCTGCGGGGGAGGTTATCTACCATGTAAAATCGGTGGCAGACATAATCGGCGCAAACCCCTGGAAGAGCGCGTGGAAAATTGAAAAGCTGCCGGTTTTCGTCAACCGGTACCCGGTGGGACACGGCGGGGCGCTGTACGAGGTTACGGCGGACGCGCTTGACATGGTGAAAAAAAAACGCCCTGGCGGTGGCCGGCGCGCTCGGCCTCACGGTGGAGTCGGAAAACAGCAACAGCGAGGACGCCGCGAGGTATACGGCGAAATGCGGGAATATTGAAATCTATTCCCATCCCGCCTATATCACCGTCAGCCTGGAGCCGGGGCAGAGCCTGATAACGGTTCCGCAAAGCTACGCCATCAAAGAATACAGCGTAAAAAAAGACCTGGAAAGCATAATCCTGGACAGGTGGGGGCAGCTTCGCGCGAAGCTCGGCGCGGTTAAGCCGGTCAAAAACCCGACGGCGGACGTCCGGTTCAGTTACAGCCGGACGGGGAAGATTAACCTCGAATCGGGCAGAATACTCGACATGTCCGAGGATAAGCTCACGGCGATGCTGAACTACAGCTTCGATTACACGGAATTCCGCATATATCCCGACGACACAAGCCTGAATTCAATCGCTTTTGTGAAATACGACCTCTCGGAAAAGCTCGGAGACTACCCGGTGATCTCGGCGGACGCCGCGAAGGCGAAGCTGCTCTCCGGGGATTATATCTCGACGCTCACGGATTTTTACCTCAAAGGCGGGAAGATTTCGTCGATAGATATCGCCCACTGCGAGCTATTATACCTGACGGACCTTATCGGGCAGAGGTACTTTGTCCCGGCCTACCGGTTTTTCGTCGCACTGGACCCGGACAACAAAATAGTCTCCGAGCCGGGCTACATCGCCTACGGAGAATTCTGGGTCCCGGCGGTGGAGAGCGGGTATATCGAAGTGATAAAACCGTGAATCCGGACTTGACTTTCGGAGCATACTATGGTAAACTGTAAAAAATTATAAATCATTCGCGCATTGATGGAAAAAAGCGGAATCTGTCCGCGCACAGAGAGCCGGGGGCGCTGAGAAACCGGCGGCGGGGGAGTTCGCGGGGCCGTTCCGGAGCGTACGCGGGCGACGAGTCCGCGCGGGCTTGCCTCCGATAAAAGGGCAGTCGAGACGCGGCGAAGTTTTCGCCGCAACCAGGGTGGTACCGCGGTCTTCGCCCCTGTTTTTACGGGGCGGAGACTTTTTTATTTATATAATATAGACAAAGAGGGTTAAATTTTATGCAGAGCATGGGTGTAAACGAAATCAGGGAAAAGTACCTGAGCTTTTTTGAGAGCAAGGGGCATCTCCGCCTTCCGAGCTTTTCGCTGATTCCGCAGAACGAAAAGTCTTTACTGCTGATCAACGCCGGCATGGCGCCGATGAAGCCGTGGTTTTCGGGGGAGCAGGTCCCGCCGAGGCGGCGCGTCACCACCTGCCAGAAGTGCATACGTACGCCGGACATAGATCGCGTCGGCAAGACCGCGCGCCACGGCACCTTTTTCGAAATGCTGGGGAACTTCTCGTTTGGCGACTACTTCAAGCGCGAGGCCTGCGCCTGGGCCTGGGAATTCTGCACGGAGGTGTTGGAGCTCCCGGTCGACAAGCTCTACGTCTCGGTCTATCTGGACGACGACGAGGCCTACGATATCTGGACCAAGGAGGTCGGCGTAGCGGAGGACCATATGGTCCGCTTCGGCAAGGAGGACAATTTCTGGGAGATCGGCGCGGGCCCCTGCGGCCCCTGCTCGGAGATATACTTCGACCGGGGCGAGCAGTACGGCTGCGGGAAGGACAGCTGCCGCGTCGGCTGCGACTGCGACAGGTATGTTGAGTTCTGGAACCTGGTGTTCACGCAGTTTTCAAACGACGGCAGCGGGAATTACACGACGCTGCCGCAGAAAAATATCGACACCGGCATGGGCCTCGAGCGGCTCGCCTGCATTATGCAGGGCGTTTCCAACCTGTTCGAGATCGACACGGTGAAAAATGTGATGCGCCGCATTATGGAGATCGCCGGGAAGACCTACAAGCAGGACGAGAAGACCGACGTCTCGCTGCGGGTGATCACCGACCATGTCCGCTCGACGACGATGCTGATCTCCGACGGCGTGCTGCCGTCCAACGAGGGCAGGGGTTACGTTCTGAGGCGGCTTCTGCGCCGCGCCGCGCGCCACGGGAGGCTTTTAGGGATCAACGAGCCGTTTTTGTACGACGTGGCGAAGACCGTTATCGCCGAGAGCATGTCGGCGTACCCCGAGCTGAAGACCAAGGAGGACTACATCGTCCGTGTTATCAAAATGGAGGAGGAGCGCTTCTCCCAGACGATCGACACCGGGCTCGGCATCATCGGCGAGATGATAGAGAGGCAGAAGGCAGCGGGCGAGCTCACGCTGTCCGGAAAAGACGCGTTCCGGCTCTACGACACCTTCGGCTTCCCGGTCGATTTGACGATAGAGCTTTTAAACGAGGCCGGCATGGCGCTTGACCGGGAGGGCTTTGACGCCTGCATGGAGGAGCAGCGCACCCGCGCCCGCGCCGCGCACAACGCCGCCGGCGATTTCGCCTGGGCGGGGTCCGGGCTCGCGAGCGTCGACACGCAGACGGAATTCGTCGGCTACGAGAAAAACGAGGCCGAGGGCGTGTTGGCCCATATCCTCGCGGACGGCGAGGCGAGGGGCTCGGTTTCGGCCGGGGACGAGGCGGTGTTCGTGCTGACCGTTTCGCCGTTCTACGCCGAGAGCGGCGGCCAGGTCGGCGACGCCGGCGTAATCACCTCCGATAAGGGCGGGGTGTTCGAAGTGACCGACGTTAAAAAGACGCCGGACGGCAAATGGCTGCACTACGGCAGGGTGGTCTCCGGGAGCTTTGAGATGTCAGACAAAGTGGTTTCAAAAATAGATGTGCCAAAGCGTGACGCCGCCCGCCGCGCTCACTCCGCGACGCACCTTCTGCAGGGCGCGCTGCGCGAGGTGCTGGGAAACCACGTGGAGCAGGCCGGTTCGCTGGTGGAGCCGGACGCGCTGCGCTTTGACTTTACCCATTTCTCCGCGATGACCGAGGACGAGATCTCCCGGGTCGAGGCCAGGGTGAACGAGCTGATCCTGGCGGGCCTGGACGTCACGACCGCCGTTATGTCGCTGGAGGAGGCCAAGGCCTCCGGCGCCACCGCGCTTTTCGGCGAGAAATACGGTGAGACCGTCCGGGTGGTTAGGATGGGGGACTTCTCGAAAGAGCTCTGCGGCGGCACGCACCTCAGCAATACAGCCAAGGCCGGGCTTTTCAAAATTAAATCCGAGAGCTCCGTCGCGGCGGGCGTTCGGAGGATCGAGGCCGTAACCGGGCAGGGTGTGCTCGAGCTCCTGGAAGAGGAGAGGGCCGCGCTCGCCGCCACCGCCGCCGCGCTGAAGACTACGCCGGCCGACGCGGCTCGCCGGGCCGAGCAGGTCCAGTCTGAGCTTAAAGCCGCAGAAAAGGAGGTTGAGCGCCTCTCCGCCGTCGCGGTGAGATCAAAGCTGGACTCGGCGTTCGACACGGCCGTGGATATTAAGAGTGTGAAGCTCGCGAGAATCCGCCTCGAGGATATCTCCCTCGAGCTTGTGAGAAAAATCGGCGACGATCTTAAGTCCCGGGACGACGCGCTCTGCGCGCTGTTCTCAATCAAAAACGGCGATAAGCTGAGCTTCGCCGCGTTCTCGACGAAAAAGGCGATTGCCGCAGGTCTCCGCGCCGGGGACCTCGTCAAGGGTGTAGCCGTGCTCACCGGAGGCAACGGCGGCGGCCGTCCGGACAGCGCGAGCGCAGGCGGAAAAGATATCGATAAGCTGGATTACGCGCTCTCCGAGGCTGAAAAAATCGCGGCCGGGCTGATCAAATAGGAAAGGGAAGAAAAAATTGAAGGCTGTAACCTTAATCGATAAAAAAATGACGGTGGAAAACGGCGCCCTCGCCGGGGCCGGCACCGCCGCCTCCCGCGCGAAGACGATGGCGGACAGAATCCTGTCCGCGCACAACTTCTCCGATACGCCGGGAAAGCTTAAAATCAAATTCGACGCCCTCGCCTCCCACGACATCACCTATGTGGGGATTATCCAGTCCGCGCGGGCGAGCGGGATCGAGCGCTTTCCGGTTCCCTATGTGCTGACCTGCTGCCACAACAGCCTCTGCGCCGTCGGGGGCACGATCAACGCCGACGACCATGCCTTCGGCCTCTCCGCGGCAAAGAAGTACGGCGGCGTGTTCGTCCCGCCCCACATAGCGGTCATCCACCAGTATATGCGCGAGATGATGGCCGGGGTGGGGAAGATGATTCTCGGCTCAGACAGCCACACGCGCTACGGCGCGCTGGGCACTCTCGGCGTCGGTGAGGGAGGACCCGAGCTTGTAAAGCAGCTTGTCGGCAAAACCTACGATATCGACGAGCCGGGCATAGTCGCGGTGTACCTGACCGGGGCCCCGCGCCCGGGTGTCGGCCCTCAGGACGTGGCGCTGGCGATTATCGGCGCGGTGTTTGAAAACGGCTTTGTCAAAAACAAGGTGATGGAGTTTTTCGGCCCGGGCGTATCGAAGCTCTCGATGGATTTCCGCCTCGGCGTAGACGTTATGACCACGGAGACCACCTGCCTGACCTCGATATGGCAGACCGACGGCAAGGTCAGGGAATATCTGCTGGCCCACGGCAGGGGCGGCGATTACCGGGAGCTTGCCCCGGAGGACGGGGCGCTCTACGACGGCGCGATTGAGGTGGCGCTGGACAAAATCGAGCCGATGATCGCGCTGCCGTTCCATCCGAGCAACGTCTACGAGATTAGCGAGTTTTTGCGGGCTCCGGGGGATATTCTGCGCTCGGTGGAGAAAAGCGCGGAGGAGCTGGGCATGAAGGGGCTCAAGCTGACAGACAAGGTTAATAACGGAAAATTCTACGTCGACCAGGGCGTTATCGCGGGCTGCGCGGGCGGGCTCTTCGACAATATCGTCGAGGCCGCGGCGCTGATGGAGGGATACGACACCGGCGCGGAGGGCTTTACGCTGGACGTCTACCCGTCGAGCCAGCCGATTTATCTCGAGCTAATCAAAAACGGAACCGCGGCGAAGCTGATGCGCGCGGGAGCGGCGTTCAAGACGGCGTTCTGCGGCCCCTGCTTCGGCGCCGGAGACGTGCCGAAAAACGGCGGCCTTTCGATCAGGCACACGACCCGGAACTTCCCGAACCGCGAGGGCTCGAAGCCCGGCGAGGGGCAGTCCGCCGCCGTCGCGCTGATGGACGCCCGCTCGATCGCAGCCACCGCGGCCAACGGCGGCGCGCTCATCCCGGCGACGGAGCGCGCGGTAAAGAAGGTCAGAGTGTCGTTCTTCTTTGACCGCTCGCCGTACGATACGAGGGTATACAACGGACTGGGCTCGCCGAAGCCGGAGACGGCGCTCGAATACGGCCCGAACATCACCGACTGGCCGAAAATGCCGGCGCTGACGGAGGATCTGCTGTTAAAGCTCGCGTCGGTCATCCGCGACAGCGTCACCACCACCGACGAGCTGATTCCGTCGGGGGAGACCTCGTCGTTCCGCTCGAACCCGGTGCGCCTCGCGGAGTTCACCCTCTCGCGCAAGGACCCGGGCTACGTCGCGCGGGCGAAGGCCGCGGCGGCGGAAGCGCCGGAGGACACGCTCTCGAAATACGGCGTTTCCTCAAACGACGTGATGGTAAAAAGCGCGATTTTCGCGGTGAAGCCGGGAGACGGCTCGGCGAGGGAACAGGCGGCTTCCTGCCAGCGGGTGCTGGGCGGAGGCGCGAATATCGCGGTGGAATACGCCACCAAGCGCTACCGCTCCAACCTGATCAACTGGGGCATGCTGCCGCTGCGGCTGGCAGACCCCGGCGACGCTGATAAACTGGAAACCGGCGACTATGTCTACCTGCCCGGCATCGCCGAGAAGGTGAGGTCCGGTAAGCGGGAGATCGAAGGGTATCTGCTTAAAGGCGGTGAAAAAACGGCCCTGCCGCTGATTCTTGACTATCTGACCCCCGCGGAGCGAGAGATAGTCCTCAGGGGCTCGCTGATCAATTACTACGCGGCGCAGAACGCCTGAAAGTGAAAGGATGTTTTAAAAATGTCGGATTGTCTTTTCTGCAAGATTATAACCGGGGAGATCCCGTCGAAGAAAGTGTACGAGGACGCTCTATGCTACGCGTTTTGCGATATCGCGCCCCAGACCCCGACCCATATCCTGGTGGTTCCGAAGGCCCATATCGCCTCGGTGGCGGAGATTACCCCCGAGAACAGCCCGGTGGTCGCTCATATCTTCGAGGTGATCCCGAAAATCGCCCGGGAGCGGGGCCTTGCCAACGGCTACCGCGTGATCTCCAACTGCGGCCCGGACGCCTGCCAGAGCGTCCTCCACCTCCATTTCCACATCCTCGGCGGGAGGAAAATGAGCGAGGTTATGGCCTAGAGTTTCTTTTCCTTCGGGAAAAGAAACTTCTGGAAAACCGCTTACGTGGCCCTAAAACTTGCCGCTTCGCGGCAAGTTCTGGAAAAACCGCTTACTGGCCCATATATTGCAGGCCAGTATTCGCCGGCCTAGAGCCGGTGAAACACGGTTTTTCCGGCTGGGTGGTATCCTGTGTAATTTAAAGGCTCACATTAAAACGCTATATGCGTCCGATGAAAAGCGGCTGCATATAGCGCCTTATTTATTTCAATCTGGAATACCCGGCGTTTGAGAGATATGCCGTTTCGTCGGATATAAGGGCGACTTCGTAGATGTCGTGATAATCGTATTTTTCCGAAACCGGCGTTCCGTCTTTTTCGAAATAGAGATATTCCCATTGATTGCCCCGAACCAGGGGCAAGTATTTCTGAGACGGCAGTTCTGACGGATTAGCTTTGAACGACGACAGGCGGGCTTCCGCAGGAGTCCGGGGGGTGTGCGGGGCGTTCGGATATGAGCAGCGCGTCTTTATTAAGCCGATATTTTCGCAAAACCACATGTCGGCTTCGCAGAGCCACTGATAAACGGCGTCGCGTTCCGGGCTCTTTTCGATGGTGTCAGGGATTTCCTCTGTAATATGAGTATGCAGGCATTTGAATTGGCCGGCGGGAACGCAAATAATTTCATCCGGCGAGACAATATCATAAGTGCGGCGAATCAGGATGCCGTTTGAGCCGTAATACTCATGCGTAAAACCGCGGCAAAAATTGAAATCTTCGGATACCACGACCTGGCTCCTCTCAAAAAGTCCGAAAAGGATGCCGTCGCCCCGTTGTTTTCCAGGGATATCCCAGCCGTAGTTGTTTCCTGTCGCAACCGTGTTTCCGCCGGTGTAAAAAATCTGGCAAAGTGTATTCAGACTGATATATTCGCCGTTTGGAGAGCGGGCGGCTTCGAGCAGATCCATTGAATAGAGCGCCGATTTCGCCATCGCAAAAATACGTTTCGTGTCGCCCGGGCAGCAGTTGACGCCGGCAGTGCCGATATGCTCGAAGTGTCCCAGTGCGATTTTGAACCATTGCCGGGCGGCGGCGTAATCAAAGCTCTCAACTGAGCTGGTGCCGAGCCAGTAAGCGCATTCGCAGCATATCTCGTGATAGCCGATTTCGACTCCGATACGATAGGCTTCTGTCTGAGGTGCCGCCATTTGATTAACGGCGTTCGGGTTGTAATTGAACGAATGTGATAAAAGGCATTCGCATAGCAGTCGCCTGTCGCCGGACAAGCGTGCGCAGGCGACGCTTTTCTCACCGTCCAAAAACGCACCGTCACGGTTATCTGCAAAAGCCCGCAGACGGTAGACCTCCGCGAGGGTTTTATAATCGCTTTCGGCTTTGCCAAGCATGGAGATCGCCTCGTCGCAGCTCGCGAGCACGGCGGCGTTCTCATGTCTGTCGCCGGCGAGACGCGCTTTATTTATAAGAGATTTTATTTTGCCGGATATGTCGCGGTTTACTGCGATCCTGCCCTGTTTTTCCATTATTTCAGCCATCCCTTTCAGTTTGTTTCTCCCGTCGTGCAGACGGAATTTGACGGTACCCTCGGGAACGGAGAGCAAAGCCGATATCTCGCGCACCGAGCGTCCGGCGAAGTAATAAAGCGTCATCGTCTCCGCAACGGGTTTTGGGAGAGAACCGATCGCACGCCTGAGAGCGCGGATTTCTTCTCTGTCGATTACGCCGTCCTCGAAACCGGAGCCGGCTGCGTTTTCCAGCTCCTCGTAGGAGAGGCAAAAGCGCTCCGAACGGAGATGTTTTAGCGCGAGGTTGCGGGCCGTCCCGCAGAGCCACGCGCCGATTTTCGCTTTATCACGCACCGAGCCGTATGAAAGGTAGAGAGCTAAAAACGTCTCCTGCGCAAGGTCATCAATTTCCCGGTTATAGGGGATATGGGCGTAAAGCGTCCCGTAAACCGCGGGTTTATATTTCAGATACAGCTTTGCAAACTCTTCGGGTGTGCCGCTAAAAATAGACATGTGTGTTGACCGTCCGTTCCTTGATGCTTTTCCGATAACCCAATCGCGATTCGGGGTTCATAATAATGTACCGCGGCAAATAAAAAAGGTTGGAAAAACTCCAGCCTTTTTTCGTTATTTTTTTCAGCCCGCGATTTCTTTCAGGCTGCGCTGGCGCTTCGCGACGCCGAGGAGGAAGGCGACGAAGTAGGTTTTAACCGCGCTTATCAGGATTTCCTCGATAATCCTCGGGAACCATACCACGGAGAACGGCAGCACCTTCCAGGAGGTGTATAGCATTTCGCGGAGGATAACCGTGTTGAGTGTCGATACGACGGCTCCGGAGAGGGTGATCGCCACGAGCAGAGCGACGATCCGGTTCTCGCCGGTGGCGCGGGGAAATTTCTTCGAGATCAGCAGGTCCGCCGCCAGAAGCACCAGCACAAACGCGGCGCTGGCGATCAGCCCTGTGGTGACGGAGACAAGATAGGTGGAGAGGCTCGCGGCGGGGTCCTTCGCCCCGGCGGTGCGTTCAATCAGCATTTTGCCGATAAAGCTCATGCCGGAAGTGTCAGCTTTTCCCGGCGCCACGTGATCGTAGAAGGAGGCGTCGACCCCGTCGGCGGAGAGCAGCGCGGCGTTCAGGATGCCAAACGCCAAAAGAATAACCGAGAAGACCGCCGCGGCTATGCGGATTTTTTTGCCGTCGCGGTTTTTTAAAACTTGCCACAAAAGCCCCGCTAGGAAGCCGCCGGAGGCGACGGAGAGGGTCATCAGCGGCAGATAGGCGCCGGCGGGACGCAGCAGATAGCCGAGCAGGTCGGAGAGCCCGGCGGTCACCGCGCCGTAGACCGGGCCGAACAGGATCGCGGGCATCACGGTGAAAACCCCCGAGATGTCGAATCTCAGGCCGTTTTGCCCGAGGAGCGGGATATAAAACGACAGCATAGTTTTCAGAACAAGCGAAATGCTTAAAAACACCGCCGAAACCGTGATCCGGCGAAGGTGGAAGGACTTTTTCATCTGCAATGCGTCCTCCCTTCTGTTTTGAAAAACCGGACCGTTTGGCTTGATATAGACATAAAAATACCTCCCGTTATCGCAGCTGCGCTGCATAACAGAAGGCTTTTTTCGGCATACCCTTATGCAGCAGCGGGATGCGAATCCTGCACCGCAAGCCGAAGACGCAAGTCTTTAAGGCTTTTCGTCCCTCCGGCAACTCCCCGTCCGGAGGGCACTTCAACCGCGCGGTAACGCGCAGGACCCTACTCTGCTCAAGTTATTTATAAAAAGTGCTATTATCCTATCACAGGTCTTTCCAATTGTCAATATCAGAGGATCAGCATGCAGTCCCCGAAGGAAAAAAAGCGGTACCGCCTTTCCACGGCCTCGCGGTAGGCGGCGAGCACGTGCTCCCGTCCGGCGAACGCGGAGACAAGCATGATCAGCGTGCTCTCGGGGAGGTGGAAATTGGTGAACAGCCCGTCGAGCGCTTTGAAACGGTAGCCGGGGTAGATGAAAATATCGGTCGAGCCGGAGACCGCGGGAATTTCTCCGTTCTCCGAGGAAATCGACTCCAGCACCCGGCAGGATGTCGTCCCGACGGAGATGATTCTTCCGCCCGCGGCACGTGCGGAGTTGATCATGTTCGCGCACTCTTCGGAGACCGAGAAGACCTCCGAGTGCATTTTATGGTCCTCTATGTCCTCCTCCTTGACGGGCCTGAAGGTGCCGATGCCGACATGGAGGGTTAAAAACGCGGTGCAAACGCCCATTCCGCGGAGCTTTTCGAGGGTTTCATAGGTAAAGTGGAGCCCGGCGGTCGGCGCGGCGGCGGAGCCCAGGTTTTTAGAGTACACCGTCTGGTAGCGCTCCGGGTCGTCAATTTCCTTTTTAATGTACGGGGGGAGCGGCGTTCTGCCGAGGCGGGACAAAAGCGCGTCGAAATCCCCTTCGTATGAAAAGCGGACCTGTCGTATTCCGCCCTCGCCGACGGATAGGATTTCCGCCGTCACCAGCCCTCCGCCAAACGAGACCTTCGCCCCGGGCCGGAGCCTCCGTCCCGGGCGGGCCAGAGTTTCCCACGCGTCGTTTCCGAGGGGCTTTAGAAGGAGAATCTCCGCGACACCGCCGTTTTCCCTCTCGCCGATAAGGCGGGCGGGGATCACCCGGGAGTCGTTGAACACAAGGCAGTCGCCCGGCTTTAGAAAAGCGGAGAGGTCGGTAAACATTTTGTGCTGGGTTTTCCCGGTCTGCCGGTCAAGGACGAGCATCCGGGAGCCGTCCCGCTTTTCGCAGGGGGTCTGCGCGATCAGTTCCTCGGGCAGAGAGTAGTAGAAATCGCTTGTTTTCATTTATTATCCTTTGCAGTTGGTTGTCAATAGTCGAGCCCGCTGATCTGGACTCCGGTGTAGTAGTATTTCAGTATCTGATCGAACGTATACCCGAGCATTGCCATGCCGTAGGAACCCCACTGGCCGAGGCCGACGCTGTGCCCCCAGCCCTTTCCGTCGAAGGTGAAGGTGGCCTCCCCGCCGCCGGAGACGGCGATCGTCTCTATGCCGTTGGCTGTGAGCGCGGTCCGCGCGGAGCCGCCCAGCGGGCTTATCGTCCCGTCGCCGGTGATCACATAGGCCCCGTTGGGCGGAACCGTCGTGCCGCCGTCGTTGACGTAGAGCGACGTCCCCGTTGTTATCACGTTGAAATGCTGGCTGTAGAGAATGCTGGTCCCGAGTACAAAGCGCATGTTCTCGCCGGTTAAGGTCACCGTGGTGGTCCCGTCGGACAGCGCCAGCTTGTAGACGTTGCCGGCCTCCGTCGTCTGGGCGGCGTAGACGTTGGTAATCTTCCCGATGGAATAGCCGTTCGCGTTTAGCTTGGATGCGAGATACTCGCCTGTGTAAGGGCCGTGGGTCCATATGCCGTTGTTGCCGGTGGTGAGGTAGGGCGTCTCGAAATCGTCTCTGACGGCGCGGAGATAGGGGACATAGCCGCCCCAGACGTATTCGCTGGACTCCGTATAGCCGCCGTTGGAGGAGTGGTAGACCGCCGAGATCGGGGACCCGTTGTATGTAATAATCATTCCCGCCACGGCCAGCACGCAGTTCTTGATTTTCGTCGTCAGCTGCGTCGTCCCCATATAGACCTGGCAGTTCTGGCCGGAGCAGACGTCAAACCCCAGCGAGGAGTGCTTTCGGAGGCTCTGTATCGCGAAGGTTGCCGCGCAGACGGAGTGGGCCTTCAGGCTCTCCTCGGGCCAGCCCGTGGACAGCTCGTAGGGTGTAACGCCCATCACGTACTGGACAAGGTTGACCACGGAGACGACCGTAAAGGTCGTGTCGGAATTCTTAAAGAAATCAAAGCCGCCGTAGAACCGGTAGCCCTTGTGCCAGGTCTCGGTCTCGCAACCGATCTTATCGGAGACCGTGCCGCCGTAGGGCAGGATTCCCAGCTGCTTGGAATACCCGTCCCACTCGAAATAAATAGTCGCAGTACCGGTGTAATAGACGGTGTAAGCGTTTGCCCCGCGGCCTACGACGGTGTAGGTCGCCGACGGATACGTGCCGGAAAGGCGGCTCCTGAGAGAGGATATCGCGGCGTTCGCCGCGGCGGAGGACGTGAAGGTTCCGATTCTGACGCTGTAGCCGTTTGACGAGTAAGAGGGGTAAGCCGTCCAGCCGCTGCCCGACAGCAGCGAGTTGACCGACGCCACTGCGGCGTCAAGGGCGCTCTGCGTCTGGAAATCGTCCAGCCCGAGCTCGATCCGGTACCCGCCGATTACGTTCCCGGAAGCGCCGTCGCCGACATAGGTCAGCTGATCTATATCAAAATTTGAGCTCCTGATTACGGTGATGAACGTATTTTTCTCAGGATCGCCCTGATCCGGCATTGTGTAAAGGCTGACAAAGCCCCGGTCGTCGGGGTTGGTGCCGTTGTAGGAGGACGAGTTGTTGTAATAGCCGAACTGGAAACCCGTGCCGGTGTAGACATAATTGCCGGAGGAGTCCTTATACCGGTAGATCTGGAAATTGGCATAGGGCTGCTGCGTGGTGGAGGGCGAGTAATAATTAACGGAGTTCAGCCCGACCCGGACGATCCACTTGGTGTAGTCGATAGACGTGCCGCTCGCGTCCATCGTGGGGAACAGCAGGGCCAGCGTTGAAAAAACAAGCAGAAAAGCCGTCACCCTGACCGCTTTTTTAAGCCCGCATTTGATCCGCATATGTACGCCCCCTTCGCCTGAAATACGCTTTTGTCGATTGACAGTCAAACACCGGTTTGCTATAATATAGTGAATAAGCATCGGCACGCGGTTTTACCACTTATAATATTATATAATATATCGGCCCTTATTTCAATATAAAAGTGTCCGAGCCGCACGCGCGTTTCGCGCGGGAAAAAGGGCTGCAGACGGACGCCGCGAAAAAAGGAAGGTTTTACATGGAAAAGTACAGAGTCGGAATTATCGGAGCCACGGGAATGGTCGGGCAGCGCTTTGCGGTACTGCTTGAAAATCACCCGTGGTTTGAGGTTAAAGCGCTTGCGGCGAGCAGCCGTTCGGCCGGGAAGACATACCGGGAGGCCTGCGGGGGCAGATGGCTGCTCTCCGAGCCGATACCGGAGACCATGGCCGAAATGACCGTGATGGACGCTTCCGCGGACCTGAAAAAGATAGTCTCCGAGGTTGATTTTGTCTTCTGCGCGGTGGACATGAAAAAAGACGAGACCAGAGCCCTCGAGGAGGCCTACGCGAAGGCCGGCTGTCCGGTGATGTCCAACAACAGCGCCAACCGGTTTACGCCGGACGTTCCGATGATCATCCCCGAGATCAACCCGCAGCACGCCGATATTATCCCGTACCAGCGAAAACGCCTGGGCACCGAGACCGGCTTCATCGCCGTCAAATCAAACTGCTCTCTCCAGAGCTATGTCCCGGCGATTCACCCGCTGCTGGACCTAGGGGTCGAAAGGGCGCTGGCCTGTACATACCAGGCGATCTCAGGGGCGGGGAAGACCTTCGCCACCTGGCCCGAGATGGAGGACAACGTGATACCCTTCATCGCCGGCGAGGAGGAAAAAAGCGAAAAAGAGCCGACAAAGATCTGGGGAAAAATTGAAAACGGCGCGATTGTCCCCAGCGGAGCGGTCCAAATAACGTCCCAGTGCCTGCGCGTCCCGGTGAGCGACGGGCACATGGCGGCGGTGTTCGTCTCGCTGAAAAATTATCCGGGGCTTGAGGAGATCAAGCGCCGCTGGGCGGAGTTTCGAGGGCTCCCGCAGGAGCTCGGTCTCCCGAGTGCGCCCAAGCAGTTCCTGCACTACTTCGAGGAGGACGCGAGGCCGCAGACCCGGCTCGACAGGAATCTCGAGGGCGGCATGGCCGTCTCCATCGGCAGGCTCAGGGAGGATTCCCAGTATACGATAAAATTTGTCTGCCTTTCCCACAACACGCTACGCGGGGCCGCGGGCGGCGGCGTTCTGATGGCAGAGCTGCTCTGCGCGAAGGGCTATATCAAAAAGGGCAGATAGCCCATAGGATATAGCGGATGATTTTGGCTTATCCGCCGGAACAAGACTTTCGCTTTGCGATGAAAGGATGGACAGAAAATGAAGACGCCTGTGTTTACGGGAGCCAGCGTCGCGATAGTGACGCCGTTCAACGACGATTATACGGTCAATTTCGACGCGCTCGGCGAGCTTATCGAGTTTCAGATAGCGAACGGGACGAGCGCGATCACAATCTGCGGGACGACCGGCGAGGCCGCCGCGCTTGACGATTCCGAGCACAAGAAATGCATCAAATACTGCGTCGATAAGGTTGCCGGGCGCATTCCGGTGATCGCGGGCACGGGCAGCAACGACACGGCCTACGCGCTCCAGCTCTCCCGGTACGCCGAGAGCGTGGGCGCGGACGCGCTTTTGCACGTGACGCCCTACTACAACAAAACCACCCAGACCGGGCTTGTAAAGCATTTTACCTACATAGCCGACCGGGTCAATATTCCGATGATTCTCTACAACGTCCCGTCGAGGACCGGCATGTGCTTCGCGGCGGACACCTATAAGACGCTCTCCGAGCACCCGAACATCAACGGGGTCAAGGAGGCCTCCGGCAACTTCACGCTGATAGCCCAGACGATCTCCCTGTGCGGGGATGATTTGAATATCTGGAGCGGGAACGACGATCAGACGATACCGATAATGGCGCTGGGCGGCAAGGGGATTATCTCCGTCGCCTCGAATATCGCTCCGCGGCTCGTGGCCGACATGTGCGATAAATTTTTCACGGGCGACATCAAAGGCGCCGCGGAGATGCAGACAAAGTACTTCGATCTGTTCAACGATCTGTTCCTCGAGGTTAACCCGATCCCGGTGAAGACGGCGATGGGGATGAAGAAAATGATCTCGCCGCTTATGCGCATGCCGCTCTGCGAGATGGGGAAGGCTAACGCTGCCCGTCTTGAAAAGACTCTGAAGCGCTTTAACCTTCTCTGAGATTATTGTAAAGGTCTGAATTTACACGTATGATAAGAATCATTTTGTCCGGCTGCAACGGCAGGATGGGCAAGACCCTGGCGTCTCTGGTCAGGGAGGCCGACAACGCCGTTATCGCCGCGGGAATCGATGTAGTCGTCACGCCCTGCGACGAGTACCCGGTCTATTCGAAAATAGAGGATTACACCGGCGACGCGGACGTGGTTGTGGATTTTTCGCACCGTTCGGCGCTTGCGTCCCTGCTGGGATACTGCGTCCCGCGCAAGCTCCCGCTGGTGGTCGCCACCACGGGGTATGACGAGAGCCAGATCGCGGATATCAACAAGGCTTCGGAGCAGATACCGATTTTCCGTTCGGCGAATATGTCGCTGGGCATCAACCTGCTCGCGGAGCTTGTCAAGCGTGCGGCGTCGGTTCTGAAGGATAATTTTGATATTGAGATCATAGAAAAGCACCACAACAAAAAGCTTGAC
This sequence comes from Bacillota bacterium, assembly GCA_033813635.1. Classification (GTDB taxonomy): domain Bacteria; phylum Bacillota; class Clostridia; order Oscillospirales; family QAMX01; genus JAPXRI01. The sequence continues at coordinate 68,877 of JAPXRI010000002.1, forward strand.
GCCCCCAGCGGGACGGCGCTGATTCTGGCCGACGCCGCAAGAGATGGCGCGGAGTCGGAAAAGCAGTATGTCTACGACCGGCACGCCGTGCGCAGGGAGCGGGACAAAAGCGAGATCGGCATTCACTCCGTCAGGGGCGGAACGATAATCGGCGACCACGAGGTGATCTTTGCCGGCTTTAACGAGGTGATCACCCTTTCCCACTCGGTCCAGAGCAGGGATGTTTTTGCCGCGGGAGCTCTGCGCGCGGCGGAGTTTATAGCGAAGGTTGATAACCCTGGGCTTTATGATATGAATAAACTTTTGAAAAACATCAAATAATTAACAGGATACCGGGATAAACTCCCGGTTTTCTGTTATGTTTTTGCGTATAACGTACCAGATACGCGGTTTTAACCGGGCGTTATGATTTAATATTAAGAAAGAAAGGTCGAATCGAAGTGAACAGCGAGTATGTCTTTCCGTATCCTTCAAAGCGGTTTCCTCTGTTTTCGGAGCACGGAGCAGTCTGCACATCACAGCAGCTTGCGGCGCAGGCCGGACTTGACACGCTGAAGAAAGGCGGCAACGCAATAGACGCGGCGATAACCGTCGCTTCGTGTCTGTGTGTTTTAGAACCGCAGTCGAACGGCATGGGAGGAGACGCGTTTGCGATAATAAGTACCCCAGATTACAAACTCGTCGGACTCAATTCATCGGGCAGATCCGCAGCGCTCGCGGACCCGGACAAGCTTCTGTCGATGGGGTTCAAGACAATGCCCGATCGGGGCGTTCACTCCGTCACGGTTCCGGGCATCCCGGGTGCCTGGGCCGCGCTGAGCGAGCGATTTGGCAGATTGAGCTTTGAAACCTGCCTTGCGGCCGCGATCGATTACGCGGAAAACGGTTTTATCATGACCCCTGTGATGCGTCATGCGCTTGAAAGAAGCTATAACACCTTTTCGGAGCTCGCAAATAACGGGCAGAGCGAGTACGCCTCCTGGATCGATCTGTTTGTTCCTGACGGAAAGCTGCCCGAAATCGGTCAAAAAATCACCCGCCCGCTGCACGCGCAGAGCCTTAAAGACATCGCAAAGAGCAAAGCCCGCGAGTTTTACGAGGGCAGCATCGCCGAAAAAGCAGAGAGCTTTTTTGTGAAATACGGCGGCAGTCTGCGCAAAAGCGATTTTGCGGCATTCAAAGCCGACTGGGTAAGCCCGCTCTCGGCAAAATACCGCGATTACAGAATATGGGAGCTTCCCCCGAACGGACAGGGTCTTGTCTGTCTGATGGCGCTCAATATTTTAAACGGCTTTTCGTTTGAGAAAAAAGACAGCGCCGAAACCTGGCACAAGACAATCGAGGCGGTTAAGCTCGCTTTCGCCGACGGCCTTGAATTCATCACGGATCCGGACTGCATGCGCGTTTCGCCGGAGGATCTTCTTTCGGAAGGCTACGCGGAAGACCGCCGCCGGCTGATTACCGATAAGGCTCTGACGCCCTTCACGGGCAAACCCCAGAGCAGCGGCACGGTTTACCTCTGCGCGGCGGACGGCGAGGGAAATATGATAAGCTATATTCAGTCCAACTTCGGCGGTTTCGGCTCCGGGCTGGCGATACCGGGTACGGGCGTCGCCCTCCAGAACAGAGGCGCGAGTTTTACGCTGGATAAGACGCGCGCAAATTGCCTCGCGCCCGGCAAGCGCCCGTATCACACGATTATTCCCGCGTTTATCACGCGTGCGGACGGCACGCCGGTCGGACCGTTCGGCGTTATGGGCGGTCATATGCAGCCCCAGGGACATACCCAGGTCGCGATGAACCTGATTGATTTCGGGATGAATCCCCAAGCCGCGCTCGACTGCCCGAGGTTCCGCTGGAACGGCGGGCTGAAGATTAACATAGAGGATTTCACGGGAGAAGAGTTGATCTCAAAACTCGCCGAGATGGGGCACGAACTGAATGTTATCCCGCGTTCCAGTGATTTTGGGCATGGTCAGATCATCCGCCGTATCGGCGACGGCCTTGAGAGTGCTACGGAACCGAGAATCGACGGGGCCGCGATCGGCTGGTAAGGCGTTTCCGCCCGCATTGACACGCGACGCAAAAATCAGAAAATTTTTCTTGCATTTTTTGCGCGATTGTGGTATTATCTATTGGCGTCATGAAAAGTGTCCTTATCAAAGGAGGTGTGCCAAGATGGCAAAATGTGATATTTGCGGGAAGAAAGTTCAGTTCGGCATCAAGCTTTCGCACTCGCACCGGCGTTCGAACAGGGCTTTCAAGCCCAATGTGAAGAGGGTTAAAGCCGTTGTAAACGGAACGCCCTGCCATATGTATGTTTGCACAAGGTGCCTCCGTTCGAATAAAATTACCCGCGAGAATTAAAGATCAAAATAGAAATCGGAGCCGTTTCGCGGCTCCGATTTTTATGCCCGCCGTCTGCGGTCGTCAATCGTCGTATCTGGTCAGCAGCACCGCCACGGTGGGAGCGGTCGCGTTGGGATTAGACGCGGTGGTGATGGCGGAGTTCCCGGCGTACACAAATGTCAGCGCTGCGCCGGATTCCACGCTCACAATCGCAAAGCCCGTGAGCTGGGAGCTCAGGTTGGTGTAAAAAACGCCGCCGTTGACGATTGATCCGTTGGTCTGGATGTTGACCTGGTAGAACTGGCCGGCTCCGGGGGGCGCTGTGGCCGTAAGCCGGAAGTCGACGCGGTAGGTTCCCGCTCTCTCTATAACTATCGTGTTCCCGTTTAAAAGGGAAAAACCGTTGTTTTGAAGCAGCGTGTTGAAGGTGAACGCAGTGCCCGCTGCGGGGGACTGCGGGATTGTTGAATAGACAAAGGCGTAATCAAGCGTCGGGCTTACACAGTCGGTTGCCGGCGGACAGCTGTTGTCGGACTTTGCCGGAGGACCCTGCATACCCGTATTCGCCGGATAGCAGGCTCTGTAATAGCACTGATCACAGTATGACATATGACCTTTCTCAAGCCGCTTTTTTAATGCGGCTGCCGCCTGTCTCGGCCGGCGGTTTGCCGATATTATTCTATGGCGGAAGCGGCGGGCGTTATTGGAATGCCGGCCTTAAACGCGCGCCGGGACCGCCGTATATTGCCCTTACATTATATGTTCGACCCGGGGATATGACACTTCTCGCGCAAGACGCGGAGAAGCTCTATAAGGAAAAAGGGCGCGGCGCAAACGGCTTGACCGTTTACGCCGCGCCCTTAAGGCAGGAAAAGAATAAAATGAAGAATGGCCTTCTTTTAGTCGCGGCAGCAGGAGCGCACGGCGCGCAGCAGGGCGGCCCTTTCGGAGAGATCCCGGAAGCTGATAACGCCGTTGTTTTGCGGCGCGGCTCCGTATGTGAGCCGGCGGCAGCGCTCGTGCCGCTGTCTTTGCTGCTTTTTTTCGTTTATTTTTTCCAAAAGGACTACGCTCGCGATTATCAGTACTACGAGTGTGACTTCCATTTTTATTTCCTCCGGATCAAAGTGTCGGGTCTTATCTTCAAGCCTATTCTACCACAACAGGTGTCCGATAATCTGGACTTCAAAACGGAAAATACAACAAATGTTCGTTTCTAGGGGGCGGCATAACGCGGCGTTATTGCGGCAGGGCAAAAAAATACGCGGGACGCGCAGGCGCCCGCGGGGAGATTTAAGTCGATAGCCGCTGTTTTTCGTATTTTTGCTTCAGGATGCCGATTACGTCGGCGATGGCGTCCTCCTCGTTCGAGCCGACGATATAAGTGGCGCAGGCCTTGGATTCTTCGTCGCCGTTGGAGGGGACGAAGGCGGCGGACGCGATTTTGAGCATGTCGACGTCGTTGTACCCGTCGCCCACGGCGTAAACGTCTTTTCTGTCGACGCCGAGATAGGCCGCGAGCTTTAGAAGCAGCGTCCCCTTGTTGCAGCCCTTTTTCAGGACCTCCAGCGAACCGCCGTCCGTCGGGACAAAGCCGATCTCGCCGTGCTTTTCGGCCAGAAACGCCTGGACCTTTTTTACCGACTCCCTGTCGCCGTTCAGCATGACCTTTGACCAGGGGCGCGCGGTCTCCGAGGGGTCTGACACCACCTTAAAGGGGATACCCTGGCTTGTGAAATGCCGCATCGAGTTGTCGTGCAGGTTAATCGAATAGGTGTCGTTAAACGCGTACATCTCGATGGCGAGCTCGGGGAAGAGGTCACGGACGTCCCTTAAGGCGTCTATCCCCTCGTCGCCGATTCCGTCGTCAATCACGATTTTCCCGGCGGCGTAGTCGTAGGCCATGCCGCCGTTGGATAAAAGCGCCGGCGCGTTGATGATATCGGGCGAGTAGGAGTGGAAGCCCTGGTAGGTTCTCCCTGTGCACACCGTAAAATAGCCGCCCTCGGAAATGAAATACCTGATTGCGGCGCGGACCTTATCCGTTACCTTTTTGGTGGACGGCACCAGCGTCCCGTCGTAATCGCTCGCAATCAGAACTTTGGAGAATATTCCCACTTGTTTACCTCCGGAAAGAGTTTATAATGAAATTATACCGTATTTCGAGACAAAATGGAACCCCGATATCGAAAAATCCCGGTTTTAGCGCTTTAGCGCGTAGACAAATTGACCAAAATGCGGCCGTTTGCCGACCTGTAAAAGCGCATTTTCATTAAAACAGCTCGGGATTGATTATTTATTGTTGCAATGCATATGATGATATGGTAAAATTATCACTATCTGAATCTTAAAATGAAACGTACGCGCTTTAAAGGTGGAACATATCAAAGATGAGAGTGGTTAAGTTCGGTGGCTCGTCCCTCGCGGACGCGTCACAGATCAAAAAAGTATGCGATATCGTAACCCTTGAGCCTAGCCGCAGAATCGTCGTCGTATCCGCGCCGGGCAAAGGGGTAAACGACCCGCATAAAGTGACGGATATGCTGATTCACGCGGCTAACGAGGCGCTGGAAAACGGCAGGGAGAAAGGCCTTGCCACGCTCGAATGCATAACCGGCAGATACGCGAAGATTGCCGACGAGCTCGGCGTTCCGGAGGTAATGCCGCGCATCGCAAATGACCTGCAGGCGCTTTTTTACACGGATATGTCGCATCCGCTGAGGTTCACCGACAGAGTTAAAGCCGCCGGAGAGGACAACTGCGCAAAGCTCGTGGCGGCATATCTGAATAAAACAGGGCACAAGGCCACCTATGTCAACCCGGGCGAGGTGGGCATGATTCTGTCCGACGAATACGGCAACGCGAAGATCCTGGACAAATCCTTCGGGCTGCTGCGGGAATCCCTCAGCGCGATAGACGGCATCGTGGTGTTCCCGGGGTTCTTCGGCAGGACGGAGGCCGGGGAGACAGTTACCTTCCCGAGGGGCGGCAGCGACATCACCGGCGCGATTCTCGCCGCGGCGGTCAAGGCCGACGTCTACGAGAATTTTACCGATGTGGACTATGTCTATACGGTAAACCCGAAGCATATCAAAAACCCGAAACCCATCACGCTGATTACCTACCGCGAGATGCGGGAGTTATCTTACGCCGGCTTCAACGTCTACCAGGAGGAGGCGCTGCTGCCCGTCTATAAGGCCGGAATCCCGGTCAATGTCAGAAACGCCAACAACCCCTCCTGCCCAGGCACGATGATCGTGTCGCGTAGGGCGAGCGGGGACGATAATGTCCGCGTGGCCGGGATTGCCTGCGACAGCGGCTTTACCAGCATTTACGTGAGCAAATACCTGATGAACCGGGAAATCGGCTTCGGCAGACGGCTTTTGTCGATCCTCGAGGACGAGAATCTGTCCTACGAGCACTCCCCGACGGGGATAGACGATCTGACGCTGATCGTCAGAAGCTCGGCGCTTGAGAACGGCAAGCTCGCGCGGATTGTCTCCCGTATCAAGGATGAGCTCGGCGCGGACGACGTGCAGGTCGAAAACGGCCTGAGCCTGATCGTCGTCGTGGGCGAGGGGATGAAGCACGCGGTGGGCATCGCAGCCGCCGCCACCGCCGCACTCTCAAGAGCCGGCATCAATATCTCGATGATCAGCCAGGGCTCGTCGGAGGTCAGTATGATCTTCGCGGTGGAGAGCGGCAAGAGCGAAATCGGCGTGCGCGCGCTCTACGAAGCGCTGCTTTAAAAACATATATGGAACACGGGAAGGCACAAAAGCGCTTCCCGCGTTTTATAGCGGTTAAGGAGAGTGTAATTATGGCGAAAATCAAAGTAGGTGTGTTCGGTGCCGGCCGCGGGATGACGATGATCAATTTCATGAGAAGATACCCCGAGGCGGAGCTTGTGGCAGTATGCGACAAATACGAGCCCTACAGGGAAAAGGTGCAAAGGGCCGCGGCGGAATCCGGCGCGAAGGTTGCGTATTATACCGACTTTGACAAATTCTTCGAGCACGATATGGACGCGGTCGTTCTGGCAAACTACGCAAACGAGCACGCCCCCTACGCGATAAGGCTTCTGAACTCCGGCCGCCATGTGGCAAGCGAGGTTCTGCCCACGGAGACGATGGGACAGGCGGTGGAGCTCGTGGAAGCGGTGGAGAGGAGCGGTAAGGTCTACGCCTACGCGGAAAACTACTGTTATTTTCCGGGCACGGCGGAAATGAAAAGGCGCTACCGGAACGGAGACATCGGAGAGTTCACCCACGGCGAGGGCGAGTACGTGCACGACTGCTCGGGTATCTGGCCCGACATCACCTACGGCGAGCGGAACCACTGGCGGAACAACATGTTCTCCACCTTCTACTGCACCCATAGCCTCGGCCCGGTGCTGAATATCACCGGCACGCGGCCGGTCCGCGTCGTCGGCTTTGAAACGCCAAACGCCGAATATATGGCAAATGTCGGGGGAAGGTGCGGTTCCTCGGCGATGATACTATTGCAGATGGACAACGGCGCGACGGTTAAGAGCCTGCACGGCAACCTGAAACGGGAGCCCAGCTCGATCTGGTATTCGATTTACGGCAAAAAGGGCATGATGGAAACAGACCGGTGGGACGGCGGCACGGGGAGGCTCCATGTCTTCATTGAGGGCGACCCGCTGACGCCAAATGCCGTCAGCTACAGGCCGCGGCCGCGGGTAGTGTCGTCGCTCGCGGAGTCGATCTCCGGCCACGGCGGCTCGGATTTCTATACGATGTACTATTTCCTTGAGAAAATCCTTGGAAGGCCGGACGGCGAGGAGGCGATCGACATATACCGAGCCCTCGATATGAGCATACCGGGGCTTCTGGCCTACCGGTCGATCTGCAACGGAAACGTTCCCTACGACGTGCCGGATTTCCGCGACAAGGCGCAGCGGGATAAGTACCGTGGGGACAACTGGTGCACAAACCCGGCGGTTGCCGGCGACAACCTGGCGCCCTGCTGCTCGTTTAAAAGCCCGGAGATACCCGACGAGGTCTATCAGAGCGTCAGAAAGATGTATGAGGACAGAATTAAATAAGCGGTCATCCCGACTTTGTCAAAATACCCTTCCCCATTTCGGGGAAGGGTATTTTGGCTGATAACAAAGTCCTGTAGAGCCCCCGCCGCAGCGGCTTCACTCAAATTCGTTTTTCCGGCGACAAGGGTGCGTAAAAGCTGGCGAAGCAAACTTTGGAAAAACTCCGGAAGGATAGCGCGAAGCGCTTTTCCTTTTCCCGCTTGCCGAACGGGCGCGATTCCGGGGGTATCGGACCGCTTGCGGTCCGAACATAGGGGGTATTGGATACCCCCTATTCTGCGTGTTGACAAAGTCAACACATTGAATCAATCCCCTTCCCCGAAATGTGGAGAAGGGGATTTTGGTTGTTTTATGCTTTAGTAGGCGATGCCCTGCCATTTCATGGCTTCGGCGACCTTCAGGAAGCCCGCGATGTTCGCGCCGGCCACCAGGTTGCCCGGGCAGCCGTAATCGACGGAGGCCTTGTAGCTGTTTGCGTAAATGTTCTTCATGATATCCTTAAGGCGCGCGTCGACCTCCTCAAAGGTCCAGGAAAGGCGCATGCTGTTCTGGCTCATCTCGAGGCCCGAGGTGGCGACGCCGCCGGCGTTGGCGGCCTTTGCGGGAGCGAACAGGACGCCGTGCTGCTGGAATATTCCGATCGCTTCCGGAGTGGAGGGCATGTTCGCGCCCTCGCCGACCGCGAAGCAGCCGTTCTTGACCAGGAGGCTCGCGCTCTCGCCGTTAATCTCGTTCTGCGTAGCGCAGGGCAGCGCGATATCGCATTTGACGGACCATATGCCGGAGCAACCGGGGATGTAGACGGAGCCCGGAACGCGGTGGGCATACTCGCTGATGCGTCCCCGTTCGACTTCCTTGATCTGTTTGACGACGCTGAGGTCTACGCCGTTTTCGTCGACGATATAGCCGGAGGAATCCGACATGGCCACGACTTTCGCGCCGAGCTCGGTGGCCTTCTGATGGGCGTATATCGCCACATTGCCCGAACCCGAGACCACGACGCGCATGCCCTTGAAGCTCTTGCCGGCGGATTTGAGCATTTCGTCGACAAAATAGCAGAGACCGTAGCCGGTGGCCTCGGTCCTGACGAGCGAACCGCCCGCGTAGAGCGACTTGCCGGTCAGAACGCCGGTGAATTCGTTTCTGAGCCTCTTGTACTGGCCGAACATATAGCCAATTTCGCGCGCGCCCACGCCGATATCGCCGGCCGGCACGTCGGTGTCAGCGCCGATATGCTTGGAGAGCTCCGTCATGAACGACTGGCAGAACCTCATGATTTCGCCGTCACTCTTGCCCTTCGGGTCGAAATCGGATCCGCCCTTGCCGCCGCCCATCGGCAGACCGGTCAGGCTGTTCTTGAAGATCTGCTCAAAGCCCAAAAATTTGATGACGGAGGCGCAGACGCTGGGATGGAATCTCAGTCCGCCCTTATATGGTCCGATTGCCGAGTTGAATTGCACCCGGTAGCCGCGGTTGACTCTGACGGCGCCCTTGTCGTCGATCCAGCTGACGCGGAAAGCAATAAAGCGCTCGGGCTCGACAATTCTGTCGAATACCCCCGCGTCAATCAGGTCCTGCCTGCGCTCGGCCACGGGCTGAAGCGATTCGAGGACCTCGTAGACAGCCTGTAAAAATTCGCTCTCACCTGGATTGCGCTTTTTTACGGTGTCATATACCCCCAACAAATAACTGTTTGTTATTGCCATTCCTTTGTTTCTCCCTTTCGATGGTTGAATGGATTAATTATACATTATCCTGTAAAATAATTCAATAAAAATATCGGCGGGTCTATCGAAAACTATCTATTCGTCAGGCTCTGAGAAACTGGGTGTTGTACAGCTTGGCGTATATCCCGTTTTGTTCCAGAAGCTCGTCGTGGGTGCCGCGCTCCACAACCCCCTCGTCGGTTAAAACGATGATCTCGTCCGCGTTTCGCACCGTGGAGAGGCGGTGGGCGACAATCAGCGTCGTCCTGTCCGCGCTCAGGGCGTCGAGCGACTGCTGGACCTGGAGCTCCGTAACATTGTCGAGCGCGCTGGTCGCCTCGTCGAGAATAAGAATTTTCGGGTTTTTCAGAAACACCCGGGCGATGGCGATCCGCTGCTTCTGGCCGCCGGAGAGCTTCACGCCCCGCTCGCCGATATAGGTGTCGTAGCCGTCCGGCAGAGACATGATGAAATCATGGATGTTGGCCTTTTTCGCGGCCTCGACGACATCATCCCGGGTCGCGCCGACCCGCCCGCAGTAGATGTTGTCAAAAATCGAGCCGGTGAATAAAAACACATCCTGCTGCACGATGCCGATGCTTTTGCGAAGCGACGAGCGGGTAAACTTCCGGATATCGGTCCCGTCGATTTTAATCTCGCCGCCGCTGATCTCGTAAAACCTCGGCAGCAGGTGGCAGAGCGTCGTCTTGCCACCGCCGGAGGGCCCCACCAGCGCTACCTTCCTCCCGGGCATGATCTCTATGTTGATTCCGGAAAGGACCTGCTTGTCCTCCCCGTAGGTGAAGCTCACGTCGTTAATCTCGATGTGGCCTTTGACTTCCGTCAGCTCGACCGAGTCGGGTGCGTCCTCTTCTACGGGTGTGTCGATGATCTCGAGAAACCGCACAAAGCCGGACATGCCGTTCTGGTACTGCTCGATGAAGTTGATAAGCCTTCTGATGGGGTCGAGGAAGATGTTCACGTAGACCAGATACGCCGCGAAATCGCCGACAGTAATGCTGCCGAAGTAGGTAAACAGACCTCCGGCCAGCAGCAGCACCACGTTTAGAAAATCAATGATCAGCGTGTTCCCCGCCTGGAACTCGGCCATCACCCGGTACGCCCTGTCGCGGGAACGCATGAACGACTCGTTATTGGCTGCGAAGCGCTCCGCCTCGTAGTCGCGGTTAACGAACGCCTTGGAGATCCGAATCCCAGAGATGCTGTTCTCGAGCGCGGCGTTCACCTCGGCCACTTCCTCCCGAGACTTTTTGAACGCGTCCATCATCTTGAGGCGCTTTTTTGCGGAGAACAGGACCAGCACCGGCAGGAACGCGAAGATGATCAGCGTCAGCGGGAGGTTCATCGAAGCCATGCCGATAAAGGAGCCGACGAGGAGGACCAGTGAGATGAACAGGTCCTCCGGTCCGTGGTGGGCGAGCTCCGATATGTCGAAAAGATCGGTGATAATGCGGGACATCACCGAGCCGGTCTTGTTGTTGTCGAAAAACGAGAAGGGCAGGTCCTGGAGCCTGATAAAAATATCCTGCCGCATCTCGCCCTGCATGCGCACGCCCATTACGTGCCCGTAGTACTGGATAAAGTAGTTGAGAAAGCGCTTCACGATATAGGCCGCCAAAAGCACGGCGGACATGATGACCAGCATTTTTACGTTTTTGTCCGGTATGTACACGTTGGTCGCCAGACGGGTGATGACCGGGAACAGAAGACTGCAGCCGGATAAAAGGAACGCGCAAAGCATGTCAAGCCCGAAAATCAGCTTGTGGGGCCTGTAGTACGAAATAAACCTCTTAATCACTTAGCCAAATCCTTTCGTCAGAGGGTGCGGGGAGCCGCGGCGGGAGTGACTCGCGGAAAAGCTAATCTCTGAAAAACAGCGGTATTTTTCCGAGAACAATCAGGTCGTCCCGCTCGTTGGCGTCGCCCTCGGATAATATGGCCGCTCTCGCGGCGACGGTGCCGCCGGCCTCGGCCACAAGCTGCTCGATGGCGGCGAGCGACGCGCCGGTGGAGATCACATCGTCCACGATTGCGACTTTCTTGCCCTTGATCCGCTGGGCGTCCTCCTCGTCAAGGCAGAGGATCTGGTCGTCCTTCGTCGTGATAGAGTGGACCTTCGTCACGATCGGGTGCGCCATATATCCCTTGATGGATTTGCGCGCGATGATGTAGCGCGGCATTTTCATCACCTTCGCCATCTCGTAGATCAGCGGTATGCTCTTCGCCTCGGCGGTGATCAGATAATCCACCTTAGGGAGCTTTTCGGCCAGCGCCCTCGCGCAGGGCTCGACGATCTCGGTGTCGCCGAAAATGACGAACGCCGCGATAGACAGCTTGTCGCTTATGGGTACGATGGGCAAATCGCGCTCGATGCCCGCCACTTTAATTCTGTGATAATTCATTAAAACCACCTGTCCTTTATTGAATTCGCCTTGTCGCAAGACGCCGCAAAATATCCATGGGACTGCAATAAACAGCCCCATGGCAGAATGACTATTTATCCTTTTATAAACTCAGCCGGCGTAATCGCAGTCAAACGAGTAGCTCATTGTGATGCTCCCCTGGATTTCCTCCGAATCGAATATAACGCTGATCTTCAAGGTTCCGGTGAGATTGTATCCGTCTTGCCTGTCCTCGTGGAGATAGACCTCATGCTCCTGCTTAATCGTGTAAAAGCCGAATCCGGTCTCCTCGTAAGAGTCCTTGCTGACGCCCTTAATCAGTCTGAAATCGTCGATATACAGGGAGCCGAGTTCGCCCACATCGCTGTAGACGGAGAGCGTATAATCGTCCAGGTTCAGCTCGCAGTAGCCGCTGTCGCCTTTGAAATCGTTCAGGTCGCCGTAGCCTATGTAAGCCTGGATATCCTCGATATCGCCCTTGATTTTTACGTCTGTGACTTTGATCGAGCCCTCATAATAGCCGATGATATCGTCGTAGTCGTATCTGGTCAGCACCGGGCCTCCGCTGCCGCCGCCTCCGGCTAAAACGGCTATCAGAATAACCGCAGTTATAACCACCGCAGCCGCCGCGACGGCGCCGATTATGACGCCCGTTTTCCTTTTTTTAGGGGGGGGTCCGTAGGGGTACTGGCCGTATTGCGGCTGGTAGGGCTGGTACTGCGGATAGGGTTGATAGGGTGTGTACTGCCGTTCGGGCTGCCCGGGCTGCTGCTCAGATCGGGGCGGATTTTGCTGCGTCGGCGCGTCGTACTGCTGCGGTGGGCTCTGCTTTGCGCCGCAGTGCTGACAGAAGGCGTCGTTTTCCTCTATTTCCTTTCCGCAGCTCTGACAGAATCTTTTGGCCATGCGGTGTTCCTCCTCCTCCATATTTTTCACGTCTGCGCCTCTTAATACAATATACCACAAAACGGGATAAAAATCACCATCTTTTTGAAACGGACGACCCCTTAAAGGGGTTTTTTTAAGCGCCCGGCCCGCCTATTCATATAGACGGACAAGGGTGTCGCAAAAAATTTCTGAAATACGGAAAAAGGTATTGACAAACGCCGCGGGGTAAAAGTATAATATACCAAATTAAGATTTTAAACCTGAGATTGAGAAGAGTAGGTGCGTTTTAAACCGCAGCTCCGGTAAAACGGGGCGACAGAGAGCCGCAGGTTGGTGGGATTGCGGCGGGTGGCGCGCGCTGAATGGGCTCATGAGGGCGGAACGAAGCGGTGATATAGCCGCCTTAGCATCCGACGGATTCTTCCCCCGTTAGCGAAGGAAGCCCGTATGGAAGTACGGGATAGAGCCGGGCAATTTTGCCAATTTGGGTGGCACCGCAGGATAATACTCCTGTCCCATTGTTATACGTGGGACAGGAGTTTTTATATTTTAAAGGAGATGAAAAGCGATGGAAAAGATCCCGTACAAAATTTACCTTGAAGAAAAAGAGATGCCGCTGGCGTGGTACAATATGAAGGCGGACATGAAGGAGCAGCACGACCCGTTTCTGAACCCGGCCACGCTCAAGCCCTGTACGAAAGAGGACCTTCTGCCGGTATTCTGCGAGGAGCTTGTGGACCAGGAGCTGAACTCAAAGGACAGGTATATTGAAATACCGGAGGAAATCCGGAGCTTTTATCGGATGTACCGCCCGTCCCCGGTGGTCAGGGCGTACTGCCTTGAGGAATATCTGAAAACGCCCGCGCGCATATTCTACAAATTCGAGGGCTCGAACACCTCCGGCTCGCATAAGCTGAATTCCGCGGCCGCCCAGGTGTACTACGCCAAAAAGCAGGGTATAAAAAAGCTGACCACCGAGACCGGGGCCGGCCAGTGGGGCACCGCGCTTTCGATGGCCTGCGCGTACTACGGTATGGATCTGACGGTGTTCATGGTCAAAGGCTCCTACGAACAGAAGCCGTACCGCAAAGCCGTGATGGAGACCTACGGGGCGAAGGTGCACGCCTCCCCCTCCGACACCACAGCCGCCGGCAGAAAAATCCGCGAGCAAAACCCCGGCACCACGGGAAGCCTCGGCTGCGCGATATCGGAGGCGATCGAGCTCGCCGTCACGACGGAGGGCTGCCGGTATGTGCTCGGCTCGGTGCTCGACCACGTCATTTTGCACCAGTCGATAATCGGCCTCGAGGCCAAGGCCGCGCTGGAGAAATACGGCGTCTACCCGGACATCATCATCGGCTGCGCGGGGGGCGGCTCAAACCTGGGCGGCCTAATCGCACCGTTCATAGGCGACAAGATATCCGGCAGGCACAACCCCAGAATCATCGCGGTGGAGCCCGCCTCCTGCCCGTCGTTCACCCGCGGCGTCTACCGGTACGATTTCGGCGACACGGGAAAGACCACGCCGCTGATGCGGATGTACACGCTGGGCAGCACGTTCATCCCGGCCTCCAACCACGCCGGCGGCCTCCGCTACCACGGCATGAGCCCGATTCTATCGAAGCTCCACCATGACGGCTATTTCGAGGCCCGCTCGGAGGAGCAGACGAAGGTCTTCAAGGCGGCGACGATGTTTGCGCGCTGCGAGGGCATCCTGCCGGCGCCCGAGTCCTCCCACGCGATCCGGGCAGCGATCGACGAGGCGCTTTTGTGCAAAGTGACCGGCGAGAAAAAGGATATCCTGTTCGGTCTGTCTGGAACGGGCTATTTCGATATGAGCGCGTATATGAGCTTCAACGCCGGTACGATGTCGGACGATATCCCGACGGACGCGGAGCTCTCGAAATACGCCGCCACCCTTCCGAAAATACCGGGAATCCAGGAGTAAGCTATATAAAACCGCACAACCGCTATCCCGCCGGGACGTCTGTCCCGGCGGGATGCTTTTTTTTGCTTATTTTTCTCTGTTTGCCGTCCCCGCCGTCCCGGAGAGCGCGGCTCTGACTTCCGCGTCGCGTTCAAACAGCGCGCAGCCGCCGTCATGTTTTCCGCCGATGAGGCCGTTCTCGCAGAGCTTTTTGAACAGCGGCGAGCGCAGCACCTCGGTGAAGCTGCTCTTCCGGAGGTCCATGTCCGAATAGGGCGAAAACGGGCAGGGCTCCGCACTGCCGTCGGGGTTGATGTGGAAAAAGCCCCTTCCCGCGGCGAGACAGCCGCCGAGCTTTTTTTCGTCCCCGGGGAAGGCCAGAAACACCATGCCGGGGTATTTCAGCCCGAGAACGCGCCGCTTCTCGTCAAAATGGGAGCGATCGGCTTCGGTAAACGCCAGGTCCTTTTCCGAGGCGTCCACCGGAACGTATTCGATGTAGAAAACGAGCCTGCAGCCCAGCGCCTTAAGCGCATCGAGAAATTCCTCGGAGACGGCTTCGCCGAGGTTGGCCCTGTTCACGGTGACGGAGGCGCCGTAGAGGACGGCGTTTTCGTTGAGCGCATGCATTTTTTCCAGAAGCTTATCGTAAACCCCGGCTCCGCGCCTTGCGTCCGTCGTCGTCCGGCCGCCTTCGATGCTTAGGACCGGCACCAGATTTCTTTTGCGCGAGAACAGCTCAATGTCATCGCTCTCGATCAGCGTCCCGTTGGTGAAAATCGGGAAAATGAGTTTTTTATGGGCCGAGGCCTTCAGAATAACGTCCCTTCGCATCATCGGCTCGCCGCCCGCCAGCAGCGCGAACGAGCACCCGGCTTTTTCGGCTTCGGTGAATATCCTTCCCCATTCGTCCGCCGAAAGCAGATTTTTGCTCTCGCTCTCGCCGCAGAGGCCGTTTGACCGGGCGTAGCACCCTGCGCAGCGGAGGTTGCAGCTCCGGGTGACGCTGCAGATCAGGAACGCCGGGATATGGAGGCCGGAACGTTCATGCTTTGAACGGATTCTTCCGGCCTTTTTCTGTGCGCGCCTGTAATGCAAAAGAAAAAGCGCCTCCCGGGGATTTCTGATGCCTGACTTTAAAATGTCCGTTATCAGACCGGAAACGGCGGTGTTCATATAGTCGGTCAGCTCACGGCTGCTGTCAATCATGAAATTACCTGCCGATATTAAATATTTTAGTGCAGAAATGTGGCCAAATCCTATGATACCACTGCAACGGGCGCAAAGCAAGCGGAAAAAACACGAGGTTTTTGCCGGGGGATTTAAGCCGTTGCCGTAAAACGCTATGGAAAAAACGGGAGAAGAGGATTATAATATCCCTGTTTATAATTGAAAGGGTTGGGTAAGAGGGCCATGGCTTCTTTTTTTTCGCGCAAAGATACGGACATGACGGAAGGAAATATCACCGGACATCTGATCTCGTTCGCCGTGCCTTTGCTGATAGGCAATATCTTTCAGCAGCTCTACAACACGGTGGACAGTGTAGTGGTGGGGAATTTCGTCGGCAAGGAAGCGCTGGCGGCGGTCGGCAGCGTTTCGCCGATCATCAACACGCTGATCGGTTTTTTTATGGGTCTGTCCGCGGGCGCGAGCGTCGTGATATCGCAGTGCTACGGTGCGCGGGACGATAAAAACGTGCACGACGCGGTACATACCACATTAGTGATGACCTTTATCCTCTGCGCGGTGTTCACGCTGGTAGGCGTCGTGATGGTGCCGTATATGCTGAAGCTGATGTCCACGCCGGAGGATGTTTTTGACGGGGCGGCGGAGTATCTCCGGATCTATTTTTACGGAGTGACGGGGCTTTTGATCTACAACATGGGCTCGGGAATACTCCGCGCCGTCGGCGATTCCAGGCGCCCGCTCTACTTTCTGATTTTCTCCGCAGTGGTGAACACGGTTCTGGACCTGGCGTTTGTAATCTTCTTCCATTGGGGCATCGCGGGGGTGGCGATAGCGACGGTTATTGCCCAGTGCCTGTCTGCCGCGCTTATCCTGTATGTGCTGACCAAAACTACCGGCTCATACCGCATCGTATGGACGCATGTGGGGGTAAACGGCGGTCTGATGCGCAAAATATGGAAAATAGGGCTGCCGTCGGCGCTGCAGCAGGCGATCACATCGTTTTCCAACGTGTTTGTGCAGGCCTATATCAACAGGTTCGGATCAGCCTGTATGGCCGGGTGGACCTCCTACGGCAAGATCGACCAGTTTGCGCTTTTACCGATGCAGTCCCTCGCCCTGTCCGTTACGACGTTCGTCGGCCAGAACCTCGGAGCTAACAACATAAAGCGCGCGAAGGCCGGCACAAAACGCGCGGTGATGCTGTCGCTGATTATCACGGCGGTGCTTATCGTTCCGCTGATGCTTTTCCCTAGGCAATTGATCTCGATGTTCAACGACGACCCGGAGGTTCTCCGCTACGGAAGCCTGTTTATCCGTACTATTTCGCCGTTCTATCTATTATGCGTGATCAATCAGATTTATTCGGGCTCACTGCGCGGCGCGGGCGACGCGAAGGCGCCGATGGTCATTATGCTGACGTCGTTTGTCGTGTTCCGCCAGATCTACCTGTTCGTGATGTCAAGGCTGACGGACAGCGAGATACCCGTCGCCCTCGGTTATCCGATAGGCTGGCTGCTGTGCAGCGTGCTGATTTTTATCTATTACAAGCGCGGTGCCTGGGAGACCAGAAGGGTGGTCGTCAACGAGAGTTCGGTAACGGTATAGTTAGCAGCATGGAAAAAGGAGACGGGCGATTTTTAGCCCGTCTCCGATTTGATAATGTTATTATTTCATTATTTTGCCACGGTTTTCCAGCCGATACGTTCGCCGGAGGAGACTGCCGTCAGGCGGTAGAGAAGCTCGATCGCGTCTGCGCGGGTGAGCGCTTTGTCATACAGGGCCGGATCCGTAACCAGGCCCAGCGCCGAGGCGCAGTATTTCACGTTTCCGGAAGAGAAATCGAGCCCTGCGGCGATGTCCGGCTTAATGCCGAGAAGCTTTACGCAGATAGAGGCGGCTTCCGTCCCGTCGATCGCCCCGGAGGCGTCGAGATCGTCGATTGCGCCGAGGCTCAGCGCGGTGGCCATATACGAGCCCTGCCAGGAACTGATGCCCTCGGAGAGCAGCACCACGTTCTCGTCGGGCCCGATTTCCAGCGCGGTCATCGCCAGGGCGACAAATTCGCCGCGGGTCATCGCCTTATCGGGTGAGAACAGGAACGTTGTCCCGTACTGTTCGCCGACGAACACGCCGGCCTCCGCCATTTTAATTGCGGCGTAGGCCTTAGTGCTGCCCGCAAGGTCAGCGTAAACCAGATCGGAGGCGGGCTTTTCGACCGTCACGGTGACGGAGGCGATCCCCGAGGTGTTGCCGGCGGAGTCTTTGGCGTAGTAGGAGATCACTGTTTTGCCGGTCTTGTTTTTCTGCGGCTCAAAGATCAGGCTGTTTCCGGACATATAGAGCGAACCGGAACCCTTGACACCGGTGACGGTGTATGTCAGCGCGTCGTTTTCCGGGTCGTACGCGGACAGGGGGATCTCGATTTTCAGGTTTTCCTGGGTCTCAAAAGCGAGATCCGTCGCGGCCGGGGAGTTGTTGATTTCATTTTTCAGATTGATTGTGATGTCGGTGCCGTCCTCGTTGATATCGGCCGTTGCGCCGCCGAAAATCGGGACGAAGGAGACGACCGCGGAGAACTCCGCGTCGCTCGCCGGGATAAAGACGAGCCTTGAGAGCATATCGGCCGGAATCACGCTGCCCAGGGCAACGCTTTTCCCCTCGAGCACCAGCACGCCGACGTCAGCCGCCGGCTGGGAGACCGGCATAATTCCGGTCAGCGTTCCCCCGCCGATGACGTTGGAGGTGAAATCCTCCTGGTAAAAGACGATGCGGGCCCCGGGCATCCCGTTTTTCGCGAAATCCTTCATTTTATATGCCTTATACGAGGCGCGGGACGGGACAAATAAGCCGAGCGCCAGCAGTGACGCGGTAAGCATAAGCGATACGGCGGTTTTTTTCATGGCATAAGTCCTTTCTTTGCTAAAAATGGATTATACCTCTATTTTTCTCAATTTAAGAAAAAATAACCGCGCGTGCGGAGGGCGCAAAAAATATTTTATTGGATTTCGCGCACATATATGGTAAAATACGAAGCGGAAGGGTCCGTCGGGGGAAGCGTAAATGACGAGAGCGGAAGTTATAGCGAAATACGCGCAGAGCGGCGAGGAGAAGCTTCTCGCCTCGCGGCTTTTTGACCATGCGGCGGCCGCAGAGAAGTCGCGCGGCCTTGCATACACGAAATTTCTGACGCCTTCCGAGCGGGAGTTCGCGAAAAAAATATCCGACTTCGGAGGGCTCGGCGCGGTCTTCGACGGCGGCTACGACGGAGCCGAGCGGACCTGCGCCCTGTTCGGAGCCGGGGACTCCGGCCTCAGGGAGAGCGGGGATTACCCGCTCCGGGCGCTGCGCTTTTCGTTTCCGGAGAAATTAAAGCTTACCCACCGGGATTTTCTCGGAGCGCTTTTGGCGCTGGGTTTGAAAAGAGAGACCCTCGGCGACATCCTCGTGGGAGAGGGGAGGGCGGACGCCGTGGTCTTCGCCGACGTCGCCGATTTTATCCGATATCACCTGGAAAGGGTAGGTCAGGCGAGGGTCGAAACCTCGGAGGGGGACCTCGCCGCGCTTTCGCCGGCGGAGGAGAACGGCAAGGAAATCAGCGGGACGGTCGCTTCCGCGAGGCTTGACGCGGTGCTCCGCCTTGCTTATAATATATCGCGTGGGGACGCGAAGACCCTTGCGCGCTCGGGCGGGGTTCAGGTTAACCACGCCGCCGTAAAGGAGCCGGATATGCGGCTTGAGGAGGGCGACCTCCTCTCCGTCCGGGGCATGGGCAGGGCAAGGCTGCTCTCAATCGGAGAGACGACGAAAAAAGGCAGGCTCAAAGCCCGGGTACTGATTGTAAAATAAAATAATACATAACAGGAACGGAGCAACGTAAAAATGAGATTTGGCGTATGTTTTGATTTGGCCAAGGCAGAGCTTATCCAAAACCTCGGATTCGACTACATTGAGGGACATGTCACAAAGATCGCCGCGATGAGCGACGAGGAGTTTGACGCGCTTTGCGAACAGCTTTCAAAGCTGAAAATTAAGGTCGAGGCCTGCTGCGTGCTGTTTCCGGGCAGCCTGCGACTTACGGGTCCGGATGCGGACCTGAAGGCAGTTTCGGATTATCTTGACCGCGCTTTCGCCAGGCTCGAGAGGCTCGGCACGCAGACCGTCGTGTTCGGCAGCGGCGGGGCGAGGAAGATACCGGAGGATTTCGACAGGGCCGCGGCCTGGCACCAGATGATCGAGGTGGGCAGGTTGCTCGCGCAGAAGGCGCAGGCCCACAGGCTGACGGTGGTCATTGAGCCGCTCAACACATCGGAGACCAACATGATAAACTACCAGGTCGAGGGCATCCGGCTCGCCGAGGACGTCGAGCGCCCGAACTTCATGGTCCTGTCCGATTTCTACCACCTCTGGCTCGGAGGAGAGGGAGAGGCCGAGGTTGCCGCCTGCGGGAACCGCCTGCGCCACACCCATATCGCAAACCCGAAGGGCCGCATCTGCCCGGCGGAGGGCGACGATGTGGACTACGGCGGCTTTTTCTCCGGTTTCGCGAAGGCGGGATATAACGGCAGGATGAGCATCGAGTGTAAAATCGACGACCCGGAAAAGCAGCTCCCGGTTTCCCTCGCGCTTTTAAAGGGTCTCGCCGCGAAGCACGGCGTATAGTTCCCGGAGGTTTTTTGCTGCTATTCAGGCCTGCTTATCCGCGGCAGCGCGGCGGGATTTAAAAAAGATATAAGTTAATGACGGCTTCGTCAGCCGCGGCTCTGGTTAAAAGGCCGCGGCTGATTATTTTTTGCGGCCGAGCTTTTTGGCCAGCAGCGTAAGCACCGAGGAGAGCACCGCTGCGAGCACGGAAATTGCTGTGCAGGTCAAAAGCAGGTCAGCCGGCAGCGGGACAAGGCCGAAGAGTCTTGCAAACGGCGGAACGTAAACCGCCGAGAGCGCCGCGGAAGCGGAGACGAACACCGCGATAATCAGGAAGACATTGTTGAAGACGTTTTTTGAGAACATGCCCGCGCGCTCGGACTTGCACTCGAACACGAAGATGAGCTGGCTCAGACCGAGGGTCAGGAACGCAGCGGTGCGTGAGAGGGAGACGTCGTGGGTTTGGTAGGCGAAGTAGAAGACTCCGACCGTGCTCAGCCCGATGAAGATGCCCCGGAGAATGATGTGCATAGCGAGCCCGTGGGCGAATATCCCCTCGTTTCGCCCCCGGGGCAGTCTGCTCATCACGTCGCCGTCCGGCGGGTCCAGGCTCAGCGCCATCGCGGGCAGGCCGTCCGTCACAAGGTTAATCAGCAGGATATGGGGCGGCAGAAGCGGCAGCGGCAGCGTCAGGAGCATCGCGACGAACATTGTCAGCACCTCGCCGAGGTTCGACGAGAGCATATACCGGATAAACTTGCGGATGTTGTCGTAAATCATGCGTCCCTGGCGGACTACGGCGACGATCGAGGCGAAATTGTCGTCCTGAAGCACGATTACCGAGGCCTCCTTGGTGACGTCGGTCCCGTTTTTCCCCATCGCGATTCCGATGTCCGCCTCTTTGACGGCGGGCGCGTCGTTTACCCCGTCCCCGGTCATCGCCGTGACACGGCCGATCTTTTTCAGCGCGCGCACGATCATGTATTTATGCTTCGGCGAGACGCGGGCGTAAACCGAGACCTCGCCCGCGACCCTGGCAAGCGCATCCTCGTCCATCCTGTCAAGCTCGGCCCCGGTCAGAATCCGGTCGCCCCGCCGCGCGATTTTGAGCTTCTCGGCGATTGCCAGCGCGGTGTCCTTATGGTCGCCGGTGATCATCACCGGACGTATGCCGGCTCCGACGCACTCCTCGACCGCGGCCGCGGCCTCCGGTCTCGGTGGGTCCAGCATGCCGATCAGCCCGAGGAACACCAGGTCGTTTTCCGCGTCTTCGATGTCCGTCCCGGTCAGACCGGGTTTGAACGCGACGGCGATTACCCTGAGCGCGGAGGACGCCATATTCTTTGCAGCCGAGGCCGCTTTAGCGCGCTCCTCGGGAGTGAATTCGAAAAATCCGCCGTTTTGCATAAACATAACGCAGCGCGGCAGCAGGATTTCCGGCGCGCCCTTGGCGTAGGCGATGTGCCCAACACCGGACCGGCAGACCACGGACATCCGCTTTCTTTCGGCGGTAAACGGGTGCTCCTTTACCCGTATCAGCTCCTTCGAGAAGCTATCCCGGGAGATATTCAGCTCGGCGGCCGCCGCGACGATCGCCGCCTCCGTCGGGTCGCCGACGGTGACGGTTGCTCCGCCCCTCTTTTCGATCCGCGCGTTGGAGCATAAAAGCCCGGCCTCGAACAGCATTTTCGCGAAAACCGAATTTTTTCTGTCAAAACGCGCGAGTGTCCCGCCGTAATAGACGTCGGTGACGGTCATTTTATTCTCCGTCAGCGTTCCGGTTTTGTCTGAACAGATAACCTCCACGCAGCCGAGGGTCTCGACCGCGTTGATTCTCCGGATAATGGCCGCGCGCTTCGACATCCGCGTGATGCCCATTGCCAGCGACACCGTGACGACGGCGGGCAGCCCCTCCGGAATCGCGGCCACCGCCAGCGAAATCCCGGAGAGCAGCATGTCGAGGACGCTTTCGCCGCGCATTATCCCGGTTACGGAGACGCCCGCGCACACCACAAGGCAGCAGGCGACGATTGTTTTCCCGAGATTTTTAAGCCTTTTCTGTAGCGGTGTGAGCTCCGTTTTGGCGTCCCCCAGCATGCCGGCGATCTTTCCCATCTCCGTTTCCATGCCGGTTGCCTTGACCTGCGCCAGTCCGTTGCCGGAGGTGACCATAGTCCCCATATGTACGCGCCTGTCCCGGCCGGTCTTTCTTACCGGCACGGACTCACCTGTCAGCATCGACTCGTCGCAGGCCAGCTCGTTGCGCTCGATCAGCAGGCCGTCCGCCCCGATACGGTCGCCGGTCCTAAGCACCATGATGTCGCCGACGACGAGCTCGGCGGACGGGACCTGCTTTTCGGAGCCGTCCCGCAGCACCCTTGTGGTGGGAGCGGACATCGCCGTCAGCGATTCAAGCGCGTGCTCGGTGCGGTAGCTCTGGACGATGCCGAGGATTGCGTTTGCGAGGATGATGACGAGAATAGAGATCGCGTCGGTGAACTCGCCCATGAACGCGGAGATCACGGCCGCCGCGATCAGCACCAGCACCATGTAGTCCTTGAACTGCTCTATTAGGACGGTAAAAAACGTGCTTCTGGACTTTTTTGCGATTTCGTTTCTGCCGTACTGCAATAAAAGCCGTTTTGCCTCGGCTGTAGAGAGCCCGCTTATCTTCTCCATCGATATCAAACCCATGCCTTTCCGGCCCGACCTCCGGCTTGCCGGAAGTGCCGGGCTTAATCTCCTATGCGCCATGATTTGAGTGATGACGCTTGTCTTTTATATTTTATTCGGGAAAACACGCGCTATGACTGCGCGAAAAACAACAAAGCGGCGCGGACAATCCGTCCGCGCCGCAGCCTGTGGGGCATTACTTATCTTTCTCGGGCTTTTCCTTGAAAACCACGGTCAAAACACGCAAAACGCAATAGAATATTATCAGAGCCGAAAAGACGCCGGCGAGACCGTAGCCCATCAGCTCAAAACCTGCCGCTAAATCGCTCATATCAAAAAGCCCCTTTCGTTAATGTATCAGGTTCGCGATAACCGGCGCGATAGAGAGCACGACGCCGCCTGCGATAACAGAACCGATCTGCCCGGAGACATTCGCGCTGACCGCGGGCATCAGGATGAAATTGTACGGATCCTCCGCCTTGGCCATCTTCTGTACGATTCTCGAGGCCATCGGGAACGCCGAGATGCCGGCCGCTCCGATCATCGGGTTAATCTTCCGCTTTGTAAACAGGTTCAGGAATTTTGCGAACATTACGCCGCCGAAGGTGTCGAATACGAAGGCCACGAGCCCGAGGGCCATGATGACGAGGGTCTTGACCTGAAGGAATGCGTCGTAGCGCATCGTCGCGCCGATCGTAACGCCGAGCAGCAGAGTGACGATGTTGGTGAGCTCGTTCTGGGCGGCCTTATTGAGCCGTTCGATGACGCCCGCTTCTTTAATAAGGTTGCCGAACATCAGAAGACCGATGAGCGGCGCGCTGATCGGCGCCAGGGTCGCGGAGATGATAGTGACGACAATCGGGAAGATGATGAGCGCGACCTTCTTGACCTTGATGTCGTTGTACTCCATGCGGATCATGCGCTCTTTCTTCGTCGTAATCGCGCGGATGACCGGGGGCTGAATGATCGGGACCAGCGCCATGTACGAGTATGCGGCCACGGTGATCGGCCCGAGCAGACCCGGCGCGAGGGCGTTGGCGACAACAATCGAGGTCGGACCGTCGGCCGCGCCGATGATTCCTATCGACGACGCCTCAAGGAACGAAAACTTGTACGCATCCGGCAGCAGCTGGGATACCGCCAGCACCGCGATAATCGTGAAGAAAATGCCGAACTGAGCCGCGGCTCCGAAGAACGCCATTCTCGGGTTCTGGAACAGCGGACGGAAATCCGTCATCGCCCCGATGCCGATAAAAATCAGACACGGGAAGAGCTCTGTGGTGATACCGGCGTTATAAAGCACCTGCAAAAGTCCGGCTTGTCCATCGCTCGACCAGATCACTTCGAGCGGCAGGTTGACCAGAATCGCGCCGAACCCTATTGGCAGGAGAAGCGCAGGTTCGTAATCCTTAGCGATGGCGAGGTAAATAAGAATACCGCCTATCGCGTACATGATCAGATACTGCCAGTGAAAATTGAAGACTCCTGACAGTAATTCGTGTAGTTGCTCCAAAGGAAAATCCCCCCCAAAATAATAAACAACCATATTCTATCACACATCGGAAATGCTGTCAATTATAGGGATGCGCTTTTTGCATGGGTTTTGCAAGGCTTGAAATGCAGGTTTTGTTTTGGTATAATGTAAAAGGTAAAATGCACAAATATAATTTCTTCGCGGGTATATAAAATGAGTTTAATAAAATGGGAAGTTAAAAAGCGAAATCATTTGATACCGGATTCCCTGGCGTCGGAGTACGTGCTTTCGCCGCTTCTAAAAAAAGCGCTTGAGGCGAGGGGTATCACGGACGGCGAAAGCATCAGCAGAGCCCTGCGGGCAGACGGCGCCGGTTTTCACTCCCCGTTTCTGCTGGCCGATATGGATAAGGCGGTCGGGCGGATCACGGATGCGATATATAAAGGCGAGAAAATAACGGTTTACGGCGATTACGACGTGGACGGCATCACGTCGGTTTATACGCTTTCATCCTATCTGAAATCCCGGGGCGCGAACGTTTCAACCTACATACCCGAGCGCGAGGGCGAGGGCTACGGCATTAATAAAGACGCCGTTTTAAAGCTTGTCTCGGACGGGACAAAGCTTATGGTCACCGTCGACAGCGGGATTACCGCTTCGGAGGAGATCGCGTTTGCGATGTCAAACGGGCTTGACGTCGTGGTGACCGACCACCACGAGCCCGGAAAAGCGCTGCCGGTATGCTCGGCGGTTGTGGACCCGCGCAGAGAGGACTGCGCCTATCCGTTCAAGGAGCTGGCGGGCGTCGGCGTCGTCTTTAAGCTGATCTGCGCGATGGAGGGTGGCAGCGACTCCGTGTTTGAAAAATACGGGGACATGGTGGCCCTCGGCACGATCGCGGATGTGATGAGCATTACCGACGAGAACAAAACGATTGTCTCAAAGGGCCTTAATCTGATCGAGAACACGAAAAACCTCGGGCTGAGGGCGCTGATCAAGGCCTCCTGCGCGGGAGGAATGGGCGTCTCCGCGGTGGGCTACAGGCTTGCGCCGCGCATTAACGCGGCGGGGCGGATGTCGAGCGCTTCCGAGGCGTTGGCGCTTCTTCTGTCCGAGACGGAGGACCGGGCGGAGAATGCCGCCGCGGCCCTCTGCGCGCTGAACAAACTAAGGCAGGACTATGAGGCCGAAATATTTGCCTCGGCCGTAGACATGATAGAGTCCGACAGGGAAAGCTTTTTGGAAAACCGCGGGATTGTCCTCTACGACAAAGCGTGGAAGCAGGGCGTCGTCGGCATTGTCGCCTCGCGCTTGGCGGAGAAGTACGGCCTGCCGGTGGTGATGATCACAGTGGAGGACGGCGTCGGCAAGGGTTCGGCGAGAAGCGTGGAGGGCTTCAACATCTTTTCCGCGATATCCCGGGCAATCGCCGGGCTAGGTAGCTGCGGCGGGCATCAGATGGCGGCCGGGCTCAGGCTGCCCGAGGAAAACATCGGCCGCTTTAGGGAGGCGTTCTACACCGTGACGCGCGCGGAGCTTCCTGAGGGGACGGAACTCGCTCCGCTGAAGATCGACTGCGAGATAACCCCGTCGGACATCAGCGAAGAGTATGTAAAGGACCTCTCGCGCCTGGAGCCCTACGGCGCCGGGAATCCCCAGCCGGTTTTCTGCCTCAGAGGGGCGAGGCTTTCTTCGATTACGCCGATAGGCGAGGGGAAGCACACCAGGCTCGCCCTTGAAAAGGACGGACATGTTCTCGCCGCGGTCTATTTCGGAAAAGAGGCGGATAAGCTTCCGTACTGCGAGGGGGACCGGGTGGACGCCGCGTTTTCCCTGGAGATAAACGTCTACCGCGGTTGCTCCTCCGTCAGGCTGACGGTGAAGGATATCCGCCCGGAAGAGGCGGAGGTGGAGCGCGCCGAGACGGCGATGCGCGAATTCAGAGCGCTGACCGAGGCCGGAGCGGTCGAGACGGCCGGGCGTCTCCGGGCCCCGGACAGGACGGCTTGCGCCGCGGTATGGAACGCGATAAAGTCCCTGGGCAAAAAGGGCGGGCTGCGGGCGACGCCGGCGCTTTTATATAAAAATCTCAGGCGTTTGGGCTATTCGGGGGGAGAGCTCTCGATGATGGTGACCCTCAGGGCTTTTTACGAATCCGGACTTCTGAGCGGGCTCAAGCTCGGCGGCGACGATTTTTACGGCGAAATGACGCTGACCTTCAACAGTGAGGCGCCCGCCAAGGTCGATCTGACAAAAACGGTTATTCTATCAAGGCTGGCATAGCCGTTGCGACATCCATGCGAAACAACGAAAGGCGCGGGCGAAGGAATGAATCTTGACGACAGAGTCGAAAAAATGATAGAGAACTACCTTCAATACGGGAGACCAAGCGAGGTCGCGCGTATAAGGAGCGCCTACGCGTTTGCGCTGGAGGCCCACAGGGACCAGTTCCGCGCGGACGGCGAGCCATATATCACCCATCCGCTCGCTGTCGCCGAGATTGTAATCGACATCCAGCTTGACGCCGATTCCGTTATCGCCGCCCTTCTGCACGACACAGTGGAGGACACGCCGGTCACCTATGACGATATAAAAGAAAAATTCGGGGAGGCCGTCGCCGACATCGTGGACGGTATGACGAAGCTGGAGCGCATCCCCTATTCGAGCAAGGCCGAGCAGGAGGTCGAGAATTTAAGGAAGATGCTCCTCGCGATGTCGAAGGACATCCGCGTGATTCTGATCAAGCTCGCCGACAGGCTTCACAACATCAGAACGCTGGACGCAAAGCCGGAGGCCAAGCGCAGGGAGATCGCGCTCGAGACAATGGACGTTTACAGCCCGATCGCGCATCGCCTCGGCATCACGAAAATCAAGTGGGAGCTCGAGGACCGCGCGCTTAAATACCTCGACCCGATCGGCTATGACGAGATCGTGTCCGCCCTTGAGAGCACCAGCGGCACCAGAGAAGACATGATCGGCTCGATTAAGGCGCGTCTCAGCGCCCGCTTTGAGGAGCTCGGCCTGAAAAACATATACATCGAGGGCCGCGTAAAGCATATATACAGCATATACCGCAAAATGTTCATGCAGAACAAGACGATAGACGAGGTCTACGACCTCTACGCCGTTCGGGTGATTGTGGATACCAAGGAGGAGTGCTACAACATACTCGGCATCATCCACGATATGTATAAGCCGATTCCGGGGCGGTTCAAGGACTATATCAGCACGCCGAAGCCCAACCTGTACCAGTCCCTTCACACAACGCTGATAGGCAGGATGGGCATTCCGTTCGAGGTGCAGATCCGTACCTGGGAGATGCACCACGTGGCGGAGTACGGCGTCGCGGCCCACTGGAAATACAAAGAGGGCGCGGTCAACATGGACGCCGAGTACGAGAAAAAGCTGGGCTGGATCAGGAGCATGCTCGAAACCCAGCAGGACACCGACGCCGAGGATTTCCTGTCTAATTTCAAAATAGACATGTTCGCCGACGAGGTCTATGTCTTCACGCCGAAGGGCGACGTGATCAACCTGCCGGCCGGCGCGTCGCCGATTGATTTCGCCTACGCGATCCACTCCGAGGTGGGGAACAGGATGATCGGCGCAAAGGTCAACAGCCGGATTGTGCCGATCGACTCCGAGCTTCAGAACGGCGACATCGTGGAGATAATCACCTCGAAGGTTTCGAAGGGGCCGGGCAGGGACTGGCTTAAGATCGCGAAGACCAGCGAAGCCCGCTCCAAAATCAAGCAGTGGTATAAAAGAGAGAAGCGGGAGGAGAATATCGCCCAGGGCAGGGACAGCCTCGAGCGCGAGCTCAAGCGGTTCGGCATCCCCCTTGTCGAGGTCGAGAAGTTCGACGTGATGCCTGCCGCGCTGAAAAAGCTTTCGTTCAACAACCTTGAGGACCTGTGCGCGGGCATCGGCTACGGCGGGATCACCGTTCAGCGCGCCGCCAACCGGATCAGGGAAGAGTATGTAAAGCATGTCAAGACCGCGCCGGGCGAGGCCGAGACGGCGCTGAACGCTCCGCCGCCGATCAGGCGCTCGGAGAGCGGGGTCATCGTCGAGGGGCTTGACTCCTGCCTGATTAAGTTCGCGCACTGCTGCACGCCGGTCCCGGGGGACGACATCATCGGCTTTGTGACGCGGGGCTACGGAGTTTCAGTCCACTGCAGCGACTGCGTGAACGTCCGCGCCCTTGAAAAATCGAAGGACACCGCGGACAGATTTGTCCCGGTGAGCTGGGCCGACGTGATAGAGGGCACCTTCAACGCCTGCGTGGAGATCAACGCCCGCGACAGGGTGGCGCTGATTGCCGACATAACGGCGATACTGGCAAATCTCCATATCCTGATTCACAGTCTCCAGACAAAGGCCCTCGGCGGCGGCGAGGTCGTCATTGTGCTCGGCATTTCGATAAATGACCTGGAACACCTGGAATCGGTGTGCACGAAACTGAAAAAGGTCGGCGGAGTGTCGTCGATTGTGCGCTGCGGCAGGGAGAGCGTGCAGACATTATAACAAAAGAGGCGATGAGCTTTGACCGCGTGCGTACAGCGCGTGCTGTCCGCCGGTGTTGAGATAGGCGGAAAACCCGTATCAACAATAGAAAAAGGTCTGCTGATCCTGCTGGGAGTTAAAAAAGGCGACACGGAGGAGGACGCGGCGTACTTGGCGCGGAAGTGCTGCGGGCTCCGGATTTTTTCCGATGAGAACGGGAAAATGAACCTCTGCTGCGGAGAGGTGAGCGGCGAACTCCTTATCGTCACGAATTTCACCCTCTGCGGGGACTGCGCTAAAGGGAAAAGACCCTCCTTCGACAGCGCGGAGAGGCCCGAGCGGGCAAAGCCCCTCGCAGAATTCTTCACAAGGGAGTGCGAAAAAACCGGGCTTTCCGTGAAGACCGGCGTGTTCGGGGCCGATATGAAGGTTTCCCTTGAAAACGACGGTCCGGTCACACTGATTCTGGATACCAGCGCAATGAAATAAATATAAAATAAATCGGGAGGTCTTTCGCCAATGGAAGTAAAAACGATAAAAGTCGGTTTTCTCGAGACAAACTGCTATGTCGTGTTTGACGGCGACAACAGCGAGGCCTCCGTCATCGACCCGGGCGCGGAGGTCGACGCCATTTACGGTTTCATCCGTTCCCGCAGTCTGAGGGTTAAAAATATTTTCCTGACCCACGGGCATTTCGACCATATTATGGGTGTCCAGCAGCTGAAGAGCCTGACGGGCGCGCGGGTGGTGATACACGAGGCGGACGCCGAGTGCCTTGAAAACGCCCACGCGGCGCTCTACTCCTCGATCATGCAGGAGCCGTTCCGTGTGTCGAAAGCCGACATAAGGCTGAAGGGCAGCGAGAAAACCCGCGTCGGTACGGTGGACGCCGAGTTTATCCACACGCCGGGCCATACCCCGGGCTCGATGTGCATTCTGATGGACAATATACTCTTTACCGGGGACACCCTTTTTGCCGGGGATGCCGGGAGGACGGATCTTTTCGGCGGTGACGCCGGGGATCTGAGAGCCTCCCTCCGGCTTTTATATCTTTTGCCCCACGATTACATCGTCTACCCTGGACACGGGGAGCCCACCTCGCTCGGCATAGAGCGGGAAACAAACGATTTCTTAAGAGAAGCGGCGGGGATTCGTTGAAATGAATATTTACCTTATCAACAACCCCTATAAGTTTGACGTCGAGCAGACGGCGATCATACTGATGCCGGAAAGGAAACCGCGCGTGACCGACGCGCCCGCGCCCAGGGCGAGGATCGCGGAGGATTTTGCGGTGTCCGAGCTCAGCTTCGGCCCGAAAAGCGTGACGGCGACGTTTTCGCTCCAGCTCGACGATAAATTCTGCACCGAGACCTGCCGCAGCGTTTTCAACGGAGACGAGGACGAGGAGACGGTGAGGACCGAAACGCGGCATACGCTGAGGCGGTCGGTCTACAAGGCCTATGTGTCGCTGACCGGCGACAGGCCGGCGTGGGGCGCGCTGGCGGGGGTAAGGCCCGCGAAGCTTGCGCGGCGTTTTATCGAATCCGGATTGTCCGAGGAGGAGACGAAAAGGCTGTTGACCGGCAGATACGAGATCAGGCAGGACAAGGCTGAGATGACGATGGCGGCCGCGATCTGCGCGAAAACGCTGAAAGCGCAGCTGACCAGGAAGGACGCCGCGCTCTACGTCGGCATCCCGTTCTGCCCGACGCGGTGCGCCTACTGCTCGTTTATAAGCAAGGCCGCGCCGGATGCAAAGACCGAATCCGTGGAAAGCTATCTGAGGGTTTTGCGCGACGAGATTAAAAAGGTGGGGGAGCAACTTGACGGAGCCGGCGTCAGGCTCCGCGCGGTCTATGTGGGCGGGGGCACCCCCACGGCGCTGGCGCCGGAACAGCTCTCGGCACTGCTTGAGACGATAAACTCCTCCACCGCCCGCTCGGAGGACTGCGAGTTTACCGTGGAGGCCGGGAGACCGGATACGGTCACCGCGGAAAAGCTCGACGCGATAAAAAGAGGCGGGGCGGGAAGAATAAGCATCAACCCGCAGACGTTTTCGAACCGGGTGCTGAAAAACATCGGCAGAAGCCACAGTGTGGACGACGTTTACGCGGCCTACGAGCTCGCCCGCTCATTCAACGCCTTCGTCATCAACATGGACCTGATTGCAGGCCTCCCGGGAGACACACTGGCCGGCTTTGCCGGGAGTGTCAAAAGGGCGACCGAACTCCTACCCGAAGACATCACGGTGCACACGCTGGCGCTGAAAAAAGGCTCGTTTTTCGCGGAGAAGGGTTTTCAGTGCACGCCGCCCGAGACAATCGAGGGTATGCTGGGCGCCGGCGCGGAGATTCTGTCCGGGTGCGGCTATAGGCCCTACTACCTGTACAGGCAGAAATACTCCGGCGGAAGCTTTGAAAACGTCGGCTACGAAAAAGACGGGCAGGTGTGCAAATACAACGTCTATATGATGGATGAGCTGCTGCCGGTGATCGGCTGCGGCGCGGGCGCGGTGACGAAGCTCTCCTTCGACGGCGAGGAAAAAATCGTGCGCATCACAAACCCGAAATACCCGGAGGACTATGTCGCCCACGCCGCGGATGTTCTCGATAAAAAGCTCGGAATAGGAAGGTTTTATAATACTGCCAACGCGAAGTAAACGCCAAATAGGCGGACAAAACGGCCGCTTGACGGAATATAACTGGAGGTTAACAAGATGAGCAACAGAACGGACGATATCATTAACAAGGTTAAGGCCAAGGCCGCGGCCGCGGGGCAGGTCGCCGCCCACGCCGCGGACATCACGGCGCAGAAGGCGGAAAAACTCTTTGAGAGCACGAAGCTGACCTTCAAGCTCTATGAGCTCAACGGCGAAATCGAAGAGATCCAGAAGAAAATCGGAGCTATCGTCTATACCGCCCACAAAGGCGGCGAAACGAATCAGCAGGAGCTCGACGAACTTTTGAAGGAGCAGGACGCCCTGAACGCCGAGATTGCCGAGGTCAGAAAGAAGATAGCCGCGGGCAAGAACAACAAAATCTGTCCGAAATGCGGCAAAATCTGCCGGAACGACGATCAGTTCTGCGCCGGCTGCGGGAGCGAGTTTTAAAGTTACTAAACGAAAAACGGCATCGGGCGCCGGAGTAATCCGGCTCCCGATGCCGGCGGCTCATAATTCCCAAAGAAAGAGTCGGTCATAAAAATGAATATTCTGTTTAAAAATATCGATATTGTGACGATGGACGAGCCCGGCGTCATATACGGCGGGAACGTGGTCGTCTCCGACGGGGTTATCTCCTATGTCGGAAAAGAAATGCCCCGCTGCGGAGTCATCCAGAGGGTCGTCAACGGCAAGGGCAGAATACTGCTGCCCGGGCTGATCAACACCCACACCCATATTCCGATGACGGCGATGCGGGGCTTTGCGGATGATTACGCCCTCTCGGACTGGCTGTTTGACCACATTTTCCCGGTGGAGGACAGGTTCGACGCCGAGTGCGTCAGGATATGCGCTGAGATCGGCATGGCCGAGGCGATTTCCGGCGGGACCACCTCGATTTCCGATATGTACTATTTCTGCGACGCGATCGCTTCAGCGGCGGAATCCTGCGGGATAAGGGCGAACATCGCGAGGAGCGTCGTATGGGACGGGGACGGGGAGTTTAGCCGCGACGCCTGCCCGGGCTGGGGAGAGAGCATCGATTTCTGCGAAAAGTGGAACGGCCGCGACTCGGGCAGGATAAAAACAGACGTGTCGGTGCACGCGGAGTACACCTCGAACCCGAAGGTCTGGGAAGCGGTGGCGCAGTATGCCCGCGACAACGATCTCTGCGTCCAGGTTCACCTCTCGGAGACGAAATCGGAGCACCTGAAAGCGAAGGAAAAATACGGCGCCACCCCGGCGAGGCTCTTTCACGATGCCGGCCTGCTGAATAAAAAAACAGTCGCGGCGCACTGCGTCTGGCTGGAGGACGGAGACATAGAGCTGCTCGCCGAGAGCGGCACGAGCGTCGCCCACAACCCGGTGTCCAACCTTAAGCTCGGGAGCGGAATCGCCCCGGTGGCGAAAATGGCGTCCGCCGGGATCAACGTCGCACTCGGAACGGACGGCGTCGCCAGCAACAACAGCCACGACATGTTCGAGGAAATGAAGGCCGCGGCGCTTTTACAAAAGGGCGTCAATCTCGACCCGACGCTGATCCCCGCGATAAAGGCGCTGGAAATGGCCACTGTCAACGGCGCGAAATCGCAGGCGAGGACAGACATCGGCAAAATCAAGGCCGGCATGGCGGCGGACCTGATTGTTCTTGACGCCACGAAGCCCTCCCTTACTCCCTGCCACGACCCGCTGTCCTCGATCGTCTACTCGGCCCGGGGCTCGGACGTGGAAATGACGATGGTGTGCGGCAGGCTCCTATATGAGAAGGGCGAGCTTCTGACAATCGACTGGGAAAAGCTGAGACACGATTTCTATAAAACCGTAGCGCCGCGCCTGTTCGGATAAGCGCCGGGTCCCCGTTCTATCGGCATGCCCCGCCGTCATATAGATACTCTGAAGTCCAAAAAAATAACGGAATCGGTGTTCAATATGGGGCGGAGAGAGGGCATTTCCCGGTACGGGCGCAGCTTTGCCGGAGGCGCGGTGGTGCTGGCGGCTTCCAACGTCGTCTGCAGGCTTTTAGGCTTTCTTTTTAAGATACCCCTGGCAAACCTGATCGGAAGAGAGGGTATGGGGTATTTCAGTTTTGCCTACCAGATTTTCGGCGTCGTCACCGTCGCCGCGGTCTCTGGCATACCCGTTGCGCTCTCCCGCATAGTGGCGGAGAGAACGCTGGGCGGGCTCGAACGGCAAAACGGTGTAAGCATATTAAAACAGGCCACCGCGCTGTTCTCAACTGCCGGACTGGCGGCGAGCGCGGTGTTGCTCGCGTTTTCCAGGGTTATCAGCCGCACCGCCGGCTCGGAGCCCTCGTGGTACTGCGTGGCGGTGCTGGCTCCGTCGGCGTTTTTCGTCTCGATGACGGCGGCGTTCCGGGGCTATTATCAGGGTCTGGCCGACATGGTGCCGACCGCGGTCTCGCAGATAGCCGACGCAGTTTTCAAGCTCGTTATAGGTGTGGCGGCCGCGTATTACCTCTATGAAAACGCCTGCCCGCCGGAGATCGTCGCCGCCGGCGCAGTGGCCGGCGTGACGGTTGGCTCGGCGATAGGCTTAGCGGTTCTCACAATTGTCGGGAAAAGGCGCGAAAGAATAAAGCGCAGCGGTGTCAATAAGGAGAGAGAGCGGGGAATAAAGCGGAGGATAATCCTCACGGCTCTGCCGATCACCGCGGGCGCGTTTTTAAGCAGCCTTATCAATATCATCGACGCGATGCTGATTATGAACAGACTCCAGGCGGCCGGTTTCTCTCCGACGGCGGCGACAGAGCTCTACGGGGCGTATACGGGCTATGCGGTAACGCTGCACACTCTGCCGTTCGCGCTGACCTCGGCGATCGCGGCGAGCATCATCCCGGTTGTCGCGGCCTCTGCGAGCCGGGCCTCCGCCGGAAAGGCGAGACTGAAAAAGAGCGTCAACACGGCGCTCAGGCTCACGTCGATCATATCTTTTCCGTGCGCAGCGCTCTTCTGCCTGATGCCGCAGCAGCTATTGTCGCTTATGTTTTCGAGAGCTTCAGACGTCCGGATGGCGGCACCGCTGCTTGCGGAGCTCGCCGTTGCGACGGCGCTCGCGGCGCTCTCCTCCGTCACGTCGGCGATACTTCAGGCCGCCGGGTGGACGAACATTCCCGTTATTGCCGCGGTGGCCGGGGGAGTCGCGAAGCTTGCGTCCAATTATTTCCTAATCGGAATAGAAAAGGTCAATATCAGCGGCGCGCCGATCGGGACAACGGTGTACTGTCTGATCGTTTTCGCCGTGAATCTCGCGGCGATAGTAAAAAAATTCGGCTTTATGCCGAAGGTCTCGGATTTTCTGCTAAAGCCCGCGGCATGCGGCGGCCTTGCGGCGTTTACGGCCTATTGGATCTATAAGGGCTTAACGCCCTATCTCTCCGGGGCGACGTCCGTTCTGACCGGGCTGCTCGCGGCCGGTGCGGTCTACATCACCGTTCTGATTCTGACGGGAGCCGTAAACGGCGAAGATCGGTCCCTGCTCCCGCATTATTCCCGAAGATAGGGTAATACGCAAAAAAATCACTTGCAATCGGAGAAAAATTATGGTAAATTTTATGTTAAAAGAAAAATACATGACGGATGACCTCGTAAAAATCATGGACATGCTCCGATCCGAGGACGGTTGCCCGTGGGACAGGGAGCAGACGCACGAGTCCATCCGTAAAAACTTCATCGAAGAGGTCTACGAAGCCTGCGAGGCGATCGACCTGAAGGACAGCGAGCTGCTGAAGGAAGAGCTCGGCGACGTGCTTTTGCAGGTGGTCTTCCACGCCCGCATCGCAAAAGAGGACGGACTCTTTGATTTCGACGATGTCGCGGACGGGATCTGCAAAAAACTGATTCTGCGCCACCCGCATATCTTCGGCGATCTGAAGCTGAAGACCGGCAGCGCGGACGAGGTTATCGGCAACTGGGAGGATATCAAAAACGCAACGAAAAAAGACGGCTCGCGCGTAAAGGCCGTTGAAATGGTGGCCAGGAGCCTGCCCGCGCTGATGCGCGCGGAAAAGGTGCTGGGCCGGGCCGAGAGAGCCGGATATCCGCTGCCCGAAGTCGAAAAGTCCGCGGATACCGCTGAGGGTATTTTGTCCGAGCTCAGAAATGAGCGCGACCCGGAAAAGGCGCGTGCTCTTGTGGGAAAGCTGCTGCTCGAGACCGTGGCGATGTCCCGCAAGCTCGGGGTGGACCCCGAGGAGGCGCTCGGCTCGGAGACCGACGGATTTATATTAGATTTCATGCAGAATAACAAATAAATGGGGGTAAACAAATGAACAAAGCAGGAATGACGGAGCTTGTCGCCGCTAAGACCGGCATGTCGAAAAAAGACTCCGACCGCGCGATTACAGCCGTATTCGAAGCGATAAGGGAATGCCTCCTCGCCGGCGAAAAGGTACAGCTGATGGGTTTCGGTTCGTTCGAGGTTAAAACGAGAAAGGCGCGGATTGCCAGAAATCCGGTTACAAAGGAGATCCTTACGCTTCCTGAGCAGAAAATCCCCCAGTTTAAAGCGGGCAGCGTCCTGAAAAAGGAGATTGCCGAAGAGAAAACGATTAATAAGCAAACAGCTAAATAAAAAATGAGACTTGACAAATATCTGAAGGTTTCAAGGCTGATAAAAAGGCGCACGATAGCGAACGAGTCGTGCGACAACGAGCGGGTCATGGTGAACGGAAAACCCGCGCGCGCATCGTACGCCGTCAAGGTCGGCGATATCATAGAAATAAAATTCGGCGCCAGGACATATAAGGTAGAGGTTCTCGCCGTACCGGAGCACGCCACGAAGAGCGAGGCGCAAAGCCTGTACCGCGAAATGGAGTAAGTCATATTTCGGATCCCGCCGGCATATGCATTAAAGGCACAAAACGCTTTGAAAGGACGTGCTTTTAGTGGATAACGCGAAGACCGAAGCCGGGCATAAACCGTCCAACGTCGTGATGCTCTCAAGGCGGCAGATGACCATTTCGGGCGTCAGCCAGGTTACGGGTTTTGACGATACCCAGATCGAGCTCGAGACCTCGGTGGGCCTGCTGCTTATTCGCGGGCAGGAGCTCAATATCAAGACCTTCGACGCCGAGAGCGGGGATCTCAGTCTGACCGGTATGATCGACGGGATGGTGTACGGGAAGAAGGAAGCCAAGCGCGGCTTTTTCGCCAGCCTTTTAAAGTAATATGGAAAACCCTCCCGTCAACCAGCTGTATGAGTTTATCGCCTCGATACTGTGGGGCGGGGTGATAGGCGTGCTGTATGAGCTGCTGGGGCTGCTCAGATTCGGCGGAAAGTGGCGGATCGCCGCGGCCGATCTGCTTTTCTGGGCGCTGACATGTCTCTTCTCCTTTGTTTTTCTGCTGGTCGTCAACGGCGGAGAACCGAGGGGCTTTATGCTTGCAGGGATTGCGGGCGGCGCCGCGCTGGTCAGATTGACCGCCGGGAGCGTCCTACACAGGCTAAAACTCAGGGCTAGGGAAGCCCGCGAGCGGAGAAAGCTCAAACGAAAACGCGCAAAAGCAGCACCTTCCCGGGCTTACCAAAACTAACCTCTTAAAACTCTAAAAACGCTATTTCTTTTTTGTAGGCTTTGAGATATAATCATGCTATACAAACACGAATTTCACTTAAGGCCCCGCTCGAAGGGCTCCCGGATAAGGTAAAGAAGGAACGGTATAGAAATGGACCGGAGAAAACGCAGGATAAATCACCATACCGTGTTAAAAATCATCGTAGTTGTGGCCGCGATGTACCTTATCGGCATTTATTTCACGCTTTCGGCAAAGCTCGATAAGGCGAGCGCGGAATATGAGGAGCTAAAAAAAGCGCACGCGGTGGCCGAGCAGGATACCGCCGAGCTCTCCGATGTAGCCTCGAACATAGACAACGGCGAATACATTCGCGGTTACATCATCAAAATCGCGCACCAGAACGGCTATATTCTGCCGGGTGAGAAAATTTTTGTGGACGTATACGAGAAATAGCAACAAGCTGGGATACCGCGGAGAAAAGTTTGCATA
This sequence comes from Bacillota bacterium, assembly GCA_033813635.1. Lineage (GTDB taxonomy): Bacteria > Bacillota > Clostridia > Oscillospirales > QAMX01 > JAPXRI01. Next base: position 106,402 of record JAPXRI010000002.1, read on the forward strand.
ACCTATATAAACAAAGGAGAAATCACCGTTTTATGGAGTTTTCAGAAGGCGATATCGTAACCGGGAAAGTGACCGGCATTATGAAGTTCGGCGCGTTTGTTTCATTGCCGGGGGATAAATCGGGGCTCGTCCATATCTCCGAGATTTCCAATACTTATGTGAACGATATCCATGATTGCCTGACAGAGGGACAGGTTATCAGGGTAAAAATCCTCGCGATAGACAAGAACGGGCGTATTAATCTTTCGATTAAGCGGGTGGAGCCGGCGCCGTCTTCGCAACCGCAGCGCAAAGCGCAGCCGGAGCCGGTTTTAGCGGGGGCATTGAAACGCCCGGCGCCCGCGAACGAGAGCTTTGAGGATAAGCTCAAGGCGTTTATGAAGGACAGCGAAAGCAAGTTTTCCGATATGAAAAATCCGCCCGACAGAAAGGGCGGTACTCCGCGCAGGCTCAGGACGAAATAACGAAAGTATAAACCGTAAAAAAAGCGGGTGTGCCGCGGTTTAGCCGTCACACACCCAAAGCGGGTTGGGGATAAAGATATGAGCGTTGAGTCGGCGAAGCGCGAAGGCTTTGGGTTTCCGCCGTTCCGCCGGGATCTGCCTCACGGGTATCATCTTACCATAGTTTTAAAATCTTGTAAATAGCAAAATAACGTGAAAAATGTCGAATGAGTTTTTTTGTGCCGACAGGATACGACAAATTGCGGGGACAAAACGTGAGCACGGGAATTATAAGAAAAATTGAAGCGAAAACAATAACGGAGACGGTGCGCGCCCTTTTTGAGGACGCGGCTGTTTTTTTGCCCGAAGACGTCAAAGGGGCGATAGAGCGGGCGAGGGAAAACGAGACCTCCGCCCGCGCCGCGCAGATCCTCGACATCCTTAAGGATAACTACGTTTACGCAGAGGCCTCCGGCACGCCGGTGTGCCAGGACACGGGCATGGCCGTGGTTTTTCTCGATATCGGGCAGGATGTGCATATTGTCGGCGGCTCGGTCGAGGACGCTGTAAACGAGGGCGTCAGGCAGGCGTATACAAAGGGATATCTGAGAAAATCCGTCGTCGCTGATCCGCTTTCGAGGGTTAACACCGGGGACAACACGCCGGCCGTGATTCACGAGAGGATCGTTCCCGGGGACAGGCTGCGGATTACGGCCGTTCCTAAGGGGTTTGGGAGCGAGAACATGAGCGCCTTAAAGCTTTTCAACCCCTCGGCCTCGGAGGACGACATTGTCGGCTTTATCGTCGACACCGTCGTCAGGGCAGGCGGAAAGCCCTGTCCGCCGATCATCATCGGCGTCGGCATCGGGGGGACGGCTGAGAAAGCCTGCCTGATGGCGAAGCACGCGCTGACGAGGGATCTTATGGAAGAAAACCGGGATCGGCGGTACGCCGCGCTCGAGAAAAAAATCCTTGCGCGCGTGAACGCGACCGGTGTGGGGCCCCAGGGTATGGGCGGGGATACGACGGCGCTGGGCGTATCGGTGGAAAAGTATCCGACGCATATCGCGGGGCTCCCCGTCGCTGTCTGCCTCGGATGCCACGCGGGCAGGCACGCCTCGGCGACGCTGTAGCGATGCCCGCTAATCTGCGGGACCCGAGCGGACCTGTAAGTTAAACTGTCATTCGCGTGCTGAGTAGTCCTTTCCGGGCTATTTATATTTAATAAATGTTGTGATATAATTATCGGCAAAGGCAACCGCGTTGAAAAAAGCATCTGGAGGCGTTTTTAATGAACGTGATTTCATTTCCGAATATCAGCGATACGGAATTCAACGTCAGCAGCGAACTGACCATAGGCAGCTACGCGTTTCGTTGGTCCGGACTGATTATCGCGATAGGTTTTGCACTCGCGATTTTCTACTGCGTAAAGCGATGCGCGAAGTTCGGGATTTTAAACGACAACCTGATCGATCTGGTGCTGATATCGACGCCCATTGCGGTCATCGGGGCGAGATTATATTACGTCGTGTTCAGCTTCAGCGAGTTTAAGGGCGATTTCGTCTCGGTCTTCAAAATCTGGAACGGCGGAATCGCGGTTTACGGCGCGATAATTTTCGGGCTGCTGGCCGCTTTTATCTACTGCAGAGTCAAAAAGCTCAACACGCTGAATATGTTCGACCTCTGTGTTCTCGGCCTTCTGATAGGACAGTGCATAGGCCGCTGGGGTGATTTCCTGAGCGCTCAGGGGCTCGGCATCGAATCGGAGAACCTGCTCTGGGGCATGTCTGTAAACGAGGACACGCCGGTCCACCCGATATTTCTTTACGAGTCGTTATGGACGCTTATCGGCTTTGTGGTTCTTCACTTCGCCTCCAAAAAGCGCCGTTTCTACGGACAGACTTTTCTGCTGTACATCCTCTGGTACGGCCTGGGCCGCGGTCTGATAGAGGGCCTTCGAGGAGACGACGCGCTGATGCTTTTCAGCACCGGCATCAAGGCCTCCCAGGCGCTGGGCTATCTCTCCGCGCTCGCGGCGCTCGGCGTTCTGATCTATAAGGTGATTTTCTCTGAACGCGGGGATGCGATTTGCCTGCTGTCGGGCGAGGAAGCCGCCGCTTTCCTGGAGAGCGCGCAGGAGGAGAGGAAAAATAGAAAAAGCGGCGCAGCCGAGGATGGGGAAGAGGAGAAACAGGATACCGGAGACGAAGCGGAGCCTGATGAGGAGCCCGGAGAGGAAGAAGAGGGCGCTGATGGAACGGATTCCGATAATAATGAAAATAAAAACCGGGGAGAATAGATATGGCGGTATTGTTGGACGGTAAAGCCCTCGCGGCGAAAATGAGAAAGGAAATAGCGGCGGAGGTGGAGGTGCTTAAGGCCGGAGGCGTGACGCCAGCCCTCGCGGTAATTATCGTGGGGGACGACCCGGCGTCCAGAAAATACGTTGACAACAAGAAAAAGGACTGCGCCGAGTGCGGCGTCAAGAGCGTAGAGATCGCGCTCCCCGCGGACGTGACGGAAGCCGAGCTCATCGGGAAAATAGAGCTGCTGAACGCGGACAGTGCCATCCACGGCATTCTTGTCCAGCTCCCGCTGCCCAAGGCGATAGACGAGCGCAGGGTGATAAACGCGATAAATCCCGATAAGGATGTGGACGCGTTCCACCCGTCCAACGTGGGCAGGGTCATGATCGGGGATTACGGTTTTCTGCCCTGCACCCCGGCGGGCGTGATGGCGGTTCTTGAGGAATACGGGATCTCACCGGAGGGCAAAAACTGCGTAGTGATAGGCCGCTCGAACATCGTGGGAAAACCGATGGCGATGCTGCTGCTCCATAAAAACGGGACCGTTACAATCTGCCATTCGAAAACCGGGAATCTGCCGGAGATCGCAAGGGGCGCAGATATACTCGTCTGCGCGGTCGGCAAGGCGGGTTTCCTCACCTCCGACATGGTCAAGCCCGGCGCGGTCGTGATCGACGTGGGCATGAACATGGTGAACGGCAGGCTCACGGGCGACGCGGATTTCGAGGGCGTTTCGAAGGTGGCGGGCTTCATCACCCCCGCCCCCGGCGGCGTCGGCCCGATGACGCGGGTGATGCTTCTGAAAAATACGCTGGCGGCGGTGAAAAACGCGGGGAAATAATTCCGTATCGCAAATTGGTTCAAAATAAGCAAAAAAGCGGCCCGAAATGCGTAAAAAAAGCTTGACATTGGCCGTTTTGTCTGATAGAATAAATAAGCCGTTTTGCTCCGGTTTTGGAAGTCTGCTTAAATTGAGCGGCACCGGCGCAAGCGGGAGTCGGTCGGCGAAAAGCCGTCAGAAGACGAGGAGAGGAAAATATTATGTACGCTGTCATTGAAGCCTGCGGTAAGCAGTACAAGGTCCAGGAGGGCGACGTGCTCTTCATGGAAAAACTCGGCGTTGAGGTCGGGGAAACGGTAAAATTTGACAAGGTCATTATGGCATCCGTTAATGAAGAGCTTAAACTGGGTTCGCCGTATGTCGAAGGCGCGGTCGTCGAGGCGGAGGTTATGAAAAACGCCAAGGCGAAAAAGATTGTCGTTTTCAAATACAACGCGAAGAAAAACTACAGAAGAAAACAGGGACACAGACAGCCCTACACAAAGGTCCAGATAACGAAGATAACCGCATAACAGATGATCAGGCTGTGCTTTTTTGAGCGGAACGGCGCCCTCTGCGGGTTTGAATGCGAGGGGCACAGCGGGTACGGCGAGAAGGGCTCCGACATTGTCTGCGCCGCCGTATCGGCGATGGTGGCGCTTGCGGAGAGCGCGATAAACGATATCGCCAAAGCCGGTGCCGCCGTGACGGTCGAAGAGGAAAAGGCCCGTATCAGACTGCTTCTCCCCGAAGAGCTGCCGGAAAAAGCGAAAACGGTGTCCGAAAGCGTGCTGCTGGCGATGTTCGGAACCGCGTCGGGGTATACCGCCGAATACGGTGAATATTTAAGCGTTGTAAAGCGCGAGATTAAGCGGCAGAAATCATAACGGAGGATAAAATTATGTTGAGAATAGGATTGCAGTTTTTTGCACATAAAAAAGGTGTCGGCTCCACAAGAAACGGCCGCGACAGCGAATCGAAGCGTCTCGGCACGAAGCGCGCCGACGGCGAGATAGTCCTGGCCGGCAACATCCTTGTCCGCCAGCGGGGCACGAGGATTCACCCGGGTAAGAACGTCGGTATTGGCGGAGACGACACGCTCTTTGCCAAAGCTGACGGCAGAGTTAAATTCGAACGCGTCGGTAGAGACCGCAAAAGGGTATCCGTCTACCCCGTCGAACAGTAAATCGGGCAAAACAATAAGATGCCGGGATGTATCAACGGTCTTTTCGCCGGGCGATACATCCCTTTCCTTTTTAAGGCGGTGAAAAAAGCATGTTTATAGATTACGCGAAAATAACGGTAAAGGCCGGAAACGGCGGAAACGGCGCGGTGACCTTCCACCGGGAGAAATACGTGCCGGCCGGTGGCCCGGACGGCGGGGACGGCGGCAAGGGCGGGGATGTTATTCTCAAGATCGACGATAACCTGACGACGCTGATGGATTTTAAATACAAAACGAAATATATCGCCGGGGACGGTGAAAACGGCCTCGGCGGACGCTGCTTCGGGAAGGACGGCAAATCCCTGGTGATTCGCGTGCCGAGGGGCACGCTGATAAGGGATACGGAGACCGGCCTCATAATCGCCGATATGAGCGATAAAGACGAGCTCGTCATCGCTAAGGGTGGCCGCGGCGGCTGGGGCAACAGCCATTTCGCCACACCCATGCGCCAGGCTCCGCGCTTCGCGAAATCCGGGCGCCCGGGCGAGGAAAAGCATATCACGCTGGAGCTGAAGCTTCTGGCGGATGTGGGGCTGATCGGCTTCCCGAACGTGGGCAAATCCTCTCTTTTGTCGGTGATATCGGCTGCCCGCCCGAAAATCGCCAACTACCACTTCACGACGCTGATTCCCAATATCGGCATCGTGTCCGTAGACGGAGCGTCCTTCGCCGTGGCCGATATTCCGGGGCTTATCGAGGGCGCAAACGAGGGCGCCGGCCTCGGCTTTGAGTTTCTCAGGCACGTCGACCGGTGCAGGCTGTTGATCCACGTGGTCGATGCCGCCGGGAGCGAGGGCAGGGATGCCGTGGAAGACTACGAAAAAATTAACCGCGAGCTTGCGCTGTATTCAAAGGAGCTCTCCGGCAGGCCGCAGATCGTCGCCGCGAACAAATGCGACCTGATCACGGACGACGCCTCCGGCCTTGAGCGGCTGAAGGCGTATCTGAAGGAGAAAAACGTACCGGTTTTCGAAATCTCCGCTGCCACCCACGCGGGGGTCGACGCGCTGATGAAGAAAACCGCCGAGTTGCTGACCCGCCTGCCCCCGATCAGGGTTTACGAACCCGAGTATGCCGGCGAGACGGAGACGGAAACGGACAAAGAGATCAATATCAGACGGAGGGACGACGGCGCGTTTGTGGTCGAGGGCAAGCGTCTGATGACCGCGATCGCCATGGTGGACCCGGACGACAACGAGTCGCTTGCCTACATGCAGAGGGTTTTAAGGCAGAACGGCGTGTTCGAGATGCTCGAGGCGAAAGGAATTAAAGAGGGAGACATTGTTTCGATTAATAATTTCGAGTTTGAGTACGTAAGATAATAACGGGGACTTATACTGCTAAAATGCAAACAAAGGATTCTTATCCCGGGTTTTGACCGCCCGCGGCTTTAAGAATCCTTTTTTTGTCGGAACCGCGCCCGTAATAAAAATACGCGCGTAGCGATTAAGACAAAATACAACAAGGGAGCGCACCTATAATTAAACCGTTCACAAAGGAGGGGATAGCTTGGTCGTCTTTCTCGACGTGCTGATCGCCGTGAATCTGGTGCTCAACTATACGGTGCTCCGCGCCAGCGCCCATATCACGGGACAGCTGAAAAACAGGCTCCGCATGCTCGCGGGCGCGGCGCTGGGCGCTGCGTACGCGGCGGCGTGCGTTGTCCTGACGGACGGCTTTCTGTCCTCGCTCCCGGTCAGAATTCTGGTCGGCGCGGCGATGTCCGTGGTCTCGTTCGGCCTCGGCAGGCGCGCGCTGCGGACGACGCTGTTCTTTTTCGGAATCACCGCGGCGTTCGCGGGGATCGTATTCGTGCTCTCCTATGTCGCAGAGGATAGGATAGGATTTGTCGAGGGCAACGTATACATCAATCTTTCCCTGCCGCTGCTGGCGGTGTCCACCGCGGCGGCGTACCTGATTTTGACGCTGCTGTTCAGGCCTCCTGCGCTCCGCGGCGGAACCGCGGCGAAGATCATGAAGGCAAAGGTCAGGGCGGGGGGCAAGGAGGTGAAATTCGATGTTTTGCTGGACACGGGCTGCACGCTTTTGGACCCGACTACGAACAGGGAGGTGCTTGTGGCGAACATCGACAGCGTTTCGCCGCTGATCGACCCCGCCGCAGCGAAAGAGATCAAAAAGGGAGCCGACCCGGCGGACGTCATCACGAAGTACAGCGGTCACTCGCCCCCGTTCAAACTGATTTTCTGCAGAAGCGTCTCGGGCGTGCCGGAAATGCTGCTGGCCTTTACGCCGGATAAGGTGACGCTTGACGGGGAGGACAGATGGGGAATACTGATCGCGGTAACGGCTTCCGGACTGGACGGGGACGACAACGTCAGGGCAGTCATCGGCTCGGGGACGAGATGAATACCGGAAAGCTCGGCAATTAGCTTAAGGGGGAAATCAAATGGCTTCGTTTTGGCTGAAGATCAAGTTGTTTTTTTACAGGATCAAGCTTTTTTTCTACAGAATAGGCGTTAAGCTCGGCCTTATATCCCCGGAATCGGTTTTCTATATCGGCGGCAGCGAGACTCTGCCGCCGCCGTTGACGGCGGATGAGGAGACATACCTGCTTGAGAGGTTCTACGTCGATGGGAAGACGGTCCGGCGCGTGCTTATAGAGCGGAATCTACGGCTGGTAGTCTACATCGCAAAGAAGTTCGAAAACACCGGCATCAACATCGAGGATCTGATCTCCATCGGCACGATCGGACTGATTAAGGCGATCAACACATTCCGCCCTGAGAAAAACATCAAGCTGGCGACATACGCGTCCCGGTGCATAGAAAACGAAATCCTGATGTACCTGCGAAAAAATGCGTCGAAGAAAAACGAGATGTCAATCGACGAACCGCTGAATATCGACTGGGACGGAAACGAGCTCCTGCTCTCGGACGTGTTATGCGGGGATGAGGACGAGACGATGCAGGAGCTTGAGGAAGAGGTCGATAAGAATCTGCTCTGCGCGGCGCTTGACAAACTCGGCGAGCGGGAAAAACTGATCATCTCTATGCGGTTCGGCCTCAACGGCGAGGAGGAGAGAACGCAAAAGGAGGTGGCGGATTTCCTAGGCATTTCACAGTCCTACATATCCCGCCTGGAAAAAAGGATTATTTTCAGACTGAAAAAAGAGATAACCAAAATGCTTTGAAACTGAATGAGACCTCTCCGTTCTGGAAACAATAGTCATGCAGACGATTTTTTCCGAACGGAGAGGCTTTCTAATGAATAATAAGGTTGTCATATGCGGGGTCAACACCTCGAAGCTCAAAGTTTTGAAAAACGACGAGATCAACCGCCTTCTCGAGCTGACGAAAAAGGGGGACAGGGAGGCGCGCGAGCGGCTCATATCCGGCAATCTGAGGCTCGTGCTGTCGGTGATACAGCGCTTCACAAACCGCGGCGAGGCGCCGGACGATTTGTTCCAGGTCGGCTGCATCGGCCTGATCAAGGCTATAGACAATTTCGACACGACTCTCGACGTCCGCTTTTCAACCTACGCCGTACCGATGATTATCGGTGAGCTCCGTAGATATCTGCGTGACAACAGCGTAATCCGCGTCAGCCGGTCGATGCGCGACACGGCATATAAGGCGCTTCAGCTCAGGGAAAAGCTGACAAACGAAAACAGGAAGGAGCCGACCGTCGACGAAATCGCGAAGCTGATGGATATGAAAAAAGAGGACGTGGTCTTCGCGCTGGACGCAATCAGTGATCCGGTCTCGCTGTTCGAACCGGTGTACTCGGACGGCAGCGATACGGTCTGCGTGATGGACCAGGTCAGCGACACGTCAAACACCGACGAAAACTGGCTCGAGCACATCGCGCTGAACCAGGCGATGGAAAAGCTCGGCGAGCGGGAGAAAAAGATCCTCGCGATGCGCTTTTTCGAGGGCAAAACGCAAAATGAGGTCTCCTCCGCCATCGGCATCAGCCAAGCCCAGGTTTCAAGGCTCGAAAAAACAGCGCTCTCAAAGATAAAAAAAAACATATAGGCATATTTCGGATAAAAGTAAGCGGCGTCAAAATGATTTTTCATTTTGGTGCCGCTTCTTTACAATAATGGATATTTATGATAAACTGTAGCAGGCCGCCGGAATGAATATAATATGTCCGGCGGGGAACGGAGAAGATTTATGATTGAGATCAGCCGCGGCAACGCATCCCAGTTTGACGAGATTATCGACTTTATCGATTTTGTGTTTTCAAAGGCGAACAGTCCCCATGATTTTCCCACAATGTATCCCAACCTGTACCGCCGCACCGACGAGTCAATGGGCCATATGGTCAACCTCCGCGAGGACGGGGTCTTAAAGGCGTCCATTCTCTGCCACCCAAGAGTGTTGAATATCGGCGGCGAAAAGCTCAAGGTCTACGGGATCGGCTCGGTCGCGACCTATCCCCACGCGCTGGGCAGGGGTTTCATGTCGACGCTGATGAAGTACATCGTGGAGGAGATGAAAAAGGAGGGCGTGCACCTGTCGAACCTCGGCGGGCGGCGTTCGAGATACAACCATTTCGGCTACGAGATATCCGGCAACTGCTATGGCACGGAACTGTCGCTGGACGCGCTGCTTAAGGCGAATAAAGACATTGACACGGATAAATACGCGTTTAAAGCGCTGGCCTACGAGGACAGTGATGAGGTCGAGGCCTGCAAGGCGATCTACGACAAAAAGCCCGTCCACTACGACTATGACTATGACGATTTTTATCTCCGCATGTACCGCGCCAACGGGACGACTCCCTACGCGGTCTACGAGGACGGTAAAATCATCGGCTATCTCTCGGTGAGCGCTCCGGAGCAGTCGAGGGATGTCAAGGAGATCTGCCTGGCCGACGACAGAAACACCTGCGACGTGTTGTTCTCATTCATGCTTTCACATAAAACCGGGCTGAGATTCCGTACATACGAGTCCCAGCTGCCGTACCTGAGGCCGTTTTTCGATCTGTCAGGCGAGGTTATACGCTACGGAAACGGCATGTGGAACGTTCTCCGCTATAAGGACGTCATCCGCGCGTTCGCCAGGCGAAAAACGGAGTACGCGGCGCTTGAGCCGGGCAGGCTTGTTTTTGACGTTGAAAGCGAGGGCAGATTCGCCGTCACGATCGGGGAGGACGGCTCGGTGGACGTTTCCGACACGGACGAAAACGCTGACTTTACGTTTAATGGCTTAAGCGCGACAAGAGCGTTCTTCGGCCCGAATCCGGAGGTTATTTTCGGGATCGGGAACGAACGGAGAATAAACACGCTGCTCAAGAGCTGGTTCCCGCTGCCGCTGACCTGGCTGTCGACAGAATCGGTTTGATTATTAAACGAGGGTGCCGCAAAGCCCTGTCAAAGGCTTGGGCGGCACCCATATATATATATATTTATTTAGGCTATCTGACAAAAGCGCGAAGCGAAAGGGGTATCGGAAAATTGGAGAACGGAAGCTTGAGGATTACGCGGCTTGAGCCGGGGGACCAGACCGTCAAAATCGATTTTTGTGCGGGCGAGGAGTTGAAAAACTCCGTATTTAAAATTTATTACCGTCAGATCGGCAAAAGGGCGAAGCCGAAAAAGGTGCGCGTGCCGTCGGGTGAAAGCGCGGTCCGGCTGACCGGGCTTCTGAACCATACGGACTACGCGGCCTATGTCTCCGCGGAAAACGAAAACGGGGAGGAGACGGCGCGGTCCGGAGAGCGGCTTTTCCGTTGCGGATTCGTGCCGGGCAGGGTGGTCGCCTATCTGCACCCGGACGACTACACCTTTGCCTCGTCGGGCCGTTCGACCTGCAGTCCGTCGATTGCGCGCGCTCCGGACGGCGCGCTGATTGTCTCGCACGATATATACTGGGGCCGCTGCGGGCAGAACATCACGCATATTTACCGCTCTGAGGACAACGGCGAGAGCTGGAGATTTTTAAGCGGGATTACGCCCTGCTTCTGGGGCAGCCTTTTTACCCATAGGGGCGCTCTTTATATCCTCGGCACTTCGACCGAGTACGGAGCGCTGTTGCTGTACCGTTCAGCCGACTGCGGAAGAACCTGGGGACCGCCGACGGAGATCCTGCCGACAGGCTCAAGTGAAAAAGGTGGCCCGCACAAGGCGCCGATGGCGGTGGTCGAACACGGCGGAAGGCTCTGGACCGGGATAGAGTTCGGCTCATGGACGACCGGCATGCACATGCCGGGCGCAGTCTCGGCCAACGTCGACAGCGACCTGACGGACGCGAAAAGCTGGGTCTGCACCGGCTTTCTCCCGTATGACGAGACGAGGCCGGGCGTCGTCAAAGGCTTTCCGCGGGGCGGCACCATCGAGGGGAACATCGTGACCGGACCGGACGGCGGGCTTTACGACGTGCTGCGCTATTCAACCGTCGGCTGCGAGCCGAGCTACGGCAGGGCGTATGTGACGAAAATCGACCCGTCGCGCCCGGACAAAACGCCGGAATTTTCAAAGGTAATCGATTTTCCCGGTAATCTGTCCAAGTTCTTTATCCAGCGTGATGAAAAGACCGGAGCGTACTTCGCGCTTTCGAACCGCGTGACGACGGGCGTGTTAAGCCAGAGGAACATCCTCTCTCTCTCCCGCTCGGACGACCTCGAGCACTGGACCCTCTGCCGCGATATCCTGAACTACGCCGACAACTGCTTTGGCGAGGACGAAAAAAAGGTCGGCTTCCAGTACCCGAGCTTCATTTTCGACGGGGACGACATTCTCGCGGTCTCCCGCACCGCGCTGAACAACGCCTATAACTTCCATAACGCAAATTACATCACCTTCCACAGAATAAGAAATTTCAGAGTGTGAGAGGAGAAGGGGCAGACATGGAAACCGTCAGCTACAGAAAAGAAGTCAACGTAAGATACGTTGCGGACGTCGCCGTGTTCGGTTCGGGCATGGCCGGCGTTTCCGCCGCGATTGCCGCGGCGATGCGGGGCGCGAGCGTGATTCTGGTCGAGCGCTTCGGCATACCCGGGGGCAACAGCACCACCGGCGGCGTGGCGTCGTTCTGCGGCAATACGGTCGGCCAGGGGCGGGTGTTCGATATGATCGTGGAGGGGCTTGAGGCCTTCGGAGCTATCAAGCCCCTTGATCCGGAGAGGTCCTCGCGGGTCTTCAACCACGAATTCCTCGCGGTGGTCCTGATGGAGCTTATACTAAAGCAAAACGTCAGGCTGTTGCTGCACACCCGTTTTGTCGACACGATTTGCGAAGACGGACATATAACCGAATGCCTGGTCTGCGGCAGCTCGGGCCTCGAGGCGGTCAGAGCGAAGCGCTATATCGACTGCACGGGTGAGGGGAGCCTTGCCCGGCAGGCGGGGTTTTCAGTTATGAAGGGAGACGAGCGCGGGTACAGCCTGCCGATGTCGCTGATGTACTTTATCCGGCATACCAACGAACCGGTCTGCGAGATCCCGGAGGGCTGGTTCCCGAAAATAAGCTCAGAAGAGGAGCTGCCGATGACCAGCGTATGGCCGAACGGCCCGGGGGAAAACGCGATAAAGATTAAAGTCCCGATGTTCGATTCTACGGACACTGAGTCGCTTACGACGGCGGAGATCGCGGGCAGGCGGAAGATGATGTCGGTGATGGATTACCACCAGCGGGTCGCGAAGAAAAACTGGCTTTTCGACCACTGCTCGCCGATGATCGGTATCCGCGAGGGCTGCAGGATCAGGGGCGATTACGTTTTGACGGTGGACGACCTGCGCGCCGGCGCGAGCTTTGACGACGCGGTCGCTATCGGGACGTTCTATCTGGACGGGCATAAGCCGGACGACGATAAGCGGACCTATATTCTGCCGAAGGATTCGCTGCGGGTTCCGCCCTACGACATCCCGCTCCGCTCGCTGATTGCCCGTGACGGGGATAATCTTCTGATGGCGGGGCGGTGTCTGTCGGCGGACCAGCTTGCCCTGTCCTCGGCGAGGGTGACGACTACCTGTGCGATGACCGGGCAGGCCGCGGGCATATGCGCGGCGCTGTCCCTTGAGAAAAACACCGATATCCGCGGGGTGAGTGCCGCCGAGGTACGGAATATTATGGCGCAAAACGGCGCGATTCTGGATAAAAACAAGGTAAAAGAGGTATATCGCGCGTGGTGAAAGGGTCTCGTTCGGGTATAGGCGAGCATATGTTATAAACGAGACAAAAGAATAAAAAAGCGGCGGGGCCTTAAAGAGCCCCGCCGCGAACTGCTTTACAGCTTATATTTTTCTCCGAGCTTTGGCAGCTTATCACAGAAAAACAACGCCAGTCCGGCGATGAAGATAAAAATCGCGATAAACTGCGAGGTTGACAGGAAGCCGATAAAGCCGCGGTCGTCGTTTCTGAAGAACTCGATAATGAACCGGCCGACGCTGTACAACAGCATATACAGAGCGCCGACCTTACCGCGGCGGCGTTCCTTTCTCGCGTAGAGGAACAAAAGCGCGGCAAACAGAAAGTTCCCCGCGCTGGAGATCAGCTGGGTAGGAATAAGCTTGACGCCGTTGGGTGCGATATCGGAACGGGTGAACGCGATGCCGATCCAGGAATCCGTGGGCTTGCCGTAGCAGCAGCCGGCGAGAAAGCAGCCTATCCTGCCGAAGCCCTGGGCAACGGAGATCGAGGGCGCGGCGAGATCGAAATAAGCCAGAAAACTCACTTTTTTTATTTTTGAGTAGACAATCGCGGCGGCGATTCCGCCTATCAGCCCGCCGTAGACAACAAAGCCGCTTCCGGAGAGGATGCTCCATGGATTTGCGAGAAACTCCTTCAATTCGACGATGCAGTAGAGAAGCTTAGCGCAGACATAGCCGATAATAACCGCGGCGATGCCGAGGCTGAGCAGCGTATCCGAGCTAAGATTGTATTTTTTCGCTCTGACGCCGGCCGCCCAGAAAGCGACGAGGACGCCGATTGCCGTCATCACCCCATAGCCGTGTATCGTCAGCGGACCTATGGAAAACAAGTCGTTATACATACAAAACCCCCACCGGCTAAAAAGTCATCTCCGTCTTTATCGATTTAAGCCTGTTTCTATTATAGCAAATCGCCGGGGAATAAACAAGGCTCCGGGATATTTTGGATCCCGGAGCGGTGGCTTTACTCGGTTATATGCATTCCCAGTCGTCCCGGGGGGCCGTTGCCGGGAAGGGGGCGTGCGGCTCGGTCTGGTACCAGTAGGCGACCGAGCAGACATCGTCCTTAAGCGGCAGGAAGCGGCCCTCGCTGCGCCAGCCGAGGACCTGAATGGTTACCCTCAGATCCTGATTGAAACGTATCGGGTCCAGGATATGGAAGCGGTAGAGCGCGTGGCGGTTGCCGACGGAATTGATGTTCCGTCCGGCGAGGACGTTTCCGGTGTCCTGAAAGCCTAAAAACGGCGCGGAGTAGTTGTCGCCAAAGCCCCATGCGCCGCCGAAATAGTCCTCCGTGCCGGTGCCCACATAGGAGGCGAAATTCTTGTCGCCGTCTATGTACATTTTGACCTCCCCTTCGCCCCACCAGCCCTCGGTGTTCTGCTGCCAGCCGATCGCCGTGCCGACATAATGACCTTTGCCCTTTATGCCGTCGACGATGACGTAGTCGTCCCCGGTGGTCGGGTTCTGGCGCCTGAAGCGCGCGTGGAAATACGCCTCGTCGGGCGCGACGGCGTTTTCATCGACGCTGATGGCGTAAAAGAGGCCCACGTCGTGCTCAGGGTTCCGGTTCTCAACCGTGATTTTCGCGGACTTGCGGAACGGCATCGGAAAATAGCAGTTGCAGCCCCGGGTCGGGTTGACGTTGATCGGGATCGACGCGATTTTCAGCGTCTTGCAGAACGGAAGACAGAAAAAGTCCCCGATCGGGCACTCGACGCTGGGGAACTCCTCGCCGTCCCAATACATGCGCAGGATGATGTCTCGGAAATAGCGGTCGTCCATCGTGATCCAGATATGCGTGATCCGGCCGGACATTTGGAGATCGAGAATCGGCGTGACGGAGCTTTTTCGCAGCGCGATGCAAGGGCGGACCTTCCAGCCCTGCCCCAGCTCGCGGGCCGCCCGGGCATCGGAATCCGCGTTCTGGCCGATGCGCGCGACGTCTTCCTGGAGCTCGCCGATGCGGGCCATGCCGCCGGCGCCCTTTTTTCCGTACACGTTTTCCGCGGTAATCAGGTGTGTAATGCCGTTGGTCAGCTTGGATACGTTGGAAAGCATGGTTTCTCCTCCCGATATATTAGTTTTTTTGCGTGAAAAGCGTACAGCCCATTGCCCTGAAATGCTCGATCTTTTCGTCTATGCGCTTTTCGCTGCAGCGAAAATACGCGGCGAGACAGGTTTTGCACAGCATTTTGTTGTCGGCCGCTCCCCGGTTGACAAGGCGTTTGTATATTGCGGTCTCGTCGCCGGTCAGCGGCCGGCCGCATTTGACGCATTTGGGCATTGCGCTATTTTACGATAAGCTTTGCGCGGAGCATCTGGCAGCCGTGCGCCTCTATCGCCGGAGAGCAGTACTGCTCGGAGAATACGCCGAGCTCCTTGTGCTCCCAGAGGTCGCACAGCGAGAGGGAGACGCCGCAGGAGTTGTCAAGTCCGAGATCGGCAAACGGCAGGAAAATACGGCGCGTACCGTCGGTGAAGTTGAAAAGGCCGATCGCGAGGTCGCCGTTGTCCAACAGCTTTACCCATTTCAGGCAGCCTCTGTCGCCGTCCGCTAGATAGGGCTGGCGGCACGCGGGGTCCTGATTGATTGCGATGATCTCGGCGTTTGTCAGGATTTCCCTCGTCGCCTCGGACATGGAGCGTACGTCGCAGCCGATGATAAGGTTGGAGTTAAGAACCGACCAGAGGGAGAAATGGGTTTTGTACTCGGTGTCCGTACAGCCGGTTACGGCGACGTTGCCCTTGCCGTACATGCCGACCACCAGCATGTCCATGTCGTTAAAGCAGTTGATCGCGTTGTACGGCTGGAGCTCGATCTGAGCCTCGGCGAGAGACTTGATCGACTGCCAGGAATCGTTGATATCCCCGGTGGAGCGCCAGGCGTGCGAGCCGGTGGTCTTTATCCAGCTCTTCGTGTCGTCCGCGCCCCAGCTGCAGGCGTTGAACAGAATCTCACGGCCGCAGTTCGCGAGCGCCGCGCCCATGCGGCGGTAGAGCAGCGGGCCATTCTGGGACGAGGGCTTGAAGCAGTAGTCGTATTTCAGGTAGTCGACGCCCCATTCGGCGAAGGTGCGGGCATCCGTGAACTCGTGTCCGAAGCTTCCGGCCAAACCCGCGCAGGTGAAATTACCGGCGCAGGAGTACATGCCGAATTTCAGCCCTTTGGCGTGGACGTAGTCGGCGACCGCCTTCATCCCGTTGGGGAATTTTTTCGCGTCGGGTATCATGCGTCCGTTTTCGTCGCGCCCGGCCTCGTGCCAGCAGTCGTCGATAACAAGGTAGCGGTAGCCGGCGGCGGCGAGGCCGGTTTCGACCATCGCGTCCGCGGTCTCATATATCAGTTTTTCGGAGATATCGTTGCCGAAGGTATTCCACGAATTCCAGCCCATCGGCGGTGTTTTCTGAACCATCTAAATTGCTCCTCCCGGCAATGAGTTTTCGGACCATTGCCGCTAAAAACTTTTATATAAGTATAGCACAGATTGCCGAAGATAGAAACAAGTCCGCAGCAAAAAAATGGTGCGCCGCATTCCGAATCCGGCCGTGTTTTTACAGAACAATAACAGCGACAATATATAATACCGGAGAAGCAAAAATAAAAAGGCATAAAAAGGGGTTAAGCGCCGCGGGGCTTACGATGATGGCGCTGGGCACGGTTATCGGGGGTTCGTTTTTTCTCGGTTCGGCCTTCGCGGTCAACGCGGCGGGGCCGTCGGTTCTGATCTGTTTTGCCGCAGGCGGCGTCATCGTCAACTTCATTCTGCTCGCGCTGTCGGAAATGACCGTGGCCAGTCCGGAGCCGGGGTCGTTCCGGTCGTTCTCAGCGAAGGTCTTCGGACAGGGGACGGGTTTTGTCGTCGGCTGGGTCTACTGGACAGGCATGGTGCTCGCGATGTCGAGCGAGGCGGCTGCGATATCACTTTTAATACGAAACTGGGCGCCGGGTATCCCGATCGCGCTGCTCGGGAGCGGGGTCATCGCCGCCGCGGCGTTTTTAAACCTGCTTGGCACGACCAAACTGAGCGGGATTGAGAGCGGCCTCGCGGTAATCAAGCTTCTGGCGATCGTCTCGTTTATTGTCATCGCCCTATTGCTGATTGCCGGCCTTGTGCCGGGAAGGGCGGCGACCGGCGCGGGCGCGCTTCTCAGTGAGCCGTTTATGCCGTCGGGGATCAGGGGGCTATCCGGGAGCATGCTGACCGTGCTTTACACCTACGCGGGGTTTGAGATTATCGGGCTCGCCTCTTCCGAGGCCGAAAACCCGCGAAAGACCGTTCCGAAGGCGATCAGATACACGGTTGTCAGCCTGGTGGCGCTGTATGTCGCCTATATCGCGGCGCTTTTGCCGCTGATTCCTACGGCGGAGGTCAGTGAAAACGTGAGCCCGATCGTCGCGGCGCTGAACGCCCACGGCTTTGCCTGGGCAGGCGGCGCTCTGAACGCGGTGCTGATTTCGGCGATTTTTTCGACGATGCTTGCGGCGATGTTCGGAATCGGCAGAATGATGCGCTCCCTCGCGGACGAGGGCCTTGCGCCGGCATGGCTCAGGGACAGGGGGGATATCCCCTATAAGGGGATCCTCGCGTCCGGCGCCGCGATGCTTGCCTCGCTGGGAGCAGGGCTGCTTTTTCCGAGATTCTACCTGTTTCTGATAAGCTCAAGCGGTTTTACGATACTGTTTTCCTATGGGGTAATCGTGGCGACGCAGATCAGATTCCGAAAGAAAAACGGCTGCCCGCCGGACGGCAGATGTCAGATCTGGGGATTCCCGTATACCTCCTATCTGACGCTGCTGTTCATCATCGCGTCGATCGCCGGTATGCCGTTTGTACCCGGGCAGGCGTCCGGACTGATCGCGGGCTGCGCGGTCGTCGTTTTTTTCTCGCTGGTCTACCTCGGAGTGAAATACACCGGACGCGGGCCGAAGCTCCTGTACGGCAAAAGGGCGGCCTTTTCCGCGGAGATATCCGAAGAAACGGCCGTAAGGCTGTCCAAGAACTCCGAAGAAAAGACCGGGGACGACAGGAAGAAATGAGCTTATCTTGCCAGAATTTTTCCTGTGACGAGCTTTGAAATAAAGTACTGAAAAACGAGCAGCGCGGCCCCGCCGCCGACAATCAGCGCCCAAATCATGCCGAGGGTAACGTCGAATGGCAGACCGAGCATCCCTTTTACCTGGGAGCAGATAGTGCTGTCCGACAGCGCGAGGACGGCGGAACAGACGCAGAGGAGGAATAATGCCGCGGCCGAGAACCAAATCATCCGCCCGGCGGTTTTCGGCCCGTTTTCGCCCGGTGAAAACCGCAGCTTTCGCGCCACGATGTAGCTCCAGAGAATGCCGACGAAAACGTTGAAAACGGGAAGGCCCATAAAAAAGCCGTAGACTAAAACGTCGTAAAACACCTCGAGCACCACAAGAACGGGCAGCGAGAGCGAATAAAGCCGCTTAAGGTGTCTGCGAAGAAGCGTCAGGTCAAGCAGCAGGCCAAGGACAAGTCCTGCCGCGGCGAGAGTGTAGATCAGCGCCGGGTCGTCGGTAAACGGCAGGCTGCCCCACCATAAAAGCAGCATCAGGGAAACGGGAGCAAGCGTTCCGAGAACGGCGACGGAGAGGAGCCCGTCAAAGCGTCTCACAGCGTCTCTTTCAATCATGGTATATTCTCCTGTACAGCGCGAGCGCCGTCCGCGGACTGTCTTCGCCCTCGCTGTTTTTTACCGGAGCGAATTCCTGTTCGCGGTCCACGCGCAGTATCGCCATGCAGTCGAGATACGCAAACGCGTCGAAGATAAACGCCTCGAACTTCCAGGCGTTCGGCATCTCGGGCACAACGGTTTCGCCGGAGGCGTTGACAAACGGCGCTTTTTTAAACGCCGCGTGGTAGGGGAGTCCACGGTTGCAGACAGCCTTCAGCGCTTCGGTTTTGATAATATGGGCGACGATGTTGGAGTCCCCGTACAGCAGGTTCCCGTCGGAATCGGTGGCGCAGCGCAGCTCGGCCGGGAGCTCCGTGTATTCGATCGTGCCAGGGCGGCCGTTGATTTTACAGAAAACGCCGACCTTTTCGTCCGGGCTGCGTTTAAGGACCGACTTGCTGGCGCAGGGGAGGCCGGAGTCCGCGGCAAAGCCTAAAAAGACGGGGTCGCAGAGCCTGACCAGCGCGTTGTCGATCCCGCAGAAGAAGACATATTCGATCCCGCGGCTTTCGATGTCCGAGAGCGCGCCCGAGGAGACAAGCGCCTTAAAGACGCCGCCGTTGCCGTCCGGGCCGGAGGCTATCTTCCCGGGCGCCGAGAGGAGAATTTTTCCGCTTGTGTCCAGCATCGGGAGCATCCCCTGCGTGAAAAAGAAAAGGTTCTCCGTCGGGTAGCCGAAATTGCCGTTTCGTCTGAAAAAGGTCCGCGTGTCGCCGTTGTTTTCCTCGCTCGTCATTATGTACCAGGGGATCGACGAACCGGTCCGGGAGGCGAGTGCGAGAAGCCTTTCGGCCTGCAGCGCGAACAGCGATTTGCCTATGCCGATGTCAAAGCAGCCCTTGGGGCCGCTGTAGCCGAGCCGCGTACCCTGGCCTCCGGCCATTGTAACGGCGGCGCATTTTCCGTTTTTAATCAGCTCAAGGCCGCGCCGGGTAAACGCGTCTTTGTCGCCGGCGGACAACGCGGAGAGCGCCATGGCCTCCGCCGGCTCGATTTTACCCTTGCCGGCCGAAGGGCCTTTTTTCGTCAACTCGTAGAGCTCGGCGAGGAGCGCGAAGTCAATTTTGGCAAGGCTCTCCGTATAAGCGGCTCGATCGTTCTCCGGGAGACCGTCGAGCCCGAAAAGAAGCTGATTCTGGGCATATTTATTGAGCAGAGCGTTAATATCCAATTTCAAATACCGTCCTTTGATGATACTTCCGATTATACTTCCAGTATTATACCATAAAAGAAGCTCACTTGGGAGAGTGTGTTTAGCTCTGGCCAAACAGAGTGTCAAGCTCCGCATGAATTACGGGCTGGAATTGCTCCGCGGCAGTACGAGGCGTCATCGTACCGTCGGATACGTTTGCGCAGATGTATTTTACAGTATCAGACACATCGCCGCTGCAATTTGCAAGGCTCAATGTACTGTAAGGTAAAAGATATTCTGTGAGAATTCGGTATTAGTCATTGTCCTCAACGAATAAATCTAAATCGTTTTTCAGGTATTTGTAATACTCATTTTCTGCTTGAAGTTTTCTGCAAAAGACTAACCCATAACGCTATTTTAGCATGATTGTATATTTTTTGTCAATAAATTAAAAATAAAATTATCGCGCCGGGCTATTGACAAAATCTTTTTTATCGGTTATAATCTGCCCATATCTGAAAAGCCAGAAACCTGTGATTAAGACGAGTATCTGTCGGAGGGTATCTTCAGAGAGCCGCAAAGCGGTGTGATTGCGGCGATACGACGGCAGCGAATGGACTTATGAGGGCGAACCGAGCCGGGACACCGGTTAGGGGAGACGGGGGCCGACCGTTACGGCGGCAGGCGTATGTTTGTACGCCGGGAATGAGTGCGTCCGCAGCTTTGCGGGCGAATCAGGGTGGTATCGCAGAAGCAGAGCTTTTGTCCCTAAATTTTGGGGCAAAAGCTTTTTTTATTGCAAGGGGGAAAGCCGCATGGAACTGATAAGGCTGAACAGCCGATGGCGCGGAGAAATTGCGCGGTTCCGGAGAAAATTATGAAAAATGAAAGAGGTAAATAAAATGAAAAAAACAACAAAGATAGCGTTGATAATAGCCTGTCTCGCGGTGGCCGCGGCGATGTTTGCAGGCTGCTCCGAGAACAAGACCCTTAAGGTGGGCATCATCCAGTTTGCGACGCACCCGTCGCTTGACGACTGCTACAACGGGCTTATCGCCGGGCTCGAGGCAGCCGGCTATACGGACAGGGACAACATCAAGATTGATTATCAGAACGCGCAGGCCAGCTCCGAGACGTCGGATCAGATTGCCAAGAATATGGCGGCGAACGGCTACGACGTCATCGTCGGCATCGCGACGTCCTCGGCGGTCAGCGCGTTCTCCGCGGCGAGGGACGACAATATCCCGGTGGTGTTCTGCGCGGTTTCGGACCCGGTAGCGGCGCAGCTTGTCCAAAGCCTCGACATGCCGGGCGGTAACTGCACGGGCACTTCGGATAAGCTGAATATAGAAGGCCAGCTGAAAATGATCCGTGCGATGCAGCCGGAGGCGAAGAAGATCGGCATCCTCTATACCACCAGTGAGGCAAATTCCGTGTCCCATCTCGAAACTATAAAAGAACTCGCGCCTGTCTACGGCTTTGAAATCGTCGCGACCGGCGTCAACTCCGCTTCCGACATACCGCAGGCGGCCGCGAGCCTGGTGGCGAAGGTCGACTGCGTCAACAATTTTACGGACAACAATGTCGTCGACAACCTGCAGGTGCTGCTAAGCGCGGCGAACGACGCCGGCATACCGGTTTACGGCTCGGAGATACAGCAGGTTAAAAACGGCTGCCTCGCCTCGGAGACGATCGACTACGTCAACCTCGGAGAGGTGACGGGCACGATGGTTGCGAAAATCTTAAACGGTGAAAATGCCTCCGACATTCCGGTCGGTGTGATCTCCCAGAGTTATCCGGTTATAAACACCGACGTCGCGGAGAAGTTCAACATCACGATACCGGACGCATACGCGTCTGCGGAGCGCGTGGCCACGGCGAAATAAGAATTTTTACAGGGAAGCGTATTTTAATGGTTTTTGTCAATATTCTTAAGTCGATACTGGAGGACGGCTTTGTCTACGCGATTCTCGCCCTCGGAGTGTATATCTCGTACAGTATTCTGGACTTTCCGGACCTGTCGGTCGACGGTACGATGCCGCTCGGCGCGGTGATTACGGGAGTACTGATACTCAAAGGCGTGAATCCGTGGCTTGGCTGCGCGGTCTCGTTTCTGGCCGGGGTCGGCGCTGGCACCGTCACTGGTATCCTGAATGTCAAGCTGAAAATACGCCCCCTGCTCTGCGGCATCCTGACGATGACCGCGCTTCTGTCAATCAATCTTGTGATCTGTCTCAGCGGGACGGACGGGGCCTCGATTGTCTCGTTTTTCACAAAGCCGACAATTTTCAGCGCTTACCCCGCGGCATTCCTGCCGCAGAGAATCGGCGGCGTGAACGCGCGCGATTTAATCGTAGTGTTCCTCCTTGTCGTTGTCTGCAAGCTCCTGCTCGATTTGTATCTGAAAACGAAGTCCGGGCTGCTGCTCCGCGCGGCGGGGAACAACGAGCAGTACGCGGTACTGCTCGCGCGGGACCCCGGCAGGTCGAAAATCCTCGGCCTTGCGATCGGCAACGGCTTCGCGGCGCTCTCCGGCGCGGTCATCGCGCAGGGCAAGGGCTCGGCGGACCTGAACATGGGCACCGGTATGGTGGTTCTGGGGCTCGCGTCGGTCATCATCGGTCTCAGCGTGTTCAAAAAGGTCGCATTTATCAACGCGACGACGAAGGTTATTCTCGGATCGATTCTCTACAAGGCCTGCCTTCAGATCGCCCTTACAATCGGGCTCCCGACCAACTATTTAAAGCTGCTGATGGCGTCGCTGTTCACCGTTGCGCTGGTTTTAAGCGGCAGGCTCGGCGGCGATAAGGCGAGAGCGAAAGGGCGGATGCTGAAATGCTGAGACTTGAAAAAATAAGGAAGGTGTTCAACGAGCGCACCGTCGACGAGACCGTGGTTTTTGACGAGTTCGATTTTGAGGTTGAGAAGGGTGATTTTGTCTCGGTGATCGGTTCGAACGGCTCGGGCAAAACGACGCTATTAAACCTGATCTGCGGCTCCGTCCGGCCGGAGAGCGGCAGAATTCTGTTCGGTGGAGAGGACATCACGTCGCTCGAGGAGTACAAACGGGCTAGATTCATCGGCAGGGTGTTTCAGGACCCGAAGACGGGCACCTGTTCGAACCTGACAATCCTTGAGAATGTGGCCCTGGCCGACAATAAAAACAGGGCCTACGGCCTCGGCGCAGGCGTAAATAAAAAAAAGATAGACTACTACCGGTCCCTTTTGGAGAATTGCGGGCTTGGGCTTGAAAACAGGCTCGGCACTCCGGCGGGCGCGCTCAGCGGGGGGCAGCGGCAGGCGCTGGCGATGGTGATCGCCGGCATGACGGATATCTCACTTCTGATCCTCGACGAACACACCGCCGCCCTCGACCCGAAGTCCTCCGAGACCATCATGCGCCTGACGGACCGCCTCGTCAGGGAAAAGGGCATTACAACGCTGATGGTCACGCACAATTTAAAATACGCGGTCTCCTACGGGAACAGACTCGTGATGATGCACGCCGGGCAATGCGTTCTCGACCTTAAAGGCGATGATAAGAAAAACGCGAAGGTCGAGGAGCTGCTTTCGAAATTCAACGAAATCAGCATCGAGACCGGCAACTGAGATAAAAAAATCCCTCCGGGTTATCGCGGAGGATTTTTTTATTGACTTTTATATGGGCAATGGCTTAAAGTATCTGGTGAAAGCGCGAAAGCTTTATCACATCATGGCCAAATGGTGATTATTATGGAAGACAGGGATTATCCGGCTCTGCCCCCAGACGGTGGGATACCCGATCCGTTTATGCGTCCAGACGGTACGAGAGCGGCCTCGATCCGGGATTTTACCGCCCATCGGGTTTATCTAAAATCGGTTCTTGAAAAGTACGTTTACGGAAAAATGCCGGAGATACCGGAAAAGATAGATATCCTCTCCTCCCGAAGCGAGCGCGTTCTGGGCGGCGCCGCCGTGCAGGTTTACGAGACACTTTCGTTTCGCGGCCTCCGGGAGGATATCCGGATTTCCTATCCCGCCGGCGCGCGCTTCCTCCCGGTAATCATGAAGCTTGACTACCTCTGCGGGGCGGAGCACCGTCCGGCGGTCGAGGACGAGCTTTTGCTGACCGGGAAGTACGCGTTTGTATCGATAAGCCGGAAGGATATCTGCCCGGACACCGTTGGTCCGGCGGACGCGATGCCGTTTCCGGAAAACGATGTGGGTGCGATCGCGCTCTGGGCGTACGGTGCCCGGGTCTGCCTTGACTATATCGGCGATCTGGAGTTTGCGGACCCGAAACGCGTCGCGATCACCGGGCATTCACGGGACGGCAAGGCCGTTATCTGCGCCGCGGCAATGGACGAGCGCTTCGCGGCGGTGATCCCGAACGGCTCGGGCTGCGGCGGCGCGGGGTCGTTTATCGTGAAAAATCCCGGCAGCGAGACCCTCGACATTATGCGGAAGGCCTTTCCGCACTGGCTCTGCAAGCGGTTATCAGCGCTCGCAGACAGGGGCGTTATCCCGGCGGACATGGTTTACGCCCGCGCGCTGATAGCACCCCGTCCGGTTCTGTGCACCGAGGCGAGCCTTGACCTGTGGGCAAACCCCTACGGGACGTATCTGAACACGCTGGCCGCGCGGAAAATATGCAAATTTCTCGGACGGCCGGATGTGATAAACGGCATGATTATCAGACCGGGAGAGCACAACCAGACCGACGCTGACTGGCGCGCGCTTGCCGCGTTCTGCGGAAAGGTGTTTTTCGGCGAAAAAGCGGGGATCGACTTTAATCGGACTTACTTTGACGTCCGCGAGGGCGACCTTGAATGGGATATTCCGGGATAAATAGCGTATTGCCGGAAAAAATGGGGTAAATACATACGGTCGCTTGACTAAACGGAGAAAAAAAGGTACAATATACGTTGCAAAACGAAGGAGTGCTCGGAGCATATGGCGCAGGACGCGAAAAGCGGCGAAAAGACAATAGCGCAGAACAAAAAGGCCTGGCACGACTATTTTGTGCTGAGTCAGTATGAAACCGGGCTGGAACTGGTCGGGACGGAAGTAAAATCCGTCCGCGCCGGCAATGTCAATTTGAAGGACAGCTTTTGCAGTGTCAAAAACGGCGAGCTTTTTGTCCATGCTATGCACATAAGCCCGTATGAAAAGGGAAACATTTTCAACCGCGACCCGTTCCGCGACAGGCGGCTGTTGATGCACAAGCGGGAGATTCTTAAGCTCTATCAGAGCACGCGGCAGGACGGGCTGACGCTTGTGCCGCTCAGAATCTATTTTAAAAACGGGCGGATAAAGCTTGAAATCGGACTATGCAGGGGCAAAAAGCTCTACGACAAACGAGAGGCCGAAGCCGAGCGGGACGCGAAGCGTGAAATTGACAACGTAATGAAGTCCCGTTCGAGAAATTATGAGGAATAGTGGATCGGTATGATAAACGAAAAAATCAATTTAAACAAACTCTATCCGTCGCTCCCGTATACCGGGACACCGGCAATCCTTGAAACCTTCTGCCGGAGCGCTTCACCGGAGTACGGAGAGAATAGGGCTTACCCCGGAATGGTGATCTGCCCGGGCGGAGCCTACGCGTTCACGTCGGCGCGGGAAGCCGAGCCGATCGCGCTTGTTTTGCTCTCAAAGGGTATTCAGAGCTTCGTGCTCTGGTATACCACGAAAGATACGCATTATCCCGTCCACCTGTTGGAGACCGCCGCGGCTTTCGATTACCTGAGGAAAAACGCCGCGAAATACCAGCTCAAGCCAGACGCGCTGGGCATCATGGGATTTTCCGCGGGCGGGCATCTCGCCGGCAGCTACGGCACGCTCTGGGGAGACGGGATCCTATCCAAAACGCTGGGTACGGCGCGAGAAAACCTTCGCCCGAACGCGATGGCACTCTGCTACGGCGTTCTGACGACGGGTATTCACACCCACGGAGGCTCGATTTCAAACCTGCTCGGCGATAACAACACTGAGGAGCTCCGTGAGAAGCTGTCGGTTGAGAAAAACGTGTCGTACGACACGCCTGCGGCGTTTATCTGGCACACGTTTGAGGATAGCGCGGTGCCGGTGGAGAACAGTCTCCTGACAGCGGAAGCCCTCGCCAAGGCAAAAATTCCCTTTGAGCTGCATGTCTATCCGGACGGCTGCCACGGGCTGGCGCTGGCGAACTGGCTGACAACGGCGGAGCCCGAGAAGGGCGTGCCGCCGAAATACATCGCGCGCTGGATCGACGACTGCGCGGCCTGGTTACTCCGTGTTTCAGGCTTCGAGTACAAATAACGCTTTAGGGTTTAGTTTACGCATAATCGGACAGAATCTTTGTTATATTACTAAATATGGGGGCGTACCGGTTTCGACGGGGATGTTGAGTATCGGTCAGCGGGCAGAGGTGCGGAACCGCTTTAAAATCCGCAATTCCTATAAATCAAATAACGAAGATTTAGCTGTCGCTGCCTAATTAAGGCGGCCGTTCGTCCCGGGAGGACCACGGACCGGGTTCGGGCGTGATTTAGTGGTGAACGCATACGCGGTAAGCTTTGCCCGCGTTGTGTAAAATGAAGCTACCGAAACCGGGAGGCTGTCCGCCGCCGCCCGGCGTAGGGAATTCCAAAAGACGGACTGCGCCCGGAGAAAACAGGTAGGAGATATTTTCGGACACGGGTTCGACTCCCGTCGCCTCCACCAGATAAGAACGTCAGTATTGATACAATGCTGGCGTTTTTATTTTGCACACGGTAGCCGCCGGAAAGTCTTGTTATCAAGGCTTTCCGGCGGCTTTTTTGTTTTCTGCCGTTTGTAGACTGCAATGAAAAAGCCCCGTCTACGGAGCATATAGGTAGATTACGCCTTGCATTCGGCAAACGGAAACTTGGGGGTGTGCATAGGGTATGCACTCGGCAAACGCTAACCAAGTGAAGCAAGTTATAGTGTTAGGCTAGTCATCACAACTTAAATGCAAATAAATATAAACAAATAACAACAAACCTATTGTAAAGTCACAAAATCTGCGCTATATTTTATTGTAGGTTTGTATACCCATGAGAAATATGACGAGTTAAAAAAATGAGCGAGATTATCAATGATAAGTGGATAAATATTGATGAAGCCACTACTTACTTATGCGTGAAGTCCGTTACCGTAAGTGACTGAATTAGAAAAGATAAAGGGATGCCCGCCCACTGTAGAAATAATATTAAAATAAATTGAACGTAACTTTGATACATGCAACCTCGCAATTTCGGTCGAGCCTTCTGGCCGCACAATTGCTATACTATTCAAGGAGGTTTCAGATGGAATTACCGGATAAAGACGCTGCCGTGAGCCGAATGCAACGCTATATTGAGTCGCATTTAGATGAAGAAATCACGCTAGACGACCTTGCAAATGCTGCAGGATATAGCAAATATCATGCCGTGCGTATTTTCAGGGAGTTGACACACCGCACACCCCTTGAGACTGTCCGCGCCCTGCGCCTGACCCGTGCTGCCCAATCTTTGCAGAATGCGAATGACAAGGTTGTGGATATTGCTATGAACAGTGGATTTGATACCCACGACGGTTTTACACGGGCGTTTTCTCGGCAGTTTGGCATTACACCGCAAAAATATCATGCCGAAACGCCACCTGTGAGCTGGTTTGTCCATCATCCCATCGAAGCCTACTACATATTGAAAGAAGGCACAGAACCTATGTCAAACGAAAGAGTATCACGAACTGTTACAGTTACCGTAGTGGAGCGTCCGGCGCGAAAACTGATTTTTCTGCGCCATAATGCAACGGATTATTTTTCCGCTTGCGAGGAGGTTGGCTGCGATTGGGAGGGCTTTTACAACAGCATCCAAGAAAAATTCGATACTGCTGCTGGAGGCCGCTTGCCAACGAGCTTAATCAAACCCGGTACAAACGGCAATGCGTTCTTTGTTGAAGTTCCGTTGAATTACAACAAAACTCTTCCCGATGGCTATGAAATAGCTGAACTGCCGCCCTGCACTTATCTTTACTTTAACGGTATGCCGTTTGATGACCAGAATGATTTTCCGATAGCTATTGGGATTATGAATGAGGCTATTGAGGCATATCCCTTTGAACGGTTCGGATGGAAAAAATCTGATAACGCACCGGAGTTGGGAATGGGAGCAGAAGCGGAAACGGGGGCGCGGGCGGCTGTGCCTGTAGAGAAACTGTAAGGTAGATACCCCACATGATTCAACCGAAAATATCATGGATTTCTACCAAAAAGTTGAGCCGGTATCAATGTTGGTAAACTGTGGCATTCTGTGTCCACTCAACAAACGGAAGTAGCACACGGAACAAGCGGAAAGACGCGAGGGTGTGCACAAAGCAAACGGAACAAACGGGAACGAGGCTGCCGGGTGCATTTTGTATCAAACTCGTGTCCTTCTCCAAATCTATCAACCGAAATTGATACAACGAGAGCCAGTCCATCAGGATTGGCTCTCGTTGTATTAGCAAATAGATATGAAATTGTGGTATACTTTTTCTGTCAACGCAGACAAGCGGGAATTTACCGGACACATCAAAGCATTGCATGACAAGATATTATTTCATTTTACTGATATCCTATCCTCGTGGGGGGGCACGCAATATGTACTGGATAAAGGAAATGCAAAGCGCAATCGGTTTTATAGAAGACAGGCTGACAGAAGAACTGGCTATTGAGGATATCGCACGCAGCGCTAATTCATCAATCGCAAATTTCCAGAGAATCTTCAGTATTGTCACGGGCATGACAGTTGGAGACTATATACGCTCACGCCGGCTGTCGCTGGCTGGATATGAGTTGAAGGAATCCGATGCAAAAGTTCTTGATATAGCGCTTAAATATGGATATGAAACTGCCGAAAGCTTTACGAAAGCGTTTACCCGCTTCCATGGTGTTACACCATCTGTTGCTAAACAACGGAAATCAGTACTGAAAAGCTTCACACCCCTCTCTATCGATATTGATATAAGGGGAGGATTTACCATGCAAAGACGTCTTATCCCAAACGTGCCGGAGATAAAATACGACGGCAATAATGCAGCATTCTTTATTACCCTGCTTGAGGCGACACTCAAAAGTCTTGGCGAAAACTGCGATAAAGCTAAACTGACCGCCCTTAGCGGCGAAGGAAATCGTTTCTGCTGGGCGGACGGCGTATGGGTATTCGGCAATGAACTCACTCAGAGTATTAACGAAACCCCCTTCGAAACCGAGAATCGAGTGCTGTCTGCTATTGGCTGGCAGGCAAAATATGTCACCGTTCATCGCGGCAAGGACGGAGGATATATGAATACGGATGCAGCACAGATCAGGCGGGATTTTGTTTCCGCAATTGATAAAGGCCTCCCTGTGCTGATAAGGTATATAGAGCATGCCGACTGCGATTTGAATGTCTTTTTCGGATACGAGGATGACGGGCAAAAAATCATCGGTTATAACTACAAAAATGGTTTTGTAGCCGGGATTTCGCAGCCATCCGATGCAACTGTGCCTGTAATGTGGGATAATTGGGAGAACAACCTGTCCGGATATATTTTATTGAAAAGCAAAGAAGAAGTGGCTTCGGAACGAAACACAGCGTTATCCGTTTTCCGTTTCATCTCCGACCACGCCCGGAGTACCGCCGAGATTCGCGGAAAAAAGATCGGTTTTGCAGCTTGGGAATCGTTTCTTAATCATTTGGAGCATGACGATTTTTCGCAGTTAGCCTTGCGCGCATCGGATGCTCCGGCAGTTAACGGTGTCGCTAACAGCGTTGAACACCGATTTTGCATATATTGCGATGCCCTTTGCCAAATTGACGCCCGCAATAAACCGTTGCCTTACTACCGCTTGCTGGCCCAACGCTTCCCCGAATGGAAGGACGCGCTTGAGACAGCAACTCAGGCCTTGGAGGATTGCGCTTCTTATGGCGGATTTCTATGGAGTCAAGGATTTACTTTCGATGAAGCCGGTTTTGAAAAATTCCGGTCGTATGAGGCTCGGAAAATCCTTGCCGATGCGGGCCGGGAAGCCATGAGTAAAGACATGCTTGCCGTGGAGCAATTTGAGAAGATACTTCGACTGGCCTGACTTTGCAGTTAAATTTTAAATTTTTCGGTAGAAAGCAAAAACACTTCGACGATTTTACACCCTCTTTGACTCGGGCAAAGGGTCATCGTTAAATTGCATCAATCGACACCAACCGTCACCATAAAAAGTGGCGGTATTTTATTTGTGTTCTGAAATAAATGTTGGAGTTCTTCCTCGTACCCTAACATTTATTTAAGAACCCTTAGTTCAATGACACCTCAACTATCTGTTTTCGCGTTAAAAGCTTGCCATCGGCGGTAAAGATCACGAATCGGCTCATCCAGATAGGGTCCACGCTTTGTCTTTAATCCAATCTGGAATTCCATATGCGGCTTCAGCGATGCTTCCTGTTATGGCGGCAAGAGTGTCGCTGTCACCGCCGAGGGAGATGGCGTTTCGGATTTCATCCTCAAAGTCCTTACTTTCAAGGAAGGCTGTGATCGCCTGCGGCACAGTATCCCGACAGCTTTCATTGAAGCGATAGGCCGGTCGGATTTCATCAAGGGTTTTGCTCAGGTCGTAGCCATATTCCCTATCAATATGATCTTTGATTTGTATTTTGAATTGCTCGAGAGTTATGCTTTCATTGATTGGGTTACCCATATCGTCGCCATAACCGCCGGCATAGAAACGGCATATAAATATTGCGTCAGTCACAACCAGCGCGCCTTTTATTCCTACCGGATGGTTGTGTGTCACTGCGCCGGGCAGTCTTGCTTTATTTCTACCGTTCGACGGCAACATTCCCATACGGGCGCAGAACCCGCAATCCATCAACCACGCGCAGGGCGATACTCTCATGGCCGAGCCATTGTCCCAAGAGTTATAGGGTTTACGGTCATCGGAATGTATCCAACTGCCGAATCGATAACCGCACCCTGCATCGGGGTAGAGCCGTCCCCGCTTCTTGTATGCGTCAATAAAATCGTCCGACTTACCGCCGTTCAACAGAGCGTCTGCCGTTGCAACGGTCATCACGGTGTCATCAGTAAAAACATTCGTCACGGAACAGCGGGAAGCTTTTTGTTTTAATGATATGCCATTCGTAGACCGAGCCTACAATATCTCCTATTATCGCTCCAAGAATTAATTCCGGCCTCCACGCCGCTTTATCTCGTGTGTGTCAACGTAATGCTCGTCAATGTAGCTTTCGACTGCGCCGAGCAGTTCGCGGCTTACAGTAAATGACGATTTATCGAATACTACAAGCGTTACATCAATATCGTGGTCAAAAATAAAATTCTGGATTGCCGAAGTAGCCACCTTAAGAGCTTCGTCTTTCGGATACCCGTTAATTCCGCTTGAAATCAGCGGGAACGCAATACTTTCACAATTATTTTCGACGGCAAGCCGGAGCGACTCCGTGTAGGCGGAACGCAGAAGCCTTTCGCTCTGCGCGGCACTCTGCTTCTGATAAACGGGTCCGGCCGCGTGGATGACAAATTTAGCGGGCAGATTAAAACCCGGTGTAATAACAGCTTCACCCGTTTTAATCGGGGCGAGTTTATCACAGGCGGCTTGAAGCTGTGCCGCTCCCGCCGCTTTGAATATAGCTCCGCAGACCCCGCCACCCATTTTAAGGGTTGTATTGGCGGCGTTGACAATAGCGTCAACCTTCATTTTTATGATGTCCTGGCGGACGATGGTAAACGGCATTGTATTCGCCTCCGGCAACATAAACGATTTAGTTTATTTCGCTAATCTTTTCACACATATAGCGAGGGACACCGGGCGCTGCTGGCCATCAATGATTACTTCCTTCAGGGTATTGTGACTATGCGCTACAACACTGATGCTCAAAGGACTTTCAGCCCAACCGATATTGAGCGCTAACGGTCGAAAAGCAAACTACCGGCTTAGCCGGTAGTTGTGGTTAATCTATTTGCTTAAGACTTGCTTTCTGCGTTTTAAGGTAGTAATCATTAAAAGCAACGAGGCTGCGGAAACTGTTGCCAACGCGGCAACGGACGGCGAATAGCCGGTGTTCGGAGCTTCCGACGACACATTTTTGTAAACAATTGCATAGGTTGAGAAACAATCTGTTTGGAATGTGATGGTGTTTGGCACGTCATCCAAATCCTCGAGTATGGTCGCCACGCCGTTGTGAACCCGAATGATGGAAAACTTTTTTGTTTCGCCGTTTTTCGGCAGCAGTTCTTCGGGGATTTCAATGGTAATGGTCAACGGCTTATTTAACTGTGTGATTTTATGCTCGATTTTGTTGCCTTCTGTGTCGACAAGCGTTTTTATAAGTGAAATATCAATAAACTGACCTAACGTATTATCGCCGATAATCTGAAATACCGCATTTTCCTCGTCCTGCGTGGCGTCGGTGGCATTTTGAACCTTTAGGTTTACGGAAATATCATAGCCGTTTTCGAGATTTGACTGATCCTCGGCGGTTAAGGCGGCATCAAGAATTGTCTCGCTGTCTTCTTGTATGGTCATTTTCGGCGCATCATCCGATATATCCGGCTCATTCACTTCGGCATTGTTTACCACAACCCTGTATGTGCCGCTCAGTGCCGAAGCGGTCTGATTACCGTTGACGGCTGCGTTGGTATTGGTTGCGACAACATAGTAGTCATAAACGCCGGTCTTAGCGGTATCGGGGGTATAGCTTGCTCCGGTTGCACCGGCTATGGCGGTTCCGTTTACATACCATTGGTAAGTGATTTCACCGTTGTCGCTCACGGTCGCCCCGACATTCAGCGGTTCTGCCTCATCGCCCTTTGTGTATATCTTCGAACCGGATAAATCCGATGCAAATACAGGGACTTCCGCGTGGATAAGCGCAATTTTAACAGTAATGGTTTCAACTTCGCCGTTAACGCCGCTGTTAGATACGGCTCTAAAATGATAATACCCGTTGCAGGGGGCGGACACCGTTATTGAAGCGAAAGTAATATTCAGCGGTTCTATGGCGGTCGCGTCGGTTTTTGTGACCGTTCCGTTTGCGCTGCTTATGTCAGTCCATATTTCCGTGCCGGATAAGGCTTCTTCGGAAGTAACCGTGTACTGGTATTTTACAATGCCCGATAACGCCGCCGATCCGCTGACGGTTAAGACGACATCATCGGTCGTTAATGTGCCGGATGTATAGGTGCCGCTGTCAATGTCCGGCGCTGTGGGCGCCTGGTTGTCCACCGCAAGGTACTCATAAGCCTGCGGGGCGGTGCTGTTTCCGGCATTATCCCTGGCGGATACGGTTATATTGCCTTTGAATTGCGGTTCGATGGTGAAGGTGGCGTTCCCTTCAGAGGCGGCGATGGTTTGGGCTTCCTGCCCCGTCACGGTATAGGTGAATTCCTTTACGCCGCTTTGGGCATCATCTGCCGACAAAGTCACCGTGACCGCATCTTTAAAGAACATGCCGAAGGTAAGGGTATTCAGGAATTTTTTAGAGTAGTCGGTACTGTACTGCACCTGGATGTTGGCGGGAGCGGCTTTATCGATTTTGCTTTCAATTATTACTGCTGATTGTCCGCCCAGGTTATCTGTAACTGTGATTGTAAAGAATTCATTTTTATCCGCGACGAAACTGTATGTACCCTTATCGTATGTTACGGTCATATTTCCGGATATGCTGCCTTCTACCGAAACAGACGCGATGTCACCTGCATCCTTATTAACTGTAAAGGTTATCGTTTGATCCTGATTGATCCAAGTTGCCGAATTCCCGGAGACAGTAATCGCCGTTACTTGTGGTTCCGGCGCGTTGGGATCCGGGTCAATATAGCCAAAGTCATTGTTATTTAAAAGGGTTGTTCCTCTTCCGTCATCA
This sequence comes from Bacillota bacterium, assembly GCA_033813635.1. Taxonomy (GTDB): domain Bacteria; phylum Bacillota; class Clostridia; order Oscillospirales; family QAMX01; genus JAPXRI01. Next base: position 140,002 of record JAPXRI010000002.1, read on the forward strand.
ACAAACAAATAAGGAGACAGCTCCGTATCGTTAAGATTGTACACAACAAAACCGAGTCTGTATGTACCAGAGGACAAAACTTTGAAATTTGCTAACTGCCATCCGGTGCTTCCGTAACTGCCGGTTGAATAATTACCTGTTCCGAGAACGGTTGCGCCTAAAATGCTGACTTCCGCATTGACGCCGTTTATTATAGTATTTCCCGGATTACCTATTTTCACCAATGATACGAAAGAGGCATCGTTATAGGGATCGTAGTCGGTTGCAACATAGTTCCAACCGATTTCAAACTCGTCGCCAGCCTGAAGATCAAGATCTTTATAAATATATGCCGCATTTGTTATATCAGGAAAAATGCCTTTGATATAGTTCTTGCTGCTTTCGGATAATCCGAGTGTGCTCGACACTGTCTCGAAAATCCCGGAACTCCCGCTGGGCACCAAAACAGCCATTTTAGTCCCTTTTGCATCAACTTTCCATATATTACCGGTATTTACCAGAATTTCCCTGTTTGTCTCGGCGGTGACCGTACCGCTGCCTGTAATCCAACCACCCATTCCGTCTTCAAATCCAAGATTTAAGGGGGCTGTTATAGCTTCACCGTGTACCAAAGGTCTCCACTGAAAGAACATTGTGAGTACGATGGAAAAAACTAGGATTGCCGATAATTTTTTCTTCATAATAATAACGACCCCCAAAATTGCAATTATTTTTTGTGATATTATAACATTATTATTGCGTCTGTCAAGATGTTTTCTTTGTAAAAGGGTCACTAAAGTCAGCACCCTTCGGCGCTTACATATATTTTTGAGATAAACTAAGCCCTAACGCTTACATTCTGGCGACTCAAAGAAACGCACCTTTTTGCGGCCATATTGATGATCTCTTATCATCGGCTCTTTAAAGGTAAAGAACCGGTTAAGACGCTTTTAAGGCTTAACCGGTATAATTGCATATAACAGAAAACGGATGCTGCGTTAAGGACAGTGAAGCTCTTCAGCCGGTCCGATCAAAAGCAACTAAGTATAACAGCACCTGTCTACTGCCGACCCGCTTCCCTTTTCGTTTTCAGGATGTTTCCGCTTCCTCAGAAAATCTCGCTTAATCAATGACCGCACGTATTCCTCCTCCACTTTCTCGCACAGACAAAATTCCCTTACCCGGTCAAATATTGCATTGTTGAGTTTTACAGCTTCATAGCTGTACAAATACATTAAGCTCATTCCTGTCAGCTCCATATGTCAATTAATCTCAGAGCGTTGCTCTGTTATGTTTTTATACTTATAGACAGCTTGCAGCAATCCCCGGCCATTAACGTGCTTTCAACAGCTATGCTTCCGGCATCAATTTCGCCTAAGGCGGCAATCATAGCAATCATCGGATTAAGACACCAGCCGCTGCACGGGTTTGCTCCGCCCATCTTCTTTGACAGCGCGCAGAGTTTGCACGATGTTGCTGTGGCGGCGTAGCCGTCCGCAGTTCTCTTCACCGTCCAGTCGGCGCAGCCATAGATTTCGGCAAGCCTGCGGAAGACGTCCTCAACGCTTTGAATCCCCAGCTGCTGATTCAGATAGAGCGCCGTATGAGCCTGCCTTTTTTTCTTTTCTTCAACAACCATGTCCAATACCTTCAGCTTCTCGTAGGTGTTTACAGTCTCCGCTACGGATGCCGCATATGTGTTTTGCAGCATGACTAGTATTTTTTCCGCTTCCATTTTAATATCTCCTTTTCAAAATATTATTATAACGTTCGTTAAGTATCCGGCAAATGTAAAACGGCAATTTTTCATGCCGCCTACATTTCCAAGATCTCTGGCTAAGACCGCTGCTTGCAGCCCTGTAAAACAATGGATATCTCTTCCCTTATTTCATCCTCGGATAGATATCGATTCTTCACAATAATGTTTTCTATCATTGTTTCTATCAAATGCACCAAGGTTCTCACTACCGCTTTTTCGTTGCTCATATTCTTCGTATATGGTCTTAGAATTTCGCGGTGCCTGGGTAAAATACTCTTTTCCCATTCATCCATAATATTCATCAGCTCTTCGTCGCCGTCAAATAACAGGTAAACCTTGATGCCGAGACGATAAACCTGTTTGTCGTAGTCGCTCAGGAAGTTCAAGTTATATACAAACTGTGTATATAAATCGATTGCATTGTCAGTTTTCAAGGTTGATGTCTGCTTCTTTATAATGCTGAAAAATTCCTTTTTAATTATCTCATCAAACAGCTCTTTTTTATTTTTGTAGTAATAATAAATCATAGGGAGAGAGCAGTTTACATCTTTGGCGATATTGCGTATAGTTGTACCGTAATAACCGTTGGCGTTGAAATGCTCGACCGCAACCTCTTTTATTTTCGCTCTTAGATCTATACCAGCCATAATAAAGCCACCTTATTTTAACGTTCGTTAGAATTATATCATACCGATTTTCGTTTGTCAATAGCTTTATTAAAAACACCGGCTCTACAATCAATAAATGTTGGGGTTCGAGAAAGAACCCCAACATTATATTTAAAAAAAGGTAGAGCATAACGTTGAGAACAATTATGGAAGGCTGTTTTTTACATACCCTTTTAAAAGGCTAAAAGGGTAACCATCTTTTCCCTTTTTTTATATTGTTATTTTCTCACCGATTTTTGCCGTATGAACCTTTCCGTCTTCGATTACCTCAAAGCTATCACCGCTGATATTCACACAGAACATTTTGTTGCAGAGCCTTGCGTTCTCGACCTTCATATTCTCGGCAGGTCTTGCTTTAACCGGACATACTGTAATGTTTCCTTCAAAGTCAGCCGTGATGCCGAATATATAAAAGAAAATCATTTGTGCACAGGAAACAGAGCTTATGTCGCCCTGTAAAGGCGTGTCTTCGCGGTTCATAATCATATTTGAGGCACAGGAATCGCCCATATACGGCATGCGGGCACCCCACCAGTACACGCGGCGTAAAATATCAGTAGCCAGTTTATCGTAGCCCGTTTGGTAAAGCTGTGCGCAAATCTGCATTGTAAAGAGTGTACATATCCCACCGCCCCCATTATCGATATCATCCTGATCGTACGCCTCATCAAGCTTAGACATGCTATGTAACCCGAATTTTGAAAGAAATTCCGTTTCATTTAAATGTGATATGAGTTTTTCGCGAATATCATCATCAATGACAGGGCTGTTTAAAAACTTAAACATTTGCACTGTGTAACGAGTGTCACGTTTGCCTTCATTATTTATAAAGTCATACCACTGCTTGTCTTCATTCCAGAGTTCCTTTAACTTTTCTTTAAGGGCTGCCGCACGCTTAGGCAGTTCTTCATCAGGCTGACCTGCAAATACCGTAAGCTCGTATACACGCATATAATTTAAATATCTTCTTGCATTCAGGTCAGGCATAATCCCATTGTAAACCAACGAGCGACGCAGTTCCAGATGGGCATTGCCGCCTTCGCCGTAATCGTAGAGCTCAACTTCTTTTGTAACATCATCGCAGACATAGGCGTGATATCTCATCAATTCCAATACGGTTTTATCCCCGACCTTTTCAAATAGGAATTCCTTTTCCCCCGTAAGTAAAACATGATAGTACACCATCAGAATAATTTTCTCCTGATTTATCTGATACCATGGACCGATTGCCCCTCCGGTTACAGGATTCAGGGCGTACGACTCTGTAAGGTCATTTTTCAAATATGCCTTCAGCTGCTTTTTATTCCCTTCAGGATCATAAAGCGGGTGTAGCATAAGGCCACCGCTGTAATCCCAAAGGTAGGAACACATGCATGCACCGTTTATACTGCCCGTGCTGAAATACGGAATCATGCAAAGGTCCGGGTTTTCCCAGCGGCAAAGAATATAGGTCACCAGTGATCTGTAATAAAGCGTGTCAAGCTCGGGTGCATCTGTGGAAAGGCGCGGAAGATTACCATGAATTCGGGCTGTCTCTTTTAACAGCCATTTAAAAGAAGCCTCAATAAGCTCTTCATATTTGTCTGAAGCATAAACTGCCTCTCCCATCGACTGCTCAGCAGAGCCCATGTGCATTGAAAAGTAAATGGTGAGACTTCCGTCTGCAGGAATGGTAATTTCATTTTCCCAAAGATAAGCCGTTTTGAACATTTTCATATTCTGCAAAGAAGCTGTAAGCCGAAATGCAGCACCCCCAGCCTCCGCGCTCAGTATTCTCTCTGTTGCCGCATAATCCTCTAGACGGCCTTTTTCCGCCGGGGGCCCTGAGAAATCCCACAAATCCACTTTCTGAGTGCAGCCCCGGTACATCACCTGCAATGGTACCACCCGGTCTGCTTTCAGCTTGTTAGTGTAAACAACCTTCAAAACCACTGTACGCATTCCCGGTATAACGGCAGTCAGTGTATCCATTTTAAAAGAATCTGTGCTGCCGTGGCGGTACATGGCGTTAGGCAGCCACTCCCAGCTTTCGGCCCTTACCTTTTCACCGTCCGTTCTTATATCAAAACGAAAGCCGGTATTTGAAAAAGGGCAGCCCTGAAAGCACTCGGCAGCAGCAACGGAGTATTCCGGCGTCCGAATTGAAGCAATGTCCGCGCATATGCCAAGATCCCTTTCCTCCAAAACATTGTTTTTGCTGTGAAAGCCGTAGATGCAGGCGTTAAAAAGCTCTGTGTAGTTTTTCATAAATGCAACCTTTTAGTTTCAAATAAACTTTTTCTCTTTTAGGGGTTATTTAATTCCCGGGCGGCTTGTTTATTATAGTAAAATTAAATTCATCTTGCAGAAGCTTGTCATATTCCTTGAGCAAATCGGGTATTGGCTATTTAAAATATTCCTGTCCCAGCAAATCAGCTGCAAGCAACGCATCGTATAATTGATCCGGCGTAACATCTCCCGACATATTGTGAATTAATCCACCGGGAGCACACGCTTTTTCGGTTGCAATATGCACACGTTCCAAATCGGTTACTCCCACTTCCTTCAAGGTAACCGGGAGACCTACGCTGTGATAGAAATCCATAACTTCCTTGATTTCTTCTTTTGGCGCACTCTCGAGGATTAACTGGGCAATCGTACCGAATGCCACCAGCTGACCGTGCACCGTATTTTCGCACTCGGGTAATGCCGTGAATCTGCTTTACAGTTTTTAATCAGCATAATGTGGCTTATTTTGCTGATCCTCCCTTATTTAATTATAACCTCAATGATTATATGATGTCAATATTTCACATATTATACTCAAGATAAAACCACTCTGTCATTGATGATATCCGTATCGTTGACAGAGTGGCTTTTCTATTAGATAAAGCCGGTAATATGGGCGTTTTCTGGCCTTTTCATTGCTTGGCTGAGTGTCGTCTGCAAGGGAGATGCTTAAAAAAAGCAATGCGAAAGCCGAACATGCCATCCGGGCGATTTACTCCTCTTCGGCGCCAAAGCGGAAGGAGCTTACGGCGCACTGACCGGGTTCGAGGTGAATCGCGTCGTTGTATCTTAAGGCATCTGTCAGGCAGGCGTGGTAGGAGCTCAGAATGAAGGGGACAAGGATATAACGATAGCCGAAGGTGCTGTTCCATTCCTGGCCCAAAAAGGCGCGGCACATCAGCATGCCTTTAAAGGTTTTCTCGTCCCAGTTCATTGTAAAGCTGAGGCCCGATTTTCTGTTGCGGATTTTTAAGCTGCTGCCGATATTGTTGAGATAGAGCATCGAGAGCTCGGGCTCCTTTGATGAAAAGGGAGGGATTCGACGTGCGTCGATTGTTTTGCCGTCTATTGTGAAATACGGCCAGACACCGATTTCCTCCGGGGTTGTAACACCGTTTTTGTCGGTGTTAAGCAGGTGGAAGGTGCCGGATTCCATCTCGACCTCGCAGTTCTCATCGAGGAACGGGCGGCTGATGTTCGGGTGGTGTCCCCAAGTGAAATCCATCGGAAGAAACGACAGGTTTGTGACCTTTTCGTCAAAATACAGGTGCGCGTCGCCCGTGCGCAGGGTCATGGTTTTTTCGAGCGTCAGCGGGAGCGTATTCGTCCTTACAAAGGTCTTTATCGACAGAACTTCCGGAGTGTCCTCAATCACAGAGTACTCCCACGCGAGGAAGCGGATATCTCCGAAGCGCTCGATCGGGGTCTTGTTGTAAACACAGGGTTCACCGGCGTTGGGAAACGCCTCAAACCAGCCGCCGACATAGGGCTCCCGTCCGCAGTTCGGCTGGCCGAGCAGGTCAAGCCCGTTCGGGGAACGCCAGAAAAAATCCGTATCCGTTTTTTTATAGACAAATTCCGCTATGTCCGAGCCTTTGTCCAGCAGCACAAGCGCCGAAACAAGCTCGTTTTCCATAAGCAGGCTGCGGCAGCCGTTTAAGGTTATTTCCTTGAAGCGGCACCCATAATTTCTGTTTGACATGTAGTGCATATTCTAATCCTCCCGCCTTTTATTATCCCGCTTATTATACCACATGGAAACGCGATGCAACAGATAATTGCTCCGGCGTCGCGATTTTTATTTGATAATCCGGATGGGTAAAAGTGAAACACTTATCTACACTATTCCGAGGACCTGTGATATAATTATTATAAGTAACGCATAACAGGGTATGTCGCTTCCGCGGCGGCAATGTGGATTCCGCAGCTACGGTATCGCGGCAAGATAAATACTACTTTTTTTAAAAGGTGCGGGTTATGGAAAACAGGATACAAAGGCTTGAAAAAGAGCTTTCGGATTATTATTCCTCTGAAAACACGGGAACGGAAAGGCTGCTTTCTCTAATTGACAAGAGCTATGAAGAGATGAACCGGCTTTCGCCGTGCCGCAGAAAATCGGCGCTACATAAGCTTATAGCCGAAAACAGCGACATACGCCTGTTCAGGTATTTCCCGTTTTGGCAGGAACTGCCGGGGGCAAGGGATAGGTTCGACTGGGGCTGCAGGTCATACTGGGGCGGTTATTTTTTCGATAAAGACGAAAACAACTGGGTATCCGGCGCAAAAAATGCTCTAAAGCATTTATGGGACGAGGGCAGGAAAGCTCTTGTCTGGTCGCCTGTCGGCCGCGACCACCACTGTCCGGGTTATGACACAGTGCTTAATAAAGGGCTATTGAGAATAATCTCGGAGGCGGCCGAGCTCCTTGAAAAGACCGACGACGAGCAGAAAAAGGATTTTTACGCCTCCGTGATCGAGAGCAACCGCGCGCTCCTCTTTCTGTCCGCCAGATTTTCTCGGAAGGCCTATGAGCTTGCGCAAAATGAGGATGACATATACGCGAGGCAGAACCTATTGCGGATTGCGGAAGCTTCGATAAGGGTTCCTGCATATCCGGCAGAGAGCTTTTATGAGGCTCTCGCCTGCATATATTTCATACGCGAATCCTACGGGAACTTCGAGGGACTCGGAATGAGCACCTACGGTCATCTTGACCGTATGCTCTATAAATACTATAAAAATGATGTGGAGAAAGGGGCTCTTACGCGGGAAGAGGCGAAATTCCTCATAAGAGCGTTATTATCATATACGGATGTCCGCTTTGATAAGGCTAACGGCGAGCATGAGACCTCGACAACCATCGTTATAGGCGGCTGTGACCGCGACGGGAACATTGTTTACAACGAGGTAACGAAAATAATAATCGAGGCCGTAAAAGAGGGCAGATACTACGGCACGAAAATTCTCGGCAGGGTGTCCTCAAAGCATCCCCGTGAGTATATTGAGGAGCTTAACAGCATACTGCTTGAAAAAATACCCGTATTTGTATATATCAATGACGACGTTGTCATTGGCGCGGAGGTAAAGCACGGCAAGGATATTCATGACGCGAGGCTCTATGTGGGTGGAGGCTGTCATGAAATCGTGCTTTCAGGTACGGAGGTGGATACGAGAGCGGACGCGTGGCTCAATATGCCCCAGGTATTTTTGAAAACCCTTGCAAAACGCGAATACAGCACCTTTGATGAGCTTTACGGTGAGTTTTTATCGGACGCAAGAGCGCTGCATGACAGGGTGGCAGAGGCGCGAAACAGCGGTGAAAAATATTGGTCGCGCTATGACCCGGCTCCGCTCTACTCCTCATCGTTTGAGTCATGTATGCAAAACGGGCGGGATATAACCGCGGGAGGCGCGAAATACAATTCGACTACGCTGGCAATGGTCGGTGTCGCGACTCTGGTGGACTCGCTGTATTCCATAAAGCGGCTTGTGTTTAACGATAAACGCCTTACCTGCGGAGAGCTTTCGGAGATACTGAACGATAATTTTAAAGGGAACGAGCTGCTTCGCAGAGAGATAATATACACTCTTCCGAAGCATTTTACCAACAACGAAGAGCTCAATAAGTTTTCGGCGCGGGTGCTGCACGATATTTCTGTGACTGTCGGCGGACAAAAAAACGCGCGGGGCGGGAAATACTATCCCGGCTTTTATCCGCACAATTTGTATCTCGAGCTGGGCAAGAATACGGGAGCGACCCCGGACGGTAGGCTTCGCGGAACGGTTTTTTCAAGGGGTTATTCCCCGAGCGAATTTGTTGAGACAAAGAGTCCTCTTGACCTGATACTCAGTTTGGAGCATATCGACTTTACGGATTATCCGGAGTCATCCTGCCTGGAGCTGTCGCTGCCGTCGATGGATGGGGATACAGGTAAAAACGCGCTGTATTCGATAGTTGACGTGTTCATTAAAAACGGCGGATGCACGCTCCAGATAAATATGCTTGGCAGGGAGGCGCTGATTCAGGCAAAGGAAAACCCGGAGGAGCACAAGGATATAATCGTAAGAGTATGCGGGTACAGCGAGCGGTTTTACATACTCAGCGATGAATTCAAGGATGAAATCATAGCGAGGGCCATAAGATAGACCCATAAAAAGTCTGCCGCACCGCTGGTTGATGCGGTGCGGCAGGCTTTTTCTTTTAGTGTCCGGCGCGCTGAGTCCAGATATTTGTCTGGATTCCAAAGCGTTTCTTGTCGGCGTAATATTTTGAAACCGCTTTCTCGTATTCCTTTTTCTCGGCGTCCGTCATTTTGTCTTTGTCATGCGGACGGCAGAAAAGATCCAGGTATGTGAGGGATAACTTGGAGCGGCGGATGCGTTCGCGTTCCGCGTCGTCCGATGCCAGCGCTTCGGCCTCATCCCATAAAGCGATAGCCTCGTCAAGCTGCGGAATAAAGTCGCGCAGATAGGAACCTTTGTATATATCCTGGTAAGCCTGGGGTATGTACGACTCGGACAAGGGGTCGCTGCCCAAAAAAGCGTTATCCATTCTTTCAAAGCAGCCCATATGCTTATCGCGCGTCGCGTCGTCAAGCATATGCATATATTTTCTGATGTTACGCCACCCGGCACCGTAATACCCTTCAAGAAAGTCGCAGATATATGCTTCGTATTCCTCCGCGGACATATAGGGATTCCAGAGAAGACGCGCCAGAACATAGGCCTTCAGATCACCGAGATCGCCTGTATAGGTTCCGGGCGTGTCTTCCTCGAATACATGGATTGCGTGGTTATCGGCAAAAAAACGGACATTTTCGCGCAGGATTTCAAAATTCGGGAACGGGGCGAGGTAGCACGAATAATTGGTCGTATAATCCCAGATTGAAATCTTGTCGCATATATTGCGCCATTCACTAAGCTCGTCTGCGAATTTACCGGCGTTTTGCTCACAGGAAGCATCGGACAGCGCATGGCGGAAGCAGGCCTCGATCGTACAGTAGCGTATAATCACGTTCTTATGAGGTTTTGTGATTTTCGGTGCTTTGCGCGTATACTGATATGCAAAGGTCTGAACCAAAACTTTCGGGTATTCGTCCGCTATCGCATCCGCCACGGCGTTTACAAAGCGGAGCAGCAGCCCGGACGGGCTGCCTTCCTCGGCATCGACAGCCGCGCATTTCTCGCATTGACAGTATCTTGTATTGTCATTCTGCGAGATCTCAACGATATCGGCATCTGGATTCTCAGAGAGCCACTTTTTAACATTGGCGATCACAATATTTAAAACATCCGGATTTGTAAGGCAGAGCTGACCGCACTCCCGGTCAAAAACATTGCCTGCGGGGATCCGTTTTCCGTTGTACAGAGAGTAGTATTCGGGGTGTTCCTCGAAGTATATTTTCGGGTCGCAGAGCCGTTCAAAGGTATGACACCCGCCGATATTTTTTATATGTCCGCCGTATTGCTCGATGTCCTTAAAATACCCTGTGTTCATTCCCTCCCACGCGGCAAACGCGGTATCGGAGGTGTGCCCGATCCAATCGGTTCTGCGCAGCTCAAACGCCGGATTGGAGGCAAACATAAGCCCAGACGGGATATCGCAGTCGCCGTCGAGAAGCCTTTCGACTCCGATCGCGTATTTGCGGAAGCCTACATATTTTTCGAGGAAGCGGTAGACGGCGTAAAGGGTGCCGCGGTCTATCGCTCCGTACAGATAAAGGTTTTGATCGTCGGTTGAGATGACAAACCCGTCGTATTTTATGCCGCTTCTGTCTCCTTTCGCTGCGTTGCCGATAAAAATATTGTACTCCGAGGGCTTCCTGCAGACGGGCAGCGTTTCACCCGAGGCGGAATAAATGTGCGCGGCAAGCTCGGTTGCGGCGGTGACTTCCGTGGGACTCGCGTCGGACGGAAGAACAATGCTGTATTTTGATATACTGTTCTTGCAGATCTGAATGGTCTTTTTTAAGCTCATATGACTCATCTCCTGTTATTATTTTGTTTTTGTTCTAACCCCTTTCTTATATTTCCGATAGCTATTATGCAAAACCCATCGTGTTTTGTCAATAGCATCTTTGACTGATTGTATGCTGCGGTTTAAACATCATTTCGATTAAGACTTTAGCTGCGTAATGCGGGGAGCCGATATAGAAAAGATTATCATTATTTTTTACAAAGAAAGCACACAAGTCCGTTTTACTTTGTATTAAGACAGCCGTATTGTGTGTTGACATATCTGCCGGGTTTTGATATAGTGGACAAAACTGGAGGTGGCAACTTATGAAAAAAAGCATGCGCGCGGAGGATTTATCGCTGCTCTCGATTTTTCCGGATATACCGCGTGTTAA
>JAPXRI010000003.1:0-146446 GCA_033813635.1 Bacillota bacterium
GCAGCTAGCTGCCCACCAAAATCGTTCCAACAATCTCCCGATGCGTCCTCTTCACTGGCGCTCTCCCAATGAAGCTATCGCTTCCTTCACTGTCCAATATGTTTGACAATCCTACAGCATCATTAATGAAGCTTCTCCCGTATTCCGGCAATTCCCTACACCGGCTATTTTTTTAAATGTTTTACCGGTTGTTTTATACAGTATTGACAGGTTCTTTTTATTTATTTATAATCGACGTTTTTATATAATATTCATATAATAAATTTATGGGTATTTAAACATGTTCGTTATCGGAAGGGGGTTCATACCGATTTGGCAATAAAGTCTTTCAACGAAATGATACCGACGATGAAGGCGTTTCGTTTAGAAGGCAAAGCGCATTACTATAACCCCGAGCGGCCTCTCAAAAATGGTATAACCGTTGAAGAGGTCAGTGAGTTTTTTTACGGGATAATCAGAGCTGCCGCGGAATACGCCGCACGCATAAACACACATCACAGCGGAAACCCGTATTAATCCTACGCGGAGATAAAATATTGGGGATATCGCTTTTAGCGTATCCCCTTTCCTGTTGCATTTTTACGATTTGATTTTATCCGCCGCATCGAGGACCAGCTTCAGCGCGTTGCTCGCCGCGAGCGTCCGGATATACGCCCGGTCGCGGTTTCTGCCGCCGAATCTGAACTCGCGGACGACGGCCGTACCCCTGACGGCGACGCCGATGTAACAGAGCCCCACGGGCTTTTCGTCGCTCCCGCCGTCCGGCCCGGCAATCCCGGTGATGCCCACGGCGATGTCGGTCCCGAAAAGCTTCTGCGCGCCGAGGGCCATATAGACCGCCGTCGGCCGGCTGACCGCTCCGTACTCATCCAGCACCTTTTCGGGCACGCCGAGCAGCGCCTCCTTGGCCTCGTTAGCGTACGTGACCACCGAACCCGGGAACACCTTTGAGCTCCCGGGGATGTCGGTGAGCCTTTTGGCCAGCAGCCCACCCGTGCAGGACTCCGCGCACGAAACGGTCAGGCCTTTTTCCGCGAGCTTTCGGACGACGCTCTGCTCCAGGGAATCCACGTCCACGCCGTAGACCACGTCGCCGAGAATCCCTCGGATTTTCTCCACCGCCGGGGCAATCAGCTTTTCCGCCTCCTCCGCTTTTTCGGCCTTCGCCGTGACGCGGAGCAGCACCTCGCCGTCCTTTGCGTAGGGCGCGACCGTTGGATTTATCGATGAGACCATCATCTCCCGGAGCCTGTCCTCCACCGCGGACTCGCCCATGCCGAAAATCCGGATGCCGTGGGAGCGGATGATGCCCTCCTGCCTGGCGGCGAGGTACGGGCAGAGCCGCTCCCGCATCATCGGAACGCACTCCCTCGGCGGTCCGGGCAGCATCGCGACCATGCAGCCGTCTGCCTCGACCACGCAGCCCGGCGCGGTACCCCAGTCGTTTTCAAGCACGTGGCAGCCCTCGGGTAAAAGCGCTTGTTTTTTGTTGTTCTCGGTCATCGGCCGGCCGATTCCGTTAAAAAAGGCCTTGATCCGGTCAAGACTCGGGGCGTGCATCACGAGTTTCTTCCCGAAGGTCTCGCAGATTACCTCTTTGGTTAGGTCGTCGTAGGTCGGCCCGAGCCCGCCGGTAGTGATGATCAGGTCGGAACGGCTTTTCGCGAGCTTCAGCGTCTCCGCCAGCCGCTTCGGGTTGTCCCCGACGACGGTGTGGTAAAAGACGTTGATCCCGAGCTCGGACAGGCATTCGGATATCGCCTGCGCGTCCGTGTTCGCGATTTCGCCGAGCAGAAGCTCGGTCCCTACGGCTATCAGTTCAGCGTTCATATTTTATCTTCCCTCGTTATATGCTTCTCCGTTTTTGGCGTAGCCGGTCATGACGAACTCCGCGTTTTCTATCGCCTCCGACACAAGCGCCCCCACGTCGAGCCTCTCCTCGGCCCGCTCAAGCTGCTCGAGCTTCGGCTTGGTTTTCGGGTGCCTTGGGGTGAACACCGTGCAGCAGTCCTCGAACGGCCTGATGGAGATGTCGAACGTACCGGTGCTCCGCGCGATCCGGATAATCTCCTCCTTGTCCATGCCGATGCACGGACGGAAAACCGGTCTGTCGCAGACCGCGTTCGTCACGGCGATCGCGTCCATCGTCTGAGAGGCGACCTGGCCGAGGCTCTCGCCGGTGATCAGCGCGCCGCACTCCTCTTTGTCCGCGATGCCGCAGGCGATACGCATCATAAACCGTCTCAGGATCAGCGTGAAGAGCTCGTTTGGGCATTTGTTCCGGATCTGCTCCATGATTTTCGCCGCCGGGACGATGTACAGCGGGATTTTCCCGCAGCGAAGGCTCATAGCGTCGGCAAGGTCCAGCACCTTTTGCCTGGCGCGCAGGGAGGTGTAAGGCGGGCTTTCGAAGTGCACAGCCGCGAGCTTAACCCCGCGCTTTGCCATCATATGCCCCGCTACCGGGCTGTCAATCCCCCCCGAGAGTAACAGAAGCCCGTTTCCGCCGGTGCCAACCGGCAGTCCACCCGCGCCGGGAAACTGCCCGGCGTGGATGTAGGCCGCCCTATCCCGGATCTCCACGTTGACGGTGACCTCCGGATTTTTCAGGTTTACCTTGAGCCCGGGAAACTTCTGAAGCACCGCGTAGCCAACCTCGCCCTCGATCTCCGGCGACGTCATCGGGAAGGCTTTGTCGGAACGCTTCGCCTCCGCGCGAAAAGAGGCGGCCTTTTCGAGCGCGCTCGCGCAGTACTCCGGCGCGAGCCGCATGATTGTGTCCAGGTCCTTTTCGCACTCTGCCGCCCGGCAGAAATAGACGACCCCGTAAATCGACGACATCGCGTCGAGCGCGCTCTCGAACTGCTCCCCGCTGACGCCGTCCCCCGGGCGGATATAGATCGTCGACTGGATCGCGTAGACCTCGAATTTTCCGATCCGCGAAAGCCGGTATTTTACATTCGCCGCGAGCCTCTGCTCGAAAACCCGCCGGTTCTGCCCCTTAAGCACGGACTCGCCGAGCTTAAGTAAAATGATTTCCTTTTGTCCCCTCATCTTTATCTTCTCCCCCTGGCCAGCGCGCGCGCCGCGTCTTTTATCCCGGCGACCAGCCTGTCGATCTCATCCTCCGTTGTGAAGCGGGAAACGCTGATGCGCAGCGCGCCCTCCAGCACGCTCTTCGGCAGCCCGATCTCCGTAAGCACATGGCTCGGCTTTCCCCTGCTGCAGGCCGAACCGGTCGAGACGTATATCCCCCGCTCCTCAAGGAAGTGGAGGACGGTCTCGCCCCGGTAGCCCTCCAGCGATATCATGAAAATATGGGGCACATCTCCGGAGGAGATGATTTTCACCTCCGGGCAGTCCGCAAGCCCGTCCAGAGCTCTGTCGCGGAGCCTCGCCGCGGCCGCGCAGCTCTCCGATGCCAGCGCCGCCTTCGCCGCGGCCGCCAGCGACATAATGCCCGGCACCGGCTCCGTCCCTGGCGCGAACCCAGATTCCTGTCCGCCGCCGAAGATCAGCGGCTCTATCTTCGTGCCTTTTTTGATATAGAGCGCGCCTATCCCCTTGAACGCGTGTATTTTATGCCCGCTTAAGGACATCATATCGACGCAAAGCTCGCGCACGTTTGTCTTTATCTTTGTGTAGGCCTGCACCGCGTCGGTGTGGACCAGCGTTTTCGGGTTTTTCCGCTTGACCGCGGCCGCGATCTTCGCGACAGGCTGAAGGGCGCCGAGCTCGTTGTTGACAAGCATCACCGAGACGACGGTGGTGTCCTCCCTGACCGCCGCGGCCACGTCTTCCGCCGACACATGCCCGAACCGGTCCGGCCGGACGTAGGTCACCTCAAAGTCTTCCCGCTCCTCGAGGTGCCTTGCGGCGTTCAGAACCGCCGAGTGCTCTATCGAGGAGACCACGACATGCCGGCCGAGCCGCGTGTTTCTCCTGGCGCCGCCGATCAGGGCGAGGTTGTCCCCGAAGGTGCCTCCGGGCGTGAAAATAATCTCGTCCGGGGAGGCGCCGACGCTCGCCGCGATCTCTGAACGCGCGCGGGCCACAAGCCGCTCAGCCTCAAATCCGAAGCTGTGCAGCGAGGACGGGTTGCCGTAAACCTTTTCTGCCGCCTCCGCGGCCGCCGCGAGCGCCTCCGGGCACACCGCGGTCGTCGCGGCATTGTCAAGATATGCAAATTTATTATCCATTCTGATCGTCTTTCCCCGGGTTCTTCCTTTTCGTTTTCTTATTGCGCAGGTCTGGCGCATACATTTGATATTATACCACACGAGCGGATTTCGTGGTATAATATTGAAAGGCAATTACGGGCATATTTGTCAAATTTTAACGGGGAGGCGGGCCGTTTGGAGCTCTGCAGCGCGGCGTATCTGAAGGAACTTATGGGAAGGCACGGCTTTTCGCTGTCGAAAAGCCTCGGCCAGAACTTTCTGATCGACCCCGCGGTTCCGGAAAAAATCGCCGAAAGCGCGGCGCTCGACGCCGAGACCTCCGTGCTCGAGGTCGGCCCCGGGGTAGGCTGCCTGACCCGGGCGCTCTCCGCCCGCGCCGCAGAGGTCTTCGCGGTGGAAATCGACAAGTCGCTCCAGCCGGTGCTGAACGAGACCCTCGCCGGCCTTGACAATACTAAGGTTATCTACGGAGACATTTTAAAGACCGACATCCGCGCCCTGGCGGCGGAGCGTTTTTCGTTTAGGAAAGCCGTCGCCGTATCGAATCTCCCGTATTACATCACCACCAAGACAATTACCGTGCTTTTGACATCTCGAGTTTTTTCCTCCGTTACCGTGATGCTCCAGAAGGAGGCCGCAAAAAAGCTTACGGCTTCCCCCTCCGAGGAGGACTGGTGTCTGCTGAGCGTGATCGCGAACCACTTCTCGATCCCGCGGAAGCTGTTCTCCGTGCCGGCGGGCGCGTTCTACCCCGCGCCGAAGGTGGACTCCGTGGTCGTCCGGCTCGACAGCAAAGCGTCGGACCTGTCCGGCGGGGAACAGGATATTTTTTTCTCCCTCGTCCGCGCGGTGTTTTCAAACAGAAGAAAAACCGTTTTGAACAACATCGCCTCAGCCTACCCGGAAATAGGCAAAAGCGGTGCGCAGCCGCTGCTTGAAAGGCTGGAAATCAGCCCCGACAGGCGCGGAGAGAGTCTCACTCTTCCCGAATTATATGGTATCTCCTCGGAATTAATGCAAATGCTACAAAGCAAATGAAGTTTACGTAAGATTAATTTACAGATTTTAACTTGCGCGGGATGACAAATAACTGTATAATAAGTAAATGTATAATGATAGCTAGTCGATTTTCTTATACATCGAAAGGAGAACTTATGACAATGACCAAGAACAAGGCGCTGTTAAAGTGGATCGATGAAATGGCCGCGATGACAACGCCCGACAAAATCGTATGGATCGACGGGAGCGAGGAACAGGCCGAAGAGCTCAGAGCGCAGGCCTGCGCCACGGGTGAGATTGTAAAGCTTAATCAGGAAAAGCTGCCCGGCTGCTATTACCACCGCACGGCCCTGAACGACGTCGCGAGGGTTGAGCACCGCACTTTCATCTGCACTCCCACAAAGCTTGAAGCCGGTCCCACAAACAACTGGATGGACCCCGCGGAAGCATATTCCATGGCGTCCGAGATTTTCCGCGGCAGCATGAAGGGCAGAACAATGTATGTTATCCCCTTCTCGATGGGCGCAATCGGCTCGCCCTTCGCGAAGATAGGCATAGAGCTTACCGACTCGATATATGTAGTTCTCAACATGAGAATCATGACCCGCACCGGTAAAGCGGTTCTCGATATGCTCGGCGACTCCGAGGACTTCGTGCACGGCCTCCACGCGAAGTGCGATATAGACGAGGAGAAGAGATACATTCTCCAGTTCCCGCAGGACAACACGATTTGGTCTTGCAACTCCGGCTACGGCGGCAACGTCCTGCTGGGCAAGAAGTGCTTCGCGCTCAGGATTGCGTCCTACCAGGGCTGGAAGCAGGGCTGGATGGCCGAGCATATGCTGATACTCGGCATTGAGTGCCCCGACGGAACCACCAAGTATGTCGCCGCGGCGTTCCCGTCCGCCTGCGGAAAAACCAACCTCGCAATGCTGATTCCGCCGAAAGAGTATCTTGACAAAGGCTATAAGGTATGGACGGTCGGCGACGATATCGCCTGGCTCCGCATCAACGAGGACGGCGGCCTGAGCGCCGTCAACCCCGAGGCCGGCTTCTTCGGCGTCGCTCCGGGAACAAACATGAAATCCAACCCGAACGCCCTTATTTCAACCCAGAAGGACACGATATTCACAAACGTCGCATACGTCCCCGAAGACGGCACGGTGTGGTGGGAAGGCCTCGACAAGAATCCGCCGCACAACGCCATCGACTGGACCGGCAAGCCCTGGGATCCGAATTCCGGCGTAAAGGCCGCGCATCCGAACTCCCGCTTCACCGCTCCGGCGAGAAACTGCCCCTGCATCTCCCCGAAATGGGAAGATCCTGCGGGTGTTCCGCTGTCCGCGATTATATTCGGCGGGCGCCGCGCGAAGACCGCTCCGCTTGTCTATCAGTCCCGCGACTGGCAGAACGGTGTATTCGTCGGCTCGATCATGGCTTCGGAGACGACGGCGGCCGCTTCCGGCGCTGTAGGCGTCGTCCGCAGAGACCCGATGGCCATGCTCCCGTTCTGCGGCTACAACATGGCCTGGTATTGGAAGCACTGGCTCGACATGGGCAAGAAGCTCAAGAACCCGCCCAAGATCTTCAACGTCAACTGGTTCAGGCTCAATGAGAACGGCAAGTTCTTGTGGCCGGGCTTCGGCGATAACTTCCGCGTCCTTGAATGGATCATCAAGCGCTGCGAGAACAAGGTCGGCGCCCGTGAAACCGCGATCGGTTACCTGCCCTACGCCGAGGATATCAATATCGACGGCTTGGACTACACGATCGAAGAGGGCAAGAAGTTCGACTTTAACACCCTGAAGAGCATCCTCGAGGTCGAAAAGGATTACTGGCTTGAGGATACCAAGAGCATCAGCGAACTCTACGCCAAATTCGGCGACGAGCTTCCGAAGGAGCTCGCAGACGAGCTCGAAAAGCTCAAGAAAAATCTTTCAAAGTAACAAACCAAAAATCAGCCGCGGCAAAACGAGACGTTTTGCCGCGGCTTTTTGCATCTTATACTGATAAGTTTTCGCCGGAAAGCCTTGCGCCTACCGGCGCGAAAAACGGGCATTATCCGTTCTTTCCCCGGTAAGCGTAGATTTTCGCAAGGTTTAATATCATTTCGACGCATCTGTCCATCTCCTGGACGACCGCGTACTCGAACCTTGAGTGGTGGTTATGGCTGCCCGTGCCGAGGTTCGGACAGGGCAGCCCCATGAACGAGAGCTTCGAGCCGTCCGTCCCGCCCCGCACAGGCAGGCTGACCGGCTCCCCGCCGGCCTGCCTTACCGCCTCGTAAGCGGAATCGATCAGGTGTCTGTGGGGGAGAATTTTTTCCGCCATATTCCTGTAGGTATCGGTGATTACCGCCTCCACCGTGCCGGCCCCGTATCTGTCGTTTAGATATGCTGCGGTTTTCAGGATCACATCCTTTTTGACTTCGAGCTTGCTTGAGTCGTGGTCCCTCAGGATATACCTCATCTCCGCGCTCTCCACGTCGCCGTTGATATCGGTCAGGTGGTAAAAGCCCTCGTATCCCGAGGTGTACTCCGGTTTCTCTGCCTCCGGCAGCATCGTGTCGAACGCCGTGGCGATCCGGAGCGCGTTTTTCATCTTGTTTTTCGCGGTGCCCGGGTGGATGTTTTTCCCCGTTATTATGATTCTGGCGGCCGCGGCGTTGAACGTCTCGTACTCGACCTCGCCGAACGCGCCGCCGTCCAGGGTGAAGGCCCCGTCGGCACCAAAGCCCGCTACGTCGAATTTATCCGCCCCGCGGCAGATCTCCTCGTCGGGCGTGAACGCGATGCGGATTTCCCCGTGGGGAATGCCGCCCTTCAGCAGAATCTCCGCCGCGGTCATGATTTCGGCAATCCCGGCCTTGTCGTCCGCGCCCAGAAGCGTCGTCCCGTCGGTGACGACGAGATCGCAGCCCGGATATCTTTTCAGCGTCTCAAACTCGGACGGGCTCATCATAATGCCTTTTTCCCGGTTCAGCACGATATCGCCGCCGTCGTAATTTTTCACGAGGCGGCACTGGATATGTTCCGACGGCGCATCGGCCGTGACGTCCATATGCGCGATAAAGCCTAGCACGAAGCCGCCCTCCGCGCCTGGGCTCGCCGGAATCGTCCCGTAGACATAGCCGTTGTCATCGATGCGCGCGTCTGTAATTCCGAGCCCCCGCATTTCCTCCGCGAGCACTTTGCCGAATAAAGTCTGGGCCGGCGTGCTCGGGCAGCCCGGGTTATCCTCGTTTGAGGCGGTCGCAAACGACGTATAGCCGATAAGTCTCTCATACGCCTTCATATATGATTTTGATCATTCCCTTCTGCCGGACATTACACGGCTTTACGCGTGCGCAATGCTTTAAGTCTGAATACTATCAGTCACCCGATCGCGCGTTTTCCGCGCTGTTTTCCCGCGCTTCCGGCACGAATTCAGCCAGAAACGCGCCGATTTCCGCGTCGTATTCCGCCGGGTAATCGACGGACGTGAACGTATGCCCGCTCCCCCTGCCGTAAAACACCCTCTTCGGGCCGGGATACGCGGCGTACATACGCTCCGTCATCGCGCAGGGCACAAAATCGTCCCCGGTGCCGTGGAAAAACAAAATCGGGAGCCTTCGCTTTATTTTTATGATCTCCCTTATCGGGGAGGCGTCCGAATAGTAAAAGCCCGCCCGCAGCTTCGTGAAGAAGCTGCACATCGGGATGATAGGATACCGGAAAAGCCGGTAATTGCTCCGCAGATTGTACGAGAGCTGGTCGGCGCAGTCGGCGTAGGGACAGTCCGTGATCACAAACGAAACGCGCTCGTCCGCCGCGCTGGCCATTAAAACGGCCGCTCCGCCCATGCTCTCGCCGTGCAGCCCTATCAGCGCGCTGCTTCCGAACCGCTCGGCCGCCCACGAGATTATGCGCGAGAGGTCTTTTGCCTCGTAAAATCCCATCGTTGTTTTGAACTTAAAGCTTTTCCCGGCATTCCGGTTGTCGAAGATTACAACGTGAAAGCCTCTTTTCCTGAAAAACGGGATGTATTTGACCTCTCCGATCCGATTGAAGCCGTAGCCGTGGACAAGGATCATCACCTTCGGGGGATAGCTCTCGGCTTTGGCCGGGATCAGCTCGCAGTCGAGTGCGCCCTCCGGGGTCGAAACCGTGAACGGCTCGCGGGGAAGGGACGCATAATACCCCTTCGCCAGCGAACCCTCGTTTACCATTATCTGTTCCGTTTCCTCTAGGGTTTTCTTCCTTGGATACAGGACCACGCCGGATAGGACCCACGCCGCTATCAGCAGCGCGGCGGCCAGAAAAAGCAAAACGCCGGCCGCTATATATCCGAACATCTGCCTCAGCTCCCGATTTATTTTTCGCAGGCGTAATAAAAGCCGAGATTTTTCCTCGCCGTCTCCAGGATATTCAAAACCGTCAGCGTCGCGTGATGGGGAATAACTTCGCTCTCCGGCCTGCCGGCACGGATATCATCCATCACCGCGCGGGCTTCGTACGTAAACCTGCCCACATCCTTCGGGAATCTGACCTCCTCCGTCTTTCCCCCGACTGTAATCTCAAAAGACTCCGCGTTCCAGTACTCCGGTATAACCGCCCGCCCCCTGGTGCCCGAGACAAAGGCCTCAGCCTTCATCACGGATTTTATCGCTGTTCCGGCAACGCTCATCAGCTCTCCGGGGTACGAAAGCGCGATCATAACCTGGCTGTCGACGCCGGTGGCCTTCAGTAATTTGCCTGTGGAGACGATGCTTTCGGGCCGCGCGTCGCGGGCGAGCATTGAGAGGTAGGACACCGCGTAGACCCCCATGTCCAGAAGCGCGCCGCCGCCGAGCTCCGGGTTGTATATCCGGTGGGTCAGCGGCCACTCGTCCGGAAAGTGGGTGCCGAAAAACGCCCAGGAGGTCGTGAGCTCACCCAGCTCGCCCGCGTTGATCCGCTTCATCAGCTCGACGTTCGCCGGGAGAAACCGGGTCCACATCCCCTCGGCGACGTAAACCCCCCGCTTTTTCGCGGCCTCAAACACCTCGCGCGCCTGTGCCGTGTTTAGCGTAAAGGATTTTTCGCAGAGAATATGCTTTCCCTCTTCGATCGCCGGCAGCATATGCTGCGCGTGGTGGCTGTGTGGGCTGGCGATATATATGATATCCACGTCTTTCGAGGCGTAGAGCTCCTCGTAGCTCCCGAAGCACCTCTCGGCGGGTATGCCGTATTTTTCGCCGAATTCCAGCGCGGTCTGCTTTTTTCTCGAGCCCACCGCCGAGATCACCGCGTCTTCCATCTCCAAAAGATCATTCGCGAACTTGTTTGCAATCGTTCCGGTGGCGAGAATTCCCCATCTTAATTTGCTCTTCATTTTTTACCCCTTTTCCTTATCAGTTCTCCGAGCAGAGCGCTGCCCCCGCCGAGGTCGCGAACTCCGCGTACTTCGGCAGTATAAACTCCACCCCGTAAAGCGGCTCGAGACCGCTGAATATCTGCTTTGTGTACGGCACCTCGGTGAGGGTGCCTATCAGGACAATCTTTTTTGTGTTTTCAATCCGGGAGGCGAACACCGCGGTAACGCCCACCGCCTGCAGCACCAGGTTGATTATCCCTATCGCGATGTCGCTCTTCGTCGCGAGATCGCTGATCCGCCCGAAATTCGACGCGGTGGTCCCGCCGGGCAGCGTGGGCATCGTCTGACTCGTGATATCGTCGACAAACAGGTCGACGTGCTCGAGCCTGCCCCCCTCGGCGGTTTTTATCAGCGAGTCAAAATCGCGGATGTTGAGCATTCTGTTTGAAAGGCCAAGAAGGGTCCCTCCGCCTATTCCCGTGCCGCCGACGTGGTGGGCTTCGTTGCCGGTGGCGGAGACGATGGCCGTGCCCGTCCCCATGCTGACGATAATCGCCTTGTCGAGCCCCGAAAGGTAGAGGCCACCCCTCCCTATCGCGCTGAATTCGTTTACTTTAGTGGTGGGTATCCCGTAGATGTTGTCATCAATCGCGGTTGAGCCGACGCCCGTCACCATTACGGCTGAGATATCCCCGAGCTTTAAACCGTTGACGTCGAGGAATTTCCCGAATCCCCCGTAAATTGACGCCTTGGGGTCGTTCGCCTTGACCATCAGCGGGCTCTTCATATGAATTCCTTCCATGCCGACGATTTTGGTCGTGCTGCCGCCGACGTCGATTCCGATCACAATGGACATGATATCAATCCTTTATTTTTTTCTTCCAGTTCAATTATACATTTTCACACATAAAAACGCAAGTTGTTATAGAATATACCGAAGTACGAAATAAAGGTCGTGATCTTATCAAAGAAATTCCCTACGACCGCGGGGCCGCCGTCGCGTACGCGCACAGATGGGCGTACGCGCGAAATCCGTTGTTCTACAACTTCGACAACCAGGGCGGCGACTGCACGAATTTCGCCTCGCAGTGCCTGTTCGCGGGCTCAAAGACGATGAATTTCGCCTCCCCCGGCGGGTGGTATTATAAAACCGCGAACAACCGCAGTCCGTCGTGGACCGGCGTCAGGTTTTTGGCCGACTTTTTGCTTAATAACAAGGGCGCCGGGCCCTACGGCGCGGTCTGCGAGCTCTCGGAGCTTCTGCCCGGGGATATTATCCAGCTCGCCACCGTCAAGGAGCACTTCCACCACTCTCCTGTCGTCGTGGAGGTGTCCGGAACCGCAATTTTCGTCGCCGCGCACTCGCTCGACTGCGACTACAGGCTTCTCTCCTCCTACCAGATAAAAAAAATCCGCCCGATACATATCGAGGGCTGCAGAAGACCGTAAAAAAGAAGGCGCGACGGGCGTGTATATGCCCATCGCGCCATTGATTTTTTGTCAGCTTGCCGGGGTGATTATATAAATAATGCAGTTCCTGTTTCCGAATTTCACGCAGTCCTGATAGCTCGCCATATAGAGGTCCACATACGTCCCCGTAATCGTATAGTAGTTATAGCAGTCGTGCGCGTAGGCCGGGCCGTAACTCCATGTCTGCCCGCTGTCCGGGGACACCACTAAAACCAAGCTCCCGAGGGGTATGATGTTCGGGTTGACCGCCACGGTCCCCCCGACAACCGCCCTGTTCCCGGTATAGGTCATACTTGACGAGGAGTAATAAGCCGTAGCCCTGCCCTCCAGCGTCTGAGTGATATTGTAGAGAACACCGTTTACCTCGACCGTGCTTCCGCTGATCTCCGGCGGCTCGTTGCTCGTAGTGGCCTTCGTCGTCGCTTTTGTCGTCGCCTTCGTGGTGGCGGAGGTTCTTTTCTTCGTGCCGTTTTCAATGATGCTGTTGACAGGGTCCGAAATAATCACCGACGAAATCGTTTTGTTTTCGATCATCATGCCGTTATAAAGGGTCTGCTGCAGCGTGATTTTCCGGCTACCGGGCTGCCCCTCCTGTACGACCCTCGATTCACCCTCATAGAGCTCGGCAGTTTCCCGATACTCCGTATCATACGGTACCTGAACGTAATAATCGTGCGTCTCAACCGTTGTGCGCAGAACCGTGACCGTCATCCCGTCGTAAACGGAGGTGTTCCCCGCGGGAGAGATAATATCGGTCATAAACACCGTGTACCCTGCCTCGGCGAGGGCCCCGGATACCGTTTTTCGCGTTACGGTCACGCTTTTTGTCTCCCCGTCGCAGGATACGTTGATGGTGACGGGCGCTCCGGCTTCAGAGCCGGAGTCCGTCGGCGCAATTTGAAAATAGACCTCGGAATATTCCGGCGCCATATCCGGTTCGGAATCCAGCGCCGCGCCGGCGCTGTCGGCCGTGCTTTCGGCGCTTCCTCCGCCGTTTGTGCCTATCACGTCGATTGCTAGCGCGACGCCCGCGACCACGGCGGAAAGCGAGACGACCACGCACAGGGCGATTGCTATGAACTTTATCGTACCCATCCTTTGGTTAATCGTTGAACATAAAAGCTCGACTATTCTCTTCAGGTCTCGGGTGAATTCCTTCTTTGGCATTTTGCTTCACCTCCAATATTCGGAGTATATACAAATTTGTGCCATATTATTCCATAGCGCTACGTTTTTTGCAAATTTTCGCAAGCGCGCTCCCTTCCAAACGCTCATATAAGCAGTATATCCGCCGGGGCACTCAGTTGCCACATCCCTACCGGCCGGGTTTTGCTTTTGCTTCGAGTTCCAATTAAAGCATGCGCCTTTCCGTAAGGAAAGGCACATTTTTTGCAATAAATTAACGTTTCGAGAACTGCGGAGCACGGCGGGCCGCTTTGAGACCGTATTTTTTGCGCTCCTTCATACGCGGATCGCGCGTCAGAAGTCCGTCTTTCTTGAGGACCGCGCGGTACTCGGGGTTGACCTCCAGCAGCGCTCTCGCCAGGCCGTGACGGATAGCTCCCGCCTGTCCCGCGACGCCGCCGCCGGTCACCGTCGCGACAATGTCGCAGGTGCCCACTGTGCCGGTCGCCTCAAGCGGCTGCCTGACGATCAGCTTCAGGGTTTCAAGGCCGAAATAGTCATCGATATCCCGGTCGTTTATTGTTATTTTGCCGGTGCCGCCCTGGTAAAGACGGACTCTGGCCACGGAGGACTTGCGTCTGCCTGTGCCGTATAAATAAGGCTTCTTTGACTGATACATACTTAATTTGTCCTCCCTTCTTAATCAACCGATACCGCTACGGGCTTCTGCGCGGCGTGTTTATGTTCGGGCCCGGAAAATACCTTGAGTCTGTCGAGGGACCATCTGCCGATGGAATTCTTCGGAAGCATTCCCTTGACGGCGAGCTTCATCGCAAGCTCGGGCTTCTGCGACATCAGAAGGCGGTATTTGACCTCTTTCAAGCCGCCCGGATAGCCGGAGTGCCTTCTGTACATCTTCTGATCGAGTTTTTTGCCGGTCAGCACCGCGTCTTTCGCGTTGATTACGATGACGAAATCCCCGCAGTCCACATGCGGCGTGAAATCCGGTTTCTCTTTACCTCTAAGGAGTACGGCCGCTTTGGCCGCCGTGTGGCCGAGCGGTTTGCCTGCCGCATCCAGAACATACCATTTACGTTCGAGGGTCTCTTTATTGGTCATGAACGTCCCCATGCGTTTACCTCCACCATATTATAAATGAAAAATATGAACATTTCATGCCGAAAAACGGAATAATACGCTTTTTCATATCTATTTTTCGCGCCCGATTATATTAACATATCTTCTTTGGCTTGTCAAGTGTCATTTTCGGAAAAATCAATTTATTTTTTTCATACTCCTCTTTTCGGCGTTATTCTCGTTATTTTGGCCGTTTATGCGGTGTCGACTTCATTTTTTTATTTCAGCCCGCGATTGTGTGCCGGTCGGCGGTATGGTATAATGGGGGCCATCGGCTGCAAAAGCCGCAAAAGGCTTGTCACAGAGGGGCATATACGGATATGAATTTCAGATACGGGCTGCTGCAGGGGTTTTACTGGGCGGCTTTCTGCGTGGTCTTTTCGTTTTACATACCGCTTTTCGAGAGCTTCGGGTATGATACCTTCACCTGCGGCGTTATCGCCATGTGCAGCACCGCGGCGCTGGCGCTGGCTCAGCCCCTATGGGGCGTTCTCTGCGACCGCTCGAAAAAAATCAAGCCGATTCTGGCCGCGGCGCTCCTCTGTGGGATTGCCGGGTCGGTACTGCTCCGCTACAGCGGAAAAAGCGTATTCAACACGGTTATCGCCGTCGTCGTCCTATCCTCCACCACACAGTCGCTGATGTACATTTTCGACACCTGGTCGATCCGCCTGAAAATCGACGGCGCAAAAATCAGCTTCGGCTTAACCCGCAGCTTCGGCTCGGCGTTTTACGCCACCACCGCCGCGCTTTTCGGCGCGGCCCTCGACAGGTTCGGGATGGGCATCATGACCCCGGTTTTCATCGTCCTCTCGCTTATCGTCATCGCCCTGATGCTGACGATACGCGAGCCTTCCGCCCGAAACGCGCACCCAAGGCAGGAGGACAACGACAGCTTTGCGACCGGGGTAAAAAAGCTGTTGAAAAACAGGGCGTACCTGTCGCTGCTGCTGGCGGTCTTCTTTGTTTTTTTCGGCTCGAGCGGGTCGATGCTCTTCCTCTCCGTTCGGATATCCGATCTCGGCGGCGGCAACGGCGACTACGGGCTGGCTCTTTTTATAATGGCGATGTCGGAGGTCCCAGCACTCCTCTCGTACAAAAAGCTCGCACCGAGGTTTTCGAATTATTCGCTGCTCTGTATTTCGATGTTTTTCATGGTTCTGAAAATATCCGCCGTCGCGCTCTCGCCCAGGGTCTGGATGATCGTCGCGCTGATGACGCTTCAGGCGCCGTCCTACGGGATCTATCTCTCGTCGATTGCGAACTACGTACCGGAAATCGTCGAAAGGCGAACCGTATTCACCGCGCAGACAGTGATCGCCGCGATCGTATCCGGGCTCGCCGGCATCTGCTCTAATCTCTTTATGGGCGCCGCCGCCACGGCGATAGGGCTCCGGCCCGCGCTCTGCCTGATGATCGCCTTTCCCGCGGTGGGGCTGCTGATCTTTTGTCTGTCAAAATTCTTAGTAAAAAAACCGTCCGCGCCTGTGCCTGCGCGGACGGAATAGCCGTAATATTATAATTCTCTTCTCCCCTCGAGGGCTCGCAGCAGCGTGACCTCGTCTGCAAACTCCAGGTGCCCCCCGACCGGTACGCCATAGGCAAGCCTCGTAACCTTTACGCCCAGCGGCTTCACAAGCCCCGAGATGTACATCGCGGTGGTTTCGCCGGTGGTATCCGGGTCGGTGGCGAGAATCACCTCTGTGATGTTGCCCTCGCCTATTCTCAGCAGAAGCTCCCTTATCGTCAAATCCTCCGGCCCTATCCTGTTCAGCGGGGAGATTACGCCGTGAAGCACATGGTATACCCCTCTGAATTCCTTCGTGCGCTCTATCGCCGCTACGTCCATCGGCTCCGCGACCACGCAGACCACGGAACGGTCCCTCGCCGGGTTCGCGCAGATCTGGCAGACCTCCCGGTCTGTCAGGTTTTGGCAGATTTTGCACCGGAAAACCGTCTCCTTCGCCGCTAGCAGCGCGGAGGCAAAGCCCGCAACCACCTGCTTATCCATGCCCATTACATAGAAGGCAAGTCGCTGCGCGGATTTCCTGCCGATCCCGGGAAGTCTCTGGAAGTATTCGATCAGCTCCTCGACCGGAGCCGCAAATTGCGCGTCCGCCATAAAAAACCCGTTTCTCCGGCGGATAATTCACTGCTAAAACGCCGTCTACCGCCGGAATGACGGCGTTTTTTTATTTCAGCTGCGCTATATCCGGATTTTCGGCCGCGAACCTTATAAGCTCCCCGAGGCCGTCCGGAACGGTCTCACCGCCGGCTTCGGTTTTCTCTGCCGCGGCGCAGAGCTTTTTGCTCGTAATCCTGCCCGCGGCGGCGGCGACTTCCTCGAGGACCGTTTTCCTGCTTACG
Organism: Bacillota bacterium; assembly: GCA_033813635.1. Taxonomy (GTDB): domain Bacteria; phylum Bacillota; class Clostridia; order Oscillospirales; family QAMX01; genus JAPXRI01. The sequence goes on from JAPXRI010000003.1 coordinate 16,614, forward strand.
ATGCTGTACGTCATCGGGTCTCCGGTTCTTATCCGGATTTTATCCCCGGATCCCAGAAACGAGCACAGCTTAAGGTGGGAAAGGGTCACCATATCAATCGTCTCGCGGAGCGTCGCGATCAGCTCGTCCCTGTATTTGATCTCCTCCGCCGGCTTTAAATCATTATCGGTGCTGTTTACTTCCGGCGTTTTCTGCGCGCCCGCCGGCTTGTTCCCGCCCGCCGGATTCCGGTCCGCTGCGGCGGCATTTCCCGCTCCGACGGCACTATTCTGAGCCGGAGCCCCGGCCTCCGGCGCGGGGCTTGCCGTTCCGCCCCCGCCGTTACCCGGCCTGCAGAGCGAGATCAGGCACATCTCCATGTCTATCCGCTTGTTCGGGCTCCTGCCCATATCCGATAGCGTGTCCCTAAGCGTCTTGACGGCCGCAAGGGCCCGAACCCTCGGTATTGTGTTGAAAAACGCCTTCAAATCATCCTTTGTATAGCCGTTGCCCAGCATTGCGAAATCGCCGTTTTCCCGGAGCACCATAATGTCCCTCATCAGACATAAAAGCTGGTCGCAGAAAGCCGCCGGCTCCACACCGGAGGCGTAGAGCTCGGTAAACCGTTCTAACGCCAGAGCGCTGTTTCCGGAAGATATCGCCCCGCATATCTCCAGCAGCGCGCCTGCGCCGGCGAGCCCGAGAGAAGCGGCGACGGAGTCCCCGTCAAGCCTTTGCGCGTTTTGCGACGCGGCCTGCTCCAGAAGCGAGAGGGCGTTTCGCATCGCCCCGTCCGCCATATGCGCAATCAGCGAGGCTCCGCTCTCCTCGAGAGGTATTCTTTCCGCGCGGGCAATCTCCATCAGTTTTTTTATGATGTCGAGCCTGCCTATCCGCTTAAACTCAAAGCGCTGGCAGCGGGAGAGGATCGTCGCCGGGATTTTCTGTATCTCCGTTGAGGCGAGTACGAACATCACGTGGGCGGGAGGTTCCTCGAGGATTTTTAAAAACGCGTTGAACGCGTTCGTCGAGAGCATGTGGACCTCGTCTATAATATAGACCTTCCGGGATATCAGGGATGGTGAGTAGAGCGCCTCGTCGCGGAGAGCCCTGATATCGTCCACGCCGGTATAGGTCGCCGCATCCATCTCGATTACGTCGGTGATGCTGCCGTCGTTTATCCCTGTGCACGCCGGACACGCGTTGCAGGGGTCCCCGTTTTTCAAATGCGTGCAGTTGGCCGCCTTGGCGAGAATTCTCGCACAGGTGGTCTTCCCGGTGCCTCTCGGCCCGCAGAACAGATACGCGTGCGAAAGCCTGCCGGCCGCGGACTGAGCTTTAAGCGTTTTCGTCACATGCGACTGGCCGATTACGTCGTCAAAGCACATCGGCCGCCATTTCCGGTACAGCGCCTGATACATTTTCAAACACCTCCCGATAAATTTCAAATCCGCTCCGGACAAATTTTATGGCATAATAGCCGCAAAGCGGCTATTATACGCCCTGGTGTCCAACGGCTCGCCGCTTAAGGCTACCGCCTTCTGATGGACAATTATACCACGCGCTTTGCGCTTGTGGTATAATAATGCATGGGAAACATTGTGCAGCCCTTTGCAGGTCCGGCTGATCCGCGGCACACGGCTGTTCCCGCTTAATGCTGCTCGGTTCCCCGCCTGACATGGTTCGCAGGCCGCCGTTGCGCGGGGCAGAACGCACAGGGCTGCACAATATCGCCCATGCTTCGTTATTATACCATAAACGAAGGCGCAATGCAATAATAAAATCGGCGGCCGCGAGCACGGAAATTTTTAACGGAGGTCATATCGATGGACGAAAACATAAAAAACCTGTTGCAAAACCTTTCGAAGCGCGGATTCGTCGCAAAATACTTCGACTCGCGCGGCGAGGCCGCGGAGGACATTCTAAAGGCGATAGCCCCGTCGGAAACAGTCGGCGTCGGCGGTTCCGTCACCATCGACCAGCTCGGCGTATACGACAGGCTTGTCGAGCGCGGGAACACCGTTTACTGGCACTGGAAGGATAGGACAGGAGCTGACGTGAGAAAAAAAGCTCTTTTGGCCGACGTCTATCTCTGCAGCGCCAACGCGCTTATGGACTCTGGCGAGCTTGTAAGCATCGACGGAAACGGAAACAGGGTCGCCGCGATGTTTTACGGGCCGAAGAGGGCGATTATCGTCTGCGGCGTCAATAAAATCGTATCGGGCTACGACTCGGCGGTCGAGCGGATCAAAACGGTCGCCTGCCCCAAAAACGCCCGCAGGCTCAATATGAAAACCCCCTGCGCGAAAACCGGCGAGTGCCACGAGTGCGCGGCGGATTTACGGATGTGCCGGGTGATCGTCAGATACTCCTATCCGATGCCCGGCAGGGAGACGCGGGTTTACGTCGTCGGCGAGGAGCTGGGCTTCTAAGCCTTAAATAAATGCTTCATGCTAAACGAAACATTTTGAATACGCTTTTTCCCCGCTGTCAATAATAGACGGCGGGGTGATTTTATGTTCAAAATGACAAACAGGGACTACGACCGTTTCGTTAAAGACCGATCCCCGCATTCGCCTATATTAAAGGATGTAATCCTTGCCATTATCGTAGGCGGCCTAATCTGCGTCATCGGGCAGGCTTTTACGGACCTCTTCAGGGGCGTCGGCTTTTCCGAGATCAACGCGAAAACCCTGTCCACGCTGACGCTTATTTTTTTAGCGGCGCTTCTGACCGCGCTTCGGGTCTACGACAACATCGCGAAATTCGCCGGCGCTGGCATCGTGGTCCCGATTACGGGATTTGCCAACTCGATCGTATCTCCGGCGATGGAATTCAAGTCGGAGGGGCTCGTCCTCGGGCTCGCCGCGAAGATGTTCGTCGTTGCCGGGCCGGTGCTGGTCTACGGCATCGCCGCGTCAGTCATCTACGGGCTTATTCTGCTCATTTTTATATAAATAAAATAGAGGTGTTTTTTATTGGGCGCGGAAAAAAGACTGGGGAGATTTACGGTAAGGCTTGCCAATCCGCCGTCGATCGCGGGCTTTGCCAGCGTCGTCGGTAAAAAAGAAGGGGAAGGCCCCTTAAAGGACAGCTTCGACATTATCAACAACGATACCACGTTCGGTGAGAATAGCTGGGAAAAAGCCGAGACAAAGATGCAGTCGACAGCGCTGGCCCGCGCGCTGGATAAGGCCGCGATCTCGCCCTCCTCTCTCGACTACGTATTCGCGGGCGATCTTTTAAACCAATGCATCAGCTCTTCCTTCGCCGTCAGGGACAGCGATCTGCCGTTTTACGGGCTTTACGGGGCCTGTTCCACTATGGCGGAGGGGCTCGGACTCGCCTCAATGCTGATCGACGGCGGGTTCGCCGCGACGACGGCGGCAATCACAAGCTCGCACTTCTGCTCCGCCGAGCGCCAATACCGGATGCCGCTGGAGTACGGCGGTCAGCGGACGCCCACGGCGCAATGGACAGCCACCGCCGCCGGCTGCGTTATTCTGAGCGCGAATGGCAGCGGCCCCTATGTCACCCATGTGACCACGGGCCAGATCATCGACGCCGGCGTCAAGGACGCCAACAACATGGGCGCGGCGATGGCGCCGGCCGCGTACACGACGCTCGACACGCTGCTCCGGGAGACCGGAACGACCCCGGCCGACTACGACCTGATTCTCACCGGGGATCTGGCTTCAACCGGAAGCCGGATCGTGCGGGACCTGTTTTTATCCGACAATGTGGACCTGGGCGATGTGTTCAGCGACTGCGGCGAACTGATCTACGACAGGAACAAGCAGGATGTCCACGCGGGCGGGTCCGGGTGCGGCTGCTCCGCCGCCGTACTCTGCGGCTATATCCTGAACGGTATGCGTTCGGGCCACTGGAAACGGATCATCTTCGCGGGCACAGGCGCTCTTCTCTCGCCGCTGACGGTTCAGCAGGGGGAAAGCATCCCCTGCATATGCCACGCGGTGATCATCTCAAACGAAAGGCAAGTTATATAAATGCTGGATTATCTGTGTGTCTTTTTGATCGGAGGCGCGATTTGCGCGATAGGACAGATTCTTCTGGATAAAACGCGGCTTACGCCCGCGCGCATACTGGTACTTTTCGTCGTCTCCGGCGTCGTTCTTACGGCCGTCGGCGTGTACGACGACATTGTGAAAGTAGGCAAGGCGGGCGCCACCGTGCCGATTGTCGGTTTCGGCTACGCGCTGGCGGAGGGTGTAAAAAAGGCCGTCGCCGAAAAGGGCTTTATTGGCGCGTTCACAGGAGGGGTCACGGGGACCGCGGCGGGCATCACCGCGGCCGTCTTCTTCGGCTATATCTTCGCGCTGATCGCAAAGCCCGGCGACAAAAGCTAATGCCGTATCGCCAAATAAGGCGCGAAAGCTCCAGCTTTCGCGCCTTAAAATTACATTATTTTGCTTTAAAACGGTCCCGCAACGGATTTTCCGGTCTTCGCGGAGAGGAAAGCCGCATCGATGACCTTCATCACGCGCAGCGACTGCTCCGGCTTAACGATAAGCTCGGCGCCGTTGTCCACCACATCCATCAGGTTGATGTAGTAATCTGACCAGTCGGTCTTGACATCGGGGAGCGGGTCCTCCTGGATAGTCTCCTTGCGGCGGGGCGCCATCGTTCTCGTGGGGCCTGCCTCGGTGTACACGATATTCTCGGTCCACTCCACCTCTCCCTCTTTGGCGCGGACGATCTTGCCGCTGCAGTTCCAGTCGTTGACCACAAGAGTCGCCTCGTCGCCCTGTACCTGCCAGCGCGGCAGCGGAACAAAGCAGAAGGTGTCTACCTGGATATGCGCCGATACTCCGTTGGCGAATTCCAGGTAGAGCTTGAAGTTATCGTCGCACTCGCTGTTGTGGATATACTTAAGTTCGGCAAACACCTCGTTTACCGGCGAATCGATGAGCCACATCACCTGGTCGAGAAGGTGGACTCCCCAGTCGTAAACCATGCCTCCGCCGTTGATTTTCGCGCCGCGCCAGCCGTGGAGCACGCCGCCCGAGCCCTGAACCCTGTTCTCAATATAGAACGGTTTCCCGACGAGCCCGTCGTTGATGGCCTTGCGGACGATGCGGTAATCCCTGTCCCAGCGCCTGTTCTGGTGAACGGCGAAGAGCTTTCCGGTCTCGTCTCTGACTTTGATAATCTCTTCAAGCTCGGCCGCGTTCATCGTGACCGGTTTTTCGCAGACGACGTTTTTACCGGCGCGGAGCGCAGCGATTGAAAGCTGTTTATGGAAGTTGTTCGGTGTCGCGATTGTTATAAAGTCGATATCCTTGTCCCCAAGGATTCCTTCGAGCGTCGCATAAGGCTTCAGCCCGTTTTTCTCGGCAACCTCGAGCCTTTCGGGACGGATATCGTAAGCCGCCACTACATCGAGTCCGCCGACTTTTTTGGATACGCTCTCATGGTGCCAGCTGCCCATTCCGCCGTATCCAATTATTCCCAACTTATGACCCATCTTAAATCTCTCCTTTACTTTCCGTAGTGTACTAAATCGCCTGTTGCCCACAGCGCAAGACCATTATAAACTGTCTTATACCTTATTTCAACACCATTTCCACAATACAGCATATATTTTTTTCCGTTATTTGCCTCAGAATTAAGGAGGCCGTCAGCACACGCGAAAGCCCGCTTCGGAAAGAATGTTTTTTAGTTTCTCCACCGTCCCGGCGTCAGGGGGAAGGAGTTTTTCCGCCGCGTATTTTCTGTTGAGGCTTATGTATTTTCCCTCGCCGAGACGGTGGAACGGCATAAGCTCGACTCTCTCCGCGCGCGCCGTCCCGATGACTCCCTTAACGGCGGCGGCAATTTTTTCCATATCGTTTTGGGAATCGTTCACGCCCGGAATCAGCGGGATCCTGACCCAGAGCCGTGCCCCGCCCGCGGCGAGTTTTTCAAGGTTTGAAAACACGAGGCCCAAATCCCCTCCCGTGCATTCCCTGAATTTCTCCGCGTCGTGGTGCTTTACGTCGAACAGATAGAGCGCCGTGTTCTTCTCAATCTCCGAGAATCTGCCCCAGGGGACGCAGCCCGCGGTCTCCACGGCGCAGGATACGCCGTTTGCCTCAAGGATCTCCTCGGTCTCCGCGACGAAGGCCGAAGACATCAGCGGTTCCCCTCCGGAAAACGTGGCGCCGCCCATTTTATTCGGATCATCTGAGGCGTAAAAATCCTTGTCGCGGAGCACGACGTCCGCCGTCTCCCGCGGGGTCATGCATTTCCCCGCGAGCACCCTCGCGCCCGCCGGGCAGACGCGCGCGCACTCCCCGCATCCCGTGCAGGGTCCCGCGCACGCGTTTTTACAGACGCGTACGCATTCCCCGCAGCCGATGCAGAGATTTTTATAGATTTGGAGCACCGGCGCAAAGCTCTGCCCCTCCGGGTTATGGCACCAGAAGCAGGAGAGATTGCAGCCCTTAAGAAAAACCGTCGTCCTGATTCCGGGGCCGTCGTGTATCGAAAAGCGCTGAATATTGAAAACTAAGCCGTTCATCGTCTTCCTCCGAGTTATCGCCTATGAAAAGGGGCGGGCCTTTAAGCCCGCCCCGGCATGTTCCAAGGCTTACTTGTTATTCCCCTGCGCCGGCTGCGTCTGCGCAGCTTCGGCCGCGGCGGTTTTTACATTCTTCGCGGGAGCGTTCTGGCGGGGCCTGCGGTTGTACCTGCCGTTTTGGCGCTGCGACGATTTCTGCTGTCCGTCCCCGTTTTTAAGGGCGATGACGACCCGCCTGTTCGGGTCCTGACCGGTGGAATAGGTGGTCACGCCCTCATAATCCTGAAGACAGGCGTGGATAATCCGCCTCTCATGGGGCGCCATCGGTTCAAGGGTCATGCTCCTGCGGTTTTTAACGACCTTTTCCGCAACTTTCTTCGCAAGCTTCTCCAGCGCTTCCTCGCGCTTTTCGCGGTAATTCTCGGTATCTATCGAAATCCGCGTGAATGCCTCCTCGTTTTTGTTCACCGCAAGGCCTGTGATATACTGCAGAGCGTCCAGCGTTTCCCCGCGCCTGCCGATCAGCAGACCCATTTCTTCGCCCTTCAGCGTAATGCTGATTCTGCCGTCCTCTTCCTCTTTCGATTCAATGTCTGCATTGACGTTCATCAGCTTGAAAAGACCGCTTATAAACGCTTCGGCCTTCTGTTTCTTGCCTACCTCGTAGTAGACGCGGACCTTAGCCCATACGCCGCCGAGCCCGAGAAACCCGGCCTTGCCCTTTTCAAGCAGCTCGTAGGTAACTTCCTCGCGGGGGACGTTGAGGTTAGACAGCGCGTTTCCTATCGCAACCTCAAGGGCTTCGTTGATATTCTTTGCGACGCCTTCGGCGTCGATATAATTACTCATCTTTAGATTCTCCTTCATCGCCTGATCCGGCGGGCGCGCTTTCCGCCTTCACTTCACCGGTGGTCACTACCGGCGCTTTTTTAGCTGCAACGGCCGGGAGCTCTTTGCCGTATTTCTTTTTCGCCACATAGATGAGCAGCGGCTCCTGTGCGGCCGACAGAATGTTGTTCAAAATCCAGTATACGGTAACGCCGGCCGGCAGCGTAAAGCCGAACACAAGCGACATCAGCGGCATGAAATACATCATTGTCTTCGCCGATTTCGCCGCGCTAGCCGCGGCTTCGTTTCCGGTGTTCGGCACGGCATTGTACTTCTGTGACACCCAGCTCATCCCGTATGCGGTCAGAGCCGACAGAATGGGCAGAATAATAAGCAGATTGATCGGATTATAGGTCGGCATGTCACCGAGATCCAGGCCCAAAAACATAAAATCAATCCCGAACACGCCGGGATACGCGGTTGAAAGGGCTTCCGTATTTCCCTCAAGAGCCTGGGCAACGTTGAGCTCGTTGAGCTTTCCGGTTTCGAGCTGATTTCTCAAAGTCTCTATCCATACCGTGCCCTTGCCGGTAACGTCCACATAGGTCTGTTCGTCATAGCTTTGCACGAGCGCTTGGGCGATCTCCGTCACCTGCTCGCTTTTCTGATTCATCAGGTAGGTCACCGGACGGTAAACGACACCATACAGGCCAAAAACCATAACGATCATCAGAATCGACGGAAGGCAGCCGCCGAGCATGCTGACGCCTTCTTCCTTGTAGAGCTTTTGGACCTCCTCGGAATACTTCTGTTTGTTGTTCTTATATTTCTTTTCAAGCGCCGCCATCTTCGGCGCTATTCTCTGCTGGTCCATGACCCCTTTTTTGCTTTTAAGCTGGAGGGGAAACATTAAAAGCTTTGTGATAACCGTAAATATGATTATGGCCAGACCGAAATTTGTCGTAATCATGCTCATAATGAATTTCATGATATAGGCAAAGATATCGGTCACTATCGGGATATACATAGATCTCCTCCGTATGTGTCAATATTCGTCACGGTACCGGGTCGTATCCTCCCGGCCTCAGCGGATTGCATCTCAGAACCCTCCGGAGTGCTAGCCAGCCGCCTTTCAGCGCGCCGTACTTTTCCACCGCCTCGGCCGCGTACGCCGAGCAGGTGGGTATATAGCGGCAGCAGGGCTTTTTGTATGGGGAAATACCGGTACGGTAAAATTCAATCATTCCTATGAGAATCTTCTTCATTCCGCACCTCCCGTACTCTTTCGCGCGGCGGCTTCATCGCGCCTTTTTCGTGTTCGCAAAAAACGCCCGATAAAAGTCCGCACGCGCATAAAAGATGTTGAAGGTCTTCTTTTTGCTCTTGAAAACCGCCGGAAATGGCTCTGATGCGAGCGACGATAACGATGTCATGTCCGGGTGAAATTCCGGCCTCCGCAAGCCGGATAATTTCGCGGATGCGTCTCCTGACCCGGTTGCGGACAACGGCCTTGCCGAGCTTTGTGCTCGCCGTTATTCCGATTCTTGTCTGTTTTTTTCCGTTTTTCCGGTAATACAGCGCAAAATACGGTGAAACGCTTCTTTTCCCTCTGTTGTAGAGCTTTTGGAAAATTCTGTTATCCTTAAGTGAAACGGTATATTTCACCGCTTTACACTCCTCCCGATTTTCTCGATGCGGGAGCTTGCCGGCGAACAGCCCCGGTCAGGTTTTTAGTGGGTCAGTCTTGCTCTGCCTTTCGCGCGTCTCCTCGCCAATACCTTGCGGCCGTTCGCCGTGCGCATTCTTTTGCGGAAACCCGCTTCCTTGCTTCTCTGTCTCTTTTTTGGCTGATATGTCATAAGCATATTGTTTTCACCTCCGCCGTTGTTTTTGGATATTCACGTAGAGTTTAATTATATACCATATCGGTTTTTCATGTCAATATTTATTATGTATTTTGGCGTGTAATGCGCGTCTTGCCTACTGCTTTACGGCTTAATCCCTGCCAATCTCTGACAGAACGCCGATCTGCGCGGGGTCCAGATGCCCGTCCCTGAATAAGATAACGTCCACCGTGACGACTCCGCCGCGCGAATGCACCCTTTTTACATATTCCCGCATATAAGCCCCGTCATACCTGCAGCCAGGCCTACACCAGCCGTTCCACGGCGTATCCGGGCTTTCGCCGAGATAGCTCAGAATATGCCACTGCTTTCCGCCGACAAAACGCGTGTCCGGCAGATCCTCGAACGCATTCATCTCACCGCATGTGTAATCCTCGCAGTCGGCGTAAGCCTCCACACGTTTTTCGACGCCGCGATTCAGCGCGATGATCGCGTCGGGATTCCCGGTGCGGAGCCCGCGCGCGAGGATTTCGAGCTTTTTCTGGTCGTAGCCGATCTGTTTATAGCAGCCGTCGACCCACCAGCCTTTGACCTTTTTCCCGTAACGCCGGGAATACTCGGCGCCGGTCGCCGCCCATTTTTCAACGAAGCCCTGTCCGACCGGTTCGTTCTGCGTTGTGTAACCGTACGCAGAGCCGGCTTTCGGGTCGTCAAGCGGCCCGTCCCCGGTCCAGTACAGCATCAGGTCTATGCCGCGTTTAGACAGTGATTCATACAGGTCGGTGACAAGATCCCTTTTCGCGCAGGCCTCCCCGGGCTGATACCCCGTTATACCGTCGAAAACCGCGTTCGGCGCGCACATAAAACGCGTACGCTGCATCATCGTGAATATCAGGTATCCTACTCCGGCGGCTTCAAGATCCGACGCGAGCTTTTCCGTGTCAATCTCGGACACGCACACGTCCCACGCGGTCGATTTTCCCATGCTCGCCCTGCCGCCGGAATTCTGGCAGCCGTTTAGATAATGGGTAAATACGCCCCATCTTTTTTCGTAAAACCAGTCCGACCTATGCGCGATTTCCGTTTCCCTCCTCCCATTTCGTCTATAGAAGCCAGAAGGCCACGACTTACCGGCAGGGCGGTCTGACCCTGCAGTGGTACATATCCCCGTCGTAGACCTCCATGCAGTGGTAAATGCCTATGATCTCACGGAAAGCGGCCTGAACTTCCGCATCGTCCGCCAGCAGCTTTTCCCAGCCGCCCCATCTCGCATCTTTGCCTAGTGTCTCCGACGCGATCCTGTAGCGCCTCGCGTCGACCAGCGCCCTCAGATAAACCTGCCTCCAGCGCCAGCGGCGTTTTGCCTCCGGAGACAACTCATTGTCTATCATGCATGCCAGAGAATAAGCCTTACTCGCGTCCTCCGGGTCGCAGAAGCCGTTCAGGGCGACGCTTTCGTGCGTTTTTTCGATCAGCGAGATCAACTGGACAAATAGCTCCGTCTTTTCGATTCCAAGCTCGTACCCGGCATACGCTTTAAGTGTGTCCTCCGGCTCGGTTTTTCCGTTGAAGTAAAGCCCGGAGATAATTGCTTTGTTGATATCCTCAAATATCCCCTCCGAATACGCAAACCCGCCGTCAAGCTTCCCCTCCGTCTGCCGCCACAACCGTGTGAAACGCTCCGGCAGCGCGGTCGCGCCGAAACCGCCCCAGGGGAAGAGCCCCCACATCGAGATCTCCGGGAACGAGATCAGCGGTAAACCGCCCGGCACGCCCTTTTCAAGCGGATACCTCGGAAAATCCTCGTGCGCCCCCGCCAGAATCAGATCGCACCATTTTTCGTTTTTCAGGGAATCCGTAAGCGCCTCCCACTCGCCCTCGTACGGGGTGTCGAAAGTCCACGTGGAAACGCACCTCGCCGCGTCCGGGAAATGCTTCTTCGAGACGGTAAACGCCTGTTTAGAACCCCTGATATAGCCGTTTGCGCCCCACGGAGAGCAGCTTTCACAGCCGCAGCCGCCCTCGTCGTAAGGCCAGACCATCAACATATCGACGGAGCTCCCCGCGAGACCGGCAAGGTACCGGTCGTTAACGCCGTTGACATATTCCTGTGCGCCCGGCTTTGACAGGCACATTACATTCCCGCTGTTCCCGTGTCTCCCGAGCTCGTCCTTAAGCGGGACGATCGCGTACTCCCTCGGATAGTCCTTATATGCGGTATTGACGTTCAGCGTCGTACAGGTTTTCAGGCCGACCTTCTTCGCGATATTCAGAAGGTCGGCAAGTCTTTTCACCTGCGCTTTGAACTCCGGGCTTGTCTCGCTCTCAAGATCAATCGCCGGATAAACCGCCATCAGATAGTTATATCCCCAGAGCGCGAGGTCCTCGAGATATCTCTCTATCTCCGGAAGAGTCGCAACGTGGTAAAAATTATGGAAATGCGAAGCAAAATAAATCCCCCTGACCGAGCACTCCGGGACTACAACGCCGCTTTGCACACAGAGTTCGGCGCCGTCCTTCGTATAACAGATCCCGCGGAGAAATTTACCGGCGCCGTGAAGAAAGCCGGCTTTGTCACACGCGGTGATTACGACCGATTCGCCGTGTTCCGTTATCGCGAAAGCGCCCTCCGGCAGGCTGCGGTCCGTATCAAAAATAACACGCGCCCCGTCGTCGGAAAGGGAAAACCCTCTCTCCTTAAGGCGTGTTTTCATAACTTCCGCGGCTTTTGCGCAGTTCTCGCCGGATACTTTGATGTCAAATGATTTCACCATATTTATTTCTCAGGCGAACGCCTTTTCCTTTCTTATCACGCTCGAGGCTCCGGCCGGAAGCCCGAACAGAATCTTTTTGTCGGACAGCGTTATCAATACGTTCTTTTCGAAATATACCTCGCCGTCCACGTTAACGGCGACCGGCTTCTCGGACGTCAGCTCAAGGGCCCTGCCGGAGAGGCGCGTGAAATACTTCATGATCTCGCGGTAGCGCCCTTCCCTGTACTTATTGACCACCTTGGCGATCACAAAGCGTGACAGCTTTTTGACGAGAAGAAAATCCAAGATGCCGTCGTTTGGCAGAGCCTCCGGGACCGGGTTGAAGCCGCCGCCGTAATGCGTGCCGTTCGCGGCGACGACTATCACATAATCCCCGTCGTACACCTGGTTGTTGACGCTGATACGGTATTTCTCGGCAATCTTTTTAAACAGGTTTGTGACGAGGGAAAGAATATAGGCGCCGCTGCCCGAAATCAGCGGAATGGTTTTGATTTTAGAGACCAGCGCGGACACCCTCGCGTCAAGCCCGACAGAGCAGATATTCAGCGAGTACCTTCCGGCACATTCGATGACGTCCATCTCCTCTGACTCTCCGGAAATCAGCGCTTTCATGTCTGAAAAGCTCGCGGGATCGATCCTAAGCGATTTGATGAAATCGTTGCCGGTGCCGCAGGGGTAATGCGTTACCGACGCCTGCCTGAAGCCTATCGCCCCGTTCACAACCTCGTTCAGGGTGCCGTCCCCGCCGCAGGCCACGAACAGCAGCTCGCTGTCCGGGTTGTCCTTCGCGTATTCCCTGACGAAAGCTTCGCCGTCGCCGGGAGCTTTAGTTTTGTAGACTATATACGGTCTGCCGTCCTCCTCCATGCAGGCGCGCGCGAGTTTTTCAATTTCCGCGCTTCTGTCACGTTTTCCGGCAGCCGGATTGATGATAAAGACTATTTTTCTCTCCAAGCGTCACACCGTCCGACAAATAATAAAAGCACATAAAAACCGAAATTAGTATAGCATATTCGCAATTTCATTTCAATCACCCAAAATAGGAGTTTTATTCGCTTCCCAGTCTTCAAAAAAACATACTCAGCCAAACATTACGTTTTTTCGGCGTTTCGACATTTGCTTTTATGCCGATTTTCTGCTATTATATATATACTGTTATACTATTTAATTAGGGGGTCAATGATAGTGCGTTCGGCCGACGACGTTCTGAAAAGTTTGCTGTCCCTCCTTGAGCGCGACATCCAGAAGATGACCATAGACATATGGTTTTCCGACGCGAAAGCTGTGGAGTTAAGGCAGGACTGTTTTATTATAAGGACAAGCACCGCGTATAAAAAAGAGATCATAATGTCGAGATACGGCGAGCTTGTCAAAAAAACTCTGTCCGAAATTTTCTCCTGCGATATGGACTTCATCGTTCTGGACAGCGAAGAGGATCCCCCCTCCCCTTCGGAAACGGAACAGTCTGCTGATCTACAGTACGAGCAAAAATACACCTTCGAGGATTTCGTGGTCGGCGCTTCCAACCGGTTCGCCCACGCCGCCGCCCTCGCCGTCGCCACGAATCCGGCGCGCGCGTACAACCCTCTTTTTATTTACGGGGGTTCCGGTCTCGGAAAAACTCACCTGATGAAGGCGATCTCAAACACCATCCACAGGGACAGACCGAATTTTCACATAGTCTACCTGAAAAGCGAGGACTTCACAAACGAGCTGATAACGGCGATACAGGTCAACAAAACCGAAGAGTTCCGCAGCAAATACCGCCTCGCGGATATCCTCCTGCTCGACGACGTCCAGTTTCTCACAGGAAAAATCCAGACCCAGGAGGAGTTTTTCCATACCTTCAACACCCTCTTCGACGCCCACAAACAGATCGTATTAACCTCCGACCGTCCGCCGAGAGAGATTTACACCCTTGAGAAAAGGCTTCAGTCCCGGTTTGAAATGGGGCTTCTGGCGGACATACAGCCTCCGGACTACGAGACTAGAATCGCCATACTTAAGCAGAAGCTCGACCGCCTCCACCTGTCGCTGTCCGACAGCCTTCTGAAATACATCGCCACAAACGTCACGGCGAATATCCGGCAGCTGGAAGGCATAGTCAACCACATCAACGCGGACCACGATCTCGAGGGAGGGGAGATCACGCTGGACATGGTAAGGCGGGCGATCAAGGATATTTTGATCGGAACCGGCACAAAACCGACAGCCTCGCTTATTATCGAGGAAGTCTGCAAATACTACAATATAACGCCGGACCGCATGAAAATCAAAAAGCAGAGCAAGGATGTAGTCCTCCCGCGCCAGATCGCCAGCTACATCCTCCAGCAGCTGACCGACCTCTCGCTGGTGGATATCGGCAGAGAACTCGGCGGCCAGCACCACACCACTGTAATCAACTCGATCAACAAGATAAAAAACGAAATGAGGGACAACCCGGAGCTCAGCAACGTAATCAAGGACCTCATCAGTAACTTAAGCGAGCCCGACGCTTCCACAAGATTATGAACATCCACAGCCGGACGCTTCCACTTTTTACACACGCCCGAAAGCGTCCGATGTGGACTGTTGAAATCAAAAGCTGTTTTTCAACAGGTGCTGTGAAATCCGTTTCCATATTTTTCCTAAGGGCGCTCCCGATTTTCAACAGCATTGACAGCCCCTACTGCTACTACGATAAACAAATAATTAAAAATACGGCCAAGGGAGATATTCTCCGCGCCGGGGTTCCCCTGCCGACTGAAAGGAAAATCGCCAAATGAAATTTTACTGCCCGAAAACTCCCCTTCAGGATGCCGTCTCAACGGCAATAAAAGCCGCCTCCGCCAAAAGCGCCATCCCGGCTCTCGAAGGTCTGCTTATCAAAGCCGACGATACGGTGACAATCAGCGGCTATAACCTCGAAATCGGAATCATCTGCAAAATAGACGCCACCGTCACGGAAAAAGGCAGCGCGATTTTCAACGCGAAGCTCTTTTCCGAGATTGTCCGCAAGCTCCCCAACGACACGGTCTACATAACGGTTGACGAGGACAATAAGATCACGATAAAATGCGGTCTCTCGGTATTTGACCTCAACTCAATCCCGGCCGAGGAATATCCAGAGCTGCCGATCGTGGACAGCGAGCAGAAAATCACCGTCCCAGCCGGAAAACTCCGCCCGATGATCTCGAAAACCGTTTTCGCCACCTCAATGAGTGAGGCGAAGCCGATTATCACCGGTTCCCTGTTTGACATCAACGGAAATTCGTTCCGCATCGTATCCACTGACAGGTTCAGGCTCGCTGTATGCGAGGAGGAACTCGTCTCCGCGGAGGCCGGCGTATTCCATTTTGTTATCCCGGCGAACACTTTGCGCGAAATAGAAAAAATCATCGGCGACGGCGACGATGACGTCACAATAAACCTCGCGAAAAAGCACACTCTGATCGAATTCGGACAGACCGTCATTATCTCCCGCCTCCTTGAAGGCCAGTTCTTTAAATATGAAAACTCCCTCGCCATGCCGGTAAAGAACAGCGTCACTGTAAAAACCGAGAGCTTCACCGAGAGCGTAGAGAGAGTGACGCCGGTCATCAACGAAAAGCTGAAAAACGCGCTGATCTGCAAATTTGAGGACGGATCAATCAAGCTCTCCTATACCTCCGCGATCGCGCGGGCGTACGATGAATGCCCCTTTGAAGGCACCTGTGAAAACATTGAGATCGGACTCTCCAACAAATACCTGCTGGACGCGCTCCACGCAATCGACGACGAGGAGATAAGACTCGAATTCAGCAGTCCGTTCTCTCCGTTCATCATCAGACCCACGGAGGGGAACTACTTCTTCTACATGATAGCGCCCGTCAACCAGTAATAGTGGCCGGATTTTCAATCAATCTTTTAAAAAAGAATGGTCATAAATATGAACACGTATGTCGAAATCTCCACGGAGTATATCAAACTCGATTCCTTCCTGAAGCTCGCCGGCATAGCCGCAAACGGCGGCGAGGCTAAGGCGCTGATTTGCGGCGGGGTCGTCAACGTAAACGGCGAAGTCTGCACGGCAAGGGGCAGAAAACTCAGGCCCGGGGATACGGTCTCCGCCGGAGGGACTACGGTGGCGCTCAGGAAAAAGCTATGACGGTCGATAAGCTGGAACTTCTGAATTTCCGGAATTACAGAGACCTTTCCGTCTCCTTTTCTCCCGAAATCAACGTTATCAGCGGGAACAACGCCGGGGGTAAGACAAATCTGATCGAGAGCATATACTACCTCTCCGCGCTCAGGCCCATCCGCTCGGCGAAGGACCGGGACCTGGTGACGCAAGGTCAGACAGAGGCGAAAATCAGCGCGGCGATCGGAAGCGGCGCTAAAAACACAGAGCTCTGTGCGGTGTTGTCAATCTGCGAGCGAAAAAAGCTCTTTAAAAACGGCATAAGACAAAAGACCGGCGCGGATTTCGCCGGGGTTTTGAAAACCGTGCTCTTCTGCCCGGATGATCTTTTGCTGATTAAGGAGAGCGGAGCTCAGAGGAGAAAACTGATAGACAGCGCGCTCTGTCAGCTTCGCCCTTCGTACTATGCCGCGCTCGCCGGCTACAACAGACTGCTGGACCAGAAAAACAAAATCCTCAGGGAGTACCAGGAAAAGCCGTCGCTGCTGGAGATGCTTCCGTCATACAACGATAAAATGGCGGAGCTCGGCGGGAGGCTGATTTTCATGAGGAACGCCTATGTGAAGCTCCTCGCCTCCGCGGCTGAGGCTGTCTGCGGCGAGGTCTCGGGCGGCGCCGACAGGCTTTCAATCCGGTACTGCTCCCTTTCCAATATAGCCGACACATCCCTTTCGGAAAAGGAGCTGTCCGATCTGATCAGGGAACACCAGAGAGACCACCGCCAGGCGGAGCTCGCCTCGATGACCTGTCTCTCCGGCCCCCATAAGGACGATATCGCGATATGCATAAACGGAAAGTCCGCGAAGATATATGCCTCGCAGGGGCAGATCAGGTCCGCGGTGCTCTCTCTCAAGCTCGCCGAAAGGGATATCTTCTTCAGGGACTCCGGGGAATACCCGGCGCTTTTGCTGGACGACGTGCTCTCGGAGCTGGATCCCGGAAGGCAGAGCTTCGTTCTGAACAGGATTTCTGGAGGACAGGTGTTCATCACCTGCTGCTCGGTGGACAAGGACGCCGCTTTTCTTTCCGGAAACAAATACATCGTGAAAAACGGCCGCGTCACGGAAGCCGGCGGAATATAAAATAATCGAAAAGGAATATAATTATGTACCTTCACCTGGGATCGGATTTTGTGATCGCCTTCGACAATATCGTCGCGGTTTGCGACATAGACAAGGCTACGGTTTCAAAGGACACGAAGGATTTCCTGTCTTCGGCCGAAAAAAAGGGCGAATTGACAAATATAAGCACCGATCTGCCGAAATCCTTCGTGGTCTGCTCGAAAAGAAAAAAACAAAACGTATTCATTACGCAGATCTCGCCGCAGACGCTTTTAAAGCGCGCCGGACAAAACCGCGGCGATACAGTCTGAACGGATTAATATCCGAACACAATTAAAAGACGTTTTTGGATTAAGGAGAAATAACCCGATATGGACCAGACCAACAAAAGCTATGATGAGAGTCAAATACAGGTTCTCGAGGGTCTTGAAGCCGTGAGAAAGCGCCCCGGCATGTACATCGGGACGACATCGATTCGCGGTCTCCACCACCTCGTAAACGAGATAGTCGATAACGCGATAGACGAGGCGCTGGCCGGCATATGCGACAAGATTACGGTCGAGATTCTGCCCGGGGAAGTGATACGCGTCACCGACAACGGCAGGGGTATACCGACGGGGCTGAACGAAAAGCTGAAGATTTCCACCGTCGAGGTCGTTTATACGGTCCTTCACGCCGGCGGAAAATTCGGCGGCAGCGGATACAAGGTGGCTGGCGGACTCCACGGTGTCGGCGCGAGCGTAGTCAACGCGCTATCCGAATGGCTTGAGGTCGAGACCAACCACGACGGCGAGCATGTGATGATGCAGCGCTACGAGAGGGGAAAACCTGTATTTCCGCTGAAATGCGTCGGACACAGCGCGCAAAAAGGCACAAAAGTCACGTTCAAGCCGGATCCGGAGGTATTTGAGGAGACGGTTTTCGAATACGAGACCCTGCTTTTCAGGCTCAGAGAGCAGGCGTTTCTTAACGCCGGGCTCCGTATTTCCCTTATTGACAGGCGCGAGGGGGAACCGGTGGAAACCGACCTCTGCTACGAGGGCGGGATCCGCTCGTTTGTCTCATACCTGAACAAATCCAAGGAGACCCTGCACGACGTCATATATATCAGCGGGTCGAAGGACAATTCCTTCGCGGAGATCGCGCTCCAGTACAACAGCACATACAACGAGAACATCCTCTCCTTCGCCAACAACATAAACACCACCGAGGGCGGGATGCACGAGCTCGGGTTTAAAAACGCGCTGACCAAGGTCGTCAACGACTACGCGAAAAAACACAACTACCTGAAGGCGGACGATAAGAATCTCGCCGGAGAGGACGTCCGGGAAGGGCTGACCGCGGTTATCAGCGTAAAGCTGACGAACGCCCAGTTCGAGGGCCAGACGAAGACGAAGCTCGGGAACTCGGAGATCAGGACGCTGGTGGAGGGGATCGTCAACGAAAAATTTGCCGATTTCCTCGAGGAAAACCCGTCGATAGCGAAGGATGTATTGACAAAGGCGGTCGACGCAGCCAGAGCGAGAGAGGCCGCCAGGAAGGCCAGAGAGCTGACCAGGAGAAAATCCGTGCTGGAATCCGGCAACCTGCCGGGAAAGCTCGCGGACTGTCAGGAGAGGGACCCCGCGTTGACCGAGCTCTTTATCGTCGAGGGAGATTCCGCTGCCGGTTCCGCGAAGCTCGGGAGGGATTCGAAATACCAGGCGATACTGGCGCTCTGGGGCAAAATGCTGAACGTGGAGAAGGCCCGGGTCGACAAAATATACAACAACGATAAGCTGTCCCCGGTCATTATGGCGCTGGGAGCCGGAATCGGCAACGAGTTCGATGTGACAAAGCTCCGTTACCACAAGATTGTCATCATGGCCGATGCCGATGTGGACGGAATGCATATCCGGTGCCTTTTGCTGACGTTTTTCTTCAGATTTATGCGGCCGGCGATCGAGGGAGGATATGTCTATATCGCCCAGCCGCCGCTCTACAAGATAACGAAGAACAAGCAGATTTACTACGCGTATTCCGAAAAAGAGTTCAACCAGATTCTGTCCCAGATCGGCCCGGTGCCCGAAACCGCGGTGCAGCGCTACAAGGGCCTCGGCGAAATGGATGCGGAGCAGCTCTGGGAGACGACGATGAACCCGGAAGCGAGGATTCTCTTAAGAGTCGAGATGGCGGACGCGGTAGCCGCGGACGAAGCGTTCACGATGCTGATGGGGGACGAGGTCGGCCCGCGCAAGGATTATATCGTGACCCACGCGAAATACGTCTCGAACCTGGATATATAATGACATACAACATGCGGTGAAAAGTCGTTTAGCGAAAGGAAGCCCGTCCGCGCGGGTTGCGGAAGCGGGCAATGGTACAGAAATGGAAAAGGACACACACAAGATAATCGATATAGATATAGAGCGGGAAGTTAAAAAGTCATTTTTGGAATACGCGGTCTCCGTTATAATCAGCCGCGCGCTCCCGGATGTCAGGGACGGGCTGAAGCCGGTTCAGCGGAGAATACTGTATACGATGTACGGCGCCGGGCTGATGCCGGATAAGTCCTATCTTAAGTCCGTCACCGCGGTCGGCGATGTGCTCGGCAAATACCATCCTCACGGTGACACGGCGGTCTACGACGCTATGGTCCGTATGGCCCAGGACTTCTCTCTGCGCTACCCGCTCATCGACGGGCACGGGAACTTCGGCTCCGTCGACGGAGACCCCCCGGCGGCTTACAGGTATACGGAGGCCAGGCTCGGAAAGCTCTCGCTTGAGATTCTGCGCGATATCGATAAGGAAACAGTCGATTTCATGCCGAACTTCGACGGGAGGCTCAAGGAGCCCACTGTCCTGCCGAGCCGCTTTCCGAACCTGCTTGTAAACGGCTCGGTCGGAATCGCCGTCGGCATGGCGACTAACATACCCCCGCACAATCTGAACGAAGTCATCGACGGAACCATATACATGCTTGAGCACCCCGATGCCGATCTGGACGATCTGATGAAATTTATCAAGGGTCCGGATTTTCCGACAGGCGGCATCATTCTCGGCAGGGCCGGCATAAGGGCTGCCTATTCGACCGGAAAGGGACATATAAAGGTACGCGCGAAGACCGAAATCGAGGAATACGATAACGGGCGCAGCCGGATAATCATAACCGAAATCCCGTATATGGTGAATAAGGCGAGGCTCTGCGAGTCTATCGGCGAGCTTGTCAAGGAGAAGCGCGTCGAGGGCATCACGGCGCTGAGGGACGAATCAAACAGAAAAGGAATCAGAGTCGTAATTGAAACCGCGAAAAACGTAAACGCGAATGTGGTGCTGAACAGATTGTTTGCGTATACGCAGCTCCAGGATACATTTGCCGTCAGTCTGCTCGCGATTGACAACAACACGCCCAAGGTGCTCACCCTCAGGGAAATGCTCTACGACTATATCGAGCACCAGAAGACGATTGTCAGGCGCCGCACGGAGTTTGACCTGAAAAAAGCTCTCGACCGAGCGCATATCCTCGAGGGACTGCGCATCGCCGTGGACAATATCGACGAGGTCGTCAGGATTATCAGGTCTTCAAAGACGATTCCTGAGGCGAAAACCGCGTTGATGGAGCGCTTCTCCGGAGTGGAAGTCAGAAATCTGCTGAGAAGGAGCGAGTCCGGCTACGACGACGAGCAGGACAACACGGCGGGCCTTTCCGACGAGCAGGCTACCGCGATCGTCAACATGACGCTCGGACAGCTGACCGGCCTCGGGGTCGACAAAATCGAGAAGGAATATGAGGAAAAAATGGCGATCGTCCGTTCCTGCCGGGAGATACTCTCGTCCGAGGAAAAGGTGTGCGCCATCATTAAATCGGAGCTTTTGGAGATAAAGGAAAAATTCGGGGACGAGCGCCGCACCGCAATCGAGGCGCTGGACGACGAGATCGACATCGAGGACCTTATAAAGGAAGAGACCTGCGTCTATACGCTCACGCGCATGGGCTATATCAAGCGCATGCCGGCGGATACCTACCGCGTCCAGAGGCGCGGCGGGCGCGGCGTGACGGGCATGAGCATTCGCGAGGAGGATATCGCGGATACGCTGTTTGTCGGGCATACCCACGACTATATCCTGTTCTTCACGTCGGCGGGCAGGGTCTACAGGCTCAAGGGCTACCAGATTCCGGAGGCGAGCCGCACGGCGAAGGGCACGAATATCGTCAATCTCCTTGATCTTGGACAGGAGGAGCGGGTGACCGCGATGCTCCGCGTCGCCGACGAGGACGAGGACAAATACCTCGTGATGGTCACAAAGCGGGGAATAATCAAGCGTCTCCAGCTGTCGGAGCTCCGCACCTACAGAAAAACGGGCATCAGGGTCTTAAACCTTGCGGATGAGGACGTTTTAATCAGCGTGATGCTGACAAACGGCGATAACGATATCGTGATCGCGTCCAAAAAAGGCCAGGCGGCGAGCTTCAGCGAGAAAACCGTCCGCCCGATGGGCAGAAACGCGGCGGGCGTTATCGGGATACGGCTTGAGGAGGGCGACGAGGTAATAGGTTCGTCCGTGCTGCTGCCGGATAGCTATGTGCTCACGATAACGGAAAACGGGTACGGCAAGCTGACTCCGGAAATCGAGTTCCCCAGGCACAACAGGGGGACAAAGGGCGTTGTTCTCCACAATGTTACGGAAAAAACCGGCGACGTGTCCGGTCTGCTGATCACCTCCGGCAGCGGAGACCTTTTGCTGATTACCAGTAACGGAACGCTGATCCGCACGGAGATCTCAAGCATCCGCATCTGCGGAAGAGCTTCTCAGGGCGTTATCGTGATGCGCACTGACGGAGAGGAAAAGGTAATCGGCATCGCGGCGACGCCGGAGGACGACGAAAACACCATCGGAGAAGCCGAGGACGAAGACGGCGAGGGCTCCGAAGAAGCCTCCGACGCGGACAGCGAGGACGGAGAAGACGGTTCGGAGGTGTAAAAGCCTGTGGAAAACCCTGTTGAAAATGTTATGAACTCTGTGGATAATTCCGGATACGGAGAGGTCCGATGAAAAAGCGGGTAACCGTATACACCGACGGCGCGTGCTCGGGCAACCCCGGTCCGGGGGGCTACGGGGTGATACTCAAATACAATAACGCCGTAAAGGAGCTTTCCGGCGGCGAACGGCGGACTACGAACAACAGGATGGAGCTTATGGGAGTGATAAAAGCGCTCGAGGCGCTCAAGGAGCCCTGCGAGGTGCTGCTCTATACCGACTCCCAGTACATTGTCAACGCCGTCAACAACCGCTGGGCAGAGCGGTGGAAGGCGTCCGGCTGGATGCGCAACAAAAAGGAGCCAGCCCAGAATCCCGATCTGTGGGAGCGCGTACTCGAACTTCTAAAGATCCACACTGTCAGCTTCATCTGGGTCAAGGGCCACGCGGAAAACCCGTACAACAACCGCTGTGACGAGCTCGCGGTAGCCGAAGCAAAGAAGTTCGGCCCGGGTGAATGAGCGCGCCTGGCTCACGGCCGCGGTTGTTTTAGTGGAATATATATGACGAACGGAAAACGATTTGTATACGCGGACAACGCGGCGACGACGCGCCTTTGCGACGAGGCGCTTAAGGCGATACTCCGCTACGAGACGGAGGATTACGGGAACCCCTCGGCGGATTACACCTTTTCGGACGGCGCGAGGCGCGCGCTGATCTCCGCGAGGGAAGAAGTCGCCGCCGCGCTCCACGCGAAAGCCGACGAAATAGTGTTTACCAGCGGTGGCACGGAGTCGAACAACCACGCGCTTTTAGGCGCGGCCAACGCAAACGTTTCAAAGGGAAAACATATCATCGCGTCGGCGATCGAGCACAAGGCGGTTATGAATCCGCTCAAAAAGCTTGAAAAACAGGGCTTTATAGTTACATACCTGCCCGTGGACGGGTACGGGTCGGTCGATCTCGGCGCGCTTTACGCAGCTACGCGACCGGACACGGCGCTTATTTCTGTGATGGCGGCGAACAACGAGATCGGTACGATCCAGCCGCTTGAGAAAATCGGCGCGTTCGCGCGGGAGAAAGGCATTCTTTTCCACACCGACGCCGTCCAGGCGGCCGGGCATGTCCCGCTGGACGTTGAAAAAATGCATATCGACCTGCTGTCTCTGAGCGCGCACAAGTTCAACGGTCCGAAGGGCGTGGGCGCGCTCTATATCAGGCGGGGCGTAAACGTCGCAAATTTAATTGAAGGCGGCGGCCAGGAAAAGAGCAGGCGCTCTGGAACGGAAAACGTGCCGGGCATCGCCGGCCTTGCCGCCGCGCTGCGCTGGGCGGAGGAAAACAGGGTGTCCGAGGCCGAAAGACTCCGCGGACTCGCTGGGCGGCTTCGCGAAGGACTTCTGAAAATCCCGCGGGTAAGGCTGACCGGGCACCCGCAAAACCGGCTGCCGGGGCTCTGCAGCGCGCTGATTGACGGCGTTGACGGCGGAAGCGTCGTGTCGTGGCTCGATATCGAGGGTATCGCCGCGTCGGCCGGTTCGGCCTGCTCCGCCGGTCCGTCCCACGTGCTGCTCGCCATCGGATTTTCGCGCGACGAGGCCCGGGGCGGGCTGCGGTTCTCTCTCGGAAGATATAATACCGGGGAAGACGTGGATATAATTCTCGAAAAGCTCCCGGCAATCGTTGAAAAACTGAGGATGCTCTCCCCGGATCACCAAAACAACGGATGAGGAATATGCTTTACAGCGGTATCAAGCCCCTGGCCGCGCAGGAGACCGCGCGTATCGCGGCCGAAATGGAGCGCCGGAAAAAGCCGAGGGTGGTGCTCGGGCTCTCCGGAGGAGTGGATTCCTGCGTCTCGGCGCTGTTGCTTAAAAACGCCGGCTGCGAGGTCTTGGGCGTCTATCTGAAAAGCGAGCTTTTTAAAGACGAAAGCGCCGGCGCGCGCCGCGCCGCGGAGGACATCGGTATCGATTTCAAAACGGCCGACATAAGCGCGCCGCTTTTCGAGAACGTTTGCCGGCCGTTTGTTGACGAATACCTGCGCGGCAGGACGCCGAACCCCTGCGCCCGCTGCAATCCGCTTGTGAAGTTCAAAACCCTTTTCGCCGAGGCCGACGCGGTCGGCGCAGAAAAGGTCGCGACCGGGCACTACGCGAAAATCCTGTTCGTGCCGGAGCAGAACCGGTACGCGATCTCGCCGGGAAAGCCCGGCCACGACCAGTCGTATGTGCTCTACCGCCTCCCGCAGGATTATCTGAAAAGAATACTCTTTCCGCTCTGCGATATGGCGAAGGAAGAGGTCAGAGCGCTCGCGGCGGAAAAAGGCTTCGGCGCGGCGGAAAAGCCGGACAGCATGGAGATATGCTTTATCCCGGACGGGGACAGAGCGGGCTTTATCGAAAAATACGCCGGAGAAAAGCCCCGATGCGGGAGGTTTATCGGTGAAGACGGTAAAATCCTCGGCGAACACGGGGGAATCCATAGATATACAATCGGGCAGCGAAAGCACCTGGGGATTTCGCTCGGAAGCCCGGTTTACGTGTCGAAAATCGACGCCGCGACCGGGGATATCACCCTCTCCGCGCCGGGCGGGGAGTACCGCGACCACGTAGGTATATCGGACTGCGTCTGGAGTCTGGAGACGCCGGACGCCTTCGAGGCGGAAATCCGAGTCCGCCACTCGAAGGGTTTTGCGCGCGGAAAGGTGCAAAAAGGTGAGAACGGGACGGCTGAGGTCTTTTTTCCGGACGGCATCCGGGCGCCCGCCCCGGGGCAGTCCCTTGTGTGCTACACCTCGCTCCCCGGCGTCGGCACGGTTATCGCCGGCGGAGGAATCATAAACTAAAACAAAAGCGCCTTGAAAACGGTAGTTACCTGTTTTCAGGGCGCTTTTTTGCAGCGAGCTTATCAGTCGATCACAACCAGCATTTCCGGGCAGGGATAGCCGAGATCGCGCTTGTGAATCCCCCTGGCGATCGCCTCGTAGACGAAAATCATATCGCTCGGCGTATAGGGCAAAAGAAGATTCTGATCCGGGACGCTTTTCAGATGAGAGGGGATTTTCTTTTTTTGCCCGGCGATGAATTTTCCGATGGGTCCCGCCAGCGAGGCCGCGGCTTCGTCGATTGCGGCGCGGCTGATTTTCATGTATTCACCGTACTGGGCGTGGGTAAGGCACGGGACAAGGAGCTCCGATTGTACTTTTTTCTCAGGAGGTCGTAATATTTCCGGTTCATTACGGTGAGAAGCCAACCCCGGAGATCCCTTATATCGCCGCCGTTTTTCTGGTACGAGAGCGCGGCTAGCAGCGTCTCCTGGGTCAGGTCGCGGGCAGTCTCCACATCTCCGCACCTGCTGATGGCAGCCGAGAGCAGAAAGTCCGTCTGGTTTTCAAGCGAATTGCCGTTTCTCATAGGGCGCTCCTTTTTTTCGTTCATACACAAGGTCGCGAAAATAAAGCCCGGGTTCGGTCAGCCTCGGAAAAATCTATATGTAATAATATAATATAAAAGAAAACGGACAGGCGACCCTGTCCGTCCTCCCCGCTTGACGCGGGCTATTTTAGTTATCAATGGGGACGGATAAGAAGAGTCTGTAAGCCGGGTTCTGTCCAAAGATTCGCTTTAAGACAACCGTTAAGCTCTCTTAAAGAAAACCTTTTGTACCGCCATCTATCTGTGGACGCCTGTTGCCAGACGCCTCATGCCGCCATCCTCGGATATGTGCGGGCCGCACTGCCGGCTTTACGGCTATCCTGTCGGGCGTTGCTCCGGATAGAGTTTACATGAACGACCGGTTACCCGGCCGACGGCGGGCGCTTATCTCCGCCTTTCCACCCTTACCGCGCTTTAGAGGCGCGGCGGTATCTCTCTGTTGCACTTGTCCTGAAGTTTCCTTCGGCGGGCGTTACCCGTTATCCTTGCCCTTTGGAGCCCGGACTTTCCTCATGCGTTATATCAGAATATAAGCACGCGGCGGTATGACTCTCTTTGTCCCGCTTCGTATTATACCCGAAATTACCTTAAAAGTAAAGGAAATATAGCAAAAAATACTATTTGAAGATTTTAGGCGACTATGTTATAATATCAGCGTAAGGACGGAACGGAGGTAAATCTGATGAGCAGTGAATACGGAAACGACTTTATCACACTGACGGATGAAGACGGCAACGAGGTGGAGCTTGAACACCTCGACACGATGGAATATAACGGCGAAACCTATATGGCGTTTTTGCCGGCCTACGACAGCCCCGAGGAAATGCTCGACGATTCGGCCGAACTGATCGTCCTGAAAGTCGACGATTCGACCGGCGAGGAGATGCTCGTGACGGTCGACGATGACGACGAGCTGCAGAAGGTCTTCGATATGTTCGTCGAAAGGCTCGAAGAGGAAGAAGAGGAAGAAGCCGACTTTTCCGACGACGAAGAGGAAACAGAGTAGCTAAAAGTCATATCATATAGTGACGGGACGAACTGCCCCGGCGCAAGTATCGCAATATTCACCCAAAGCCTAACAGCAGGCGAAAAAATCACGGTCCGCCGAAGGCGGCGCCGGCCGAACGGCCGGCGAGAGATTTTTTCCAATTTTCGTGCAAACGAAAATTTTTCCCTGCGCGGTTTGTGATGCCGCTTGTTTTTAACCCACAAAACACCGATAAGGGATTCCGCGTTCCCCGGCGGTTTGCAGGCCTCCCTCCGATTACGGAGGACGTTGGAAGCAGTAAAGCCGGGGACAGGTTGCCCACCTGCTTTGATTCTGTGCAGGTTATTATCGGCGGCACACGGCCGTGCGGGGTATAATTATAATCACAAAAAGGAATGTTCCGCCGGTCACGGTCCGGCGGAATTTTTATTGGGGGAAGTTTAGTCAGGTTCTTATTGCAAATCACCTCTTTTTGTTACATAATATAGATAATACGTTTGACGGGAGGCAGTTATGGATTTAAATTCGACGTTAACGCTTAACAACGGGGTGCAGATACCCGTGCTCGGACTCGGGACATTCCGCTCGAAGCTTGGAGAGGAGACCTACAACGCGGTGAGGTACGCGCTCGAGGCCGGATACCGGCATATCGACACTGCGGCGGTATACGGAAATGAGGAGAGTGTCGGCGAGGCTATCAGAGACTCGAAAATTCCGCGCGAGCAGATTTTTGTCACCACCAAGCTCTGGAACGAAGACATGCGCAGAGACAACCAGCAACGAGCGATCGAGACAAGCCTGAAAAAGCTGGGGCTCTCCTATGTTGATCTCTACCTTATCCACTGGCCCGTAAAGGGGAAATACGTGGAGTCCTGGCTTGAGCTTGAGAAGATTTACAAAAAAGGGCTCGCGCGGGCGATAGGCGTCAGCAACTTCCATATCCACCATCTCGAGGATGTCTTTAAAGTCTGCCAAATCGTCCCCGCGGTGAACCAGGTGGAGTGCCACCCGTACCTTACCCAGACGAAGCTTGCGGACTACTGCAGCGAAAAAGGCATTTTATTCGAGCCGTGGAGCCCGCTCGCGGCCGGAAAGGCGATCGGCGACAAAACGCTCGCCGAAATCGGAGCGAAATACGGCAAAAACACCGCGCAGGTTATCCTCCGCTGGGGTCTGCAGCGCGGCTTTATCAACATCCCGAAATCTACGCATAGGGACAGGATCGTCTCGAACGCCGATATTTTCGGCTTTTCGCTTTCCAAGGAGGATATGGATAGGATTTTCGCGCTCAACAAAAACGAACGGGTCGGCGCCGATCCGGAAACGTTTACCTTCTGAGAACGAATAATTAACCGACGGCAGGCCGAAAGGCCTGCCGTTTTCGCATGAAAAAAGCGCCGGTACAGATATGCCGGCGCCAAAAAAGGCAGTAAAAGAAAAAGCCATCAGTTATTACTCGCTGATTATAAATATATAATAGCACGCAAATGTCAAGCTGTCAAGATATTTTAAGAAAAAAGCCGATATTGCGCGCCGATAAGCCCGGCGTTAAAACAAAGGATATACCAAAGCCTCAGCTGGGTTTTACAGGGCGGCGGCTTTCATGGTATATTAGACCGTACGATAGGGGGGATAAGCGTGCAGATCAGACTAAGCGGAATCAGAAAAAGCTTCAGGGTCTACCAAAGGCCGGAGGGGAAGCTGGGGCTCCTCAGGGGCGCGTTTGCGAGAAGTGTCAAAATCGTCAAGGCTCTCGACGGGATCGACCTTGAAATCGAAGAGGGCGAGCTTGTGGGCTATATCGGACCGAACGGCGCCGGGAAGTCGACGACGGTCAAGGTGATGAGCGGGATTCTTACGCCGGACAGCGGCGAGTGCGAGATTATGGGCAGAGTCCCCTGGAAGGAACGCGTCGCGCATGTGTCTCGGATAGGCGTCGTTTTCGGGCAGCGCTCCCAGCTCTGGTGGGACGTGCCGGTGACGGACTCCTTTGAAGTGCTCAGGGATATTTACGGGGTGTCCTCCGCGGATTACAGGGAGAGGCTTTCGGAGCTGACGGAGGCGCTGGACATCGGGCAGTTTCTCAAAACGCCCGTCCGGCAGCTATCGCTCGGCTCCCGGATGCGATGCGAGCTCGCCGCGGCGCTGCTGCACAGGCCGAAAATCCTGTTCCTAGACGAACCCACGATCGGGCTCGACGCGGTTTCAAAGCTCGCGCTGAGGGCGTTTTTAAAGCGGGAGAACGGGAAAAACGGCGTGACGATGATTCTGACGACCCACGATATGGACGACATTGAGGCGCTCTGCGAGCGTGTCGCGGTGATCGGGCGCGGAAGAATCCTGTACGACGGGCAGCTTTCCGGTCTTCAGGAAAAATACGCGCCGGAGCCTGTGATGAAGGTGGACACCGACGACATGATCGCCAGGATGTACGAAGACCTCGCGCTGGCATAAAAAGGGGGGCAAAATGGGATTTGTACGGACGTTCAGAGCCTGCCGCTCGCTTTTCCGGATCAAAATGGCGGAGACGTTTTCCTACAGGGTTTCCGCGCTGACCGGCGCGATGATCGGCGTGTTCTGGGGAATCCTCGAATGCGTGATGTACACGGTGTTTTTCAAGTACTCAAGCAACGCGTCTGCGGGCGGAAACGGGATGACCCTTTCGCAGACGATATCCTATGTGTGGCTTGCGGAGGGGTTTCTGTTTTTGAATCTCGGGAACATCGACGGAGATATTATGGCGAAGATCAACAGCGGCGACGTCGGCACGGAGCTCTGCCGCCCGCTCGATTTGTATTTTCACTGGTTTTCGAAGACCGCAGCCGGCAAGCTCGGCATGGGCTGGATCCGCTGCGCGCCGACACTGACCGCCGCGGCGCTGATGCCTGCGGATTATGCGCTGAAAGGTCCGGCCTCCGCGAAAGCGGCGGCGCTATTTCTGCTCTCGGTGTCCGCCGCGCTTTTTATCTCGACTGCCTACGGCATGCTTCTGACCGCAATCCGGCTCAACGTCACCTGGGGAAACGGCCCGGTCTATATGGTGGGGCTTGCCGCGATGATCCTCTCGGGGTCATATCTGCCGCTCAGGCTGTGGCCGGATTTCATGCAGGGGTTTTTACGCCTCCAGCCCTTTGCCGGCGCGACCGATACGCCGATGCAAATATATGTCGGCAGCCTTACCCCGGCGGAGGCGCTCCCGGCAATCGCCGTTCAGGCGGCGTGGACCGCAATTTTCATCGCCGCCGGGCGGATTCTGATGGGAATAAGGCTGAAAACGATCGTAATACAGGGCAGCTAAAGGGTATACGCAAGAGATATGCCCTTGCGTATACCCCTGAAAAAACCGATTGCTTGCCGTATATATGGCTCGCAGTTCATCAGTGTTGCCGATAAACGCGCGGTTTTTTCGGTTAAAAGATATACCGGGACAGGAAAGGAGAACAGAAATGAAAAATATCGTCTCCGATATAGGGCTGTATTTCAGGATGATAAAGCTCCACTTTCGCTGCTGCACGGTTTACCGGGGCTGGAGCCTTATGCTGCTGCAGACGCTGTTCGTGGTTGTCACCGACCCGATTTCGGTGATTCTGCTTTTTTTGCGCTTCGGCGACATCGGGGAATGGAGCGTTGAGAAAATCATTCTGGTCTACGCGCTGGCGGTGGCTTCGTTCGGTCTGGCGGAGAGCTTTTTCCGCGGGCTCGATTATTTCCCGTGGAGAATGGTGCGGACCGGCAATTTTGACCGGCTGCTGCTGCGTCCCCGCCCGCTCATTTTGCAGGCCGCCTCGTCGGTTTTCCATCTCCACAGGCTTCCGCGCCCGCTGACCGCGCTGGCTGCGGTGTTCTGGTCGCTTTCACGGCAGGGCGTGGTCTTTACGGCCAGAAACGCGC
Organism: Bacillota bacterium; assembly: GCA_033813635.1. Lineage (GTDB taxonomy): Bacteria > Bacillota > Clostridia > Oscillospirales > QAMX01 > JAPXRI01. The sequence goes on from JAPXRI010000003.1 coordinate 47,054, forward strand.
TGATTCTGCTCTCCGCGCTGCTCGGGGGATTTATCATGTACTGCGGCGTGTTTACGCTGACCTCCGGGCTCTCCTTTTTCACCGTAAAGGGGCTCGATTGGATCTATATTCTGACTAACGCGAGCTACCAGGTGGTCCGCTGCCCGGAGCCCTACATCCCCCGGACCCTGAAGGGCATGTTCAGCTTTCTGCTGCCGGTTTTATTTATCAGCTTCTACCCCGCCGCGGCGATCTGTGGCTGGGGCTACCCGGCCTGGAAGGCTTACCTCGCGCTGCCCGCCGGCGCTACGTTTTTTATGCTCTCGGTTATCGTATGGAAAATCGGAGTCAGGCATTACACGAGCACGGGAAGCTGAAAAAAAGAGAAGAGATATGGACCGTTCAAGCAACAAATCAAGGCAAACGGCGCAAGCAAAACGGCGGCGGGAACTCCCGCCGCCGAAGCGTTAAACATAGACCTATTTGATATTGCAGACTCCGCCGGACAGCAGGTTCAGATACGGCTCGAAGCAGACGCCCCTGCGGTGTACGTCCTCGTAGTTCTGGCTCTTTTCCATCGTGAACGGCACGAAAGCCGCCGCCGAGTCGACGCTCTCGAAAAGCGTGTGCCCGGTCAGAAGCCCGCCAACCATCACGCTCGCGAACAGGTCGCCGGTGCCGTGCATGCGGTAAGGCAGCAACGCGACGGCGCGCTCGGAATAGCCGGAGTCGTCAAGAATGCAGTTGAAAAGCTTATCCCCCCGCTCGATGCCGGTGATGACGACGTTTTTAGCGCCGAGCGCGCGGATTTTCACGGCGAGAGCCTTTATATCCTCGGACGAGGTTTTTTCAAGGTCGTATTTTGTATCGGTCAGAACGCAGGCCTCCGTCAGGTTCGGCGTGACGTAGTCGGCCACCGCCATCAGGCTCTTCATCCCGTCGCACATTTCTTTGGTATAGGTCTTGTATAGAACCCCGTTGTCGGCCATCACCGGGTCGATGATCACATATTCGGGCGAGAAACGGCGGGCAAGGTCCGCAATCAGCTCGATCTGCGCGGCCGAACCGAGAAAGCCCGAGTAGACGGCGTCGAGTTTTAACGAGACGGCCTCCCAGTGGTTGATATAAGCCGGAATTTCGGGTGAAAAATCATACAGCGTAAAGCCGGGGAAATTCGTGTTGGTCGATAACAACGCCGTCGGCAGAGGGCATACCTCGACGCCGCAGGCGGAGAGCACCGGAATGGCGATGGTGAGTGAACATTTGCCGTAGCCTGACAGGTCGTGTACCGCCGCGCAGCGCGGCAGCTTGATTGGATTTTTCATGAAAAACAACCCTCCTGATTAGAATAAACGCAAATATTATAACACGCGCGGACTGCCATGTCAAAAACCGGAACTTATCGGCGGCGGCGATTTTACAAAATAGCTTATATCGACAAATATAGCTTTGACTTTTCTTGGATTGCTATGTTAAAATATAGAAACAGGCTAAGCGCAGGGAGGAGCAATAAGCGGTGAGACGCAGGCTGGACAAAATACTTTCTTCAACGGTGATACCTGTTTTTCTTATCCTATCAATGACCATGGCGTCTTTCGGCACGAGCACCGGGACAGCCGCCACGGGAAAAGCGCCGGAGCTGTCGTGCGAGGCCGCCTACGTGCTTGAGGCGAACACCGGCGCGGTGATATATGAAAAAAATTCCGATGAAAGGCTATATCCAGCCAGCACCACAAAGCTTATGACGGCGCTCCTGGCGGTGGAATACATCGAGTCCGGCCAGGGTAGCGAGGACGACAGCATCACTTTTTCGCACGACGCGGTTTTCGGGATAGACCAGGGCACCTCGAATATCGGAATAACCGTCGGAGAACAGCTGAGCGTCCTGCAGGTACTCTACGCGATGATGCTGCCGTCGGCCAACGAAGCCTGCCTCGGCATGGGCGAATATGTCGCGGGCAGCAAGGAAGCTTTCGTCGAGAAAATGAACGAGCGGGCCGCGCAGCTGGGAATGACCGGGACGCATTTCGTAACCGCGAACGGCCTGCACGACGATGAACACTACACGAACGCGAAAGACCTCGCGCTTTTAATGAACGAGGCGATAAAACACGAGCTTCTCGTGGAGGTGATGTCCGCCGCCTCGTATGTGATTCCGCCCACAAACAAGATAAGCGAGTCAAGACCCCTTGTCAACACCAACAAGCTTATTGTCTCCTCAAGCGAGTACTACGATTCGAGGGTTGTCTGCGGAAAAACCGGGTATACGACGCCGGCGGGGAACGTTCTGGTCACCTACTCCAAGGTCAACGGGATGGGCGTAATCACCGTATTGATGAAGGCGGAGCAGGGAACGATTTTTACGGACACGTCCGCGGTGTTGGACTACTGCTCGGAAAGCTTTTCGGTTACTAAGGTGGATAATCTGCTGGACTACGCGGTGGCGGTTCCGACGGGGAACGGCGGCGCCCAGATCATGGCCTGTCCGGCGGACAGCTTCTATGTTCTTACCGAGAGCGGGGACCAGATAAAAACCTATACCAAAACCTACGATCTGCCCGACAGGATAGAAGGCGCTGTCGCAAAGGGCGATTTGCTGGGCACATTGACCTTTTACAACGGGGACAAAGCCGTAGGGAAGGTCGATTTGGTTTCGCTCGCGGACTACAATGCGGGTTCCGAAACGGTCGTTACGACGGCCGAAGGCGAGCAGACACAGGGCGGCAAGGACGGCAAAGCATCGGAGGGCAGCGCGTTTGTCAGGATAGCGGCGAAGCTTTTGCTGATAATCCTTATTCTGGTGCTTGTTTTCGCGGTAATATACGCGATCGCCGTGATTCTCTCTGTATCATCCTACAATAAAAAGAGAAAACTGCATCTTGAGAAAAAAAGAAAGCTTGCGGAGTACGGAGGCGTCCCCCCGCGCGGCCCCGAGCCCTACGGCGGCAGGACCGGCGCGGAGAAAAGCAATACGGTTAACAAGTGAATGAAATTTATATATCGAAAGGATTTTATTCGCGTTTACGGATAAATTAACGGCGGAAAAAATGAAAGCAATAAAAAGCCAGGCATTTCTGATAGCCGTAATGACGATTCTCGGGATAATCGGCGGCGTTTTAAGGTATCTGCACCTTGAAACGGGTTTTAACTCCCTCGGGCTGAATATCGAAAATAACAGGTATTCCGTTTTTCTTGCGGCGCTTGTCGTGGCGGTGCTCGCGATTCTGGCCATCATTGCGGTTCTTTCGAAGAAAGGTACCGCGCTGGCGGCCGATAAGCTGCGCCTCGGAACAATCGGGTGGCAATCTATCGTTCCGATCAGCCTGGCTTCGCTGCTGATTATCGCCGGGACGGCGGTCAAAGTTGTCGTCTCGGTAAAACCGTTCTCCGTCTGGGGCCTTCTAAACGGGATGCTGATGTTCGCGTCCGGCGCGGTATCGGTCTCCACCGTCCGGAAGATGTCGGCGAAAAATAACGGGCAGGCCGTTAACGGCACGGCGGCGCTGGTTCCCGTCTTTATGGCCTGCTTTGCGCTTATCGAGTACTACAGGGACATATCGAAAAACCCGGTTCCGTCGATTTACTTCTATAACGTACTGTCCTATATCGCGCTGATCTTAATGGTCTATTCCTGCGCGGGTTATCTGTTTTCTCGGGTGTCGCTGGTCCGTGTGTTCATCTCGATGCTCGCCTATATGTTCTACGGAGCGGTAACCCTGATCGGGCAGTTTTTATACATTATTACGAACGCGGGTGCATCGGGCTGGATTCATAACGAATTTCTCGACAACAACATCGTGGAGATTCTGATTTTGGGGTACGGCTTCTTCTTTGCCGTTTCGGTGCTCGTGTTATATTTCAGGCCGAAAAGAGTCGAGGTTCTGGAGGAATAATTAGGCTTATATGATAGCTCTTTGCCAATCGGTATTCGGAGGGCGGGAACTCGACTCGATAAAAAGGAAGATCAAGGACGGCAACTCACCGGTGATGGTCTGCGGACTGTCGCCGGTCCACCGCGCTTTGGCGGTAGCGGCTATTCAGACGGAGCTTTTTTGCCCCGTGGCGGTCATCACGCAGGACGAGGCGTCGGCTCAGGCGTTCGCGCACGACGCGGCCTGCGTATCCGGCATTGAATACGGGGTCCTGCCGTCGCGGGAATTGATCTTCCACGATATCGAAGGGCTTTCCCGCGAATGGGAGCATAAACGGTGCGATATCTTCAGCCGGCTGTCCGACGGGACGCTGAATGCGGTCTGCGGCTCGGCTGAGGCTTTTTTGTTGCGCACAATTCCGCCCGAGACCTTTAAAGGTGCCTCGCTGACCATCCAGCTCGGCAGTCCGCTGGATACCTCGGAGTTGGTACGGAAGCTCTCCGAGATGGGCTATTCCCGGACGGAGCTTGTGGAGGGCATGGGCCAATACGCCCAGAGGGGCGGCATTATAGACATCTTTCCGCCCTCGTCCCCCAGGGCTGTCAGGATAGAGTTTTTCGGGGACGAGCCGGACTCAATGGGCCTGTTTGACACCGTAACCCAGAGAAGGACCGAAAACATCGAGAGAATAACGATTCCGCCCGCTCAGGAGACCCCGCCGGACCTCGCGGAGGGGGGCCGGGCCGGGCTCGCCTCGCGCATACGGGGGCTGATCAGAGGTCTGAACCGGGCAAAGCTTCCGGAGAAATACCTGGACGTCATCGCGTCGGACAGCGAGACGATTGAGGCCGGCGTCCGCTTCGCCGCGATGGACAGATACCTGCCGATAATGTTTTCCGGGTTCGCCTGCGCGCTGGATTATATGCCTCCGGACACCGTTATTTTCCTGGACGACGGGCCCCTGGTCCGCGAGCAGGTGAGGACGCTTCTGAGGCGCGTCGCCGAGGACATAAAGCAAAACATTGAAAACGGCCTGATCGGCGGAAGACAGACGGAAATATACCTGTCCGAGGCGGAATTATACAGAACGCTCTCTAGAAAATCCGCGGTTATGCTGGACTCCTTTGCCGGACAGTGCTCCGAGCTCCCGCCAAAGGAAATCATCAGCCTTGTCTCGAAACAGCTCCCCTCCTATTCCGGGAGCTTTGAGCCTTTGCTTACGGACATCAACCACTACAGGGCGATCAAGTTTTCCACGGTGGTGCTGGCGCAGAATCCCGGGAGGATTAAGCATCTCGCAGCGCTTCTGGAGGAGCACGGCATTCCCGCGGCGGCGGACTATTCGCTCTCGTCGCTCCCGCCTCCGGGCGGCGTAACGCTGGCGATCGGGTCGCTTTCGTCGGGCATCGAGCTGCCCAACGCGGCTCTCGCGGTGTTGAGCGATACCGCGCTGCAGCGGGAAAAAAGGCGGAGACCGGCCAAGCATGAAAATAAAAACCGGCATAAGCTCAAATCCTTTACCGATCTGAAGGAGGGCGACATCGTAGTCCACGATACCCACGGCATCGGTAGGTTCTGCGGCATCACCACGATGACCGTGGACGGGATCGATAAGGACTTCATCAAGCTCGCCTATGCCGGGAGCGACGTTTTGTACGTCCCCGTGACGCAGCTCGACACGATATCCAAGTACCTGGGTGCCGCCGAGGACTCCGTCGTAAAGCTCTCGAAGCTCGGCGGAACGGAGTGGGCCAAGACCAGATCCCGTGCTAAGAGCGCCGCGAAGGACCTGGCGAAAAAGCTGATCGCGCTCTACGCCCGCAGGCTCAAGACTCCGGGATTTGCGTTTTCGCCGGACTCGCCGTGGCAGAAGGAGTTTGAGGACGGCTTTGAGTACGAGGAGACGGAGGACCAGCTGATCGCCACCGCCGAGATAAAAAAGGATATGGAGAGCCCGGTGCCGATGGACAGGCTGCTATGCGGTGACGTGGGTTTCGGAAAAACAGAGGTCGCCTTCCGGGCCGCGATGAAATGTATTCTGGACGGGAAGCAGGTGGCGCTGCTGGTGCCCACGACGGTGCTCGCCCGTCAGCACTATATGACCGCGCTGCACCGTTTCAGGGGTTATCCGGTTAAAATCGCGGTGCTGTCCCGGTTTTTAAGCGCCTCGGAAGCGGCGGAGACCCTCCGGAAGCTTAAAAACGGGACGATCGACATGATCATAGGCACGCATAAGCTGCTGGGCAAGGACGTGGAGTTCCGCGACCTCGGGCTGTTGATCATAGACGAGGAGCAGCGGTTCGGCGTATCCCACAAGGAGCGCCTGAAGGAGATCAGCGGGAACACCGACGTTCTGACGCTGACGGCGACGCCGATACCGAGAACGCTCAACATGGCCCTCTCCGGCGTCCGGGACATGTCGGTCCTCGAGGAGTCCCCGCAGGACAGATATCCGGTGGCGACCTATGTGATGGAATACGACGAGACTGTGATCAGGGACGCGATTATGAGGGAGCTCTCCCGCGGAGGGCAGGTCTATTACCTCCACAACCGGATTGAGACGATAGACAAAACCGCGGCGGCAATCCAGAATCAATTCCCCAACGCGAAGGTCGCCGTAGGCCACGGCAGGATGGACGAATCCGAGCTCGCCGAGGTGATGCGGGGCATGGTCGACGGTGAGACCGATATACTCGTCTGCACCACGATTATAGAGGCGGGCATTGATATACCCAACGTCAACACGCTGATCGTTGAGGACGCGGACCGGCTGGGCCTCGCCCAGCTCCACCAGATCAGGGGTAGGGTCGGCAGGTCCTCGAGACATGCCTACGCTTACCTGACGTTCAGGGCGGGCGCGGTTCTGACCGAGATAAGCCAGAAACGGCTTTCCGCGATGCGCGATTTCGCGGAGTTCGGGGCAGGCTTCAAGATCGCGATGCGGGACCTTGAAATCAGGGGCGCGGGCAATCTCCTCGGCGCCGAGCAGAGCGGCCACATGATCTCCGTAGGCTACGATATGTACCTCCGTCTGCTGGAAGAGGCGGTGCTGGAGGAAAAAGGCGAGAAACCGGCCGAAAAGCCGGAGTGCAAAATCGATCTCTCTGTTCCGGCCTCGATCCCGGCATCGTATATCTCGTCGGCGTTCGAGCGGATGGACCTCTACCGGCGGATCGCGCGCATTGAGACCGAGGAGGACGCGGACGACATACGGGACGAACTGATCGACAGGTTCGGAGATTATCCGGCGGAGACCGATACTCTGATTAAGATATCTCTGCTGAGACGGCACGCCTCGGACGCCGGCATATCGGAGATTACGGACAGCGGAGGCGTGATATCGTTTTTCTTCGCGTCGCCGGTTTTCGAGGTGATATCAAAGCTCTTCGGCATCGACGTCCTGAAGGGCAAGATGCTGCTGAAAGCTGGAGACAGGCCGCATATTTCGGTGCGCGTAAAGCCTGGGGAAAACCGCTTTGCGCTTGCCGAGCTCATTGTGACGGCGCTTAACGAGGCGGACGCGGGGAAGAATAAAACCGAAAGTTAACAGATTGTTTTCACCTGAATTTCAAATCAACCTATGGGCTTGTTTACAAAAAGCCGAACTTGTGATAACATTATTTAAGCAAATATGAACGCAAGGCATCATGGCGGAGCGTATAAGCCCGCAGACGAAAGGCGTGTTAATAATGTTCGGTAAAAAAACAGCGACGGCGCTGATGTTGGTATTTGTTATGCTCTTTACTCTTCTGGCCGGGTGCGGCAGCGCGAAAAAGCAGACGCTGTTTACCGTTAACGGCAACAAGGTGAGAAAAGACGACTTTATGATACACCTGTTTTTCAACAAATACAGCCAGTTCTCGGATTATATCAAAAACGGGCAAATGTCGATGTCCGATCTGTATGTATTCAACGACGACACGCTGAATACAGAAATTTCCGACGGCGTGACTCTTCGCGACTATCTAAAGACCGTGACCGAGAACAGCGCGCTGTGGGCGGTTCTCTACGCCCAGCTCGCAAAGGAAAACGGGCTCAAGCTGACGTCGTCGGAGAAGAGAGATATTGAAGACACGGTGTCGAGCTTTATCACCAATGTGGGCGGAGCGGCCGCGTTCAACACGTTTCTGAAAAAGACCGGCACAACCGAGGACGCGCTGAGAAGGTATTATGAAAACTACCGCTATTATCAGAAAATAAGCACGCTGTTTGCCGAAGGCGCGGTAAACGACCTGACGGAAGAGGAAAAGGCGGCGGCGCAGCAGGAGTATCAGTCAACATATGTGACCGTAAAGCAGATCTATCTCGCGACGGTGGAGAGCGATTACAAGACCAGCCTGTCGGACGCGACGATTGCCAAGAAAAAGCAGCTTTCCGAAGAAGCTTACCAGGCGATCAAGAACGGTGAGGATTTTGACGTGGCCTGCAAAAAATACAACGAGGCTGAGAGCAACGAGATCACCTTTGCGAAGGGCGACTCAAGCGTCGACGACAAGGTTGAAACAGCCGCATTTGAGCTCAACGTGGGCGGGACAAGCGGGATAATATCGGGCAGCTACGGTTATTATATTATCAAGAGAGTCGACCTTAAAAACGACAAGCTCTCGAGTTACTACGACGTCGTGCGGACGAGCAAGATGAACGCGTATTTATCCGAAAAGTCAAGCTCCGCCGAGGTCGTGTATAAAAAGGCGTACGATAAATTGGCCATTCAATAGTAAAACCGGCGGATAACAGTCTGCCGGCAGCGCGAAAAAATCTCATCACCTGAAAACGTAGAAGTGTAAGTGAAAAACGCTTGCGGACCGTGTAGGAGCCGCAAGCGTTTTCAATAAAAAGAAGTATTTCGGGGCCTATCTTTTTTTTCCGCTCGTGGAGATTTTCGACAGAGCAAGGCAGGCTTCCATATCGCAGGTTCTGGTCTTCGCGATGTCGGCGAGCGCGATGATTCCGACAATCTTTCCGCTTTTGGTGACGGGCAGCCGCCTGATTTTTTCGGACGCCATCAGCGACGCGGCTTCCCTGATATCGGCGTCGGGCGAGATAGAGACGACGTTCCGGGTCATCAGATCGCTTACATTTGTCTGGTAGGGATCGCCGTCCCCGGCGACGCAGCGGAGGACGATGTCCCGGTCGGTAATGATGCCCTTGAGCCTTCCGTCGAGCAGCGTGACCGGTAGAGAGCCTATGTCGTAATGGGACAGAAGCCGCGCGGCTTCGGCAATGTTTGTTTCCGGCGAGACAGTGACTACGTTCGGATTCATAAGATTGCTTACGAGCATAATTGACCTCCTGTCGAGTGCAGAATTTATATTAGCGTTATTGTTTGTCCTTTTTATTTTGCGTATTCAGCCGGCCGCGCTAAAACGCGCTTATCCGCCCCGAAATATTTTTTGCTAAGCGACCGGCGATATGGTATAATTATCGTGATATCGCGGCTTTATACGGTACAATTTTTTAATTGGAGGGCGCGGTCTTGGCGCAAAACGGTTTTTCATATCGCAGCGGCGAAAACGGTGTCGTCTATTCCGTCTGCGACGCTTTTTCGGAGGCGGGCGGCTGCGCCCACTGCTTCTCGACGCGGGTCGGCGGCGTAAGCACAGGCTGCCTGTCGAGCCTGAACCTCGGCCTTGAACGGGGGGACCGCGTCGAAAACCTTCGGGAAAATTATAAGCGCCTCGCCTCCGCCGCGGGCATTTCGAGCAACGGCTTTTGTTTTACGAGACAGGTTCACGGCGACCGCGTAAGGGGCGTGGCGGAAAGCGATAAAAAACCGGTGGAAAACGGAAGGGACGTTCCCGAATGCGACGGGCTGCTGACGGGCTGCGAAAACACGCCGCTTGTCTGCGTCAGCGCGGACTGCGTCCCGGTTCTGCTCTACGCCCAATCAAGGCAGGACAAAATGAAAAGGGTATGCGGGGCTGTGCACGCCGGCTGGCGGGGCACGGCGCTTCAGATCGTGAATAAAGCGGTCATAAAAATGGAGGCCGAATACGGCGTTTCTCCGGAGGATATCGTCGCGGCGATCGGTCCGTCGATATCGCCCTGCTGCTTTTTGACGCACGAGGACGTTCCTGCGATAATGAACGAGAGCCTTGGCGGGCTCTGCATGGATTTTATCAGGCCGGCTAAGGACGGGCGCTTTACCGTCGACCTGAAGGGCATCAACGCGGCGCTGCTGACCGCCGCCGGGGTAAAGCGCGTGTTCGTCTCCCCGGACTGCACCTGCTGCTTAAGCGAGCTGTATTATTCACACAGGCGGGACGGCGCGCTCCGGGGCAGCATGGCCGCAATGATAATGCTGAACTCGGGAGGGATCGGATGAAAAAGTTGAAATTAAGGCTTATGCCTTTTTTGCTTCTGGCCGCGCTCTCCCTCACCGCCTGCGACGCGCTTAGGGCCGGAACACCTTCCGCGGGCTCGACTGCCGAGACCACATCGGCGCAGATGTTGTCGCCGCCGAATCCCGCGGTCAACACGATTTTCGGCATCGGCTACAAAAGAAACTCCTCCGGCTATCTCAACCCGATAACGGAGTACGCGGAGCTTAACGCCGGACTCTTCGCACTTATGTACGACGGGCTTTTCAAGCTTGACGGCAATTTCGCCCCGCAAAGCCTGCTGTGCGACAGCATAACCCTGGACGGTACCACGGTTACGATAAAGATAAAAAGCGGCGTGCTGTTTCATGACGGTTCGGCGCTGACGGCCGCGGATGTGGTCTATTCGCTTCAGCTGGCGAAAAACAGCGCCGACTCGATCTACGCAAACAGGCTGAAGGCGGTGCAGGATATATGGGCGGCGGACAGCTCCACTGTAATTATCACGCTTTCGTCTCCGCGCGGTTCCGTCGCATCGCTGCTGGATATTCCGGTCATCAAGAAAAACACGGGAATAACGGACGACGCGGTAGGCTGCGGCAGGTACGAGCTGAAAAGCGACAACGATGTGCTCTACCTGATGCCTTTTGACGATTATTACGGCGGGGTCAGTGAAGACCCGGCCTTAGACTACATCCTCTTAACGGAAGTCACCGACAACAACATCCTCGAGTACGGCGTGATTTCAGGGAACGTGGATTTGCTGAGAGTAAACCTGCTCCCTAAAAACGGCGTGTATATTTACGCGAACGCCGATAAAATCCCCGCCGACACCAGCGATCTGTTCTATATCGGCTTTAATACAAAGTCCGGGCCGGCGTCGAGCCTGAACCTGAGAAAGGCAGTCAGGCTGTTGGTGGATGTCGGGGCGCTGAGGGAGGAAGCGTTCGGCGGCCATTTGAGGCGGAGCTGGGGGCTCTACCCTCTGAGCCTTTTTCCGGGCGCCGCGGCCGGGTCCGAGACCTCGCCGGACGTCTCCGCCGCCCAGAGCCTTTTGAGCGCCGCGGGCTATTTTTACTCCTCTTCCGGAGTGTTTAAGACCGCCGGCGGCTCGGAACTGAAGCTGAGGATCGCCGTTATGGATACCGACTACATGATCGCCGCGGCAAACCGGATGTCCGCGATGCTCGCGGCCGGGGGAATCGGCAGCGAGGTGAATGCGCTGAGCGGGAGCGCCTTTGAAAGCAGTCTCGAGAGCGCCGATTTCGATCTCTATATCGGTGAGATCGACGTCGCGCCGGATTTTGACTTCACATTCCTTTTGGGGAGCGGCGGCTCAGCGAATTACGGGGGATTTTACGACGGCGAGACCGAAACCCTTCTCGCAGGCTTTGCCCAGAACGGAATTTCCTTCTCGGAGGACACGGCGGCCCTGATCTCGGAAAAACTCGCCGCGGATGTCCCGATCATACCGATAGGCTACAGGGTCGACTATGTCTACATCAGAAGGGAATACGGGATAGGCAACGTGACGGTGACGGAATCCGACCCGTTCTATAACGTTTTTGACTGGACGATCAATTAAAAGCATGCTAAACCACCGGTTTACGAAAAGGGAGGCATAACAATGATAAAGCTTGTCCAATTCGGCGACCTGCACCTGGATTCCGTCTTTGAGTCCTCATCGCCCGAAAAGGCGGCCGCCCGGCGGAAGGCCGCAAGGCAGCTGCTCTACGACGCGGTCGACTGGGCGGTGAAGGCGAAAGCCGATTTGATTTTATGTACGGGCGACCTGTTTGATACGCCCTACCCTTATTTCGATACGATTCTCTCCGCAAAGGACGCGTTTTCCCGCGCCGGAATCCCCGTTTTTATTGCCCCGGGCAACCACGACCCCTACCGGAAGGACTCGCCCTATAACGGGACATGGGGAGAAAACGTCCATATTTTCACGCAGCCGCACCCGGAGGGCATGGTTCTGGAAAAGCTCGGAGTCAGGGTGACCGGAATCGCGAACACGGAGCAAAAGCAGGCCTCCCGCCCGCTCTGCGGTTACGCCGCAAAGGAGGACGGGCTTATAAACCTCCTCGTTATGCACGGCGAATCGGTGAGCAGCGAATCAAATTACGAAAACGTCCCGCCCGAGGATATTAAAAACTCGGGATTCGACTATATCGCCCTCGGGCATATCCATATCCACTCCGTCAGCATAATCGGAAAAACGACGCTTGTCCAGAACGGCAGCATGGAAGGGCGTGGCTACGACGAACCCGGCGAAAAAGGGCTGGTTTACGCCGAGATCGGCGAAAAAGGAGTCGAGGCAAAGCTTGTGCCCCTCGCCGGGAGCCGGTGCGTCCGGGGGAGCGTGGATATCGGGGGGCTTTCCGCGGAACAAATCATCGAAAAAATACGCGCCCTGTCGCCCTGGGAGCCCAGGCGGACAATTTTAAGGGTTGAGCTTACGGGCTTTGGCAGCGTCGGCCGCGACACCCTTATTTCGGGGCTCTCAGATTTTGAAAGCGTTAAGATTGTCGACAAGACCTCCGCTTCCGGAATAGAAGCCGCCGGCGTCGATAAAAACAGCCTGAAAGGGCTTTTCATTAAAAACATCGAGGATAAAATGGCCTCCGCCGGTGAGAGGGAGAGGGAAATACTCGGCAAAGCTTTGATTTACGGGCTCGCGGCGCTTGAAAACAGGGAACAGCCGCGGACATAGAGAAGGGCTTGGGGAGGGATTTTTTTGAAATACGACAGGCTGTCCGGCACGTTCGGGGTATTTGACGGGAGAGTGACGTTTCGGGACGGGCTCAACGTCATATGCGCCGGGAACGAGTCGGGAAAATCCACCGCCTGCGCGCTGATACGCGCGATTTTATACGGCATAAGCACTTCCGAGCGCGAGAAGAAGGGGGTTATCCCGGATAAAACGAAATATCTGCCCTGGAGCGGCAAGCCGATGTACGGAAGACTTGAGCTCACTTTTAACGGGAGACAGATTACGCTGACGAGGGAGACGACGCGGGGAGGCCCGATGCGCGGCTTTTCCGCCGTTTACTCCGATACGAACGAGCCGGTGGCGTTCTTAAGCGCCTCGGACGCCGGGGAAGCGCTGACCGGCGTCACCCAGGAGGTCTTTACCCGGAGCGCCTTCTGCTCCGCGGAGTCCCTCGCGGTCACGGAAAACGGGGAGCTTGAGAGAAAAATAGAGGCGATCGCGGGCACCGGCGACGAGAGCGTCTCCGCCTCGGCTGCGGACGCGGTGCTCGGCAAATGGCTTAGAGAGAGAAAATTCAACAATACGGGCAAAATACCCGACACGGAGCGCGAGATCAGGGAGCTCTCCGCGCAGATCGGGGAAGTTGAAAAAATAAACGCGGAGATGTCCCGCGTTCAAAACGAAAAGGAAGCGTTTGAGGCCAGGCGCGGCGCGATATCCGAAAGGCTGCGCCGCGCGGATATCCTCGACGCGGCGAAAAAGCTTGAAAGGACCGCGGAGATCAAAAGGCAGCTTGACGAGGACACGGAGGCGGAAGCGGCGCTCGTCGCCTCCGAGAACCTGACCGGAAACCGCGCAGACAGAGCGTACGCGGAGGAGGCGCTGAGGGTATTCAAAGCGGCCGACGTCCGGGGGATCGAGCTGGACAACGCGAAGGCAGATTATCTGAGGGCCCAGGCGAACGCGAAGGCGTATGCTCTGCCGCCCGAACTTAGCGTATTCGAGGGGCTCGAGCCGGATTTTGCGCTGGACGAGGCGAAAAAAGACTGCGACGAGAGCCGGAGACTGCTTTTATCGAGACCCAGATTCTGGATTTTCGGGCTGGCGCTGTTCTTTGCCGCCGGCGGCACCGGACTTTTATTTGTCGAACTCGCGGACAGGCTTATGCGCAATGTTTTCTCCGGCATGTGCTACTGCCTCTGCGCGGCCGCCGCGGTCTGGGCGGTGCTCGATATCCTCAAGGCCTCAAAGCGCAGAAAACAGGGCGAGGCGATCTACAGGCGGTACGGCGCGGACTCGCCGGAGGGAATCATCACCTGCGCCGCGAAGTATTCGGGGTTCTTCAGCGAGTATAAGCTCAGAAACGACGTGCTCGCCGAAAAGAAAAAAGCGCTTGACTCGGCCGAGATCAGCCTCGCGCTGGCGAAAAAATCCGCAGACGAGTACGAGCGCGGGCTGGAGATCCCCGAGGGGGAGAACCCGATAAAGGCCGCCGAAAGACTGCTTGAGGCCCTCGCGGAGCGCGATAAGCTTCAAAAAAGAATAGTGCCCGCCAGGGCGGCGCTTTCCGCCTTTGAGGAGGCCTACGACCTCGAGGCGCTGAAAAAATCCGCCGCGGAGGCAGAGTCCCTCGGGGAGGGCGGCGTGTTTGACCCGGAGACGGAAAAAACGGCGCTTTCCGGGGTTGAAAACGAAATACGTCAGAAAGAGATGGAATACGAGAGGCTTCGGGGACGGCTTTCCAGGTACGACGACCTTGCGGCGATGCGCGGAAGGCTTGAGGCGCTAAACGAGCAAAAGGATGCTATGACCGCGGAGTACCTCGCGATTTCTGCGGCGAGAGAGGCGCTTTCGCGGAGCTCGGAGGAGCTTTCCCGCAGACTGACCCCGGCCCTCGCTGGGAGGGCCGAGCAGATTTTTTCCCTGCTGACAGGGAAAAAATACGAGAAGCTTTCGCTGACGAAGGACTTTGACGCCGAGGTGACGGCGTCCGGCGAGGTCGCCGCGAGGAAGCTTCTGTCCCTGAGCCGGGGCGCGTACGATCAGCTCTACCTCGCGGTGAGGATCGCGCTCTCCGAAGTGATCTACCAGGGAGAGCTCCCGCCCCTTGTGCTAGACGACGTGACTGCGAGCTTCGACGACGAGAGGATGCGGGAGACGCTGGAATTCCTCGCGGAGGAATCGGAAAAAAGACAGATAATCCTGTTTACATGCAGGGAAAGGGAGATCGCCGCGGGCGAAAAGCTCGGCGCGAATATTATAACGAAGCTATACTAGTTTTCTGGGAGAAATATCATTTATGCCGGATATAACGAAAATCAGGAATTTTTCAATCATCGCGCATATCGACCACGGCAAGTCCACGCTCGCCGACAGGCTAATCGAGGCCTGCTCGGCGGTCGACGCCCGTGAAATGACCGATCAGATCCTCGACAATATGGATCTCGAGAGGGAGAGGGGAATCACGATAAAGGCCAGAGCCATTAACCTGCACTACAGGGCGAAGGACGGCGAGGTTTACGAATTGAATCTGATTGACACCCCGGGACATGTGGACTTCAACTACGAGGTCTCCCGCTCGCTCCGGGCCTGCGAGGGCGCTCTGCTTGTCGTCGACGCCGCGCAGGGTGTGGAGGCGCAGACCCTCGGGAACACGTATCTCGCGGCCGACGCCGGGCTCGAGATTGTACCGATCATCAACAAGATAGACCTTGCGGCGGCGGACCCGGAGAGGGTTAAAAATGAGATAGAGGATATCATCGGCATTCCGGCGGAGGACGCGCCCTGCATCTCGGCAAAGCTCGGGGTCAATATAGAGAGCGTGCTCGACAAGATCGTGTCGGATATCCCCTGCCCGAAGGGCGGCGAAAACGCTCCGCTCAAGGCGCTGATCTTTGACAGCCAGTACGACAGCTACCGGGGCGTGCTCGTTTTCATGCGTGTGTTCGAAGGCAGGGTCAAGGCCGGTGACAAAATTAAAATGATGGCTACCGGGAAGGAATATGAGGTCGTCGAGGTCGGACATATGCTGCCGATCGGCTACCAGCGCTGCGACGAGCTGACGCCGGGGAGCGTCGGCTATCTTACCGCGAGCATTAAAAACGTGAGGGATACGGCCGTCGGCGACACGGTGACGCTGGCGGACAACCCGGCGGGGACCCCGCTCCCGGGCTACCGCAGCGTGCTTTCTATGGTGTATTCCGGCATTTACCCCAACGACGGCTCGAAATACCCGGACCTGCGCGACGCCCTTGAAAAGCTGAAGCTGAACGACGCCGCGCTGTCCTTTGAGCCGGAATCCTCGGTTGCCCTGGGATTCGGTTTCCGCTGCGGCTTTCTCGGGCTTTTGCACATGGAGATTATCCAGGAGCGCATCGAGCGGGAGTACAACATCGACATCATCACGACGGCGCCGAGCGTCGTCTATAAGGTAAAACTGACCGACGGCTCCGAAAAGACCATCGACAACCCGCAGAACTACCCGGACCCGGTCTATATCGACAAGGCCTACGAGCCGTTTGTCAAGGCGAGCATCATTACGCCGCCAGAATTCGTGGGCAATATCATGGAGCTCTGCCAGGATCGGCGCGGGGTCCACAAAGGGATCGACTACCTCGATAAGGACCGGGTTGAGGTCCGCTACGAGCTCCCGCTCAACGAAATAATCTACGACTTCTTCGACGCCCTCAAGTCGAGAACAAAGGGCTACGCCTCCCTTGACTACGAGCTGACCGAATACCGAGAGGCAAACCTCGTCAAGCTCGACATCCTGCTGAACGGCGAAATGGTGGACGCGCTGTCGTTCATCGTACACGCAGAAAAGGCCTACCCCCGCGCCAGGGCTATCGTCGAAAAGCTCAGGGACAACATCCCGCGGGAGATGTTCGAAATCCCGGTCCAGGCGGCCATCGGCGGGAAGATCATCGCGCGGGAGACGGTCAAAGCGCTCAGGAAAGACGTGCTGGCCAAATGCTACGGCGGCGACATTACGAGAAAGAAAAAGCTGCTGGAAAAGCAAAAGGAAGGCAAGAAGAAAATGCGCAGCTTCGGCAGCGTGACGCTGTCGCACGAGGCGTTCATGGCGGTTCTGAAATTCGATGAATAGCCTCGGGCTCTATATCCACATCCCTTTTTGCCGCTCGAAATGCGGTTACTGCGATTTCCACTCGCGTCCGGCGGCGGACGGCGAATACGAGCGCTACGAGACTGCCCTTGTCTCGCGGATACGCGCCCTCCGCGGCGAAATTCGGGACTTTGAGATCGACAGCGTCTATTTCGGCGGGGGGACGCCGAGTTTGATGCCGGAGGACAAACTGCGCGCTGTCCTTTTGGAAATAAAGGCGTATACTATTACTACGGACGCTGAAATTACTCTCGAGGCAAACCCCGGCACGGTATGCGAACGCTCTCTTTCAGCCCTGCGCCGGGCGGGTTTCAACCGGATCTCGTTCGGGATGCAGTCGGCGGTGGATTTGGAGCTGAGAGCGATCGGGAGGCTTCACGGCGAAAGGGACACGGACGAGGCGTTTCAAGCGGCGCGGAGAGCGGGCTTTGACAATATCAGCCTCGATTTGATGCTCGGTCT
Organism: Bacillota bacterium; assembly: GCA_033813635.1. Lineage (GTDB taxonomy): Bacteria > Bacillota > Clostridia > Oscillospirales > QAMX01 > JAPXRI01. The sequence continues at coordinate 64,526 of JAPXRI010000003.1, forward strand.
GCCCGGGCAGACCCGGGACAGCCTTGAACGATCGATCTCCGCCGCGGTGAGAGCCGAGCATATTTCCGCCTATATCCTGAAGCTTGAGCCTGGGACTCCGCTCGCCAAAGCCTATCCGAATGGGACGATGGGCGATGATGAGACCGCCGAGCTGTATCTTTACTGCTGCGAGAGGCTCGCCGATCTGGGATACCGGCAGTACGAGATCTCGAACTTCGCTAGGCCGGGCTATGCTTCCCGGCACAACCTGCGGTATTGGACGCTGAAGGACTATATCGGGCTCGGCCCTGCCGCGCACTCGTTTTTTAAGGGGAAACGCTTCTTTTTCCCGAGGGATACGGAGAGCTTTATACGAGGAAGCCGGGCCTGCGCTTTTACGGGTGCTGAAGAAGAGGAAACGGACCTTGTCTCCGAGTATATCATGCTCTCGCTCCGGACCGCGGCCGGGATTTCGAGGAAAAGGCTTTCGGAGCTCGGGGCGGACAGGGAGAAAATCTTCGCTGTCCTTGAAAAATACGAAAAATACGGCTACGCCAGGAGGACTGGGGACGGATTTTGCCTTACCCCGAAAGGATTTTTAATCTCAAATACGATAATCGCGGACGCGCTGCCCGACGATTAGGCGTTAAAATTAAACTTAAACAAAAGAGAGGTAATTATGAGAGCGGTTATTGCGGTTGTCGGTAAGGACGCCGTCGGCATTATAGCCGACGTCTCGTCGGTATTAAAAAAACACAGGGTCAATATCATCGATATCACGCAGTCCGTCATATCGGATTTGTTTGCGATGATCATGCTCACAGATATTTCGATGTGCGACGTGGATTTTTCGGTGCTCTCGGACGAACTGAAAGCCCTCGGAAAATCACTGAACCTCGATATCCACGCGATGCACGAGGATATCTTTAATTCAATGCACCGGATTTAGGAGAGATCGGAAAACAAAATATGCTGAACAGCTTTGACATACTTGAAACCATAAAGATGATCTCGGAGGAGCATCTGGATATCCGGACGATCACGATGGGGATCAACCTCACTGACTGCGCTGCGGAGAATATCGCCCGCTGCTCCACTAAAATCTACGACAAGATAACAAAGCGCGCCGAGCATCTCGTTGAGGTGGGGGACGCTATCGAAAAGGAATACGGGATTCCGATTATAAACAAGCGGATATCGGTCTCGCCGATATCGGTCGTCGCGGCGGCCTGTGTCGAGGGGGACTACGCGCCCCTCGCCGAGGCGCTGGACAACGCGGCCGCGGCCGTCGGCGTTAACTTCATCGGAGGGTTCTCCGCGCTCGTGCACAAGGGGATGACCGAGTCCGACAGGCGGCTGATCAAATCGATCCCCGCGGCGCTCGCCGAGACGAAGTGCGTGTGCTCTTCAATCAACGTCGCGACGACACGTGCCGGAATCAACATGGACGCGGTGGCGATGATGGGAAACATCATAAAAGAGACCGCGTATCTGACCCGGGATACCGACTCGTTCGGCTGCGCGAAGCTTGTGGTCTTTTCGAACATACCGGAGGACAATCCGTTTATGGCCGGCGCGTTCCACGGGATCGGCGAGTCCGAGTGCGCGATCAACGTCGGCGTTTCGGGGCCGGGCGTGGTCCGTGCGGCGATCGCCCGCCACGGGCACTGCAACCTGACCGAGCTTGCGGACATAATCAAAAAAACCGCGTTCAAGATCACGCGGATGGGGCAGCTTGTGGCGCTGGAGTCCTCAAAGCGGCTCGGCGCGGATTTCGGCATCGTCGACCTGTCGCTGGCGCCGACCCCGGCTATCGGCGACTCGGTGGCGAGAATTTTGGAGGAGATGGGTCTTGAGACCTGCGGCTGCCACGGGACCACGGCCTGCCTCGCGATGCTGAACGACGCGGTGAAAAAGGGCGGCGTGATGGCCTCCTCCCATGTCGGCGGACTCTCCGGAGCGTTTATTCCGGTGTCCGAGGACGCCGGGATGACCGAGGCCGCGGCTAAGGGCGAGCTGACTATCGACAAGCTCGAGGCGATGACAGCGGTCTGCTCCGTCGGGCTCGATATGATCGCGATCCCGGGAGACACCAGTCCGGAAATCATCTCTGCGATTATCGCCGACGAGATCGCGATCGGCGTGGTCAACAATAAAACGACGGCGGTCAGGCTGATTCCGGTGTACGGAAAAAAAGCGGGCGAGAGCGTCGTGTTCGGCGGCCTCTGGGGAGAGGCTCCGATTATCCCGGTGCACACCGCGTCCCCGGCCGTGTTTATCAGCCGCGGCGGCAGGATTCCGGCGCCGCTGCACAGCCAGAGGAACTAAGGAGCGGATATAAAATGAAGCGTTCGGAAGTCAACGGTGCGATTGCCTGGGCGCAGGCGCTTGTGAAAAAACAGGGCTTTTACCTGCCCCCGTTCGGGTACAGGACTGCGCGGGAGTGGAAGACGGTCGAAAACGAGGAGGCGGTCAAACGCCTGATGCTCGGCTGGGACGTCACCGATTTCGGCAGCGGGGATTTCAGGTCGGTGGGCGCGGTGCTTTTCACCCTTCGAAACGGCACGCTCTCCGGCGAGGGCACGCCCTACGCCGAAAAGCTGCTGATGTTTTCCCCCGGCCAGGCCATCCCCTTCCACTACCATATCCAGAAGACCGAGGATATCATCAACCGCGGCGGCGGAATCCTGTCCGTGACGCTGTTCAACGCCGACAGAAAAAAGGCGCCGGAGGGGCAGCGGTACCCGGCCGACGAAAAAAGCGACGTCGTTTTCTATACGGACGGCAGGCGGAACGTAATTCCCGCGGGCGGAACGGTCGACATCGCGCCGGGGTCGTCCATCACCCTGCGCCCCTTTGTCTACCATATGCTCGGCGCGAAAGCGGGCTGCGGCGACCTGCTCGCGGGCGAGGTGTCGTCTATCAACGACGATCTGACCGATAATGTGTTTCTGACGCCCATCCCCCGGTTTTCGCGAATCGAGGAGGACGAGGAGAGGGCGTATATACTCTGCAACGAATACGATACGCTGTAAAAAGTCAGTAAAATATTAGCCGCCTGTTGGGTTTACCGACAGGCGGCCGGCTTTTTTAGTAACCCCAATAGGCCAGTGTCTCTTCGACGATTTTTATCAGATCCGAATTCCGGTGTGGCGCTTCCTGATTTAATGAAAGGAGCTGTAACGGTTTGATTAAATCCCGAAACAGCGATAGCTCATACCAGCGCCCGGGAAGCTTGCGATTTGTAAATGCATTGTAGACCCGTTCGAATAATTCGATATCTGCATTGCTGAAAAACCGACGGTATCTTAAAAACTGGCCGAGATCGGCCAGTGAGTGTCCCGTACAGGCGCTTTCCCAGTCGACGATATAAAGTTGCTGACGCTCGTCGACAAGCATATTCGCCGGACGGAAATCACAGTGGATAAAAGACCTATAGCTGTCTATTTCAGGAATAAAACTCCGTCTGTCCAAGACCAGGCGCCGTATCCTGTCGCATCTTTCTTTGCCCAGCCGCGCTCTTGCCGCGGGATTATCCAGGAATGCCTCATACCATACCTCAAAGGGCGGCAGATCCCATTGCGCAAGGCCCGCGGTTTTTTCTTCCGGGGTATTATGTATCAGAGCGGCCGCCCCGGCCGCCTGTTCCAGTAGAGAACGGACGCAGCAGTTGCTTTCAACAATCACTTTTTGCAGGGAAACTCCGTCGATATACCGATATATAAAAATGCTCGCCCGGTTTTTCACAGTGTGAAACAGCAGGCTCGGAACATTAATATTATCTTTAACCAACTGATAGGCGATAACTTCATTATTAAAGCCGGATGTGTCGGCAATCCTTAACAGGAATTTACCCTTGTCCGTTGAAACGGCAAAGTTGCTGTTTCGGCAGCCAAACCTTATCGCGCAAAAATCCGTGACGTTAAGCGTATTGTCGTATTCGGCAAATATCTTTTTTAAACCGTCAAGGCTCATATCGGCAATCGGAATCGAGCGTTCCCAGTCTAAATCCGGCAAGAAGCTCACCCCTGTTTCTTTCGGCTCTGCTTGCCCGCGTAATTTTCCGACCGTTTTTCGGCGATCAGCACGGTGTAGCCGTCCCTCTGGGTTTTTTGCGTGCCGCCGAAGATTGAGCGGAGCTTATTTTCGTACCAGATGGAACGTTTGACCACCAGAGCCATCCGTCCGCCGATTTTAAGGCGGTTAAAGCCCTTTTCGATGAAGCGCTTCGCGACCGCGTAGTCGGTATGGTAGGGTGGGTTTGTCAGAATAAGGTCGTAGCCTGCGTCGGGGATGTTTTCAAAACCGTCGCTCAAAAAAAGCCGCGCGCGGAGCTGATTAAAGGAGAGTCCCTTCCGGCAGGCCTCTATCGCCGCGGGGTCGCTGTCGCTCATGGTGACGTCGGCGCCGACGCTCGCCGCGAAGAGCCCGACCGGGCCGCAGCCGCAGCCCAGGTCGAGGACCTTCATGCCGCTCCGGATTCCGGCGGTCTCAAGCAGCAGCCGAGTGCCGGTGTCGAGCCCGGAGGGCGAGAAAAGGCCGGGAGACGAAAAAACGGTGAACTCCGTGCCCAGCACACAAGCGGTATATCTGCCCTCGCCGCTCATTTTGACACCAGAAGGGAGGTTGTGAGGGAAACCAGTACCGCCGCGACGATATATGGCAGAAAGCCGACGAACACGACGCCCGGGATCAGCGAGACGGCGAGCCAGACCATAAGCGCGTTGATTAAGAGCCCCGAAAGCCCCAGTGTCAGGCAGCCGATCGGAATCGTTAAAAATTTCAGGATCGGCCGCAGCAGGAAGTTTGCCAGCCACAGCGCGACCGCGGCGGCCGCGAGGTTATAAAATGTCCCGAATGTGGAGGACGTAAAAATCACCGTGGTGAGCCACAGCGCGATGCCGCAGGCCGCGAGCCGCATTATGTTTTTAAAAAAAGCCTTGCCCAATGAAAACACCTCTCATCGTATTCCGGTTATCATTATACACTAAATCGAACGCGCAATTCCACATAAAACGGAAGAAATTAATATCATATTTGCTTGCAATGGAAAGAGCGGTGTGCTAAACTTATCATGCGATGGAATCAAATACCAGGCTTTGAGCAAAAAGGATGGATTGTTTATGGAAATTGCATTGCAGCTCTACACATTGAGAGACTTTACAAAAACGCCCGAAGGGCTCAGGGATGCGCTGAAAAAACTGAGCGACTGCGGCTATAAGTATGTCGAGACGGCGGGATACTACGGCATGACGGCCGCGGAGCTTTCTAAGCTGCTCGCGGAATACGGGCTTAAAGCCATATCGACGCATACCGGCATAGAGGCAATTACGGAGAACATCGGCAAAGTGATTGAGGACCATAATGCGCTCGGGGCGAAAAACTGCAGCATTCCGGGACTGCCGGGCAGATATTACGCGCAGACGGCGGCCGGCTACAGCGCCGCGGGTGAAATTATGAATCTGGCGGCGGAAAAGCTTGCCGAAAACGGCATTTCCCTCTCATACCATAACCATACCCATGAGTTCCTGCCGATAGGCAATTCCTGCGGATACAATTTCATCTTCGAGCACGCGCCGCTGCTCAACATGCAGCTTGACGTGGGCCACGCCTACGCGGCGCACCAGGCTCCCGAGCAGTGGATTAAGCGCTATAGCGACAGGATAAAGACCGTACACTACAAAGACGTTGTGTTTATCGACGGCGTCCGCAGGGACTACCCGATCGGCGAGGGCAAAGTGAACTGGAAGGCCGTAACGGCGGAAATCAAAAAAACCGGATGCGAGTACATCATCGTCGAGCACGAGGAATTTATCCGCGACGCCTGGGATATCTGCAAAACCTCGTACAACAATATCGTAAACTTTCTAAAGGACTAAAGAGCCGCCTTCGGGAATGAAAGCTTGGGACAAAGTCCCGGGCTTTGGGCCGCAATTTCGTTTGGGAGGAAGAGTCGTAAAAATGAAGATAACGATTTCGGCGGGGCCGCATACAAGGCGGAATTGTCCCGTGAATTGTGTTGTTCCCGCGGACGCTCTGAGAGCCGTTCTCGGGGGCGAGGATAAGCTTATCGCAAAGCCGTCAGACGGCGGAAAAGCCGTCCCGTGCGGGTTCAGGTTTGAAAAAGAGAGCGCGGTGGTCACGCTCATCCTCGACTTCCTCGCGAAGGGCGAGGCGGCGGAGTTTGAGCTTATGTCCTGCGACTGCTCGGCCCTGCCGCGGATGCGGTGCGAAAAAACAGCCCGCGGCGTCTCCGTTTACGACGGAAAGCTGCAGCTCACCGAGTACTATACCGGTACGGACATACCGAAGCCCTATCTCGGACCGATCCGGGAGAGGTACGGAAACGACATCACGCGGCTCGACTTTACGATTAAGGAACACCCCCACCACCGGGCGATATGGGTCTCCCACGGCGACGTGAACGGGGTCGACACGTGGAACGAGCCGGAAGGCAGGCACGGGTATATCCGGAATAAAGAGATAGACGATCTCTACAGCGGGCCGGTAAGCGCCGGGTTCACGGCGAAAAACCTGTGGACGGACCACGGCGGAACGCCGCTCTGCGGCGAGACGACCTCGTACCGGTTCTACGCATGCCCGCCGGAGCTTTCGATAATCGACATGATAATTACGCTCTCGGCGGACTACGGCGAAGTCAGGCTCGGGCCGACAAAGGAGGCCGGGCCGCTGGCGGTGCGCATGGCGGAGAGCATCAAGGTTACAAACACCGGGACGATGGAGAGCGGCGCCGGCGGCGTCAACGAGAAGGAAATCTGGATGAAGCGCGCGCCCTGGGTGGATTACTACGGCGTTGCGAACGGGCATGTCTGCGGGATCGCGATCCTCGACAACCCGGAGAACGACATGTATCCGACGTACTGGCACGCCCGCGACTACGGTCTGATGGCCGTGAATAATTTCTATGTCGGCGGGCAGAAGGTTATTCCTGCTGGCGGCGCGATGACGTGGAAATTCAGGATTATCGCCCATAACGGCAGCACGAAGGAGGCCGGAATCAAAGACAGATTCTCGGATTACTTCGCGCCGCCCGAAGCTAAAGCCGAATAAGGCTTATAGTCTCTGAAAACCCTAGTGATAATATTAAATATAGTGAAGGAGTGTACCGCAAAGATGTCAAAAGAGTTAGGATACGCAGTGGTGGGGCTCGGCGTGGGAAGGGCGCACGTAAAAGGCGCTCTTAAAGCCGAAGGAGCAAAACTTGTGGCCGTTTGCGACCTTATTCAGGAGAAGCTCGACAAAGTAAAGGAAGAAGTTCCCGATGTAAAAACCTATACGAACTACTCCGAAATGCTGGCCGACAAGGACATCGATATTGTCTCCGTCGCCACCCCCAGCGGCCTGCACGCCAAGATGGTTATCGAAGCGCTGCGCGCCGGCAAACACGTGCTCTGCGAAAAACCGATGGATATCACCGTCGACAGGATTCTTGAAATTGAAAAGGTCCGCGTTGAGACCGGTCTGAAGGTCGGCGGCATATTCCAGAACCGCCGCAACCCCATCATGGAGCCCACGAAGAAGGCGGTTGACGAGGGCCGTCTCGGCAAGATTTTCGCCGGGTTCTTCCGCATCAACTGGTACCGTTCAGACGAGTATTTCCTCCAGAACGGCGGCTGGAGAGGCACCTGGGCCATGGACGGCGGCGGCTCGCTGATGAATCAGGGCGTGCACACGGTGGACCTTATGCAGTGGCTGCTGGGCGACATCGCGAGCATCCGCTCGGACTTCGCCATTATCAACCACAAAATCGAGACCGAAGACTTTACCTCGTCCGTCGTTAAATTCAAGAGCGGCGCGATTGTCAACCTCGTCTCCACCACCTGCGCGTACCCGGGATTGGGAACGGACATTCAGATTACGGGTACCGACGGCTCGATCCATATAGACGGAGACAGGCTTGTGGCCTGGAAGATCAAGGGCGACAAGATGAACGAGGAAGAAGCCGAGATGCTCAAGATTTACGGCGGCGGCGGCACGATCGCCGCGGCGGACAACACGATCGTCCGCGGACACGACTATATGGTCCAGGATATGATCGACGCCGTAAGGTTTGACCGCGATCCGATGATTTGCCCGATGGAAGCGACCAAGGCGGTCAAGATCATCAACGCTGTTTACGAGTCGGCCCGCACAGGCAAAGAGATTTTCTTTTAAGCAAACAGGCTTTTAAGCAGAGGGCAAAGACGCTTGACAGGCGTTTTTGCCCTCATTTTTTTCCAAAAAAACCTCCAAAGCTTGTATATTGCCTAATATAAGAGGCAATAATACGCTCAGGAGGTGCATTTTAAGTGGATGAAAACAACAATCAGAATAAAAATGAAAGGCAGCCGGACGAATTCTTCGCAAAAGCCGGAAAATTCATCATCGGAAAGGGCTTTTACATAGTCCTGTTCCTTTGCATCGCGGCAATAGGAATATCGGGCTATGTAATATTCTACACCGGAAAGAGCGATCTGAATCCTGATTTCACCGACATAACGGATATCGGTCTTTCGACGACGGTTCCCTTTAGCGATATAGGCCTATCAACGACGGTGCCTGAACCGGAAGAGGTCGGGGGGACCACGGTAATCCCGGACGGCACGAAACCGTCGACGACGGCTCCGGAGGATGAACCCGGAAACGTCAAACTTTTCTATGTGAGACCGGTTTCGGGCGCGGTTCTCAGGGAGTATTCCGGCGACGTTCCGGTGTATAACCCGACGATGGACGACTGGCGCGTGCACACGGGAATAGACATCAAGGCGGCCGTCGGCGACCAGGTGAAAGCCGTGGCGGCCGGCAAGGTCAGCGCGTTGTACAGGGACGATTTCAAAGGCACGGTCGTTGAGATCAAACACTCCGACGGGAAAACGTCGATATACTGCGGACTGATGGCGACCCCGGTTGTGAAGGCGGGCGACAGCGTCACGGCGGGCGAAGTCATCGGCAGCGTCGGGGATACCGCGATCTTCGAATCCGTGGACGAGTCCCATCTGCATTTTGAGATGAAGGAGAACGGGGCGTTTATCAACCCGTTGGACGTCCTCCCGACGGCGGCGAACTGATTGCCGCGATTGATTTATCGTTTTTAAGCCCGGCCGGAGTTCCGGCCGGGCTTATTTTAAATAAAGTGAAAACAATCGAGAATATGTATTGCATCGGCGTGAAAACGGGCTATAATGGTATTTATGTTGATATGTCGGCAGATCAAAACGGCGGAGGATTGTTATGGAAATTAAAAAATACGGCGTGTTTTCTAAAATCAAAGCCCGCGCGCTGATGGCGGGATACTATATCCTGCTGGGCCTGATCTCCTGCGGCACGCTGGCCATCGTGATTTATGCGCTGTTTATCATGCGCGCCATGGAATTTTAGCCGTCGCGCCTTAAGATTTTCATTCCCGCGGGAGTTGTCCCGCGGGCGCTTTTATGCTTGACGAAAATTAACGGCGGCGTTATAATTTAACCTGCGTTACGCTTGCTGTTTTTATAAAAAGCATAAATATCATTATGAAGGGGCGGTAAAACATATGGAGAGAAAGCTGAAAGCGGCGATAATCGGCTGCGGGGTTATTTCCGGAGCCCACGGCAGGGGGTACAAGGCGATTTCGGATAAAGTGAGCCTTGCGTACTGTGTCGACCTTATTCAGGAAAAGGCCGAGGAGAGGGCAAAGGAGTTCGGCGACGAAACCACGGTGTGCCTGACGGACTATAAGCAGATGCTCAAGGATGAAAGCGTAGACCTTGTGTCGGTATGTCTCCCGAATTACCTGCACGCGCCCGTCACGATAGACTGTCTCAACGCGGGCAAGCATGTGCTCTGCGAGAAGCCGGCGGCGATGAACTACGCAGAGGCGCTCTCTATGAAAAAAGCCGCGGATGAAAACGGCAAAATCCTGAATATCGGCGTATGCAACCGCTTTCACGAGTCGGTGGTCAGGATAAAGGACGCTATCGCGCGGGGCGAACTCGGCGAGCTGTACCAGATCTACTGCTCTTTCAGGGCGTTTCGGAGCATTCCGGCGCTCGGCGGCTGGTTTACGACGAAGGCGCTGTCCGGCGGCGGCGCTCTGATCGACTGGGGCGTGCATTTTTTGGACCTGATCAACTACTGCGTAGGGGATTTCGAGCTTAAAACGGTGTCTGCCGTCAGCCACTCGAAGCTTGCGGTAAATATGAAGGACTATGTCTACCGGGTTATGCACGCCGGGCCCCCGAAATACGACGGCGTCTACGACGTCGAGGAGTACGTCACAGGCCTCATCCGCACCAGCGGACCCGCGCTGACATTTTCCGGCGCCTGGGCGCAGAATATCGACGAGAGCGCGATGTTTATAGAGTTCATGGGTAAGAAGGGCGGCATCAAGCTCCAGTACGGCGGGCACTACACCCTCTACACCACGAGAAACGGCGAGCTGGTGTCCGAAACGCCGGAGTTTGAGATTCCGGATATGTACGAGCGTGAGATCGCCGCGTTCGCAGACTGCGCGGTCAAAAACGAGAAAATTCGCTCGAATATAGACAACATCCTGATCACCGCGCGGATGATGGACGCAATCTACGCGTCCGCCGAACAGGGAAAAGAAATAGCATTATAAACGGAAGGAATCATTAACGATAATGAAGAGCGATTTGCAGATTGCCAGGGAGACCTGCCTTACTCCGATATCCGAAATTGCCGCCGCTGCCGGATTTTTGGACGATGAGCTTGAGAGCTATGGAAAATACAAGGCAAAAATAACGGAAAAGGCGTTTAAGCGGCTGTCGGGGAACCCGGACGGGAAGCTCGTCCTGGTGACGGCGGTCAACCCGACGCCCGCAGGCGAGGGCAAGACAACTACGACGATCGGGCTTGGGGACGCGCTTTCAAAGCTCCGTAAAAAGACGATGATCGCGCTGCGCGAGCCCTCACTGGGCCCGGTGTTCGGTGTCAAAGGCGGCGCTGCGGGCGGAGGATACGCGCAGGTCGTCCCGATGGAGGACATCAATCTGCACTTTACGGGGGACATACACGCCGTCACCGCGGCCAACAACCTCCTCTGCGCGATGCTTGACAACCATATCTACCAGGGGAACGCCCTTAATATCGACGAAAACAGCGTGGTTTTCAAACGGGCGACGGATACAAACGACCGCTCGCTCCGGAACATCCGCGTCGGCGTCGGCGGCGGTACCTCCGGGGTAGAGCGGAGCGATGGATTCATGATCACGGCGGCGAGCGAGGTTATGGCGATTCTCTGCCTTGCCTCTGACCTCGGCGACCTAAAAAGGCGTCTTGGGAAAATCATCTGCGCCTACGATAAAAAAGGCAACCCGGTCACGGCGGCGATGCTGAAGGCCGAGGGAGCGATGGCGATCCTGCTGAAGGACGCGATTAACCCTAACCTCGTGCAGACCCTTGAAAAGACGCCCTGCCTGATACACGGCGGACCGTTTGCGAATATAGCCCACGGCTGCAGCTCGGTCAGAGCCACAAAACTCGCGCTCAAAGCGGCGGACATCGTCGTGACCGAGGCGGGCTTCGGCGCGGACCTGGGAGCGGAGAAATTTTTCGACATCAAGTGCCGCTCGGCAGGGCTGAAACCCTCGGCCGCCGTGCTGGTGGTCTCGGCGAGAGCGCTGAAATACAACGGCGGCGTGCCGAAAGACGCGCTCGGCCGGGAAGACACGTCGGCGCTGGCCGCCGGCCTCCCCAACCTCGAGGCGCATATCGAAAACATTAAAAAGTTCGGCGTGCCCGTGGTCGTTGCTATGAACCGCTTCGAGACCGACTCGGACGCGGAGCTGTCGCTGATCGGAGCAAAATGCGCTGAGCTCGGCGTACCCTGCGAGACAAGCGAGGTCTTTTCAAAGGGCTCGGCGGGCGGGACGGCGCTGGCAGCGCAGGTTTGCGAGGCGCTGGAGAGTAACGCCGCGGATTTCAGGCCGCTTTACCCGCTTGACGCCGGAATAAAGCATAAGATCGGGAAAATAGCCGCCGAACTCTACGGCGCGGACGGAGTGGCATATTCGCCCGCCGCGGAGGAAAGCATAAAAAGGCTTGACGCCCTCGGCTTCTCCGGGCTTCCCGTCTGCGTGGCGAAGACGCAGTATTCGCTTTCGGACAACCCCGCGCTGCTGGGCAGGCCGAAGGGCTTTACCTTAAGCGTCGCCGACGTCCGCGTCAGCGCGGGAGCGGGCTTTATCGTCGCGGCAGCCGGAAACATACTGACGATGCCCGGCCTTTCCAAAAATCCGTCTGCCGAAAACATGGATATCGACACAAACGGCAATATCACGGGTCTGTTTTAGAGTGATAATTCCTTCACGCTTCACTGCTCGCGCTGCCGCTTCGCGGTATAATGGTGGTTAAAATGACTTATATGTATCTGTCCGACTCGTATCAGAAAACGGAGGCGCTCGGCCGGGCCGCCGCGCGTCTGCTGAAAAAAGGCGCGCTTGTCGCGCTTGTCGGAGAGCTGGGAGCGGGTAAAACTGCGTTTATCCGGGGGCTTGCTCTCGGGCTCGGCTATTCCGGCCGCGTGACCAGCCCGACTTTTTCGCTAATCAACGAGTACCTCTCTGAGAGCGGCGAGCCGATCCTCTACCATTTCGACCTGTACCGGATTAAAGCGGAGGACCTTGCGGACATCGGCTGGTACGACTACCTTGAAAGTGGCGTACCCTGCGCCGTCGAGTGGGCCGACGTCGCCGGGGGCGAGCTCCCGCCGGACGCAGTCTTTGTAAAAATCCGGGCGCTCGGGGAAAGCTTGCGGGAGATTACGGTGTCCGGGTTAGAAAGAATATCTCCGGAAGGGAAAAGCTGAAATGAAAATTCTCGCCTTTGAGTCATCCGCCGGGCCGGCGTCCGTCGCCCTGACCGTCGACGGCAGGCTGTGCGCTTACGCCTACCAGAACGGAGGCTTTACGCACTCGAAAACGCTGCTGCCGATGGCGGATTTCGTGCTCTCCTCCGCTGGGGTAAAGCCCTCAGAGGTGGACCTTTTCGCGGTGGCCGCGGGGCCTGGCTCGTTTACCGGGCTGCGGATCGGCGTAGCCACGGTCAAGGGCTTCGCGTGGGCGGCGGAAAAGCCCTGCGCCGCGGTCTCGACGCTGCTCGCGATGGCGTACGCCCATAGCGAGTGGAACGGGATTGTCTGCCCGGCGATGGATGCGCGGCGAAGCCAGATCTACACGGCGGCGTTCGACGTCTCCGGCGGGCGGATATCAAGGCTTGTAGACGACTGCGCGGTAAGCATGGAGGAGATGTGCGAAAAGCTGTCCGAAATGACAAGACCGGTGCTCCTGGTCGGCGACGGCGCAAAGCTCCTTTACGGCGCGGCGGCTGAGAAGGGTATCGCCTGCGTTCTCGCGCAGGAGCAGACCCGTTTCCAGAACGCTCTGGGGGTCGCCTACGCCGCGGAGAGCCAACCGACGGTGAGCGCCGCGGAGCTGAAACCAAATTATCTGAGACTGTCTCAGGCGGAGCGTGAACGCTCCACCCGGGAACGGGAACGCTCCGAAAACGGGAACAAAGGCAAATGAGAGAGCTTATTATAAATGAAAACGACGCGGGCCAGCGGCTCGACCGGTTTTTATCAAAAAATCTCTCCCACCTCCCGCCGTCGCTGATCTCAAAGCTTATCCGGAAGGAACACTTTAAAATTAACGGAAAAAAGGCCTCGGCCGCCAACCGGCTTTCTAACGGCGACCGGCTTTCGATGTATTTGAGCGACGCGCTTTTAACCCCGCCGCCGGAGGAACAGGCCTTCAGGCTGCTGCACGTCGGGATTGAGGGCGTCGTCTACGAGGACGAAAACATCATCATCGTCGACAAGCCCGCCGGGCTCTCGGTGCACCCCGACGAGAGCAAAAACCCCGACACGCTGATTGCGCGGATACAGAGCTACCTCTATAAAAAAGGCGAGTGGGACCCTGACGCGGAGAACTCCTTTGCCCCGGCGCTCTGCCACCGGCTCGACAGGAACACCCGGGGCCTCGTAATCGCCGCGAAAAACGCGGCGGCGCTGCGGGAGATGAACGAGATCATCAAAAACCGGCGTGTAAAGAAGCTCTACCTCTGCATTGCGGACGGCATCCCGGAAAAAAAGAAGGGCACGCTGACCGGGTATATTCTGAAAGACGAGAAAAATAACCGCGTCGGGGTGTTTAAAAAGCCGGTCCCCGGCGCCCGCACGGCAATAACGCATTACCGCGTTATTTCGGAGAGGAAAGACGTCGGAAAAAGCCTGATCGAGTGCGAGCTCGGGACGGGCCGGACCCACCAGATCAGGGCTCAGCTCGCCGCGATCGGCTGCCCGCTGTCGGGCGACACAAAATACGGGAAAGCCGACGGCCGCGAGGGCGGCCAGGCCCTCTGCGCATACCGTCTGGTCTTCGACGGCGCGCTGACGGGCACGCTTTCCTATCTCTCCGGTAAAACCTTCGAGGCCGATAAGTCGGCGCTTGAGAGAGAATTTACGGAATCGGCCATATAATCTGAATATAATGCATCATGCGCGGAGTAAAATCCGCGCGTTTTTTATTACGGCATCAAGAAACGGTTAATTGCCTTGGAAATAAAAATACAGGATAAATTGTGGCAATCGGAATGAAATACAATAATAACAATCATAAATGTATTAAAATAGCGTTGACAATAAAGACGCCGTGTTATAATAAAATACGAGCAAACAAAGGAGCGTTTTGAATCATATAAAATTGGATATGCTTCGGGAAGCATTTTGAATTATGACGCGCAAACGGTGAGAAAGAATAATGTGTTCCCGTCGGATGATACTGACCCCGCTGATCCTTCTGCTCGCCTTCCTCAGCGCGTTCGCCGCACCGCTTTCGAAAAAAATCGGCGCGATGAAGACGATAGAGGTGCTGCAGCGGGGCGAATAGCTTTTTTCCGGCGGAGAAAAACGGAGCATTGTTGTGAATATCAGAGAAAAACACCCTTATCAGGTGTTTTTTTGTTTATACTTCCGTTTATTGGGATATCATGTGAAATAACGCGAATATTCTTGACTTTTAACACAATAAGATATATATTATGTATTGCATAATTTCTGTGCGCGATACGTGAGGAGGATGATAAATGGCCAAAGAGCTTGTACGCCTTGCCAACATCGGAATGAAGTATGACGGCGAGGATGTATTAAGGTCGATCGATCTCGAAGTAAAGGACAAGGAATTCGTCACTCTGCTCGGCCCTTCCGGCTGCGGTAAGACGACGACACTGCGTATCATAGGCGGTTTTGAAAAGCCGACCTTCGGAGATTTGTTTTTTGAGGGAACGCGGATCAACGATCTGCCTCCATATAAAAGAAAGGTCAACACAATATTTCAGAAATATGCGCTTTTCCCGCACCTGAACGTGTTTGAAAACGTCGCCTTCGGGCTCCGGATCGCGCACCTCCCGGAAAAAGAAATTCGGGAAAGAGTTTTTGAAATGCTTAAGCTCGTCAACCTGCAGGGTTTTGAGCGCAGATTAACAAAAACGCTTTCGGGCGGCCAGCAGCAGCGCGTGGCAATAGCCAGGGCGCTGGTCTGCCGCCCGCGCGTGCTGCTGCTTGACGAGCCCTTGGGCGCGCTCGATTTGCGCCTTCGGAAAGACATGCAGGTTGAGCTCAAGCGGATCCAGCGCCAGCTTGAAATTACGTTTATCTATGTGACCCACGACCAGGAGGAGGCCCTCGCGATGAGCGACCGGGTCGTTGTAATGGACCGGGGTGCGATACAGCAGATAGGGACGCCGGAGGATATATACAACGAGCCGAAGAATGCGTTTGTCGCGGACTTTATCGGCGAGTCGAATATAATCGACGGCGTAATGATCGACGATTGCCTGGTGGAGTTCTGCGGGCGGAAATTCAGATGCGTCGACACCGGCTTTGAAAAAAGCGAACCGGTCGACGTCGTAATCCGCCCGGAGGACATAGACATCATTCCCTACGAGAACGGGCACATTCGTGGAACGGTCGAGAGCGTCACCTTCAAGGGCGTGCACTATGAGTTCATCATCGACGTCAAGGGCTTCAAATGGCTTATCCAGTCTACGGATTATCAGGCCAAGGGGAGCGACGTGGCGTTTATCATACATCCTGAAGATATCCATATCATGAAGAAAAGCGAATACTCCGGCAAATTCGGGGATTACTCCTCCTTCAGCTCAGAGTATGACGAGGGCGAGGAAAACCCTGAGGTCGAAAATGAAATCTAAGCTTTTGGCCGCGCCCTACATTGCCTGGATGGCGATTTTCATCATCGTGCCGCTGGCGGTGGTCGCGTACTTCGCGTTTACCGACGGTTCCGGCGCGTTCACGCTGGCAAACTTCAAGGATATCAAGGCATATCTACCGACATTTGCCGACTCGCTGTGGCTCGCGGCGATCTCCACGCTGATCTGCCTGGTGATCGGCTATCCGGTGGCCTACGCGATTGCGAACATGGCCCCGGCGCGGCAGAGAGCGCTTATCCTCCTGGTGATGCTGCCGATGTGCATGAGCTTTCTGCTGAGGACCCTCGCGCTCGTCGCGTTTTTGGAGGACACCGGCCTTATCAACAACGCCCTCGCCTCCCTCGGGCTCGGCCGCGTCAGACTGATAAGGACGCCGGGCGCTGTCGTGCTCGGCATGGTCTACAATTACCTCCCCTATATGATTCTGCCGCTTTACAGCGTGCTTACGAAGATTAATCCGAACCTTATCGAGGCCGCCCAGGACCTCGGCTGCAGCGGAAGGAATGTTTTTTCAAAAGTAGTACTCCCGCTGTCCGTTCCGGGCATAATATCCGGTGTGACGATGGTTTTCGTCCCCGCGGTGAGCACGTTTTATATCTCCAAAAAGCTCGGCGGCACCGGCACGGCGATGATCGGAGATATCATCGAGAGCCAGTTTAAGGCCTCGTACAATATGAACGTCGGCGCGGCGATGTCCCTCGGGCTGATGGTGCTGATCTTCCTGTGCATGTGGATTATGAACATTTTTACCGACAGCGAGGAGGTAAGCCTGATATGAAACGGTTCAACAGGGTTTTCACCGTGATGGTTTTTATCTTCCTCTACGCGCCGATTTTTCTGCTGATCGTCGCCTCGTTCAACAGCGGCAAGGACCTGTCGGTGTTTAAAAGCTTCACGCTTTACCAGTACGCGGAGTTGTTCCGCGACGATACGCTGATCAGGCTGCTGCTCAACTCGGTCCTGATCGCGGTATTGTCGTCGCTGTTGGCGACGATTCTCGGCACGATAGCGTCGATTGGCATACACAACATGGGCAGGCGCGCCCGCTCCGCGGTGATGACGGTGACGAACATCCCGATGACAAACCCCGAAATCGTGACGGGTATTTCGCTCGCGCTGCTGTTCGCTTTTATCGGAAGAATACTGGCGATAAAAAACATTTTAGGCTTCGGAACGCTTCTGATCGCCCATATCACGTTCAATCTGCCCTATGTCATTTTATCGGTGCTTCCGAAGCTCCGCCAGCTGAACCCAAGCCTAAACGAGGCCGCGCTGGACCTCGGCTGTACGCCGACAAAATCCTTCTTTAAGGTTATTCTCCCTGAGATCATGCCGGGAGTCATCACGGGCATGATGATGGCGTTCACGATGTCGCTTGACGACTTCGTCATCTCGTATTTCGTATACGGCCCGTCGTTTTCGACGCTGCCGATCGAGATATACAGCTATACCAAAAAACCGCTCCCGCCGAAAATCTACGCGCTGTTCACGCTTATCTTTTTCGCCGTTCTGGCCGTCATGGTGCTGATGAACGTTATGCAGGCGAGAGACGAAAAGAAACAGCGTTTAGCGCTGCGGCGGTTCTGAAACCGAAACAGAAAGGAACCAAAACAGAAATGAAGAAAAAAAGCCTATTCCTGCTTGTCGTCGCAGCGCTGATTCTCGCGCTGGTGCCGGTCTCGGCCGCCTCCGATGAGGCCGTTCCGCTGACCGGCGAGGTAATCAACGTGTACAACTGGGGCATGTATATCTCCGACGGTTCGGACGGCGGCATCGACGTCAACGCGGAGTTTACACGCCGGACGGGCATTCAGGTCAACTACTCGACCTACGACACAAACGAGGCGCTCTACTCAAAGCTTAAGACCGGCGGCGCCAGCTATGACGTCGTTATTCCTTCAGACTATATGGTCGCAAAGCTGATCGAGGAGGGGCTCGTCCAGACGATCAACTACGACAACGTGCCGAATTACCAATATGTCGACGAGGAGTTTAAAAATCTGAGCTACGACCCCGAAAACAAGTACTCCGTACCCTACACCTGGGGCTGCGTCGGCATTATCTACAACAAAAAATACGTGACTAAGCCGGTAGACAGCTGGTCGATCATGTGGGACGAGGAATATTCGGGCAAAATCCTGATGTTCGACAATCCGCGCGACGCGTTCGGCATTTCGGAGCTGCTTCTGGGATACAGCATCAACACCACGAAAAACGAGGAAATTGAAGCCGCCGCGGCGAAGCTCTCCGAGCAGAAGCACCTTGTGCAGAGCTACGTGATGGATCAGGTTTTCGACCCGATGGAAGACGAGGAAGCGTGGATCGCACCCTATTACGCCGGCGACTACCTGATGATGGCGAAGGAAAACGAAAATCTCGAGTTCTGCTTCCCGAAGGAGGGCTTTAACCTGTTCGTGGACGCGCTCTGCATACCGACGAGCGCGCAGAACAAGGATGGTGCCGAGGCGTATATCAACTTCCTGTGCGACCCGGAGATATCCGGCAAGAACCTCGACTACCTCGGCTATTCGACGCCTATAAGCGAGGCAAAGCAGTATATGTCGGAGGAAGTGGCGCAGAGCGAGATAGCCTATCCGAGCGAGGAAGTACTGGCCCGTGGGCAGACGTTTGAGAATCTGCCGAGCGATACCGTGCAGCAGATGAACGACCTTTTCAACGATGTCAAGGCGTCGGGCAGCGGCTGGAGCTATATCGTGTTTATCGGCATCGGCGTTGTGCTGATTGGGCTTGTCGTATTCCTCGTGATCCGTAAAAAGAGGAGAAACGATTATTAAGGCTTAGGCAGCCGGGCGTGAAAATACTGAAATTTGTCTTCGACTGACCTATACCTGATATAACGGCGGGGAAACAATCCACGGGTTGTTTCCCCGCCGCTTTTTATGGTATAATACCCCCGGGAGATGATAGCTATGTCGGAAAAAGAAATTTATGGCGTCAGCGTAAAGGCGTTTGGCGCGGCGGGCGACGGGGAGCGGGACGACGCGGCGGCGTTTCAAGCGGCGCTGGATTCCGGGAGCGGGCTTGTGGCGATACCCGAGGGAAAATACAAAATCGGGAGGCCGCTTTTTATCGGCTCGGACACGAAGCTGTCAGCGCACAAAAACGCGCACATCCGTCTGGCGGACGGGGCTTGCGTCAAGCGGGGGGATTATCTGCTCTCAAACAAGGACCCCGGACAGGGAAATTACAATATTTCAATCGAAGGCGGGATATGGGACGCTAACAACCGCGGAAATCCACGGCTGGGCGAGCTTTTCGACCAAGACTGCGTATCGGGAACGATGTTAAACTTCCGTAACGTCGGAAATCTCACCCTCTCCGGCATGGTTTTAAGGGATCCGGAGGCATATTACATCCGCATCTGCGAGGTGTACGGGTTCAGGATAGAGCATATCCGATTCGAAGCGGAGAACCTGAGCAAGAACCAGGACGGAATACATATCGCCGGCTTCTGCAGAGACGGCGTTATACGCCACATCGAGGCGGTGGGGGACGCGACGAACGACGATTTTCTTGCGTTCAACGCGGACGACTGCGTGACCCGCCGCGAAAATCTCGGAACAATCTGCGGGCCGATCGATAATATAGTAGTACATGACGTGAGGGCCGAGAACTGCTATACACTGATTCGGATGCTGAGCGTCAACTCGCCGATAACAAATATCAGCATATCGGGGATAAAAGCCGGATGCCGGTATTTCTTTTTGAATATGGACGGCGCGCGCTACTGCCGCACCCCGCTGATTCCGACGGACTCGGAGCGTTTTTACTCGGGTGCCGGCGAGATCAGAAACGTGGAGATCAGCGACGTCGACGTCTCGTTCCATGCAGACGTGAAGGCGCGCTTCTGCGTTGAGACAAACGTCGATAACGTTAGGGTGAGGAATTACCGCTCAAGCGACCCGATAAAAGCGCCCTGCGCCGTGGCGGTCAACTGCAAAAAGACGAGGTTTATTCTCGAGGGTGTGGAAAAAGACGTCGCGGAAAAGCTCGCCGCGGAGAGCTCGTGCAAAAGCGTTAAAACGGTGTCCGAGGCGGACTGCGGCGGCCGGGAAGCTTACCGCGTCGAAGCGGTTAAAGACCCCGGCGAAAGGCTTGTTATACCGGCGGGAGGTTTTGACGAACTGAAAATAAACTGAAATAAGACGGATTGAATATGGACTATCAGACGGTAAAAAAGTACTGGGACGAAGTTTTCAAAAACGGAAAGCCGCGCGCTCCGGAGAAAAGCTTCGGAAACGCCGCGCTGGACGCGGCCGCAGACTGGCTCTGCGACGGAGCGGACTTTGTTGTGGATTTCGGCTGCGGCAACGGATTGGCGCTTTACAAATGCGCTCTCCGGGGGACGAAGCGGCATACCGGCGTAGACCTGTCGCCGGAGGCGATCGCCTCGGCAAAAGCGAATCCGCTGTATGGCGAAGGATTCGATTTTATCTGCGGAGACGTCGCAAGCCTTGAAAAGCTTGAGACAGACAAGGCGGACGGAGCGATTCTGTTCAATATCGCCGACAATCTGCTTCCGGAGGACACGGAAAAGCTGCTCTCGCAGATCCACAGAATACTGAAGCCCGGCGGGAAGCTGCTTTTGAAACTGAACCCCTATATCACGGAGGAGAAAATCACCGAGTGGAATATAAGGAGGCTGGACGGAGAGCTGCTCGACGACGGGCTTTTCCTTTTAAACCGCACCGATGAGAGATGGCGGGAGAGACTGTCGGAGATGTTTATTATCGAAAAATATGAGGAGGTCTATTACCCGGAGTACGAACAGAAAAACAGGTTGTTCCGGCTGACAAACCGTTAAAATCCGCCCCGAAGCGGCTTTAAATTCGCTTCGGGGCGGATTTTTACGTTATTGCTTTTACATGTTGCCGGCAAACGCCGCGCGCCGGGTTGGGCAGTTGATGCGCGGGCAGAGCATGCAGTTTTCATAATACTTTTCGGTGGCGAAAAAGATGCCGGAAATAGTCTTCGGCGGAAGCATCAGCATGCTCTCGGTCAGCACGACGCCGATGTCCGGGGTCACCCCGCCGAGCATTTTAAAAAGCGGGATCTGCCCCTGAATCGGCCACTCCTTCAGCGAACCCGGGTTCAGCGAGGATATATTTTTTGCGTCCGGAAAATAGGCGCTCTTCACTTTGCTATATAAAGCGTCCCGGGCTTTTCCGAGATACAAAAGCTTCAGCGTATCGGCCCAATAGCGTTCGAGCGGGTCGGCGAGCGCGGCGGACCACTGTTCAAGCCCGATGCCGCAGGTTGCCACATACGGGACGACTGCGGGGAGCCCGGCGAGCATGCCGGCAATAAACGCGTTTTTAACGGCGAAGCCGTTTATCGTCGCCGTATCGCCGGAAACCGCCACCGGCGCGAAGGAATAAAGGGCAGCCGGGTGCGCGAAAGCCTTCGATTTCTCCAAAAGCTCCGCCGCAAGAGCTGCCATTTCGTCGTCGTCATCCTTAGAGAGCTTAAGCGCGGAAAGAAATTCATCCTGCATAACGGTAAAATCAAAATCTGAGAGCAAGCTCTTGTCCATAATAAACTCCGTTCAGCCGCGAAACGGCAAGACTTAAAACGTATAGGGATATGATAGCACAACAGGCGCAAAAATCAATACAGGGCAGGGCAAAATAGTTTTCTTCCGGGGTAATTTCTGGTATAATAGCCGTAAACACTGATAGGAGGACATTAATATGTCAAACAAAAAAATAGCTGATTCGGGATTTCATCACATCGCGCTCAGAGCGCACGACTTTGATAAATCCGTCAATTTTTACGAAAACGCCCTCGGCTTTGCCAAAAAGCTTTCCTGGGGAGAGGGCGACTCGAGAGCGGCGATGTTCGATATCGGGGACGGCGGCTGCATAGAGATATTTGCGGGCGGGCCGGAAAATCAGCCGGCGGGTATGTTCTGGCACCTGGCGTTTAAAACCTCTGACCCGGACGGCGCGTATAATGCCGCGATAGAGGGCGGCGCGATATCCGACAAAGCCCCCTATGACACCGTGATCAGGGGGGCGGAAAAGGAACTGCCGGTCAGGCTCGCCTTTGTCAAAGGGCCGGACGGCGAGCTGATCGAGTTTTTCTGCGAAAAGTAGGCCGAAATATCAATCGCGATTGCTTTCGGAGGCAAAAATGAAAAAAATCAAAATCGGCGGAGTGCTCGAAGCGTCCGATATTGCCCTCGGTTGCGCCCGGGTCGACGATATGGACGAAAAGAAAATGTGCGAAATGGTGGAAACCGCGCTGGGCGAGGGAATCGACTTTTTTGACACGGCCGACATTTACGGCGGCGGAAGGTCGGAGGAGCTGCTCGGAGCCGCGGTTAGAACTCTCGGCGTCCGCGACAAGGTGACGATACAGACAAAGTGCGCGATCAGAAAAGGGCTGTACGATTTTTCCTACGAACATATTGTCGCGTCGGCGGAAGCGAGCCTGAAGCGGCTCGGTGTCGACTGCATTGACGTCTTGCTTCTGCACAGGCCGGACGCGCTGATGGAGCCCGAGGAGGTTGCAAGAGCGTTTAACAAGCTCTACATCGACGGAAAGGTGAAAAACTTCGGCGTCAGCAATCAAAATCCGTACCAGATCACCCTTTTGCAGAAATTTATTTCCCATAAAATAATCGCAAACCAGCTCCAGTTCAGTATAGCGCACACCGGGATGATCGATTCCGGGTTTAATGTGAATACTACAAAGCCCGAAGCGGTCGACCGAGACGGGTTTATCCTCGACTACTGCCGCCTGCACGACATCACGATTCAGGCCTGGTCCCCGCTGCAATACGGCTTTTTCGAGGGAACCTTCATCGGAAACCGGGAGAAATACGCTGAGCTGAACGAGACCCTTGAAAAGTATGCAAGACTAAAGGGCGCGGAAAAAACCGCAATCGCGTTTGCCTGGATTTTAAGGCACCCGGCGAAGATTCAGGCAATCGCCGGAACCACAAATCCCGGGCATCTAAAGCAGATCTGCCGCGCAAGCGAAATAAGCCTTACGCGGGAGGAATGGTACGAGCTCTATTTATCGGCTGGGAACAAACTCCCGTAAAAACGAAAAACGCCCGGGGTTTCTTTAGTTGAAACCTCGGGCGTTTTCATCAGTTTTCAGTATTGAGCGGGAGCGGTCACGGTCTTATCACAGCCGAGAAGGTATTGCCGGTTGAAGTAGCTCCTCGCCGTGAGCTCATAGTTTTCGTACGGCAGGTATTCGCCCTTATAGAACATCGGCTCTTTGCTCTTTCCGGTGTGTTTCATGCCGACAGATGTCAGCACGTTGCCGGACCGGACATTGGCGGAGAAATGACAGCCGTAGATCTTTCGCATGCCGACGGTGCGGAACATCAGCGAGAGGACCGCCTCCACGGCTTCCCGGGCGTATCCGTGCCCCCACCAGGGCCTGCCGAGGGCGTAGGCGATATTGGCGGTCTTCGAGCCGTTCGAAACTTCAGTCAGCGTTACCATGCCCACGACCTCGCCGCAGTCGTCGGGGACAATGCCCCAGTAATAAAAATCGGGTTTTTCGTACTGCATGAGCTTATTCTTGATAAACCGCTCCACATCTTCGGGTTCAGGCATTCTCTGGGAAGTCATATACCTGTAGACCTCGACGTCGGAAGCCCAGTTCCTGTGCATCGCCGCCACGTCGTCGAGATTGAGCATTCTAAGCGTCAGGCGCGGCGTTTTGATCGTTATAGTCCCGGTATGCTTTAATCCCATAGACAAAATCCCATCCGCAAAAATCAAAACGTTATTTAATGACCTCGAGCCCGCCCATATAGCCGCGGAGCGCCTCGGGTACGGTTACGGAACCGTCGGAGTTCTGGTAGGTCTCGAGTATGCAGGCCACGGTTCTGCCGACGGCGACGCCGGAGCCGTTAAGAGTGTGTACAAAACGCGGCTTGTCGTTTTTATCCCCTTTGTTCTTGAAGCGTATGCCGGCTCTGCGGGCCTGGAAGCTCTCAAAGTCGGAGCAGGAGGAGATCTCCAGGTATCTTCCGTAGGAGGGCATCCAGACCTCGATGTCATAGGTCATCGCGCTTGAAAAGCCGAGGTCACCGGTGCAGAGCCGTACGACGCGGTAAGGGAGACCGAGCCCCTGGAGAACATCCTCGGCGTCGGCGGTAAGCTTTTCAAGCTCGTCGTAGGAGGTTTCGGGAGCCGTAAACTTGACAAGCTCGACCTTGTTGAACTGGTGCTGGCGGATCAGCCCGCGCGTGTCCCGCCCGGCGCTGCCCGCCTCCCCGCGGAAGCAGGCGGAGTAGGCTACGTATTTGATCGGCAAATCCTGGGCGTCGAGAATCTCGTCCCGGTGCAGGTTTGTTACGGGCACTTCTGCGGTGGGTATCAGGTAATATTCCGTGTTCTCGATATGGAACATATCCTCCGCGAATTTGGGAAGCTGGCCGGTGCCGGTCATTGATTCGCGGTTTGCGAGAAACGGCGGAAATACCTCAGTGTAGCCGTGCTTTCTCGTGTGCATGTCGAGGAAGTAGTTTACAACAGCTCGCTCCAGCGCCGCGCCGCTGCCCCTGTAGAAATGGAAGCGCGCTCCGGTGACCTTCGCCGCCCGGGTGGGGTCGAGTATGTTAAGACTCTCTCCGATGTCCCAATGGGCCTTCGGCTCAAATTCGAAATTTCTCGGGGCGCCCCATCTGCGTATCTCGGGGTTGTCATCGCTGTCCTTTCCGACAGCGACGGGAGGGGCCGGGATATTCGGAATCCCGAGCAAAACCTTGTTTAGCTCCGCCTCAACGTCCTTAAGCTGCTGGTCGAAGGACTTTGACTGCTCGGAGAGCTCCTTCAGGCGGGTAAAAATCACGGAAACATCGCCGCCGGCTTTCTTGATAGCGGGAATTTCTTTATTGGCGGCGTTCTGCTCGGCTTTAATCTGCTCAGAGCGGTAGATGATGTCCCTGCGGAGAGCGTCAAGCTCGAGAATGCGGTCGATCTCTTTGTCATAGTTTGTCTGGCGCGCCGCGAGGCGTTGTTTGACAAACCCGGGATTGTCCTTGATAACCTTTATGTCCAGCATAATAATCACCTGATAATAATTATAAAATATAATAATTTATAGAGAATAATAATGTATATACGCCTGAAAAATCATAAGAATCTATTTATCAAAGAACCTTAGCAGTCCGTCCAAATCGTCGAGATCATAAAAGTCCAATATCAGCTTTCCCTTATTTTTGGAATTTACACTGATTTTGACCCCTCTGCCGAGCTGGGACGAGAGCTTTTTGGAGAGCTCCTCGGTGTAATCCACCTCGTCTTCCGAGCGCTGCTTTTTCCCGTCGCTTTTCATCCTTTTAACAAGCGCTTCGGTCTGTCTGACGGAGAGCTCGAGGGAGATAACCCGGTTGGCCACGGAAATCTGCGTCTTCGAGTCGGAAAGCGCGAGGAGCGTGCGGCAGTGCCCGGCGGAGAGACGGCCCGAGATCGCGTGGTCCTTGATCTCCGGAGGGAGCTCAAGCAGTCTGAGCGAATTGGCGATCGCCGAACGCGATCGGCCGACGCGCTCCGCGGCGTCCTCCTGGGTCATACCGTACCGCTCGATAAGCGATCTGAAGCCCTCTGCCTCTTCTATCGGATTTAAGTCCTCGCGCTGGAGATTTTCGACCAGCGCCATCTCCATAGCCTCAAGCTCGTCGACGTCGAGAATCACCACCGGAAGCTCGGTCAGCCCGGCCATCCGGGCCGCGCGGTAGCGGCGCTCACCGGCAACTATCTTATACCTCCCGCCGTCGATCTTTCTGACCGTCAGCGGCGTGATCACGCCGTGAAGCCGGATGCTGTCGGCGAGCTCGGACAGGCGTTCCTCGTCGAAAAGCTTTCTGGGTTGTTCGTGGTTGGGTTCTATACAGTTTATGTCAAGCTTATTGACCGGGCCGTGGGCGATGGGGTGATCGTCGGAGCCGAAAAGCTCATCAAGACCTCTTCCGAGACCGGTATTGTGTTTCCCTGCCATCATATCATTCCTTTCCGGGACAAGGGGTATAATGAAAAATCAGACGACGCGTCTGACCGACTGCAGATGATTTCTGTGTAAAAACTCCTCGGTCAGCTCGCTGTAGCTCTCGGCGCCTTTGGAATATTTATCGTAAAACTGGACTGGCTTGCCGTGGCTTGGGGCTTCGCTTAAGCGCACGTTCCTCGGTATCACTGTCTTATATATTTTATCCGCGAAGTATTTTTTTACCTCGCGCACCACCTGGCCGGATAAATTCGTGCGCCCGTCGAACATCGTGAACAGCAGCCCGTCGAGCTCGAGCGTTGGGTTGAGCTTTTTCTTTAGAGAGCGTATCGTGTCGATCATCATCGAAAGCCCCTCCAGGGCGAGGTATTCGCACTGGAGCGGGATCAGAACGCCGTCGGAGGCGCAGAGCGCGTTTACCATAAGAAGACCGAGTCCGGGGGCGCAGTCGATAAGCATGATATCGTAATCGGACCTTAACGGGTCAAGCACCTTTTTAAGACAGTATTCGCGGTTGTCCACGTTGACAAGCGTGATCTCGCTGCCCACAAGATTGATGCTCGAGGGGATGATGTCGCCGTATTTTGTATGGCGGATACCGCTTCCGGCGCTGCCGGCCCCGCCGATAAGCTCGAATATTGTGACCCCGTCGTCGTGCTTCGAGATGCCGAAGCTGCTCGTGGCGTTTCCCTGCGGGTCAAAATCCACGAGAAGGGTCTTATATCCCTTCAGATTAAGGCCGGCGGCAAGATTGACGGCGGTTGTCGTCTTCCCGACGCCGCCCTTTTGATTTGCTATGGCGATGATTTTGCATTTATTTCCGTCAACCGACATAACAAACCCTCCGAAGCAAAGCTTTAGTATATTATACCACAACCCGTCCCGTTTTCAATACCGGCAGGCCAAAATGTTTCACGTGAAACATTTTGGCCACGCAGCCCTCGCAATGTTTCACGTGAAACATCATTTTGCGCTTCTAATCCGCACTGAAAAGTGGTAAAATAGAATAGGACAGAACGAATAAGGAGCGGTAAAAATGGATATCGCCGAGAGAATGGACATGCTGATTGCGCTGATAGAGAAAAACGCGGAGCGCTACTACACCTACGACGCGCCGGAAATCAGCGATTACGAATACGATGAGCTGATGAACGAGCTGAAGGAGCTGGAGAAAAAATACCCGGAGCTGAAAAGGCCGGATTCGCCGACCTCGAGGGTCGGCGGGAAGATTCTGCCCTATTTCAACTCGGTGCGGCATCAATATCCGATGCAGAGTATTAACGACGTATTTGACCTTTCGGAGCTGTACGCGTTTGACGCCCGCGTGAGAGAAGCGGTCGGAGACGTGAACTATGTCGTGGAGAAAAAAATCGACGGTCTAAGCGTCTCGCTGACCTACGAGAACGGTATTTTTGTCTCCGGCGTGACCAGGGGAGACGGCATAACGGGAGAGGAAGTTACCGAGAACCTCAGAACTGTCAGATCGCTCCCACTCAGGCTCAAGGGGAACGCGCCGCCCAGGCTTGTGGTCCGCGGAGAAATATATATGACGGTAAAGGCCTTTGAGGCGCTCAACGAAAAACGGGGAGAAAACGGCGAGCCGCTGTTTGCCAACCCGAGAAACGCGGCCGCGGGCTCGCTGAGGCAGCTTGACTCCTCGATAACGGCGGAGAGAAGGCTTGACCTGTTCGTTTTCAACCTTCAAAACACAGACGAGGTGCCGATCAGGCTGCACAGCGAGTCGCTGGAAATGCTCTCGGGCCTCGGCTTTGCGGTGAGCCCGGATTACGCGGTGTGTGAAAACATAGAGGAAGCCTGCGAGAAGATAAAAGAAATCGGAAGGCTCCGCGGCGAGCTCGGCTACGGGACGGACGGCGCGGTGGTCAAGGTGGACAGCATTGAGGCGAGGAACAGACTCGGAAGCACGGCGAAGGCGCCGAGGTGGTGCGTCGCCTATAAGTACCCGCCGGAGGAAAAAAAGACGAAGCTCCTCGATATCATAGTGCAGGTTGGGAGAACGGGGGTGCTCACGCCAAACGCGGTACTAGAGCCGGTAAGGCTCGCCGGAACGACAGTCTCCCGCGCGACACTGCATAATCAGAATTTGATAACGCTTAAGGATATCCGGATCGGCGACACCGTTATCGTGAGGAAAGCTGGGGATATAATCCCGGAAATCGTCAGGCCGGTCACGGAGGAGCGTGACGGAAGCGAAAGAATATTCAAAATGCCGGAAAAATGCCCTGTTTGCGGCGGGGACGTGGTTCAAGACGAGGGGGAGGCGGCTATACGCTGCGTCTCGACGGAGTGCCCGGCGCAGCTCTCGCGCAGTATCGAGCATTTCGCCTCCCGCGATGCGATGGATATCGAGGGCCTGGGCCCGGCGGTGGTCTCGCTTCTGCTGAATGAGAAACTGATTTCCTCCGCAAGCGATCTGTTCACGCTTAAGGCCGAGGACTTGAAAAAGCTTCCGGGATTCGGGGATAAGTCCGCCTTAAAACTGGTAGAAGCGGTCGAAAAGGCGAAGACAAGGCCGCTGTCAAGGCTTCTGTACGCGTTCGGAATACGGCAGGTCGGCCAGAAAGCCGCAAAAGTGATCGCGGAGAAGTTTATAACCCTTGACAATATTGCCGCCGCGACAAAAGATGAGCTCGCGGGGGTACGCGACGTCGGTGAAATCACGGCGGAGAACATCACGGAGTGGTTTGCGCAGCGCTCGTCGAGGCATCTGATCGAGAGGCTCAGGAAATACGGCGTGAATATGGCGGAACCGCTGTCCGAGAAGGGGAAGCGTTTCGAGGGAAAAACCTTCGTGCTCACCGGAACGCTGCCGTCGATGACGAGGGAAGAGGCCTCGAAGCTGATTGAAGCCCAGGGCGGAACGGTGAGCGGATCGGTCTCCAAAAAAACAAGCTACGTCCTTGCCGGCAGCGAGGCGGGCAGCAAGCTTGCGAAAGCGGAGAGCCTCGGGATTAAAATCATAGATGAAAACGAGTTTTTGGAAATGCTGAATTCATAAAAACCGCTCCCCGTGATTTTCACGGGGAGCGATCTTATTGGCATATCAGATATCGAACAGCGCGCGCTGGGCGCTGTCGGGCATAGAGCCCAGCGCGCCGTGGGCGCGGAGGTCGGCGATGATTGTCGCGGAGAGCTTTCTGCAGCGGAAGGACAGATCCTCGACCGATGCGAACGGCTTTTTTTCCCGCTCATCAACGATTTCGAGGGCGGCGATATCGCCCAAGCCCGGTATCGCGCGGAACGGAAGCCTGAGCGCCTTCTCCTCGCGGTATATTTTAAAATAGGCGGGCTCGGATTCGTAGATATCCACGGGCAAAAACTTGAAACCCCGCAGAAGAAACTCATGGGCGATCTCAAGGGTGCGCCGGAGCTCCTTTTCCGTGGCGGTCGCCTTATTGCCCAGCGCGTTGATCTCCCTGATTTTTTCGACTATCTTTTCGTCGCCTGAGAGCATGATATCCGCGTCAAGCTGTACGGCCTTAATCCCGAAAAACGAACCGTAATAGGCCAGGGGGTGGTGTACCTTAAACCATGCTATCCGCAGAGCCATTACGACGTACGCGGCGGCGTGCGCTTTGGGGAAAAGATAGGTGATCTTGTTGCACGAATCGATATACCAGTCCGGGATCCCGTGCTCGCGCATCATCTGTTCCCACTCGGGCTTAAGTTTTTTGGCGCCGGGCTCCTTCGGCTTTTTTCTGACTACCTCCATAATCGTGAACGCGAGCTTCGGCTCAAAGCCTTTTTTAATGAGGAAGTTCATGATATCGTCGCGGCAGCATATGCAGTCACGGAGCGTCAGACCGTTGTTTTTAATCAGGGTCTCGGCGTTGTCAAGCCAGACGCCCTCGCCGTGGGAAAGGCCCGAAATTCTTACAAGGTCCGCGATCGTCTCGGGCATCGTGTCGTTCAGCATGCCGCGGACGAAGCCGGTGCCGAATTCCGGTATGCCCAGCGCGCCGTTGACGCCGGTTATTTCGTCGCCCTCGATCCCCAGCGGCTCGTTGCTGACAAAGATATCAAGCGTCTCCCTGTCGTCCAAGGGAATATCTTCGAGCTTTACGCCGGTGTTGTCCTCGAGATAACGGAGAACGGTCGGATCGTCCTTGCCGAGCAGGTCGAACTTCAAAAGGTTTGTGTCAATGGAGTGGTAGTCGATATGCGTCGTGATGATGTCGGAATCCGTTTTTCCGGCCGGGCGCTGGATCGGGCAGAACTCGTAGATTTCCTTGTCCTTCGGGACGACTATCAGCCCTCCGGGGTGCTGGCCGGTGGTCTTTTTTACACCGGTACAGCCGAGCGCAAGGCGGCTTTCCTCGGCGCGGCTCACCTTTCTCCCGCGCTCCTCGTTGTATTTTTTAACGTAGCCGTATGCCGTGGCTTCCGCGACGGTTGTAATCGTACCGGCGCGGAAAACCTTGTCCTC
The DNA here is from genome assembly GCA_033813635.1 of Bacillota bacterium. GTDB lineage: Bacteria > Bacillota > Clostridia > Oscillospirales > QAMX01 > JAPXRI01. The sequence continues at coordinate 95,172 of JAPXRI010000003.1, forward strand.
GCCGAAAAGCTCGATTGTGTGCTTGTGTGCCAGAGCCTGGTATTCGCTTGAGAAGTTCAGATCGATGTCGGGGTCTTTGTCGGCGTTAAAGCCCAGGAACGTGGCGAACGGGATGTCGAACCCGTCTTTGTCCAGCAGGGCGCCGCATTTAGGGCAGGTTTTGTCGGGCATGTCCGGACCGAGATCGCATTCGGGGTGAAACTCGGAATACTGGCATTTTGGGCAGCGGTAGTGGGGCGGCAGCGCGTTGATCTCGGTTATGCCGGCAAAATACGCGACGATCGAGGAGCCGACCGAGCCTCTCGAGCCCACAAGATAGCCGTTTTCAACCGAGCGGGCAATCAGTTTTTGCGCCAGCATGTACATAACGTCGTAGCCGTGGGCGATGATCGGGTCAAGTTCCTGGAGAATCGCGTTTTTAACAGTTTCCGGGAGCGGGTCGCCGTATAGCTGCTTTGCGCGGGACCAGGTCAGGTTCCTGAGCTCGTCGGCGGAGCCGGGCAGCGCCGGCGGGAAAAGCCCGTCCGGGAAAGGCTTGACGTTTTCGCACATATCCGCGATCAGGTTTGTGTTTTTTACAACCACCTCGTAGGCCTTGTTCTTTCCGAGGTAGGCAAACTCGGCAAGCATTTCATCGGTAGTGCGCAGATAGAGCGGGGGCTGGAAATCCGCGTCCTTGTAGCCCTCGGTGTTCATCAGAATCGCACGGTAAATCCTGTCCTCATAGTCGAGAAAATGCACATCCCCTGTGGCGATGACCGGTATTTTCAGCTCGTCGCCGAGCTTTACAATGGTTTTGTTGAACTCGATCAGGTCTTCTTTTGTGTATTTGACGGTCTCGTCCTTTGAAACCTTGACGCCGTCTCTTATCATGAATTCGTTATTTCCGAGCGGCTGTATCTCGAGATAATCGTAGAATATGGCGATTTTTTTTAATTCTTTCCAGTCTTTTCCCTCGACCACCGCGCGGAAGAGCTCCCCCGATTCGCAGGCCGAACCGACGATCAGGCCGTCGCGATATTTTTCAAGCTCGTGCCTCGGGATAACCGGCTGCTTGCGCCTGTTCATATATTTGACATGGGCGTAGGAGACCAGCCTGTACAGGTTTACGATGCCCGTCCTGTTTTTTGCCAGAAGAATGATGTGGCGCACGGGCAGAGAACCGTTCGCCGAACCGGACTCCGCATTTTCACGGCGGATGTCGGAGAGCTTCCCGTTGATTTCGGAAACTCTGTCTATTCCGCGGGCATTCATCCTGCCGATAAAATCGATAAAGATAAGCGCCAGCGTTTTTGCGTCCTCGGAAGCGCTGTGGTGGCGGAATTGAGGCAGCTTAAGGGCCTCGGCGACGAGATTTAGCTTATACCGCCCGAGGTCGGGAAGCAGAATGCGGGCCATATCGAGGGTGTCTATCGACGTAAAATCCCATGTGATGCCGTTTTTCCGGCAGACCTGGGAGATAAAACCCGTGTCGAACGCCGCATTATGGGCGATCAGTATGCGGTCCCCGCAAAACGCCTTGAACGCCTTGACGCCCTCCCGCTGCGAAGGCGCGTTTTTAACCATTTCGTTGGTGATGCCTGTAAGCTCGGAGATGAACGGGCTGATCGGCTTTTCCGGATTGGTGTAGGTCTGGAACGAATCGACGATTTCGCCGTTTGAGACAAGACAGGCCGAAATCTCCGTAATGCCCTCGGTGGCCGGGTCCGTACCGGTGGTTTCGATATCGAAGCAGATAAACTCACCGGAGAGCGGGCAGTCAGCGCTCCCGCGCACCACCTCGATATCGGCCAGGTCGTTGACAAAATAGCCCTCGGTGCCGTAGATGATCTTGATTCCTTTTCCGGAATGCAGCGCTTCCGGGTACCCCTGGGTTACGCCGTGGTCGGTGATTGCTATCGCCGGGTGGCCCCACTCCTTCGCGCGGTTGACCAGCGCGCTCGGCGAGGATACGCCGTCCATCTGGCTCATGTTTGTGTGCAGGTGGAGCTCTACGCGCTTTACCTCCGCGTTGTCATGCCGCATGGGACGCTCCGTCAGGAAAATATCGATCGGGCGGAGCGTGTGCTCGCCGTAGTATTTGTCGAACTCCATATCGCCGCGGACCTTTATGTATGCGCCGACGGTCAGCTTTTTCAGCAAAAGCTGCGCCTTCTCCGTATCCATGATTTTTTTCATCCGGACGGACCCGGTTTTATCCGTTATGTCCGCAGATATGATCATCTGCTTTTTGCTGTACGTCTCTTTTGTATCGATGGCGAAGACCTCGCCGCATACCGCGACGCGTTCGCAGTCGGAATTGATCTGCTCCATCGGAATCGTCTCGTCCCCGAAGGCGCTGCCGAGCAGAATATCCTCCTCGTTGACGTCCGTCGGCTTCGGAGGACGGAGCGTCCGCTTCCGGTTGAACGTGTTTTGCTCCTTCTTCGGGGGCTCCGGATTGGCCAAAACCGGCTTTGCACACTCCCGGGCCTGGGCTTCAAACACTTTTTTTGCGTATTCGTCTAGCTTCTCGGCTCCGTTGCCGTTTTCGTTTTCATCGAAAAACAGCCTGACGCCGGTGATTGAAAAATCCGAGGAGAGCAGCTTTTTGTACTCCTCGGCGCATCTCAGCTGTTCAAGCAGATAGGCTCCGCCGCCGATAAGCTTGATATGTATCTCCGAGCCGTTCTCCCCCTGCTCGAACTCGCAGCCGTTTAAAAAGGGAGCCGCCGCCGGTATGTTTTCGCATACCTTTTCCGTCAGCTCTCTTAAACAGGACAAATCGAACAGCTCCCTGGGAAACCGGGGCAGCAGTTCGACGGAGGAGAGAGAATATATCGCCTTTATGTCGTCTTTGATTCTGGAAAGGGTGTCGCCGGCCGGAACGGATTGAAAACAGACCGAAAGCTTAAGCGACCGGGTATGCCGGTCGATAAGCATATTGGAAACCGACGCCGAGCCTATAAGCGCAGCGATTTCGGGGTCGGTGGGGCGATAAAGCGACAGCGCCTCCGTAAATTTCTTCAGTGACATTTATGTAATGCTCCTGTGGTTATCGGATTAAGCGAGAAAGCTCCGAGACAAGCCTGGGTACGGCCTCCTCCGGGCTCACGCGGCAGGCCGGGGCGCCTTTAACAAACAGCAGCAGATCGCCGTTTCCGCCGGCAAGCCCGATATCGGCCTCTCTGGCCTCCCCCGGCCCGTTTACCTCGCAACCCATCACCGCTACGGTGACCGGCCTTTCGGTTTTTATGCCGCACACAGCCGCTTCGACGTCGGCCGCGATTTTTTCAAGATTGACTCTGCAGCGCCCGCAGGTCGGGCAGGAGACAATGTTGACGCAGGTGCGGTATAGCCCCGCAGCTTTCAGAATATTGTAGCCGGCCTTTACCTCCTCGACGGGATCGCCGGTGAGCGAGACGCGGATTGTGTCGCCTATGCCGAGGGACAAGAGCCCGCCGATGCCGATGGCGGAACGCAGCTTGCCCATTTCGGAGCGGCCGGCTTCGGTAACACCGATGTGCAGAGGGCAGTCAAAACGTTCCGCCGCGGCGATGTTGGCCCTGAATGTCCGCCTGACGTCGCTGGCCTTGATCGAAAGGCAGATATCATTGAAATCAAACCGGTTGAGCAGCGCGATATTTTCCGCGGCGCTCTCCACAAGCGCTTCCGTGCTGGCTCCGCCGAAACGGGCCAGGATATCCTTGCGGACGGAGCCGCTGTTGACGCCGACTCTGATCGGGATATTTCTCCTGGCGCAGGCGTCCGCGACGGCTTTGACCCTTTCCGGAGCGCCGATGTTGCCGGGGTTGATGCGTATTTTGTCCGCGCCCGCGTCTATCGTGCCGAGGGCGAGCCTGTAGTCGAAATGGATATCCGCCGCGAGCGGTATGCCGACCCGCTCGCGGATTTTGGCAAACGCCTTGACCGCCTCGGAATCCGGTATCGCGAGTCTTACGAGAGCGCAGCCGGCCTCCTCAAGCCTTTGAATCTGAGCCACCGTGGCTTCGATATCGGTGGTTTTGGTGTTGGTCATCGATTGGACCGAGATGGGCGCGTCCCCGCCTATTTTTAAGCCGCCTGCGTTAATCGCGCGGCATTTCCGCCTGTCATTATCTGAGATCATAGATTGAAAACTCTTTTCATTTTTCATAAGAATAGCTTATTTCGCGATGAGCCTTGCGATGTCGTTATAGGTGACATAGACCATTAGCAGCATAAACAGCGCAAGCCCGCCCAAATGGATATAGTTCTCGTATTTCGGGTTTATCCGCCTGAGCTTGAAGAGCCCCATCACGAATTCGATAATCAAGAACAGTATCCGCCCGCCGTCCAGTGCCGGAATCGGTAGAAGATTCATCACCGCGAGATTGATTGCGATAAAGGCTACGATGTTCCATAGAACGTCGTACTGCGCCGTTTCCGCGACCTCGGTCAGCGTCGCCGTAATCCCCACGGGACCGGTGAGCTGGCTTACGCCGACCGCGCCGGTGAACAGGTCGACGAGGCTCATCCGTATCATGCGGACATAGTTGCATGAGATCAGCCAGGACTGCTTGATGCCGGTGAAGAAATTCGCGTCCTCGGTTCCCATGTTGAAGCCGTAGCGTGGCGTTTCGCTGCCTTCGTAGACCTTCGGCTCGATGGTGACGTCGTCTAAAACAACCTTTTTCCCGTCCCTGATAACTTCAATCGTATAGGGGGAGCCGGCGTAGCGCTGGAACAGGTATGAAATATTGTCCGTGACATAGACGCGCTCGCCGTTGATCTTATAGAGCACGTCGCCCGCGAGCACGCCGTTGTTGGTGTCGCCGAGCTCGGCCGGAAATCCGGTGACCGTCGTCGTCGTAAATCTCTCCGCCGGGGTGAGCAGTATTAAAATAATGACGAAGCCTAATATAAAATTCATCAGGGACCCGGCGACAAGCACAATGAAGCGGGCCCATATCGGCTTGTTTGTAAAGGCCCTGGGGTCGTTGGAGCCGTCATCCTCGCCCTCCATAATGCATGCGCCGCCGACGGGCAGCGCCCGGAGGGAAAAATCCGTTTCACCGATTTTTTTGCCGATTATCCGGGGGCCCATGCCGAGCGAAAATCCGTTAACGCGGATGTCCACCGCTTTTGCGGCGAGGAAATGGCCCATCTCGTGCACAAAGACCAGTAGACCGAAAACTAAAATCGCGATAAGTATCTGCCAAACGATAAAAATTCCCCCTTGCTTAGTGGATTATATGGAAGCAACCGCCTCCCGAGCGGCCGCGTCGTACTCGAATACGGTTTCAAGCGATGAAAGAGGAACGGCGGGTATGCTGTCCAGCACCCGCTCGACGGCGCTCGTAATTTCCAAAAATCCGATTTTCCCCTCCAGGAATTTTCTCACGGCCGCTTCGTTTGCGCCGTTCAGAACGGCTGGCGCGGTGCCTCCGGCGGAGAGGGCGCGCCTCGCGAGCAGGGGCGCGGGAAAAGCGCCGTAATCCGGCTCGAAAAAAGTGAGCTTTGCGAACTCCGGGAGACTTAAACGCCTCGAACCGCTCGCGTGATCGCCGTTCCCAATCAGGGCGTAGCAGATCGGGGTCCGCATGTCCGGCACGCCGAGCTGCGCGAGCATCGCGCCGTCCCGGTATTCGACCAGCGAGTGGATGACGCTCTGAGGGTGGATTACCACTTCAATATCGTCGGCGGCCATATTGAAAAGGTGCGCGGCTTCGATAATCTCAAGCCCTTTGTTCATCATAGTCGCGCTGTCGACCGTTATTTTCGGTCCCATACTCCAGCTCGGATGCCTCAGCGCCTCTGCGGCGGTAATATCCCGTAGCTCATGGCGCTTCCTGCCGAAAAAAGGACCTCCGGAGGCGGTAAGAACGATTTTTACGGGTGTAGAAACGGGGTCCGCCGCGATGCAGCGGTAGATCGCGGAGTGTTCCGAGTCAACTGGGATCAATTTCGCGCCGTATTCGGCCGCTTCTTTTTTGACGAGCTCGCCTGCGCAGACGAGTGTCTCCTTGTTGGCCAGAGCGATATCCTTGCCCGCCCTGATCGCCGCCAGAGTCGGTTTCAGCCCGGCGATGCCGACGATCGCGGAGACGACCTTATCGGCGTTTCCCGAAGCGGCCTCGATAACGCCCTCTTCGCCGCCTAGCACCTTTACGCCGGTGTCCGCGAGCCTGATTTTCAGGTCCGCGGCGGCCTTTTCGTCGAATAGAGCGGCGATATCGGGTCTAAATCTCCTGGCCTGGCTCTCGATAAGCGCCGAATCGGAGAAGGCGGCGAGAGCCGATACGCGGATATTAAGGCGTTCCGCCACGTCGAGCGTTTGGGTGCCTATCGAGCCGGTGGACCCGAGGACGGCGATTGCTCCGCCATAAAGATTATTATTCATATCCGTTTCCCTTTTATACCGAAAAAACCGTTTCTTTACAGAATAACGGGGAAAAGCGAAAGCATAAGGTAGACGAAAGGTGTTGTCAGCGCGATGCTGTCGAACCTGTCGAGTATGCCGCCGTGCCCGGGAAATATTTTTCCGTAATCCTTGATTTTGTATTCGCGCTTGATGAACGAAAAAACAAGATCGCCGATCTGTCCGAGGACGGAGCCTGCGGCGCACAGGGCTAGCACGGCTCCCCACGAAATACTCCTGCCGCACCATGAGGTTGCGATCAGCGCGAAGACCACGCCGGAGATTATTGTGAGCAGCACTCCCCCGACAGAGCCCTCCGCCGTCTTTTTCGGGCTGATATCCGGGCAGAGCTTGTGCCGTCCGAAAAATGTGCCGGTGAAGTAGGCCCCCGTGTCGGATACCCACGCCACCATATAGGGGAGAAGCACCGTGTATTTCCCGTTCTCGCCGTTTGCTATCGGGATGATGAGGGATAAAAACGCGGGGACGACGAACACGGCGAAAAAAGCGCAGGCGATTTTCTCAAAGGTCAGCGCACGGTTTTTTATATTAACCATCGCGATTAAGAACAGTATGACAGAATAGAGCGTAAAAACGCAGAGCGCGACGTCCGCGCTTGCGCCGAAATAAAACCAGAACGGCGCTCCCGCCGCAACGGCTGCGGATAGGGCAATCAGGGCCTTCATCCGGATAATTCCCGTCGCGTACAAAAGCTCGTATGCGGCGAGCGCGCAGATCGCCGCGTAGATGCAGGGTAAAACCCAGCTCGGGGCTATATAGATAGCCGCGAGCAGCAATGGGAGAAGGACGATCGAGACAATTGTACGGACAAGCATCCGCTTCAGCTCCTTAGTTAACGAATTGACGGGGAAGTTACGCCCCGTCAACTGCGCCGAATCTTCTGTTTCTGTGTGAAAAATATAAAATCGCGTCGTCAAGCTGGGCCCGCCCGAAGTCCGGCCAAAGAATATCGGTAAAAAACAGCTCCGAATAGGCCGACTGCCAGAGCATAAAGTTGGATATCCGCTTCTCGCCGCCCGTGCGGATCAGCAGATCGGGGTCAGGCAGACCTTTTGTGTATAGCAGCTTCGCAAAATCCGCCTCGCCGAAGGCCTCAAGGTTGATTTCCCCGCTTTTGCAGCGCCTTGCGAGTTCTTTTGCCGCCGACAGTATGTCGCTTTTGCCGCCGTAATTGATGCAGACGTTGACGATGATGCCGGTGCAATTGGTGCATATCTCGCTGATTTTTGCGATAAGATCCCGGATGTCGCCGGGCAGCAGGGAGAGGTCTCCCAGAAAGCGGAGCCTCGCGTTCTTGACCGCGAGCTTTTCGCAGGACTCCTTAAGGTATTTGCGGAGAAGATCCATAATGCCCGCGACCTCTTCCGGCGGCCGCTTCCAGTTTTCGGTCGAAAACGCGAAGACGGAAAGCTGCTCGATACCGAGCTCGCCGCAGTACTCCGAGATATCCCGGAACCGTTCCGCGCCGGCAGAATGGCCGAAGCTCCGCGGAAGCCCGCGCTTTTTGGCCCAGCGCCCGTTTCCGTCCATAATAATGGCTATATGTCTGGGCAGAACCGTTGCCTCGGGCGTTTTTTTCTTACGGCTTACAAGCCCCATAAAACTAAACTATACCTCTAAGATTTCCTTTTCCTTGGCGTCGACCACCTTGTCGATTTCCTTTATATATTTATCGACAAGCTCGTTCAGATCCTTTTCGATGCCCTTGAGATCGTCCTCGGTGATCTCGCTCTTCTTTTTCATCGCCTTGTACTTTTCGAGGCCGTCGCGGCGGATATTTCTGACGGCAATTTTCGATTCCTCGCCGTATTTATGCACGGTTTTGGCGAGTTCCCTGCGCCTCTCCTCGGTAAGCGGCGGGAAGACCAGGCGGATTGTTTTGCCGTCGCTGATCGGGTTGATGCCTATATCGGACTGCTGTATGGCTTTTTCGATATGCTTAAGCAGGCTGGGGTCCCAGGGGGAGATGACGAGCATGCGCGGCTCGGGTACCGAAATCGAGGCGACCTGAGAGACCGGCGTCGCCGTCCCGTAGTAATCTACCGAGATCTTATCGAGAACGGATGCCGAGGCTCGGCCGGCGCGGATGGTCGAAAGCTCGTGTGAAAGTGAGTCGATGCATTTTTTCATCTTTGTTTCCAGCTCAGGGTATTGATCTTTCATATTTTGACCGTCCTTTCTTTATATAGCAGGACTTAACGCCTCCCGGCGCGCCGGAACGGCGATAGCCTCCTCATTGATCGCAAGCCGCTTATATTAAGGCGTGCGGTGCGCCCTATTTGTTTGAAACGATCGTGCCGATATCCTCGCCCCTGACGGCGCGCACGATGTTTTGCGGGTCCTCGAGCGCGAACAGCAGCACGGGGATTTGATTGTCCATAGAGAGCGACGTCGCCGTGGAATCTAGGGCCGCGAGGCCGCGGCTCAAAATTTCCTTGTAGGTCAGATGGTCAAAGCGCTTGGCGACGGGATTTTTCTTCGGGTCGTCGTCATAGACGCCGTCGACGTTTTTGGCCAGCATAATGATGTCCGCTCCGATCTCGGCTCCCCGCAGGACCGCCGCGGTGTCCGTCGAAAAGTACGGATTGCCGGTGCCGCAGCCGAATATCACTACCCTGCCCTTTTCAAGATGGCGCTCGGCCCTCAGGCGTATATAGGGCTCCGCAATGGCGCGCATCTCGATTGCCGTCTGCACCCTGACGCTTACGCCCCGTTTTTCAAGCGCGTCCGCCAGAGCCAGCGCGTTCATCGTGGTCGCGAGCATGCCCATATGGTCCGCCCGCGAGCGCTCCATGCCGTTCCCGTCCTTGACGCCGCGCCAGAAATTTCCGCCGCCCACCACGACGCCCACCTCGATGCCCATCTCAACGCAGGCCTTCAGCGCGTCGCAGACTTTTCCGATCACGTCGTAATCAAGGCCGAAATGCTTTGGCCCGGCGAGCGCCTCTCCGCTTATCTTGACAAGGATCCGCTTGTATTTGGGACGCTGCGTTTCCATAAAAACCATCTCCGCATGAAGAATGTGAGCCAAAGCATATCGGCATTTTTATTCTGCCTTAATGCGAAAACAGTATACCATAATTTACATGGAAAATCAATATCGGACCTGGCCAGTGAAAATCCGCCGAAATAAGGCGGCGTGAGCTGGGTTTTGAGCAAAAACGAAGGCAAAAGCACATTTGGCTTTTGCCTTCGTTATCTGTCTTATCTTCTTCCGGCGCCGCCCCCGCGGGAACCGCCTCCGCCAAAGCCGCCGGATCTGCCGCCGCCGAAACCGCCGGATCTGCCGCCGCCGAAACCGCCGGATCTGCCGCCGCCGAAGCCTCCGGGTTTACCTCCGCCGAAACCGCCAGGCCTGCCGCCTCCGAAACCGCCGGGCCCGCGGGGTCCGCGTGGGCCACGGGGGCCCCAGCCGCCCGGGGGCATATGCATATGCGGCCCGTAGATGTGCCGTCTGCCGAAAATGAACGGGTGATAGACCACCGGGGGTATGATCACGCCCGGGCGGTAATAGAGCCTTCTGTACCTCCTGTAACGGGTGAAGTCAATCAAAACCACGAGCAGAACTATGCCGCCGATAAACAGCGGGACAAAGAAAAAGCCGATAAGGGAAAAGGTGGAGACGCTTCCGCCGCCGTAGCTCGGTGTATAATAGTAATTGCTGTTTCCATAACTGTCGTAGGCTTTGTCGGTATCCACGCCGTAGAAGCTTTCAAACCAGGAGACAAACTTGTCGAAAACGGATCTGACTCCCCCGTCGTAGTCGCCGGACGCGAAATCCGGTTCAAGGTAGGTGTTGAGGTAGCTCCCGAGGGTGCCGCTGGTCAGGCTGTTCTCGATGCCGCTGCCTTGCAGGGCCCAGTAATCCTGCTGGCCGATCGACAGCAAAAGCAGAAGACCGTTGTTTTTCTCGGCGTCGCCTATGCCCCACTCGTTGAAAAGCCGGTACGCGTAGTTCTCGATTTCTTCGCCGCCGGTAAAGTCAACGGTTACGATTACGATCTGCGCGCCGGTCATGTAGTCAAGGGCGGAGGCCTGTTTGATGATGTGCTGCTCGGTGCTGTCTGATAAAACGTCCGCGAAGTCTCCGACATAGACCGATTCCGGCGGGTCCGGAATCCCCGCGGACGAGTATGCGGACGCGTGGAATACCATGCTGAGAGCAAGGAGCGCGGCCGTGGCCGCAAAAAGGGTTTTACGCAGGGATTTTGCCGATTTCATTGATAATTATCCGTCCTATTCTCCGAAAAGCTCCGCTTTGTCGACGGAGGTGATAACGCGAAGGATGCTGGCGGGAAATTTCTTCAGCGTTTCGTTGTACTTCCGCGCAAAATCGTTGTAGTCGCTGTGGGAAATCTTGTATTCGCTGGATTCAAGGTCCGTCATTATGCTCTCGCGGTAGCCTTTATCGGCCTCGGAGAGCGGGCAGCCGCCGAGAATGTCGTACAGAGCGGAAGCGGCGTCCGTCAGCGCGAGGTCGGCTTCATAGGCTTCCGATACGGATTTCGCGTTCTTCAGGCTGTCGGCGGCGGTCTCCAGCGCGGTTATCTTCAGGTGGTTTTCCGGCAGATACCTTTTTGCAACGGCGATCATGTTGTACGCATAAGAGGCCCGCGCGTCAAGATCGTACCGGATGCCGTACCCGTTGCCGGAGGAGCCGTTTTCAAAAACATCGGCGACACGGTTATATAGCCGCGCAAGCGACCGGTGCGAGCCGAAGAGTATCGAGAGAATAATCAAAACCACGGTGATGGCCACCGCCGTGCCGCGTTTTTTCAAATGGGACATAACAGTCTCCATTGCCGCCTTACCCCCGGAGTTCGAGAAGCTTCTGCTTCAGATCGGCCTCGATGAGCGCAAGCTCGGCCTCGGTCTCCCTGCGCTTCGCCGCGCCCTCGCGCTGAATCTGCAGCACGTCGTCAAGGGTCGATATCAGCTGCTGGCTGGTGTACTGCAGCGTCTCGAGCTCGACGATGCTTCTCTCGGCTTCCTTCGCGGTTTCCACGGTGCTAGAGCGCAGAAGCTCCGCGTTTTTCTTTAAAAGCTCGTTTGTCGCGTTTGTGACCGCGCTCTGCGCCGCCGTCGCCTGGCGGGAGTGCTCAATCCCCAGCGCCAGCACCATCTGGCTTTTCCAGAGCGGGATTGTGTTCACCAGCGAGGTCTGTATTTTTTCTATAATCAGCGCGTCGTTGTTCTGCAGAAGTCTTGTCTGCGGGCCCATCTGGACCGATACCGCGCGCGTCAGCGCCAGATCGTTGAGCCTCTTTTCAAAGCGGTTGCAGAGCTCGGCGAGATCGTTGTAGCGCTGCGCGTCCTCCGGCTTGTTGGTCTGGATAGCGTGCTGCCTGAGCGGCTCAAGCTCTTTTTCCCGGACCTCCTGAAGCTTTTTCTTGCCGGCGAGGATGTACATCGTCAGCTCCTTGTAGTAGGCGATGTTCATTTCGTATAGCTTGTCGAACATGGCCACGTCTTTCAGCAACGTCACCTGGTGGTTTTCGAGCAGCTCCGCAATTTTATCGACGGTCTCCTCCGCCTTCCCGTATCTCGCCCTAAGCCTGGAAAGGCTTGCTTTTCCCCGGCTGAATATCCCGAAAAAGCCTTTTTTCTGCTCTTCGACGGGGGTAAAGTCCTTTATCGTGGAGACAAGGCCGGACAACACGTCTCCCACTGCGCCCAGATCCTTGGTCCTCACGTTCTCGAGGGCGCTCTGTGAAAAATCGGCGACCTTTTTCTGCGCCGCCGCGCCGTACTGGAGGACCACGGAGGAGTCGGTGAGGTCGATCTGCTTCGAAAACTCCTCGACAGCCTTTTTATCCTCGTCCGAAAGGACGGTTTCATCCAACTGTACATCGGACATGTCGCGCGCTTTTTTCAGGGCGAGCGCGGCCTCGTCCGCAATCGGTTCCGCCGATGGGGACGGGACCTGCGTGCCGCTGAGGTCGGGGTTCAGGGTCAGACCGTTGAAATTCTGATTGTCTGCCATATTGTATTCGTCCTTTCGTCCGTTTATTTATTCGGTCTTTGTCTTTGACTCGGTCAGGCCGCCGGCTTTCAAAAGATTCTCGAGAACGGTTATGTCGGTTGAAATATCGAGGGCCTCGTCCGAGAAAAGCGCGTCGAGCTGCTTTTCAAACGCGGAGACAATCGTCGGAGCCATGTTTTCTATGCTGACCATCGTGCCGTCGATATTCTCACCCTTTATCCCCTGGGCGCCCATCCGGTCGTACATGTTGAAAAGCTTCAGCGTTGTCGGCAGATAGTAATTCATAAACCGCTTGAGCCGCGGAAGCTTATCGGGGTTTTCCCTGACATGGGCAAATATTTTCTCGGACAGCGTGATCAACCGGCTGATGTTCGCCTTCATCTCCGGGTCCTTGATGCTGCCCGAGAGGCGGGTAAATTCGGACACGGCATTTCGGCCGTCTTCGATAAACTTGTCGAGCTCCGGGTTGCCTGTTTTTTCGGGCTGGGGTTCGGGCTCGGGAACAAAAACCTCCTCGCCCTTCCAGATCCTTGCCGCGACGCGGTTGGCGGCAACGGAAACGGCGGCTGCCAACAGAAAATGCCACCACTTGTAGAGCGGGAGCAAAAGCCCCCATAAAACCCAGACAAGGGCGACGGCGTAAATGGGCACGGCGGATTTGATACGGACTTTTCGCATAACTATCTCCATTCTGCCGCGTCGGGGCAGCAAAATTATGCTCATTAACGGCGGATTTTACCTTGCCTTTGCGGCGCAATCCACCGATATTATTATATCCTTTTTAACGTAAAAACGCAAGGCACCCCGCCTAAATCACAAATCCCCCGTTGGGGCTGATGACCTGGCCGGTGACGAAATTCGCCTTTTCTGACGCGAGAAAGTACACGGTTTCCGCGATGTCACGGGGGGTACCCAACGCCTGGAGCGGGGTCTGTTCCTTTAAATCCTCCAGCGCCTCTTTTCCGAGGGTGCGGGTCATGTCCGAAAGCACCACGCCGGGCGCGACGCAGTTGACAGTGATGCCGGAGGGCCCGAGCTCCTTTGCGAGCGCCTTTGTGAAGCCGATTACCGCCGCCTTCGAGGCCGAGTAGGCCGCCTCGCAGGAGGCGCCGGCGATGCCCCAGATCGACGATATGTTGACGATTCTGCCCTTAATCGCGCAGTCCTTTCCGAGCATACCGGGCAGCGCGGCCTTGCAGCAGAGAAAGACCGACCGGACATTGACGGCGAAAAGCTCGTCCCACTCCTCCGGGGAGAGATCGTTTATCGGCCCCCAGACCGAGATGCCGGCGTTATTTACCAGAATGTCGACGGCGCCGAAGCTTTTCTCCGCCTGCCTAAACATCGCCTCCACCTGCCCGGGGTCGGTGACGTCGGCCTTGACGGGGAGCGCGGAAAAGCCTTTGCCCGTAAGCTCTTTGGCCAGCGAGAGCGCCTGCCCCGCGCTGCGGTTGTAGTTTATAACGACATTATACCCGTTTTCGGCAAAGAGCCGAGCGGTCTCGCGGCCGATGCCGCGGGACGCGCCCGTTACGAGAACGCATTTTTCCATTTTATCGCCCTTCTTTAATGGACCGCGCAGAGCGCGGCGTTCCGCCCGGCGTATTCCTGCGGGACCGCGCCGATGCTCCAGCCGGTTCCGGTGGTCTCGATGTAGTAATATTCGACGCCGTCCAGCGTGTAGCTTTCGCCCCTATAGTCGCCGGCGACGCCGACCGCCATATGGTCGGAAAAAACAATCAGCGCCGTTTTATAGCCCAGCTTGGACAGCAGCGAGGCGAGCAGGATGCTTGTGTCCTCGCAGTCCCCGCCCTTGTCAAAAAGCGTCTCGATCGGGTATTTCGGGTACTCCGAGTAGCCGGTGGAGGTGTAATCGTCATAGTAGTTCAGATTCTGAACGAAGCTGATTATAAAATCGGCAACCCGGTCTTCGCCCGGCGCGGCCTTTTCCGCCGCGTCTTTCAGCGCCTGCGCTACAGAGGCGAGATAGGCGTCGTCCGAGGTGTCGTTTACGAATGCGGCGTACTGGCTGTCAAAATAGATCGGATATCTCGGAATCGATCTGTAGTACTCGTAGTCGGCGACCGAAATCGTCAGCGATACGGTCCTTTTTCTCAGATAAGGGTAATAAAAGACATAGTCGTAGGTGACGTAGGCCGGGGTTACGCGGACGGTGCAGGCTGTCTGCAGGCCGTTTGTCGCGGTGACGGTGATCTCGGCCGTCCCGACCGACCGCGCAGTGACGACGCCGGCGCCGTCAACGGACGCCACCTCGGGGTTGCTCGAGGTGAACAGGAAGGACGGGTTTGTGATGTTTTTAGTCACGATGTTGAAGGAGCCGCTTTGGCCAACCATCAGCGTCAGCGTATCCGCCGCGTCCAGATAGGGCGTTAGCGCCTGCACAAGGACTTCGCATTTCGCGGAAACGCCGTCGGCGCAGGAAACCGTTATGACCGCGCTGCCGGAGGAGACCGCGCTGACAAGGCCGGAGCTGTCCACCGACGCGACGGAGGTGTCGCTTGAGCTCCAGGCAAGGGTTTTGTCCGTCGCGCTCACCGGCGAAACGATGCAGCCGAGCTTATAGGTTTCTCCCGGACTGAGTTTCAACGTCTTTGCGGACAGCGTCAGCGACTCGACAAAGACTTTAACGTGTACGATGCAGCTGGCCGTCAGCCTATTTCCCGATGACGCGGAGATCACGGCGTCTCCCGCTGCCATTCCGGTAACGTTCCCGTCGCCGTCCACAGAGGCGATGCCGGGGTTGCTTGAGCTCCAGGTAAGAGCTTTGTCCTCGGCCTCCTCGGGCAAAACCGTGCACGAGAGCCTGTGGGTTCCGGAAACCCGGAGCGAAATTTCGCCCTCGCTGATTTCCAGGGCTTCCACAGGCGTGACCACGGTGACCCGGCACTCCGCGGCGGCGCCGTTTGACGAGACGGCTCTGATCACGGCGGACCCGCTGCCCACGGCGGTAACGCTGCCGGTTTCGTCCACAAGGGCGACGCTTGTGTTGTCCGAGGACCAGGAGAGGTTTTTATGCGTCGCATTTTCCGGGAAAACCGAAACGGACAGCTGCGCGCTGTCCCCCCTGTCTATTTTGAGCTCCTCTGTTGAAAAAGCCACCGAGCTCACAGGCACGGCCACGTCGATCACGCATCGCGCCGAAACGCCGCCCCTGGAGCTGACTGTGATCGTGGCCGTGCCGACGCTCTTAGCCGTGACGACCCCGTTTTTCACGCTCGCGACGCTCTCGTCGCTGGATTTCCACTTAAGCTTCGGCGTTCCTCCGCCGGAGGGCGCATAGGAATACGAGAGCGCGTAGGTCTCTCCCGGCTCTGCCGAGATGTCGGACATGTCGAAGGTGATCTCGCTGACCTTCGGGGCCAGCAAATCGGATATGGCGATATATAGGAATACGGAAATGATTATACCGCAGAGGATTGCGGCGAAAATCAGAAATCTTTTCAAAAAACACCGCCGTCCCGTTAGATTTGAAAATCGCTTATTTATCGTATTTATAATATCAGAAGCATATGAATAAGTCAAGAACCCGGCGCAAAACGACAGATTTCACGCCGGAGCATTTGAAATCCCGCGGGAACCGGTGTATAATGGTTTAACGGCGATCAGGATCGCCTGGCCTAAAAAAGGAGGATTTATATGTATCTGCGGGATAAGATTGTCTTGTTTGACGGCAGCGGCTTTGACAAATGGGAAAGACGGGGCGGCGGAGCCGTCACATGGGACAACGACGGAGAGGCGATGACGGTGGTACGGGGCGATATCGTCTCGACAGTGGAGTTTTCGGACGCAATGCTGCACGTGGAATTCAGATGCCCCGACATGCCCGAGGCCACCGGGCAGGATAAGGGCAACAGCGGCGTGTATGTCCACGGCTGCTACGAGATTCAGGTGCTTGATTCCTATGGCGTTAATAATCCGAACGATGGCGACTGCGGAGCGCTCTACGGGATGTACGCCCCGCTGACCAACGCCTGCAGACCCGCGACGGAATGGCAGGCCTACGATATTATCATCCGCGCGCCGAGGTTCGACGGCTCCGGCGAGATCGCGGAGTACAGTAGAATGACCGTTCTGCAAAACGGGCTTCCGATCCACAATAACGTAGTCCTTAAAAGGGCTACTCCGGGCGGGCTTTCGGATAAGCCGGTCAGAAAAGGCCCGCTGATCCTGCAGGACCACGGCAACCGGGTGAGTTTCAGAAACGTCTGGCTGATTAATCTCGATTAACAGGTTTTAACGCAAACCGCGCGCCCCGATATAAAAGGGGCGCGCGGTTTTATGCTTTGCTGCTTTATAAGGTTCCGAGCTCGAGCCCACGGTCCACGAAATACCGGTATGTCTCAAAATCGACGGTGTTCGGGATTGAGTGGTCGCTGTGCAGGCAATAGCCGAAGCCCTGCTTGACCACCGGAATTTTTTCCTCCAGCTCCCTGTCAATGGTTTTTTTGTCGTTGGTGTAGAGCTTTCGCACGTCGATCCCGCCCATCAGGGAGAGCCTGTCGCCGTAGTTTTTATAGATGCGCAGCAGGTCCATCCCGGCCTTGACCTCGATCACCTGCAGGCAGTCGATTCCGGCCTCCAGCATTCCGGGTAGCAGCGGCTCAACAAAGCCGCAGGAGTGCATGATCACCGGCAGACCGAGGCTCTTCGCGTAGTCAATCGTGTATTTGTGCGCGGGCTGGATCAGATCCCGGTACATCGCGGGGGACATAAAGGGCCGTTCCTTGAAGCCCATGTCTTCATAGAACCAGATTCCGTCGGGCTTGCCCTCCTTTGCGAACAGCATCTCCTGCATGCTGACGGTGGCGCGGGCGTAATCCATCGCCATCTCGGAGATCCAATCCGGGTCCAGCGCCATGCCTACCAGCAGGTTCTCGTGCCCGCAGACCGGGTGCATCAGTTCAAACACGTTTACGCCGGACCAGACGAAAAAACGCTGCTTTTCCGCGGCTTTACGCCTGGCGTCCCTGTAGGCCGCATAGTTGATCCGCCGGTCCGACGGCGTGATGCGGGGCTTAATCAGCTCGCGGTAGGCGTCGCTGTCCTTTACCGTGAAATCGATGTGCTCGGGGGTCGTGTCGTGCTTTTTATGCCGGCGGAGGACCGCGCCGTTCCCGTCGCGGACGACGTAGGTGTTTTCCGTCTCGCTGAGGATCTCAGGTTTGAAGTCGAGGTCGGCGACGAAGTTGAACGGCCAGCACTCCGCGAGGTCAAAGCCGAAAATATCCTCAAGACTTTCGTTTTCCTTGATTTTTCCGCCGGCGAGCCACGCCTTGTGCGTGTCGCCCCAGAAGTGTTCATAGAGTCCGATCCGGTCGGTCTTTTTGCGTTTCAGCAGATTGGACATGCGCTCATAGCCCGTCATCATAATTCTGTCCGCCTTTCGCGATAAAATAAGTCTTTTGTCCGCGGTTTTCCCCGGTAATATTAACACAAAAGGGCTTTGCAGAAAAGCCCTTTGTGCGGATATCCGAATATTTCGTTCCCGTACGGTTAAAAACCCATTTCCTCGAGCAGCTCGACCGCGTCCTTGATCGCGCCGGGGCAGATTTCCTTCTGGCGGCCCGGGAATTTCGCCCTCGCGTCGGGGTCTCGTATGTCGTAGCCCAGCAGCTCCCGGCATAATACCGTGCCCTTTTTTGCCGCGTATTTTTCCATAAATTCGGAGGTGACCCGGTAACAGCGCTCCTTTGCCTCCGAGTCGCCGGCGGCGGTCTGGGCGTATTTCAGCCCGATTGCCATCACAGCGCCGGATACCGCGCCGCAGACCTCGCCGCAGCGGAGCCCTCCGCCAAACCCTCCGTTAAATTTCATCGCGGTTTCTTCGTCGATTCCGTATTTGTCGCAGAACGCGCCGACCACGGACTGACAGCAGTTGAAGCCGCTCTGATGCAGCCCGGCCGCTCTGTTCGCTCTCTCGCTCATAGAAGTCCCATCTCCTCATCTTCCGCCGTCTGCCGGCGTATGCGTGCCGCGCAGATATTTTTTCAGGAACATGCCGGTATACGAGTTCCCGCACTCGGCGACCTGCTCCGGCGTGCCGGTGCAGACGATGTTGCCGCCGAGGTCGCCCCCCTCCGGGCCGAGATCGATGATATGGTCGGCGACCTTTATCACCTCGAGATTATGCTCGATCACGACGACGGTGTTCCCGGCGTCGGTCAGCGAGGACAGAACGTCGATCAGCTTGTGTACGTCGGCGACGTGGAGGCCGGTGGTCGGCTCGTCGAGGATGTACAGCGTCCGCCCGGTTGAGCGTTTCGAGAGCTCGGTCGCCAGCTTTACCCGCTGCGCCTCGCCGCCGGAAAGCGTTGTCGACGGCTGCCCGAGCTTGATATAGCCGAGACCGACCTCGGCGAGCGTCGTCAGCTTGCGGCGGAGCTTCGGTATGTTTTCGAAGAACGGAAGAGCTTCGTCCACCGTCATTTCGAGCACCTCATAGATATTTTTCCCTTTATATCTGACCTCGAGCGTCTCGCGGTTGTAGCGCTTGCCCTTGCAGACATCGCACGGGACGTAGACGTCCGGCAAAAAATGCATCTCGATTTTTATCAGCCCGTCGCCCTCGCAGGCCTCGCACCTGCCGCCCCTGATGTTGAACGAGAACCTGCCGGGCCCGTAGCCCCGGGATTTTGCGTCCTGCGTCTGGGCGAAAAGCTCCCGGATGTCCCCGAAAAGCCCGGTGTAGGTGGCCGGATTTGAGCGGGGCGTTCTGCCGATCGGCGACTGGTCGATTTCGATTACCTTGTCCAGCGCGTCGAGCCCCTCGACCGAGTCGTGGGCGCCAGGCCGGCACCGGGCGCCGTTAAGCTCCGACGCGAGCTTTTTGTAAAGAATCTCATTGACGAGACTCGATTTGCCGGAGCCGGACACGCCGGTGACGCAGATGAACTTCCCCAGCGGAAAGCCGACGTCAATCGATTTCAGATTATGCTCCCGAGCCCCGCGGATCGTGAGGACCCTGCCGTTGCCCTCTCTGCGCTTGTCCGGTACCGGAATAAACAGCTCGCCCTTGAGATATTTCCCGGTGATTGAGTTCGGGCAGGCCTTAATATCGTCCACGGTGCCCTGGCAGATCACCCGTCCCCCGTTTACCCCGGCTCCCGGACCTATGTCCACGATATGGTCCGCAGCGTACATGGTGTCCTCGTCGTGTTCGACGACGATCAGCGTGTTGCCCAGGTCGCGGAGACGTTTGAGGGTTTCCAGAAGCTTTGCGTTGTCCCGCTGATGGAGGCCGATGCTGGGCTCGTCGAGGATATACAAAACGCCCATCAGCGACGAGCCTATCTGGGTCGCCAGCCGGATTCTCTGGCTCTCCCCGCCGGAAAGGGTTCCGGCGGCGCGGGAGAGCGTCAGATAGTCGAGCCCCACGTTTGAGAGGAAGTTCAGCCGGGTGAGAATCTCATGGACGATCTTTCCGGCGATCAGCCCCTCGGTCTTCGTCAAAGGGACCGATTCGATAAACCTCGCTGCCTCGTTGATCGGCAGCTCGCAGTAATCCGATATGTTAATGCCGCCGACGGTCACGGCGAGGGATTCCTTTTTCAAACGCTTGCCGTTGCAGGCCGGGCATGGGATGGGGCTCATATACTCCTCGTAATAGGCCTTCGCCTCGTCGCTTCCGGTCTCGCGGTACCGGCGCTCAAGGTTGGGGATCACTCCCTCGAAGGCGCTGTTCCAGTAGCCGCCGCCGTGCTCGGAGGGGCGCTCGAGCTTCAGCTTCCTGCCGTTCGTGCCGTACAGAAATAAATCCAGCTGTTCCTTCGGCAACTCCCGGACCGGTACGTCCAGCGGCACGCCGTATTCGCGCGAGATCGCGTCGAAGAATATGCGCGCCATCATATTTTTTTCGTTGTAGTGCCAGCCGTTGGCGAAAACCGCGCCCTCTCTGATCGAGAGCCCGGGGTCGGGGATGACCCTGTCGGGGTCTATCTTAAGCATCGCGCCCAGTCCGGTGCATTCGGGGCAGGCGCCGTAGGGGTTGTTGAACGAGAACATTCGAGGCGTGAGCTCCTCGATAGAGATGCCGCAGTCCTCGCAGGCGTAATTCTGGGAGAACAGAAGCTCCTCCCCTCCGATTACGTCGATAATCACCAGCCCGCCGGCAAGGGAGGCCGCGGTTTCCACCGAGTCTGTGACCCTCCGGTGCAGGTCCGGCTTAATGACGAGCCGGTCTACGATGATCTCGATATTGTGCTTCTTGTTTTTATCAAGGCGGATCTCCTCTGAGAGGTCGTAGAGTATGCCGTCCACCCGCACCCTGACGTAGCCGCTGCGCCGGGCGTCCTCGAATACCTTGGCGTATTCGCCCTTCCTCGCTCTGACCACAGGGGAAAGCACCTGTATTTTTGTCCCCTCCGGCAGCGCCATCACGGCGTCGATGATCTGGTCGATGGTCTGCTGGGTGATCGGCTTGCCGCATTTCGGACAGTGCGGCCGGCCTATGCGGGCCCAAAGCAGGCGCAGATAGTCGTAGATTTCGGTGACGGTGCCGACGGTCGAACGCGGGTTTTTAGAGGTGGTCTTCTGATCGATCGAAATCGCGGGCGAAAGGCCCTCGATGGAGTCGACGTCCGGCTTGTCCATCTGGCCTAAAAACTGCCTCGCATAGGACGAAAGAGACTCGATGTACCGCCGCTGTCCCTCGGCGTAGATCGTGTCTAAGGCCAGGCTCGATTTTCCGGAGCCGGAGAGCCCTGTGAAAACGATGAGCTTGTTCCTCGGTATTGTCAGATCGAAGTTTTTCAGGTTGTGCTCCCTCGCGCCGCGGATAACGATATTGTCATGCATAATAAACGTATGCCCTTTCTTTTTTTGTATAAATATGCAAAGCGCCGCGAAAAATCGGGTAAAAAACGGTCCGAAACGGGGCTAAAACGGGCGCAAAACGGTCCGAAAAAGGTTCAAAACGGGGCGTATACGGGGCTATTTTGCCCCTTTCAGCTCTATAATTCTGTCCCTGAGCAGAGCGGCGTATTCAAACTCCATCAATTTTGAGGCCTGCTTCATATCTTTGGTCAGCTTGTCAATCAGCCGCGACCGCTCCTCGGCGGTCATGTATTTCTCGTCCTTCTCATTTTCGCTGACATCCTTGCCGACTTCAATCAGGTCGCGGATGCCCTTTTGAACCGTTTTCGGCGTGATGCCGTGCGCCTCGTTGAAGGCCTTCTGAATGCTCCTGCGGCGGGTAGTTTCGTCGATCGCCTTTTGCATCGACTCGGTGACGGAGTCGGCGTACAAAACCACCTTCCCGGCGGCGTTGCGCGCCGCGCGGCCGATAATCTGAATAAGCGAGGTCTCGCTGCGCAGGAAGCCCTCCTTGTCCGCGTCAAGCACTGCGACCAGCGAGACTTCGGGCAG
Source organism: Bacillota bacterium (assembly GCA_033813635.1). Taxonomy (GTDB): domain Bacteria; phylum Bacillota; class Clostridia; order Oscillospirales; family QAMX01; genus JAPXRI01. Next base: position 116,939 of record JAPXRI010000003.1, read on the forward strand.
GTCAAGCCCCTCGCGCAACAGGTTGATGCCGACGAGCACGTCGAACTTCCCCATGCGGAGGTCGCGCAGCAGCTCGATCCGCTCCATGGTGTCCACCCCGTGGTGGATATAGCGGACCCTTATGCCGGAATCCTTCAAATACGCGGTCAGGTCTTCCGCCATTTTCTTTGTCAGCGTGGTGACCAGCACGCGCTCCTTGCGGGCGGCTCGGGCGTTGATCTCGCCAATCAGGTCGTCCACCTGTCCGACCGCCGGGCGGACATCCACCTCCGGGTCAAGAAGCCCGGTGGGGCGGATAACCTGCTCGACTATCTGGCCGGAACGGGAGCGCTCATAATCGCCCGGCGTCGCCGAAACGTAAATAACCTGGTTTATCTTTTCGTTGAACTCCTCGAAGGTGAGCGGCCGGTTGTCGAGGGCGCTCGGCAGGCGGAAGCCGTAATCGACGAGTGTCTGCTTGCGGGAGCGGTCGCCGGCGTACATGCCGCGTATCTGCGGCAGCGACACGTGGGACTCGTCAATGAACATCAGAAAGTCCTTCGGAAAGTAGTCCAGCAGCGTGTAGGGCGCGCTGCCCGGCGGGCGGGCGGAGAGAATGCGCGAGTAGTTCTCGATTCCGCTGCATATACCGATCTGCGAGATCATCTCGATATCATTAAGCGTCCTCTCCCGGATGCGCTGCGCCTCGATCAGCTTTCCGTGGTCCTCGAAGTACTTTACCCTGTCCCACATCTCGTTTTCGATCTCTACGAGGGCGCGCTTAAGCTTTTCATCGTTAGTGGCGTGGTGGCTTGTGGGGTAGACGGCGGCGTGCTTCAGCTCGCGCAGCCGCTTGCCCGTCAGCACGTCGACCTCGGACAGGCGCTCGATCTCGTCGCCGAAAAACTCGACTCTGACCGCGATATTTTCGCTCCACGCCGGGAAAATTTCGACGGTGTCGCCCCTTACCCGGAAGGTCGAGCGGACAAAGTTGACGTCGTTTCGCGTGAACTGAATTTCCACGAGCTTTTTGATAAGGCTCTCCCGGGAATACGCCATGCCCGGGCGGAGCGAGAGCATCAGCCCGGTATAGTCCTCCGGGTCGCCCAACCCGTAAATACAGGAGACGCTGGCGACGATGATCACGTCGCGCCGCTCAAACAGCGAAAACGTCGCCGAGTGGCGGAGACGGTCAATCTCGTCGTTCCGGGACGAGTCCTTTTCGATATAGGTATCCGTCAGAGGCATGTAGGCCTCCGGCTGGTAGTAGTCAAAATAGGAGATGAAGTATTCGACGGCGTTGTTCGGGAAAAACTCCTTGAACTCCGCGCAGAGCTGCGCCGCGAGGGTCTTGTTGTGCGCAAAAACGAGCGTCGGCCTCTGCACGCGCTCGATAACCTTAGCCATCGTATAGGTTTTTCCCGAGCCGGTGACACCGAGCAGCGTCTGCTCCGTCAGCCCGTTCTCGACGCCCGCAGCCAACGCCTCGATCGCCTCCGGCTGGTCCCCCGCGGGTTTGAAATCCGAAACAAGCTCGAACCGGTCCAAGAAAACCCCCCCCCCTTTAGTATAACACACATAGTATATCCATAATATTATATCAGAACATTTGTTTGATGTCAATGGAAGAAAAACGGAATACCCGGCCGGGTCCGCTAAAAGATGAAATCGGTAATATAAAGCGTGTAGCTTTGCGTTTGACTTTTTTTATAATTATTTCTATAATAACCTAGGGATGAGATATATGCTGAATTTACGGAAAATCAAGCTTAATATAGGAACAGTCAGACCGATACGCGTGTTGCATTTTACCGACGCGCATCTTACCTTTGCAAACGATGCCGACGGCGCCGAAATGCAGATTCACGCACGGAGCCGCGGGGACGCTTTTAAAAAGGAAGCGGATTTTCCGCAGAAAAGCCCGGAGGAGTATCTGCGGGAGGCACTGGAGCTTTCCGAATCCTACGACGCGGCAGTGGTCACGGGGGACGTGCTGGACTTTACCTCTATTGAAAACAAAAGAGTTGCGAAGGAGATGTTCAGGGATTTCGACGGCATGTGCTGCGCCGGCAACCACGAGTTCTGCCCGATGGTGGGCATACCGGACTCCTTTGAGCGGATGCGTAAAACTTACGGTGATATACGGAATGTATTCGGGAAAGATATTTTTTTCGACAGCAGAGTTGCCGGCGGCGTTAACCTTATAGCTGTCGACAACAGCTGCTTTGTATGGACCGAGGAACAGAGAAAGAGGTTCCTTAAAGAATTTGAAAAGGGATACCCCTGCCTGGTTTTCTGCCATACTCCGATTCTCGAGGCAAATCTGTGGCATAACCCCTCTCATCACGATCTGGCGGTTACTGAAAAAGAGGCGGAGTTTACCCGCGGCGTTACAGAAATGCTGATTGACGAACCCCTTGTGAAAGCGTTTTTTGCGGGGCATTACCACATTAACGGCGAACAGACGCTTGAAAACGGAAAAATCTGCTATGTCACAGGCGGGCTTTTCAAGGGCATTGCCACCGAGATTGAAATATTATAAATCAAAACGAGGAGACGGATTTCATATGAAAAAGCGCGGGGTTATTTTGGATACGGATATCGGGCCGGACTGCGACGACGTGGGGGCGCTGGCGATTTTGCTAAACGCGGAGAAGGCGGGGGTCTGCGAGATCGCGGCGGTCACACACTGCACCTCCAACCCTTACGGGGCGGGGTGCATCGACGCGATCTGCACTTACATGGGCAGACCGGATATGAAAATCGGGACGCTGAAGCGGCCCGGGGTGCTCGACGGGCCGGAGGGCAGGGTTTACAACGAATATATCGCCAAAAACTACCCAAACAGGTATCCGGACGGCGAGGGGGCCGAGGACGCCGTCAGGGTGATCCGCAGAGCGATGGCGGAATACGACGAGATAACGCTGATCTCCATCGGCCCGTACGGCAACATCTCCGATTTTCTGGACAGCGGCGCGGACGACATAAGCCCGCTCAACGGCGTCGAGCTGGCGCGAAAAAAGGCCCCGCTGCTGGTAAGCATGGCGGGGAGGCTTAAGGGCGGAAACAGGGAGTTCAATGTCTATATCGAGCCGAAGGCCAGCGCTAACGTTATGAAAAAATGGCCCGGCAGGATCGTTTTCTCGCTGTTTGAGACCGGGGTCGATGTACTGACCGGCGGCGATATCAACGAAAGGCTCGGGGCGGAGCATCCGGTCGCGAAGGCCTATACGCTGTACTGCCGCGGGGAAGCGCACGCGAGCTTTGATCTGACGGCGGTCGTCTGGGCCCTCTACCCGGATATCGGGCTTTTCCGCGAAAGCGTGAAAGGGTTTTTAAGCGTGGACGAAAACGACGGCTCGAACGTGTGGACCGAGTGCGAAAACGGGAGGCACACTTATTTTGAAAAGGCCGCGCCGCCGGAACTTATCGCCGAGAAGCTCGACGCGCTGATGCGGGGGAACTAAAAAAGAAGCCGGAGCGAGATAAGGAGCAGCAGCCCGGGCGTTCCGAGGACGGCGATCACCGCGGCGTTCGGGATGTTCGGGGACGGCAGAAACCTTGCGTCACTGAGAAAATATGCGGCGACCGTCAGCGTGCAGAGCGCGGCGGTGAACCTGAGAATCAGGCCGAACAGCATGGACGCAATCCGCCCGGCGGCAGAACGGCTCATGTCCGGACCTCCGCGCGGTCGCGCGGGGGAAGGAATACCGAATATTCATATGCCGGCTCGAGAACGACCTCCGGGGCGAGATCCCTGATTACCCTGAGCGCGTAGCACATTCTAGCCTCAGCCGCTTTCATATCGTAGATCGCGGCGTCAATCAGGACGGGGTCGGTGGCGTAGGAAAAGGCCTTGGAGGCGACCGTATACCGTTCGCCTGCTTCGTTCCAGATTTCATACGCCGCTTCTATCTCGGTGCAGGGCTGCCGTTTAAGCTTTTTGTTGAAAAGCTTTGAGCTGAAAAGCTTCATCATGGCTTTTTTCACTCCTTTACCCACGGGATTTTACAGTTTGTCCTTCGCTTATTTATATGTTAATATTTGACTGATATGCCAAATATTATACACGGAGACACCAATTGGCTTGAATATTTGCGCGCCGTCAGACACAAGATAGACCCGGACGATACAGATTCGATGAGCGGTCGCGCGGTAACGCGGTCGGGATTCGGGTTTGTTGATGTCCCGACCGTGACATTTCTGTGGTGCCGCATCAGGCGCTGTATAGCAACAGCGGGCTGCTTTTCGGAATTTGAATTCATCGCTTTTTGAGCGGGAATGACTCATTTTCTTCTTTGCGCCTATGAGGCAAAGCTTCTTACGGGCGTGCAGTATAATTGAAACGGTCGCAGGGGGTGCAGCATTGGCTGCACCCCCTTTGAAAAACCGCGGTGTTCAACGTCATTATATGACGTTGAACACCGCGGTTTTTCCGGCTTGGTGGAAATTTTTATAAGGTTTTTCCGACTTAGGCGGAGTTTTCGGTGTACGGTTTATCGGACTGCGGAAACTGGAAAAACAGTGCGTTTTGTGGTAAAATAGCATAAAAGTCGCGGAGCGGGGCGGTTTTATGGTCAGACTGATTCTCGGGAGATCCGGAAGCGGAAAAACGACGCGGGTTTTAACGGAAATAGCGGAAAACGCGCGGAAAAACGAGGGCGGGCAGATACTGCTGGTGCCCGAGCAGTTCTCGTTCAATTCGGAAAGGGAGCTCTGCGCGCTCGCCGGGAACGGCATCTCCCGTTTTGCCGAGGTTATGACGTTTAAAAGCCTCGCGAGGCGGGTGTTTTCCGAAAAGGGCGGGCTTTCCGCCACGCCGCTCGACGAGGGCGGACGGCTGCTCGCGATGTACCTCGCGGTCACGAAGGTGAAGGCGGGCGGGAGCCTGTGCCTGTATAAAAACGTCTCCGCTCGGCCGGAGCTGATGAAGCGCCTGGTGGATACGGTGGCGGAGATGAAGGAAAACGGCGTAAAGCCGGAGGACCTCCTGCCCTATTGCGACGGGGACGGGATTTTGCAAGAAAAGCTCCGGGACCTTACGCTGATTTACCACTCGTATGACGCGGTGATGTCCGGGGACCTGAAGGATCCGGCGGATATCCTGGCGCTGCTCGCGGACAAGCTCGGCGGCGGGGAGTATTTCAACGGCAGAAAGGTCTACGCCGACGGGTTCAACGGGTTTACGCCGGCGGAGATGAGGATTCTTTCGATAATCGCGGCAGGAGCCGAAAGTCTGACGGTGAGTCTCTGCTGCGACGGACCGTATCAGAGGGACGGCGGGGAGAGCGTATTTGCACACGTGCAGAACACCGTCCGGGACATAGAAAGGATGTGCCGGAAGACCGGCGTGCCCTGCGTAACGGACGCCTCGGACATCCGCCCGAAGCGCTATAAAAACACGGATTCTGATCTGGCAAGGCTGGAGCGGAGCCTATTTGACTACGCCGCGGAGCCCGTCTCCTCCGAACCCGACGGGAGCGTGTCGCTCTGCGCCGCGCCCACGGTCTACGAGGAGTGCGAGCTCGCTGCGGCGCGGATCATCGCCCTGGTCTCGGAGGAGAAGCTGAGGTACAGGGACATTGCCGTCGCGGTGAGGGATCTCGAGGGCTACGGGGCGGACATCTCCGCGGCGTTCGGGAAATACGGCGTGCCGTATTTTATTGACAAAAGGGACCCGATTTCACAGAAAACGCCGGTTATCGCCCTCTGCGCCGCCCTCGACGCCTGCATGAACCGTTTCCGCTGCGGGGACGTTTTGAGGCTCGCGAAGACCGGGCTCGCCGGGATCGACACAGAGGAGGCGGACCGGCTCGAAAACTACGCGCTGACGTGGAATATCAACGGCCCGGCGTGGACGCGGCCTGAGGGCTTTAACGCGCACCCCGACGGCTTCGGAGCGGTGCCGGACAAGGATTCGGACGAGCTGCTAGAAAGGCTCAACGACATACGGCTCCGCCTGATTGCGCCGCTGGCAAAGCTCCGGGAGAGGACAAAGGAGGACGCGGACGCGCGCGCGCTCGCGGGCGCGGTGTATGAATATATGGTATCGGCGGGCATGCCGGAAATGCTCGGTAAAAGGGCGGAGGCGCTTAAAGCCGCGGGAAAAACGAAGCAGGCGGCCGAGTATCAGCAGCTCTGGGAGATCTTCTGCAAGGCGCTCGACCAGTGCGTGCTGATTCTGGGAGACAGCAAGCTGCCCTTTTCGGAGTTCGCGCCGCTATTGAAGCTGGTCTTATACAGCTACGACGTGGGCGCGATCCCCACTACACTCGACGGCGTAATTGTGGGCGAGGCGGGCAGAATGCGTTTTTCCCGGCCGAAGGCGCTGTTTGTGCTGGGCGCGGCGGACGGGGTCTTCCCGGCAAAGCCGAAGGAGAGCGGCGTTTTTACCGCGTCTGAAAAGAAACGGATGCTCGAGGACACGGGGCTCAGGCTCGCCGCGACGGATGAGGAGCAGATGCTCCGGGAGCAGCTGAACGTTTACCAGACGCTGTCCGCTCCGTCGGAAAAGCTCTTTATCTCATACGCTAAAGCCGGGCGGGACGGCGAGCCCGCGTCGCAGTCCTACATAATCACGCGGATTCTGAAGCTGTTCCCGAAAATCAAGCTCGGAACCCTTTCCGGGAAGGGGTATAAGACGTACGCGATCGCGCCCTGCATAGAGCTGGCCTGCGAATACGAAAACCAGGGCTACCGCAGAGACGCGCTGGCGGCCGCGGCATACAGGGCCGCCGCAGAGACGGAGCGGGGGCGCGAACTGATCGCCGCGGCACGGCGGGCGAACGCCGGAACCCGCGGACCGATGAGGAACCCCGCGGTTATCTCGGGTCTCTACGGTGAAGAGGCCGTGATCACGGCGTCAAGAATAGAAAAATACAACGCCTGCAGGTTCGCGTTTTTCGCGCAGTACGGGCTGAGGGCGAAGGCGAGAAAACCCGCGAGGTTCGAGGCGGCGCAGACGGGAAGCTTTATCCACTATGTTTTGGAGAAAACCGCGGCGGACGTCGCGGCGCTGGGCGCGGCAGCGGAGAGCGGTGAAAACCCCTGGAAGACGGTTACGAAGAGCGCTGTCAGGGAATTTGCCAAAAAGCATATCGAGGAATACGCGAAGTCCGCGCTGGGCGGGCTTGAGGATAAAACGCCGAGATTTGTCTATCTGTTCGGCCGGCTTCGGGGCAGGGTGTTTTCGATGCTCGAGAACATGGTGGACGAGTTTTCGGTCAGCCGGTTTGCTCCGGTAAGCTTCGAGAGGGACATCGGCGAGAGCGGGCAGACATATTTTGAGTACGGCGGGCGGAAGATCCCCCTTTCCGGCAGGATTGACAGGATCGATTTATGGGAGTCCGGCGGAAAAAAATACATACGGGTCGTCGACTACAAGTCCGGCTCGAAGAAGTTTGACTACGGAGATGTGGAATATGGGCTCGGCATTCAGCTGCTGCTCTACCTTTTCGCCCTCGCGGCGGAGGACCCGGACATCATCCCGGCGGGGGTGATGTACATCCCGGCGCTGTCAAAGACCGTAAGGGTCGACTGCGCGAAAACACGGGAGAAAATCGCGGAGGACGCGGCAAAGGCGTCGAGAAGGACGGGGGTGCTGCTAAACGATATGGACGTGATCCTCGCGATGGAAAACGTACCGGAGGGCGGCAAGGCGAGGTTCATTCCGGTGAGCTTTTCCGGCAGCGGGAAGGAGCGCAAGCCGTCAAAGAATGCTTACCTAATTACAAGCGAGCAGTTTAATATTTTCAGAGAGCATGTAGGCAGGCTTTTGAAGGAGATGTCCGACGAGGTGGAGAGCGGGTGCATCGAGTGCGACCCGTACGTAAGCGCACAGGTCTGCGCCTGCGACAGCTGCGACTATCTGCCCGTCTGCCAGTTCGACGTCAACAGAAAAACGGACGCTTACAGGCAGCTCAAAAAAATCAGCCGGGAGGACTTCTTTAGGGATAAGGCGGAAGGTGGCGAAGCTAATGGCGTGGACGAATGAGCAGCTGACCGCGATCAACGGGCGGGGAAAGAACATCCTCGTTTCCGCCGCGGCGGGTTCCGGAAAGACCGCCGTGCTGGTGGAGCGGGTGATCAGACGGCTGACCAACCCGGAAAAGCCGGAGGATATCACGGATTTTTTGATCGTAACCTTTACCAACGCCGCGGCGGCGGAGATGCGCTCGAGGATAGCGGCGGCTGTCGGCGAGGCGCTCGCGGCGAACCCGAAAAGCGCGCATCTCAGGCGGCAGATCAACCTGATCCATTCGGCGCGGATTATGACCGTCCATTCGTTTTGCCTGTCGCTGATCAGAGACAATTTCCACGCGCTGAACATCAACCCGGATTTCAGGCTATTAAGCGAGGACGAGTCCGATGCGTTAAAGGATGAGGCTCTCCAAGCGCTGCTTGAAAAGGAGTATCAGAACGCGGCGGGAAACGGCGCTTTTTTGGAGCTTGTGGAGAGTGTCTGCGGGCCGAGGGACGATAAAAAGCTCGAGGAGATGATTCTTTCGAGCTTCGATAAGCTGATGAACCTGGCGTTTCCCGAAAAATTTATAGTTCAGATAGAAGAGGAATGCGGCGCATCGGAGGCCGCGGCTACCAAATGGGGACGGGTGTACCTACGGGATGTCGCCTCCCAGGCGAAATATCTTCTGACGATCTACGACGACTGCATCGCAAGGCTCCGGGCAGATTGCAGCGGGCTCGGGGAGAGGTACCTCCCGGGGTTTTGCGCAGAGCGGGATGCCCTCGCGGCATTCGCCTCCGCCGCGGAAGAATCCGACAGCTGGGACGGCGCTAAGGCCGCGCTCGAGGCGTTTTTTGAAACACCCAAGCTTGCGGGCGCGCCGAAGGGGCACGACCCGGAGCTCAAGGAGTACGTCAGGGATAAAAGGGAATACATCGGCAAGCAGCTCAAAAAGCTCTCCGTCAAGGTGCTCGCCAAGAGCAACGCGGAGATCCTGGAGGATATCCGGAGGGTGGCTCCCGTCGAAAAGGAGTTTATGCGCGTGGTTATGGCGTTCCGCACGGAATACGAATCGCTGAAAAACGAGCGGGGCGTGCTGGATTTCAACGACCTTGAGCACCTGGCGCTGAAGCTTCTGGTTAAGGAGGAAGGCGGAGAGCTTCTGCCCGCCGAAACGGCGTTTGAGACCGGCGCTGGCATTACCGAGCTGATGGTGGACGAGTACCAGGACACAAACGGGATACAGGACGAGATTTTTAAAGCGCTGACGGCGGCCGGCGCGAGCCTATTTGTCGTCGGCGACGTGAAGCAGAGCATCTACCGGTTCAGAGGTGCAAACCCCGGAATCTTCAACGAGAGGAAGAACCGGTACGACAGGGTGCGTCCGTTCGAGACCGATCGCGGCGAGGCGGATTTTGAAAAAGACAGGGTCACCGTGACGTTGAAAAATAACTTCAGGTCGTCGAAGGGGCTTCTGGACGGCGTGAATTTTGTTTTCAGGCGGCTGATGAGCGAGAGCTTCGGGGAGATGGCGTACACGGACGAGGAGGAGCTCACCCCGGGGCCGGACATCGCGGAGAGAGGGGACGACGTCTGCGAGCTCGATATCATCGACATGGCGGTTTCGGATGCGGTTGCGGAGGACGCGGAAGAAGGCGGCGAGCCGGACGGCGCGGAGGAGCTGTCGAAGCTGGAGCTCGAGGCAAAGCATATCGCTTTAAGGATACGCGGGCTGCTGGAGAGCGGAAGGACGGTCATCGACAAGGAGCTGGGGCGCGAGAGGAAAATCGAGGCGAGGGACATCGCGGTTTTGCTGCGCGCAAGGGCGGAGAGGGCCTCCGTCATCGCCGCGGCGCTCGGCGAGGCGGGGATTGACGTCTTTACCGACGCGGGCGGGGATTTTCTTGCGACCGCGGAGATCAACGCGCTGTTTTCGCTGCTCGCGGTGATCGACAACCCGATGCAGGATCTCTACCTGCTGGGGGCCCTGCGCTCGCCGGTATTCGGCTTTACGGCCGACGAGCTCGGCGAGATCAGGCTTGCGGGCGGAAAAAAGAGCGGGTTCTACGACGCGCTGACCGCCTGCGCGAAAACTGCCGTCACGAGCTCTCCGACCGGGATTAAATGCGAGAGGTTTCTCAAGAAGCTCTCCGATATGCGGCTCGAGACCGCGGACATGGGAGTGGGCGACGCGGTGGGGGCGGTGATTGACGCCGTCGGCGCTGACGCGATTTTCGGAGCGATGGACGGCGGCGAGCAGCGCAGGGCGAACCTGAGGTTTTTATTCGATCTCGCCTCGGGCTTTGAGCAGCGCGGCGGCTGCGATATCGGGGGCTTTCTGAAATACCTGGCGGACGCCTCCGCGAAAGGCAAGATGAAGGTTTTAAGCGCGAACCGGGGCGATATGGGCGGCGTCAGGATTATGACGATCCACCACTCTAAGGGGCTGGAATTCCCCGTGGTCATTCTCGCCTGTACCACGGGCAAGATGAACGAGAAGTGGCGGTCCGACGCGATGCTTTTCCACCCGGAGCTCGGCGCCGGCTTTTTCAGACGGGATACGGAGCTCGGCGCGGAGTATACGACGCTGCTGAGAGAGGCCGTGGCGACCGCGATGTTTAACGAACAGCTTTCGGAGGAGCTGCGCGGGCTCTATGTGGCGATGACCCGGGCGAGAGAAAAGCTGATTGTCACGGCAATACATAAAAACGCCGAAAAGGAGCTCGGGGAGCTTACGAACGACGGTTCGCCCGAATCCATTGCGGCGGTTTGCAAACGGGTCAAAAGCCTCGGCGGATGGATTGAGACGGCTGTTCTCGGCCGGGAGGACGCGCCGTTCAAGATTAACCGGATCGACGCGAAATACCTTCGGACGGAAGAAAAAGAGCCGGAAGCCGATGCGGAGAGCGCGGAGGACTCGGGTGCCTACGAGAGGATACAAAAAAGGCTTCGTTTCTCCTACCCCTACGCCGCGTCCTGCAAAATCCCGGCAAAGCTAACGGCGACCGGCTACCGCGGGCTTTCGGCGGAGGCGGAGGAACAGGAGCGCTACCAAAAGAAATCGGGAAAACGGCAGGACATCCCGAAATTTTTATTACAGGCAAGAGAAATGCCCGGGACGAAATACATGTCGCCCCGGGACAGGGGAATCTCCGTACACCTCGCGATGCAGCTGCTGCCGGTCAGGCGGTACGCAGAGGCGGGCGAGGTCGAGGAGGAGCTTAAAAAGCTCTGCGCCCGCGACCTTCTGAGCGCGGAGCAGGCCGGGGCGGTCGCGCCAGAGATGATTATCGGGTTTTACGAAACGGAGATCGGAAGGCGCGTCTGCGCGCTTTCGCCGGACAGGCTGAACCGGGAGTTTAAGTTTTCGATTCTCGCCGACGCCGGAGAGTATTATCCAGAGCTGGCCGGAAAGGGCGAAAAGCTCCTTTTGCAGGGCGTAATCGATCTCTATTTCGAGGAAAACGACGGGACGCTGACGGTTGTCGACTTCAAGACCGACAATATAAAAAAAGGAGAGGCCGCGCTGCGGGCAAAGGAGTACGCGCCCCAGCTCGCCGTATACAAAAGAGCGCTCTCCGAAATCACCGGGAAACAGGTCTCGGCGGCCGTGCTCTACTTTTTTGAGACGGGGGAGACCGTGACCGTCTGACGGTTCGGACAAGATAATATCCTTTAACCAAATCCGGGAACATCCAATTGATGTTCCCGGATTTGGTTTATTTTGCTTCCTGTACATGGTTGGGTTTGTAGGTGGAGGGGCTAAACCAATATTATATCACAAATTAAAGTAAATTTATATATGATTATTTCGACAATATGCCATATCTTTTGATTTAATGTCATTTATATGTGTAGACAGGGGTTATGACCAATGATAATATTGAAATAAGCAAGTGTTTGAATAACCGGATCTATACATGCAAACTAGAGTGTTTCCGAGCTTAAATTCAGTTTGCCATAATGACTCGGTTCTCACGACGACCATATCAATCAACTCGCATTAATTTATTATTTTGGTGTGGTCTCCGAATACTGCTGGAAATCGGTTTTAAAAGAGGTTGCGGTAAAACGTATTGTTAACGCGTTTTTCCGCAACCTCATGTGTTATATGGCGTATACTTCCGGTTTTACTTTCAGCGTGACGATTTCGTAGGGCTTGATTTGGACTTTGAGCTTATTGCCCTCGAAGGGGACGGAGGCGTAGGTTTTGTCCTCGATCAGAGATACGATGGACGCGGAGGCGATGCTGAAGCCGAAACTCAGCGTCGCTTCCGCTCTGGCGTTGTACTCCTCGTTTAAACGGACGATCAGCGAGCCGTCATCCTCGGCCCGCTTAACCGCGCCGATTATAACGTTTTCACGGTCGCAACTGACAAGGCTGAAGCGCTCCGGCAGCGTCCCCTCGCCGCCGTCGGTAATTTCGGCGGTAAGGGGGCAGTTCAGCATATAGCCCTCCCGAATTACGCCGCCCTCGGCGAAGCTCCCGCTGTGGGGCAGCAGGGAGTAGGTGAAGCGGTGGACGCCGCGGTCGGCTTTCGGGTCCGGGCTGGTCGGCGAGCGCAGAAGCGAGAGCGAGAGGTCGTTTTCAACGCAGGAGTAGCCGTATTTGGACTCGTTGAGCACAGCGAGGCCGTACGCGCCGTCAGAAAGATCGGCCCATTTGTGCCCGCAGACCTCAAACTTCGCAAACTCCCAGGAGGTGTTTTTGTTGTTGGGCCTGCGGAGGTTGCCGAACTGGATGTCGTAGGTCGCGTAAGAAGCGTGGACGGTCGTCGGGAAATGGACGCGCAGGATCGTATGGTCCTCGTGCCAGTCGATCTCGTTTTCGACGTCGATCCTCGGGGTATTCCTGTGGAAAATCATGTCCTGGCGGATTGTGGATTTTCCGTATTTCCGCACCGTCCGGAGCTTCGCGAAGACCGGGCCGTTTTCGATGAACTCCGAGCTGACGGTTTCCGGAGACCATTTCTGGTCGGTGTAGTACGGGGCCAGTTCCCAGGCGTCGTAGCAGTACGGGATATCCGTATAGGCGAGCAGATGGTTAAGCGTTTTTCCGCTCTCGCAGAGCTCAAAGCCGTTTTGCTTGTCGATAAGCGACGAGATCTCGCCGTTTTCGTCCACCGTTACCCGGTAAAACGGGGTCTCTACGCGCCGGCCGTCGATTTTCGCGGCCTTTTCCGCGTTCGCGGAAGCCGGCGCGAGGGCGAAGGCCTTGTAGCCCTTGGAGGGGATATCCGATGCGACAAACGCCGTTTTGCCCTCGGAGACCTGGGACGGGAGCCTTTTGCCGGCATCGAAGACGTCGTATTCGCCGTCCAATACGCAGACGTCGCCACGGCCGTCAATCCCGGTGTCGTTGAAGCAGACGGCGGTCCTGCCCTTTGCCCTGACCGCAGAGGCGATCGCTCTGCATGCGGCGCGAAGCGCGGCGCGGCCGTCGGCGAGTATTTTCTCGTATTCCTTCGCAGAAACCTCGTAGACCTCCCTGATCGACGAGCCGGGGAGGATGTCGTGGAACTGGTTGGTCAGAATCAAGAGCCAGTTGGCGTCGAACATCGCCTTCGGGTAGTCTCCGGAGAGCAGATGCATGTTCATATAGCTGTAAAGCTCGGCGCTCTGGTATAAAAACTCGCTCTTGCGGTTGTTTTTCTTGTTGTTCGCCTGGGAGGTCAGAGTACCGCGGTGGAACTCGAGGTAGAGCTCGTTTACCCAGGTGGGCAGGAAGCGGTTGCCTTTGAGCTTGGCGCTCCATTTGTCGAAATACGATCTGGCGCTCGCCCAGTGGAGGCCCGGCGCGCCGGGAATGTTTTTTGCGAGGCGGAGGCCGTTTTCGAGCATCTCCCGGTCGGTTCCGCCGCCGCCGTCGCCCCAGCCGATCGAGCAGAGCACCTCGTCGCAGATATCCTTCTGCTGAAACCGCTCCCACGCGCCCATCATCTGACTCGGGTTCAGGTGGCCGTTGTAGGTCGTGAAGCTGTTGCCCGATCTGGCGTTTTTATAGTCGGAGGTCGGAATGAAGTGCGAGAAAACCTCGCTGCCGTCAAGGCCGCGCCACATGAACGTGTCGTAGGGGATCTTGTCGTGGTTGTTCCAGGAAATCTTGGTGGTCATGAAGTAGTCGATTCCGCATTTTTTCATGATCTGCGGGAGCGCCGCCGAGTACCCGAACACGTCGGGCAGCCAGAGAATCCTGCAGTCGACGCCGAATTCCCGTTTGAAAAACCGCTTTCCGTAAAGGAATTGGCGGACAAAGCCCTCGCCGGAGGTCAGGTTGCAGTCGGCCTCGACCCACATCCCGCCCTCGGGCTCCCATTTGCCGTCGATGACCGCCTTTTTAAGGCGCATAAAGAGCCCGGGGTAGTCCTCCCTGATCCAGCTGTAGATGCAGGGCTGGGAGGACATGAACCTGAAGTCGGGGTACTCGTCCATCAGGCGGAGCATGTTCGCAAAGGTCCTCGCGGTCTTCTCCCGCGTCTGCCGCATCGGCCACATCCAAGCGACGTCGAGGTGCGTGTGCCCGATGCAGTGGGTGTAGACCTCGGGTTCTCTTTTGCAGAAATCTCCGTAGAACACCTCGTCCATATACTTCTGGGTCTTTTTAACGCTGTCGTAGAACGCCTCCGAGCCCGGGGCGGTGATGTCCAGCAGGTTGACGGCGTTGTCCAGCAGATATTCCATCTCGTTTTTGGCCCGCGAGCTGTCGTCAAGGTTCGCGCAGACCTCGATCGGGACATGGATATCGTAGTAGAGCTTTTCGATCTCCGGGTTGAATCGGCAGACGGAGGCGCTGAAATTCAAACGGCAGTCCCGCATCGCGGTAAAGCCCTTCAGCGCCACGTAGTAGGTCTCGCCGCCGGCGGCTTTCGGGGTCAGCAGCAGCTCGCGGTGGTGGACGTCGAACGCGGAGGAGATGTGCCCGTCTATAAACACTATGAAATTCGGATTGGAGAGGTCCCAGCCCTTGAAGCGGTTCGTGCCGACGCTCAGGCGTACGGGGAAGCCGGCGTAGCCTTCCGGGATTCTGACCGTACTGCATATCCAGAAATAGGTGTTGTAGCCGCCGTAGGTGTCGGTGCCGGTCAGCGTCTTCCAGCCGCTGAGGTCGTAGCCGGGCAGCTCAGGGCCGCGGAAATCGCCGTAACGGAACTTCCATCCGTCCACAGGCCGGCGGTCGGTTTCCGAAAGGCCGCGGATGCTGCTTATAACGCGTTCAGCCCTCTGGAGCCTGAAATACCTGTCGGGAATATTGGTGTTGACCATTATCTTTCCCCTGCCTTTCCGTTGAAGAGGAGCTTCAAAGTCACGATTTCAAACGCTCTGAGCGGCAGCGAAAGCGTGCCGTCGGCGTCCGCCGTCAGGCTTTCAATCTCGTTCTCCGCGAGGTTTGCCCTGGCTGTCTTGGCCGGGGTCACGCCGAAGCGGAGCTTAGCCGTGCAGCGGCGGCCGTAGGGCTCGTACAGGCGGACTATGACTTGGCCATCGTCCTCGGCGCGCTTTACCGTATCGACTACGCAGTTCCCGGAGAGGTCGGAGACAAAGGAGAAGCTTTGGGGCAGGGCGCCGCCGTTATCGCTCTTCACGGCGGTCTCGAGCGGTACGTTCAGCATGAACCCCTGTCTTACCACATCGGAGCCGGCGGTATCGCCCTTATGGGGAAGGAACGAGTAGGTAAAGCTGTGTGCCTCCCTGTCCGCGTCGACGTTCGGGCCGGCCGCGCACTTGATAAGCGATAGGGAAAGCTCCGAGCCCTGCGCGCCGTAGCCGTATTTGCAGTCGTTCAGTACGGCGGCGCCGTAATCGCTTTCGCAGACATCGGCCCATTTGTGGCCGCAGACCTCGAACTTCGCGAAGTCCCACATTGTGTTTTCGTGGGTGTTCCGCGTCAGCGCGCCGAATTGGATCTCGTAGGTGGCCTTGTCGGTGTTGACATCCACCGGGAAATGCGCCTTTAGCAGCACATGGGTCTCGTGCCAGTCGGCGGTGGTAATAAAATCGATTCTCGGGATATCGCGGTAGAAGCGGATGTCCTGCGTCAGCGTGGATTTGTTGAAGCGCCTTGTCTGCCTCAGCGTCGCGTAGACCGGACCGTTCTCCACGAGCGCGCAGGAGGTCATATCGGTCATATCGGTGAATTTCTCACGGTAGAATACGTTGATGTCCCAGGCGTCGTCGTTGAGGGGCAGGTCCTCGTAGACCCGGAGAAGATTCGCAGCCTTGCCGGGGGTGAGGACCTCTCTCCCGTTTTTCTTATCGTAGACCGAACGGAAAAAGCCGTTTTTGTCGAGCGTCACCCTGTAAAAGGGGCTCTCGAGAACATTGCCGTTAAACGCGGCGGTTTCGCCTTCGGACACGGTTTCGGACGGGGAGAATACCGCCCAGCCCTTCGCCGGGACGGTGGCCATAAAGCAGAGCCTGCCGTCCGCAGTGCGCTGGCTGACGCTGTTTTTAATCCCCGCCGCGGCCGTTTCGGCGAACGCGATATCGGCGCGGTCAAAGCCCGCGGGGTTGAAAACGACGATGTCGCCGGCGTTGCCGGAAATCGCGGAGGTCAGTCCGGCCTGCGCGCTGCCGGCCGCGTCGTTTCCTATTTTGAATACCTTCTCGTAATCGGCGTCGGCGTCCTCGTAGACGGGCTTGATCGACGAGCCCGGAAGGATATCGTGGAACTGGTTGGTCAGCAGCAGTTTCCAGCCCTCGTCGAGCGCGGCCTTGGGGTACGCGCCGCGGTTTAAAACCGTGTTCAGCACGTTCAGCCATTCGGCCTTCTGGTAGAGGAACTCGCTTTTCCTGTTCTTCCTCTTCATTCTGCCCATCGAGGTGAGCGTTCCCCTGTGCCTTTCAAAATAAAGCTCGCCCACCCATTTATGCAGGTATTTATTGTCCTTGAGCTTGACGGACCATTTGTCGAACCAGTCGTCAACTCTGCCCCAGGCGCAGCGGACGGACATCGGGAGCCCATCCGCCATCCGCTTGCCGAATTCGAGCATGTAGTCCGCCGTGCCGCCGCCTCCGTCGCCCCAGCCGACCGGCATAAACAGGTCGTCGGTCAGCTCCTTGTCGTGGTAATGCCGCCAGGCGCCGTTCAGGAAGTTCGGGGAGACCTCTGTGTTGTAGGCTGTCGAGAAATCGCCGCTTTCAAGCGCGGTGAGGCGCTGGCCGGTGATTAGGTGGGCGAATACCTCGCTGCCGTCGATACCCTGCCATATGAACGTGTCGTGGGGCATGCAGTTGTACTCGTTGTTGTTGATTTTCGCGGTGGTGAAGTATTTGAGGCCGAAGCCTTTCAGAATCTGCGGCAGGGCCGCCGAGTAGCCGAAGACGTCCGGCAGCCAGAGCATCTTGCACTCCACCCCGAATTCCTCCCGGAAGAAGCGGGTGCCGTACAGAAACTGGCGGACAAAGCTCTCGCCGCCGGTCAGGTTGCAGTCGGCCTCGAGCCACATGCCGCCGTCAACCTCCCAGCGTCCGCTCTTTACGGCTTTTTTGACGCGGGCGTACAGCTCGGGGTTGTCCTGCTTGACGAAATTATAGACGCAGGCCTGCGAGCAGAAGAACGTGTAGTCCGGGTCCTCCTCGAGGTATTTCAGCGCGTTGACGAACGTGCGCTGCGCTTTCTCGCGCGTCTGGCGCATCCGCCACATCCACGCCACGTCGATGTGGGAGTGGCCGATGCAGTAAACCGTCGCGTCCAGCGCCAGTTTTTTCCAGGCGTCGCTCTTGTAGCCGTTTTCGGCGATCGCGTTGCGCGCGGCCTCGACGGAGGCATAATAGCTGTCGGAATAGGGCTCGCGCAGGTCGAGAAGCGAGAGGGCCTCGGCGAGAGGCGCGATGATTTTGATCTGCATGCCGTCCTGCAGCTTCTGCTGCATCGCCCAATCGTGGGCGACGCGCAGATCGTAATAGAGCTCCTCGGTTTTCAGATCAATCGCCCGGAGAATCGGACAGAAATAGTCGCTCGTGGGGTTTTCCGTCCAGTATTTTAGCGCGACGGAGTAGCGCTCCCCGCCGTTTGCGCGCTTTGTAAGCAGAAGCGTTTTATGAAAGCGGTCGTAATGGCCGGCGAGGGAGCCGTTGATATAGCAGAGAAAGCCGGGGTTGGCGTCGTTCCAGCGGGAAAAGGGGTCGTCGTCCCCGTCTATCGTGGATTTGATGTTCAGCGCGACCCGAAGGCCCTTAAAGTCGGGCGGTATCACCACGGTGGTCCGGAACCAGCCGTATTGGTCGGCGTCCCCGAACATATCCGTCTCCCCGAAATTCCTCCACGCCGAATCGTCGTAGACCGGGTCCTCCGGGCCCGTGAAGTCTCCGAGCGCGTGCTTCCAGCCGGACACCGGCGCGGTCTTGACATACCTGAGCTCACTGAGCCGGCGCATGTAGATCTCGACTTTCTTTTCGCGGAAATACAGGTCCTTATAGTGCAGATCGTCAAGCTTTTTCAAGGCGTAATCACCCCTTATCGAGTTTTTAAAGCGCGATGCGCAGTGTGGCGACTTCCAGCGCTTTGAGGGAGAACTCCACTCCGTTACCGGTCATCATCAGCGGCGTGCCCCTGCTCTCGTTTGTGTCTGTAAGGTACACTGATTTTGGACGGCGGAAGAACGAGAGCTTCGCGGTCTCCGGCTCGTACCCCGAGTTGTAGACGCGGACGATGATGCCGTCTTCGCCGTCCTCCGGGGTCTTTACGGCCGATATCGCGATATCCCTGCCCTCGAGCGTTAGGAACGAGGACGAGAGCGGGAGCTTGCCCAGGTGCGAGCGAGTGCTGGTGTAGAGAACCGGGTGCGTAAACTCGGAGGCGACTTTTATAAGCGCGCCGACCGAGGTGCCGGACACCGCGGCGAGGCCGATTCTGATATTGTGCACGCCGTACTCCGGGTACGGATCGGGGTCGGAGGAGGCGCGTATCAGCGTCACCGCGACAGAATTCCTGCCGTTACGGAACCCGTATTTGGTGTCGCTTGTTAAAAGGAGGGACGCTTTGCCTTCATTTTTATTGAGCGGAGCCGAGAAGCTTGTGCAGGGGACGTCGAAAGCCGCGGGCGCGCGCTTCACGGTGCCCATCGGGATGTCGTTTAGATAGCCGTCGCAGGCGTAGGCAAACGGCGCTTCGAACGAGAGCTGGGGCGTGAAGCTCCGGGTCCCGATCTCATGCCAGTCGGCTTTGACCTCAAATTCCAGCGTGCTTGAGTGCGCGGCCAGCTTTACCGTGACTTCGAAACTTGAGCGCTCGTATTTCATCGTGTACCTGACCGACGATAAAAGGCTTCCGAGGGATACATTTTCCACTCTGACGGCGCAGGTTTCGTTCAGATCGGTCACTTTTGTGTAGTTGCCGACGCGCCAGGCGCTCATGCCGTTCACCGTATCCTCGAGAATATAGTTAAAGCGGCAGGAGGGCGCGTTTTTCGGGACGAGTTCGGTTCCTGTGGCGGCGTCCTTGAACGATATGAGCTTCATCGTCAGCCTGTCAAACTCGGCGCGGACGACGCCGTTGTCGAGAACAATCGGCGCGTCGCTGATATAATCGAGTCTGTCCGACGCGTGGGGATCAAAACGGGGCAGCTCAGCCTCGCCCTCGTAGAGGACGTAAACGTCGTAGCCCAGCGGGGGGACGACCGCGTCGATTATCAGTTTATGGTAGTTGTGGCCCCAGAAATGCCTGCCCTTTTCCAGCAGCTGCACCGCGCAGTCCCCGCCCCCGGCTCTTTTTACGCGGAGGAGGGAGGGGTCGCCCGGCCAGTCCCAGACGGTCAGCTCGACCGGACCGCGCCTTTCGGCGGGAAGCGTGTTGAAAAGCGTGAATATCCGCGTTTTTCCCGAGCCGCGCTCGGTCTTCGGGAACGAGAAGTGAGAGACCTGGTCAGTGGTATAGCCCACACCGGCGCCCTCGGATGTGCTCTGAGCGTCGCCGTCGGGCTGGATAGACGAGGTATCGATATAGTCCGCAATATTGGACATCGCATAGGTGATGCCGGTGTTCACGCCGGCGAGGGATCTCTGAAATTCGCCGAGGGCGTATTCCCTGGTCTCGACCGTGCCGCTGCCGGGCAGAATGTCGTGGAAGTGGTTAAACAGGATGCCCTGCCAGGCCCTGGTCATAAGCCCGGAGAGGTCCTGCCCGCCGACAGCTTTCGAGATCGCAGCCAGCTGCTCGGTGTCAAACAGCCTGGCCTCAGCGACGCGGTTGGACATCTTGATGCGGGACTGGGACGTGTAGCAGCCGGTAAACAGGAAATTCTGCTCGCCGGTGACCACCGGGAGCTTGTCAGCATGCTGCTCAAGCTCGGCGAAGAACTCGTGGAAAGTGCCGAATTTAATGGTCGGCTGGATCGGCCAGGAGGCCATGTCGATCACGCGCTCGATATCCCGCCTTGACGGGCCGCCGCCGTGGTCTCCGACGCCGTAGACCTTCAGCATGCTGGGAATACCGTAGCGCTTGCAGAATTCCGGGACTATCAGCGCCATGCGCGGGTGGGTCTCGCCGTTGTACCATTCGGGATCGCGGTAGACCAGCAGCTCGGCTCCGGACGGGGAGCGCCATTTATACACGCAGTGCTCGGCGTTGCCGCGGCAGTGGTAATAGTATTTTACGCCGCCGGCGTTGCAGATTTCGGGGACGTTCGCGGAGTGGCCGAAGGTGTCGGGCTCGAAATCGATCGAGAGGCTCTCCTTGTCGATGTCCAGGAGCTTCGAGAGGTAATTTTTCGTGTTCAGAATATGGCGGGACAGGGATTCGCCTGACGGCATGTTTTTATCCGCCTCGACCCAGGTGGAGGCTGTGACGTCCCATCTGCCCTCCTTGACGCGCAGCTTGATGCGCTCCAGCAGCCACGGGGCATACTCCTCGATGATCTTATAAACGGAAGCCTGGGACTGGGCGAACGTGAAATCGGGGTATTCGTACATCAGGTCGAGCACCGTCCTGAAGGTGTCGGCCGTCAGGCTGGCGGTCTCGTGAAAGCCCCACATCCAGTTCATGTCGATATGCGCGTGCGAAACGCAGATGACGGTGTTCTTTTTGCACTCCGATGACAGCGGCAGCAGGAGCTTTTCGGAAAAGCTCGCCGCCGAGTCGGTGATTACCCCGTCGCCGTTCATCGAGGCGAGCAGTGTGTCCACCGAGGTCTCGATATCCCTGTCGAACTTGCCGCCCATGACCGCCGACAGGCGCGCGGCGTACTCAAGCTCCGCGGAGATCCGGGAGGCCCAATAGGATTTGCCGCTCTCGTTTGCGATTCTTTTCAGTTTTTCGGTCAGGTTCATCCAAATAACCATCCTTTCGTATGCCAAAGCGGCTATGCCGCCCGGGCTGTTAGAGCTTATCTTCCTGCTTTTTCAAAAGCTTCAGAAAAATTTCCAAAATCAATGACGCCGCCACGGCGTCGACCGTGTTTTTACGCTTTGGCCCGTAAACGCCGGCGTCCGAGAGGATCCGGTGCGCGTCCTCCGTGGTCTTGCGCTCGTCGATTAGGGTGACCGGGAGGCCGGAAACCTCGCCCAGAAGCGCGGCGAAAGCCGCCGCTTTCTCCGCCCGGGGACCTTTCGAGCCATCCATGTTGACAGGCAGCCCGACTGCGACGAAACCGACGTCTTTTTTCGAGAAGAGCCCGGCCAGAGTCTGCGCAAGCTTTTTTTGATCCTTTTCCCGGACAACCACCGTTTCGCCGACTATCGTACGGCTGATGTCGGAAAACGCGACGCCGGTTCTGGAATCGCCGAAATCCACAGCGCAGGCCCTCAACTGCAGCACACTCCCCGAGATGTCAATATTTGCTACTATTATATACCAACGCGCAAAACCTTAGCAACTATAAAATGTAAAACTTGAACGCGGGTGTTTAATTTGATATTATTTTTCGTATAATAACACTTTAAATAGAATATCTTTTCAGCGCGGCAAGGGGAATTTGTCATGAAAAACACCTCGAACATAAAAAAGATGACGCTTGTCTGGGATTTAAGGATTCTCGCGGTCTCGGCGGTCGGGCTCGCCGCGTCGTTCGAGCTCTTATATGTGTTCCCGCCGCTGGGCGTGGCGCTCGGGGTTTTGTCCCTTGCGGCCATCGGCTTTGGCGGCTGGTACGTCCCGAGCTATTTCTCGAGATACCGCATCGAGGAGAAATCGGACCGCATCCGCATCGAGAGCGGGGTTTTTATCCGGAGGCAGACCAGCGTGTTTTTTTCGGACACCGTGACCGCAACAATCACCTCGACACCGCTGATGCGTATCTTTGGTCTGCGCACGGTTGTCCTCTCGCTTGCGGGAAAGCGCGTGGGTCTCTACGCGCTGGGGAAGGAGGATGCGTACCGGATAGCCGGGAAAACCGAGAGAGGGGAGGTTGCCGGCTGTGAATAAAAAAATCCGCCTGCACCCGTTCGATATCCTCGGCGGGATGAGGCGCTACCTGTTTATCCTGGTCGTACCGTTGGTTCGCGGGTTCGGAACGGCCGGCGGGGGCGTCAACGCCTGGATAAAGGGCGCCTGGATCGACCTCGCGGCGCTGACGGTAATCGTCGCTCTCGGCGTGTTCCGCTGGAAAAGAAGCTATGTGACCGTCACCGAAACCTCCGTCCGCTATACGCGGGGGCTTATTCTGCGCTACACCGATATCTATATCGTCGGACATATCTCCACGATAAGGCTTACGCGTCCCCTTTACATCCGCCCGTTTCGCGCGGCGGTGGTCAAGCTGTATTCCCTCGGAAAAACCCGCAGGGAGTTTCGCCCGCTGATCCTACCCCTTGACCGCGCGGAGGAACTCTGCGCTTTTCTGTCTTCCGGGCGCCCCTGCGGCTTTTGCGGCGGCGGGCGCGTCGCGGTAAAGCCGGATTACGCGGATGTGGCGTTCACCAGCGCGGCTTCATCGACGATTATCGGGGGGATCGCCTTTCTGTACGCGCTGCTGTCCAATCTCGGGCAGCTGCTCGGAGCGAGCCTTGCGGGGCAGGGCTACGGCGTTTTCGCGTCCGTCGCCCGGTTCTTTGCGTTCGGGATGCCGCCGGTGCTGCTGATGGTTCCCCTCGGGGTTTTGCTTTTATATTTTCTGGCGTTTTTGCAAAAGCTCTCCACTTACTACCATATTACAATTACGCGGGGGCGGGATACGCTTGGGGTTGCGGGAGGGCTGTTCGGGAAATACCAATACGCCCTAAGGGCGCCGGCAATCTCGTCGGTAGATTTCAGGTGCCGGCTGCTTCTGAGACTCTTTAAGCGCTACAGCGCGGTTATCGGCATACCGGGGTACGGGGGCGGCGGGTTTATGCCCGTGCTGATCCCGTCGGCCCCGCTTTTCGGTAACGTACGGGAACAGCGGAAGCTGCTGCCCGAATTCAACGGGTATTACTGCCCGCTGCGGCCGGATGAAAAGAGCTTTCGCCTGAACAACGCGCTGCCCTTTGCCGCGCTCGCCTTTTGCTTCGCAGCCGCGGCTGCCGCCGGCGGCGTTTGGCTCCGCGGATTCAAAACCTTCGCGGTAGTCTGGGGGAGCGTGTTTTCCGCGTGGTTTTCATGGGTTGCCGTGAATAAGGCGTACGCGGCCCCGCGGACCGGGCTTGGCTTCCACAAAAAGCATCTCTGCGCGATGTACGAGTCGCGCAGGGTTTTCCACAGGGTGATCCTCCCGAAGGACAAGATCGTCGCTATATCGACCCGGCAGGATCCGATTCAGAGACACCGCGGGACCTGCCGAGTCGATATCTACGAGCGGGGCATCCGCGCGAAAAGGCATAGGGTCTACGCGATGCCTTTTCGCACGGTAAAAGAGAATATCGACGGCATGTGCAGAGAGGCAGAATAATATACCTTAAAAAGGACGACTTGAGAAGTCCGGTAATTCCAACCCACAGTTGGAATTTTTATTATCCGCTCAAACCAACGCGCCATTCGGGAAGACATATGCATTTTCTGCCGGTTCTCTCGCTGCTCACGTGCCGCTGAGGTTTAGGTCGCGGACTTCCTTATTTTATGGTATACCCATTCTATGAAATAAGGAAACAAATGGCCGGCAGCGCAGGAAAAGAAACTCAGACCAGGATATTGATTAGGCTTCCGGAAAGGTTTTCCGGGGCTTTTTTATTATTTGACAACGGGCCGCGAAAAATGTAAAATATTATCGACAGACAATTAATACGAAAAAGAGAAATACGAACGACGGAAGGGTTGTGGGGGTGTAACCGATTGATGGAAAAGGAGAATCTGCACTCCGGACATCGCGCCCGCTTTAAAAAGCGGATATTGCGCGAGGGGCTTGACAATATCGACGAGCACCAGCTGCTGGAAGCACTTTTGTTCTTCGCTATCCCCCGGGTGGACACAAACAATATCGCGCATCGGCTTTTGCAGCGTTTCGGCTCCCTCCACCGCGTTTTCGACGCATCTGCGGAGGAACTGCGCGAGGTTGAGGGGGTCGGGGAAAACGCCGCGCTGCTTTTATCGATGATTCCGGGACTTTCCCGCCGTTACATGCTGTCAAAGGTCGTTAAAAGCGTCCGGCTTTCCGACAGCGCGTCCCTCGGCGATTTCATGATGCCCTACTTCATCGGAAAGCGCGACGAGGTTGTATACCTCTTGTGCCTTAACAGCAGGATGCAGCCCATCAGCTGCGAGCAGATACAGAGCGGCAGCGTAAACGCCGTGATGGTCAGCATACCAAGAATCATCAGCGACGCGGTTAAGGCGAAGGCCGCTTATGTCGTGATTGCCCACAACCATCCCGGCGGCTTCGCAATCCCGTCGAAAGAGGATGTGGAGACAACGCTGAAGGTATACGAGGCGTTAAAAAAGGTAAACATAACGCTGCTCGACCATATTATAGTATCCGACCCGCTGACCGAGAGCTCATCCGTCGGAGAATTCGTCTCGCTGTCCGACAGCGGACTGTTTGTCCAACAGACATCGGGCGGATTTCGGGATAAGGCGTTAAAATGAAAATAATCCGGCAAACCGAATATTTTTCTTGACAAATTTTTTTGAATAAGTTATAATGCTTTTTGCGCAATCTCTCGGAGACGGCTGGCGATAGATCGTTTTAGTGAGGATATCATGGTATTAAATCTCAAAAGCGTTTTGTCCGGGCTTGAGAATCCGCTTTCTTTCCGATACGAGGCCGATATGTCGGATTATGAGATTTACGGTATCAGGCCGTTTCGGTCCGGGGTTTTTGTGAGCGGGATGGTGCAGAAAAAGCCCGGTTTTTTAGCGCTTGACATGGAAATCTCCGCTGTGCTCGACACGCTTTGCGCGAGCTGCGGGAAAGCGATAAAAAAATCGCTCAACGTAAAAACACACAATCTGCTTGTCAGGCACACCGATTCGGACGACGAAGAGTATATCGTCTACGCAAACGACGAGGTTAATCTGGACGAAATCGTGAACGACGCCGTTACGTTGAGCATAGAGATGCGTCCTCTATGTAAAGAGGACTGCAAGGGCGTTTGTCCGGGCTGCGGGGTCGATCTGAACGAAGCGGAGTGCCGTTGCCAAAAGCCCGTCAATCCGGCCTTTGAGAAGCTTAAAGGCAAGTTTTTTAATAACAAATGACCTGCGATTTTAGCCTGCTGCCTGATGTCGGCAAAATCCGGGATTTTACACAGCAGGAGGTGTAACAGTATGGCGGAACCCAAAAGAAAACACTCAAAAGCGAGACGCGATACACGCCGTAGTTCACATTGGAAACTCACGCTTCCCGGTCTTGCGAAATGCCCGGAATGCGGCGCCGCGAGACTTCCGCACAGGATGTGCAAAGAGTGCGGCAATTACAAAGGCAGAACAGTTGTCGAGATGAAGGAAGAAAAGTAAATTTACCGGGAATTTCGGGCAGCCCTCTGCGGCTGCCCCCTATCCGTATAAACTTGAGCGGAGCGCCTTGATATCCCATATGATGCTGCGGCCGCGGGGCCGCGTGTTTCGGGAAATGTCAACGCGCTTTATTTTTAACCTAAAGGCGGTGAACGGAGTTGGCGGTACGTATTAAAAGCGTCGAACCCGGCAGCCTCGCGGACAGAGCGGGGATCAATGCCGGGGAGACGCTTCGCAAAATCAACGCAAACGAAATATCGGACGTGCTGGATTACAGATACTATTCCGCCGACGAAAAGCTGACGCTGACGATCGGCGATATCGCCGGGAAAAACCGCGACGTGAAGATAAGAAACCCGGAATACCTCCATCTGGGCCTGGAGTTCGACACATATCTGATGGATAAAAAGCACGCCTGCAAAAACAAATGCGTGTTTTGCTTTATCGACCAGCTCCCGAAAGGGATGCGCGAGAGCCTGTATTTCAAAGACGACGACATGCGCCTTTCCTTTTTAATGGGCAACTATATTACGCTGACGAATCTGTCGGAGGCCGATATCGAAAAAATAAAGAAGCTCCGCATTAGTCCGCTGAATATCTCCGTGCATACAACAAATCCTGATATCAGGGTTAAAATGCTCCGCAATAAAAACGCGGGCAACTGCCTTAACCTGATGAAGGAGTTGGCAGCGTCGGGGATTACGCTGAACTGTCAGATCGTCGTCTGTCCCGGCATAAACGACGGGGAGGAGCTTCGAAGAACGCTCTGCGACCTGATGCCGATGTACCCGGGGGTCAATTCTATTTCGGTGGTTCCCGTCGGCCTGACCGCCCACAGGGAAGACCTTTATCCGCTGAAACCTGTTGACAAAACCGCCGCCGACGGTATAATTGATATTGTTGAAAAGCTCGGCGATATGGCGCTGGAGGGCTACGGCTCGCGGGTCGTCTACGCCGCGGACGAGCTCTACATCAGCTCCGGCAGGCCGATACCGGAATACGAGCATTACGGGGATTTTCCGCAGCTTGAAAACGGGGTAGGCATGATAGCGCTTTTAAAGAATGAATTCGAAGAGGCGTTTTCGGAGCTGGAGGACGGCGTTCCCGCGCCCCGGCCATTTTCGGTCGCAACGGGTACGGCGGCGGCTCCGTTTATCTCCGGGCTTGCGAACAAGCTTAAAAGCAAGTACCCCGGTTTTTTGTGCACGGTATATCCCGTCGTGAACAGGTTTTTCGGGGAATCGGTCACCGTTTCCGGTCTTGTCACCGGATCGGATCTGATAAGGGAGCTTAAAGGCAGGGACCTCGGCGCGAGGGTGCTGATCCCCGCCAATATGCTGAGGTATGACGGGGAAGTGTTTTTGGACGACCTGACGCCGGGGGACGTGGAACGGGAGCTCGGCACGGTTCTTGTTCCGGTTAAAAACACCGGGGAAGACCTGCTTAACGCGCTGCTGGACAGGCATTAAACAGAGCCGCGGCAATAAGCGCAAGAAACGGATGTAGTAAAATGGCAAAACCGGTTATCGCGATTGTCGGCAGACCGAATGTCGGTAAATCGATGCTTTTCAATAAAATAACAGGCAAGCGCCTCTCGATTGTCGAGGACATACCCGGAGTCACCCGGGACAGGCTCTATGCGGACGGCGAATGGAGGGGCAGGAGCTTCAAGGTGATAGACACGGGCGGGATTGAACCGCGCGCGGATTCCGATATTCTCAAATTCATGCGTTTTCAGGCGGAGATTGCGATAGAAAACGCCGACGTGGTTATTTTTGTGACGGATCTGAAAACCGGCGTCACCGCCGCGGACACGGAGATAACGCCGATGCTGCTGCGTTCGGGGAAACCGATTGTACTGTGCGTAAACAAGGTGGACACAATCGGCGCGCCGCCACCGGAGCTCTACGAATTCTACAATCTCGGGCTCGGCGACCCGATGCCGGTGTCCTCTCTGCACGGTCACGGGACGGGCGATCTGCTGGACAAATGCCTCGAGTATTTTCCCGCCGACACGGAGGAGGACGAAGCCGACGACGCGATAAAGGTCGCGATAATAGGCAAGCCGAACGTCGGCAAATCATCGCTTATCAACAAGGTGCTCGGGGAAGAGCGCGTAATCGTCAGCGACGTGCCCGGGACGACCCGGGACAGCGTCGACGCGTATTTTGAGAACGAGCACGGGAAATTCTGCTTTATAGACACCGCCGGGATACGCCGGAAGGCGAAAGTGGAAGAGGCGGTGGAGAAATACAGCGTTCTCCGGGCGATGATGGCGATCGAGAGGGCGGACGTCTGCGTGATCATGCTCGACGCGAACGACGGCGTGACGGAGCAGGACACGAAAATCGCCGGTTATTCCCATGAAAAGGGAAAAGCCGCGGTTATCGCGGTGAACAAATGGGACCTTGTCGAGAAGGAAACAAACACAATGCAGAACATGCGGGACAGTGTGCGGGCTGGGCTCTCCTATATGCCCTACGCGAACACCGTTTTTATCTCGGCAAAGAACGGGAGCCGTCTGCCGACGCTTTTCCAGGAAATCGTATCGGCGTATGAGCAGGCGGGGAAGCGGGTCGCCACCGGCGTGCTGAACGACGTTTTGAACGACGCGACGATGCGGGTGCAGCCCCCGACCGATAAGGGCAAGCGCCTTAAGGTTTATTTCGCGACTCAGGTATCGGTGCGCCCGCCCACGTTTATCCTGTTCTGCAATAACAGCGAACTGTTTCATTTTTCATATCTCCGATACATTGAAAACCGCTTCAGAGAGGTATTCGGCTTCGGCGGCACGCCGGTCCGCCTGATCGTGCGTGAAAAAGCCGACGGAGATGAATTGAAGTATTGACGGCGGATAAGGCGTGAGATTTTTTTCACGCTTTTTGGGGAATTCAACGCAATGCCGCCGCTTCCCGGCAGAATGAAGGTATTTTATGGAATATATCATGACCGTTTGCAAGTGGTTTACCAACCTTTCCACGATTTATCAGCTTCCGATCATCGCCGTCACATCCTATCTGCTCGGAAGCTGCAACACATCGATTATTGTCTCGAAATACGCGCTGAAAAAAGACATACGAAACTACGGCAGCGGAAACGCGGGCTTTACCAACGCCGTACGCTCTATGGGTTGGAAACGCGGCCTGATTGTGCTGGCGGGTGACGTAGGAAAATGCGTTATCGCGATTCTGATAGGCCAGCTGGTTTACAGCGGGAACCTGAGCTTTGTCAACGGCGCCGAGGGCCGTCTGATTGCAGGAGCCTTCGTATTTCTCGGGCATATCTACCCTGTATTTTTCAGATTCAAGGGCGGCAAGGGCGTATTGACCCTCGGGACGACGATCGCGCTGTTTGACTGGCGGATTTTCCTGGTCTCCTTCGGAGTGTTCCTTGTAGTTACGCTGATATCTAAATATGTCTCTCTCGGATCTATCTGCGGCTCAGTCGTTTTGCCGGTTATGGTTTTATTGATTTCCAAGACCTCGATATCCCAGGTGGATATGTCCCTCGGCTACACCGCCGTCGCGGCCTTTATGTCGCTGATTATCATATTCAAGCACCGCGCAAATATCGTCAGACTGATAAAGGGTACGGAGTCGAAGTTTTCGTTCAGGGGTAAAGCGCTGATGGACAACGACGAAGCGGCAAAATAACCCGCTGATTGACAAAACGGGATTTTTTCTGTATAATTAAACATATATGCCGGCGTGATGGAATTGGCAGACGTGCTGGACTCAAAATCCAGTGGTAGCGATACCATGCCTGT
>JAPXRI010000004.1:0-124280 GCA_033813635.1 Bacillota bacterium
ATAAATTCTACTCTTTTGACGATTTCAAAGCTCAACTTGCTGTTCACAGCAGAAAATATAACAACTTTCCTATGCGTCCCTTAAAATGGCAGTCACCCAAAAAGGTGCTCCTTGATTTTTTGTCCCTTGGTGTAACATATCATTGACAATCCTACATATTTGAGAGATATAACGGATAATTTTGCTTAAAAACAATAAATAATGTGTTAAATGGAAAGCCGTAGGGGATGCGGGCGAATTTCAACGTCTATGCGCTCCAGCGCGGAGCGGAAACAAATTGTTTTCGGAGGTTTTTATCGGACGAATCGGCAGCGAAATTAAGCCATAATTCGACAAAGAGAGAGGCTATAATATAAAGGATGGCATTGTTACCGAAATGGGATATGTATCGAGATGAAGTTGTTGCAAAATTGAAAATGATAATATATAATTAATGAAAAGAGGTGTCTGGGATGGGGGTGTCACAATAATGAAGGACGATATCATAGAGGTATCGATGTTCGGAGGTTTTTCGCTGTCATATCGCAACGAGCCTTTGCTGCTGTGGCAGAACCGCTCGGGAAAAGCGGTCGGGCTCTTACAGTATCTGATTTTCCACAGGGGAGAGAGCTTTCCGAAGGAGAAGCTTTTCGATTTACTGTACGATTATGATTCAGAGGGAGACCCTTCGAACACCTTCAGGGTTACCGTGCACAGGATCAAAAAAATGCTTATTGAGGCCGGCCTGCCAAACTGCCAGTACATCAGCTGTAAGAACGGAATGTGCGGATGGCAGAGCGACGTCGAATGCGTAATCGACGCGCGGTTATTTGAAGAGCTTATAGGAGATGCGGAGAAGGCCCTGTCCGAGAGCGAAAAGCTTAAGCTTTACACGAAGGCGTTCAACCTGTACAAGGGCGAATTTCTCCCGGCCTCATCGACGGAGGACTGGGTAACGGTCGAATCGGTACGCTATAAGGAACTGTATGCCGGATGCGTCCGAGCGCTGACCGGGATCCTGGATAAAAACGGCGACCATAAGGCCGCCCTTGACGTCTATACGAAGGCCGGAGCGATATACCCCTACGACGAGGATTTCCAGATCGGTAAAATTGACGAGCTTGTCAACCTGAAAAGTTTCAGGGAAGCGCTCAGCACCTTCGAGTGCGTCACGGATTTGTATTTTCAGGAGCTCGGGCTGAAGCCTTCGGACAGGTTTATCGACCTGTATCAGAGAATATCCGAGCATATTTCGGAGTCAGGAGACAGCCTTGAGTCGATCAAAGCCTTTTTATGCGACGATGTCAACGGCGACGGAGCCTATTACTGCAACTATCTGACCTTTGTCGACGGATACCGGTTTGTGATGAGGATCGTCGAGAGAAGCGGCCAGTCCGTTTTTCTGATGCTCTGTTCTCTGACGGACAGCGGCGGGAATGAGCTGGAGCAGGACAAGCTGTCGGAGGCTTCGGCGGCTCTAAACAGGGCAATAAAATCCTCGCTTAGAAAAGGGGATTTATACACGAGGTACAGCCAGAATCAGTTCCTTATCCTGCTTCTCGGGATTAGCCTTGAAAACTGCTCGATTGTGTCCGACAGGATAACAAAGCGCTTCAGGGAATTGCATAACGGGCGGGGAATCCGTCTGAAGTATAAGGCGATCCCCGCGCAGATATTAAACGGCGAGTCCACCCCGTTGAAATTCAAAACGGAAGACATCAAATGGTAAGTAAAAAAATTTGGAAAATTTTTCTTTATTTTGCTCCGATGTAACACGGCTGTAACAGCCGGGGTGATATAATACAGGCACAAACAGGAAAGCGGAGCTGATGAGATGGGAAAGATGCTTTCAAACATATTCTCACCGGATGTGATTTGCATATGTGTCAACGGCGAGTCCACGGCGGCAAGGTATGATCTGTACCACTGCTACATGTCCGGATCGATGCAGTTCTCCGACATCAGTTCGCTATTTTTGGAAGTCGACAGATTTTTCGACGACCTGAAATACCCGCAGTCCTCGACGCAAGCGCGGTCCTTTTCCACAAAGGGTGCCAAGGAGCAGCAGAGATCAAATCGAAAGGAGACTGCGAAGCTTATGTCCGAGCAGGAGGTAATCAGTCAAAAAGGAGAAAAGGCGACCTTCGTCATCCACGTCAAATACCGGCAGAACGCTACTTGGCAGGGCAGCGTAGTCTGGGCAGAAAAAAACGTCACCAAAAACTTCAGAAGCGCGTTGGAGCTGCTGAAACTGATTGACAGCGCTCTTGACGAAACAGGAATCAAGCAGGAATAAACCCGCGTAGAAGTCCACAAAACAGGCAGGCACTTAGATCAAATATTGAAAAAGGCAAACCTCGGGAAACCGCGGGACGCAAAGCTTTGGAGCCTAAAACGCATATCGGGCACGGCGTCAGGGCAGTCCGGCCGCCACATATTTCATCTCGGTTGTGCACGAATGAGTATGAAAGGATGTTGGCAAATGAGAAAAAGCACTATCAAAAGGCATTTCAGGAAAGTACTTTCGATTCTCCTCGCGATGACGTTTATTTTCCCCTCGGCGATTACGCTCTCGGCGTTCGCAGACAGCGGTGCGGACGTTCCGGCGAATCCGAGCCAGCTTGGTTCGTATTACGAGGTCGGTCCGTCGGGACAGGGTGATGTTCCCTACGAAACCTCGCTGAAAACCGCGGAAAACGGAGCGGTCAGTGTTGAGAAAAACATCAGCGAGACCGGCACGGAAAACGTCTTCGACATCAATCTGATTGTCAAGACGCAAAAGCAGTTCACCTCCTCGGAAGTCAAGGGCGACGCGGCCGTCGTGCTGGTCATGGACGTCTCCAACAGCATGAAAGATCCGTTAGGCAAAACCACAAGGATGGCGACCGCAAAGGCCGCCGCGGTGACCTTCGTCAACAATTACATCACCGACGCGAGCACCGCGAGACGCATGATCTCGATTGTGGAGTTCGGCTCGAACGCGAAAACGGTCCTCGGATGGACGAACGCGGTGACAAATACCGCCAATGTCACAAACGCGATCAACAACGATGTCAGTATCGGTTTTACTGATTCCAGGATTCCCGGCGGAAGTCATTCCGATGACGGCGGCACAAATATTGAAGGCGGTCTCACCCTCGCTTACAACCTGCTCGGTCAGACCGGTGAAAACCAGCCCCTCAACGGCATAGGCGCGCTATACGTAGTGCTGCTGTCCGACGGTTGCCCGACGTATCACATCTCTTCCAGCGCCGACAGAAGCAGTCTCGAGTTCATCTCCGGCTCAAGGGGCGGCGGCAATTACGCGATCTACGATGAGGATGTAGAACCGGCCGAGGATGTCGCGGAAGACATCAGGACGATAGCGATGCTCTACTCAATCGCGTTTGCCTCGGGCTCCGATCGCTGCTACGAGGTTGATGATTCCGTATGGGTTCCAGGACACTGGGAAAATGGCCGTTGGCATTGGGGTCATTGGGAGTGGAACCGGACGGAAGTTACAATCGAACAATGGCTCACATCGATCTCGAACGGATATTACTCAGCGAATGACGCCGATGAGCTCGGCATTGCCTTCGGAAAGATAAACACGAATATCCAGCACTCCACCAACGCCGGAACGGTGACCGACCCGATGGGCAGCAATATTGTGTTTGATATTGACTACTTCGACGGGAATTCCGCTTTCTCCACAACGGACAATACCGCATGCATTTACTTCGACACAGTCACCAATCAGCTCACATGGAATGTCTCCAAGAGCACCCCGACCACGAAAACCGAGGGTGAAATCACCTACTACACCTACTCGCTGACCTACCGGATCGAGCTCGACACGGTGTCAATCAAGAACGCCGCGGTAAACGGCGATGTCGACGAAGACGCCTATTACCTCACAAACGGCCGGACAACGCTTACCTATACGAAGACGGACGGCCAGGACACGGTCAGCGCTACGATTGATTTCCGCGTACCCACCGTCAGGGCCTATTTCGGAAGCCTTAATTTCGCTAAGGTCGCGTCATACGGCAATAAGGTCGGGCTTTCTGGCGCGGTATTCACCCTTGCCAGTGACGACTCCACCTTAGCCATGACGGCGACGTCCCAGGCGGACGGCAGCGTAAGCTTTACGGATATCCCGGCGGGATTCTACATGCTCACGGAGACGACAGCGCCTGCGGGACATGATCTGAACGACGATGAATATTTGGTTACCGTCTCTTACGGCAGGGTTACCGTAATGGATTCGTCCGAGCAGACGGTAACGCTCGACAAGATAGAAAACGATTTCACGCAAGAATATGTGACGATTTCCGGCAGCAAGGTCTGGGCGAATGTTCCGGATGGTACGACGGTTCCGGCCATTACGATAACACTGAAGCAGGACGGAACGGCGGTCAACAGCGTAACGCTGCAGCCCGGCACGACGACCTTCAGCTTCACCACCGATGAAGACGGCAGTCAGCTCCCGAAATATAGAGACGACCATTCTGAATACGAGTACACCGTCGAAGAGGCGACTGTCGATGGGTACACGCAGTCCATCAATGGCTACACGATCACGAACACCTATATAGACAAGTATTACTACCGAATTGATTGCGTCTATACCTACTATCTTGACGGTGCGCAAATAAGCAGCCAAACGGTCACCGGAACGGTTACCGAAGGCGCGAAGGACCAGATTATCTCGGTGAACCCGAGCGATTATCAGACCTACGGCGGCAGAACCTATTCTTTCTTAGACGGCGCTAGCACGGTGACGCTCAACGTTAAAAACGGCGTCGCGGTATTAACTTTGTACTATGCATACTATGATCTCACCCCGCCTGTGCCGAAATACCAGTACCGGATCGACGTGACCTATAATACATATAAAGACGGCGCGCTTGACAGCACGGAAAAGGTTACCGGCACCGTTGTAGAGACCACGGACCCGAGCCTCACAATCGATACGGATGATTACAAGACCTTCGGCGGCAATGAATACGCCTTTGTGAGCGGTCCGACCTTTATGACGCTGGAGAGCGAGGAGCTCAACGTGATCGAACTCGTCTACGAGCGCAACCTCATCACCCCGCCGACCCCGCCCGAGACGACGAACTACCAGTACAGGATTGACGTGACCTACAGAACGCTGAAAGACGGCGCGCTTGACAGCACGGAAAAGGTTACCGGCACCGTCGTCGAGACCACGGATCCGAGCCTTACAATCAATAAGGACGATTACAAGACCTACGGCGGCAACGAATACGCCTATGTGAGCGGACCGACCTCCGTGACGCTGGAGAGCGACGGGATCAACGTGATCGAGCTCGTCTACGAGCGCAACCTCATCACCCCGCCGACCCCGCCCTATACCGGAATTACCGGCAATACGGGTCTGCTGGCTCTGCTTGCGGCGGTATCGGGTGCATCCCTGATCACGATTGCAGTCGTCGGCAAAAAACAAAGAAAAGCAAAATAACAAGCTAGGTGGGCCGGCGGAGACGATTTGAAAGGTCGTCCCCGCCGGTTTCATTTTTGCAAAATATATAAGCGCATAAGACCGTCGAATAAACGATGTTTATGCGGAAAAACGGGATAAACCCTTGAAATCAAAAAAAATATATGAGATAATTGTCGTATGAAAAAGAAACATGTGTATCTGGGCCTAATCGTCATCCTCGCGGCGGTTTTCTGTTATTCGGCTTTTTCGCTGATAAAGATATGGGCTGTTTACCGCGAGAACGATAAACAAAATGAAGAGGCGATCGAAGAGTTTTTGATTTATCAGACGACGTCGGTCGCCACGGGCACCTCGGCGGCGCCTTCCGGAACCACGGCTTTTGCTACGGAGACGACAGACGCCGCCGGGTCTTCGAATACTGCTCTCACGGAGGCAACTGCCGAGCCGGAGCCATCGGTGGATTATCCGAATTTCGGCGTAAACTGGGACGCGATGAAAGCCGTCAACAGCGAAATTGTCGGTTGGATCTGGATGCACGACACGTCGATAAACTTTCCGCTGCTCCAGAGCGGCGATAATACGAAGTATCTGAAGACCACATATAACGGATCCTACAGCACCCTCGGCAGCATATTTCTGGACTACCGCGTCAACCGGGATTTTACAAGCCGGAACACGGTGATATACGGACACAACGGCAATTATAACGTTAAATTCGGTGTCCTGATCAACCTTAAGAAGCTCAGCTATTACAAGACTCACCCGGATTTTTATATCTTGACGGAAGCCGGCA
This sequence comes from Bacillota bacterium, assembly GCA_033813635.1. GTDB lineage: Bacteria > Bacillota > Clostridia > Oscillospirales > QAMX01 > JAPXRI01. Next base: position 6,222 of record JAPXRI010000004.1, read on the forward strand.
TCAAACACTACCAGATATTTTCCGCGTATATCACGGACGCCTACAGCGATTCATATCAGATTTATTTCTCGGGAGACGATATGTATCAGCAGTTCTTAGACAAGATCACGGCGCAGTCGGCTGTAGACACCGGGATAAAGCCGACGGCTTCGGACCTGATTGTCACGCTTTCCACATGTACGAACAATAGAAGCAACAAAGACGAGAGATTTGTTGTGCACGGCAGGCTTGTTGCAGAGTAGGAGAAAACATATGGGCACGAAAAAAGTTCTGAGCGCGTCGTATTTATCGTCGGTTTGCATGGAGCTGTCCCTTGTTCTGAAGGCGGGGATACAGCTCGGGGACGGGGTCGCCATGCTCGCTGAGGACGAACCGGACAAGTATGTAAAATCGGTTCTGACTTCCGTAAAAAACGGGATAGAGCGCGGCGACAACGCGTACAAATCCTTCGCGAGTACGCGCGCGTTCCCGAAATACATGACAGATATGATTGAAATCGGAGAGAAAACCGGGCGCCTCGAAAAGGTTTTTAAAAGCCTGTCGGGGTACTACGACCGCCAGGAGCAGATAGCGGTCAGCATTAAAAATGCGGTCGAATACCCGGCGGTTCTGCTCTTTATGATGCTTTTTGTCATCGTCATTCTGATTACGAAAGTTCTGCCGATATTCAACGACGTCTATATCCAGCTCGGCGGCAAAATGAGCGGCACGGCTAGCGCGATCATGCGATTGGGCAGCGGACTCAAGAGCTCCTGGGTCCTGATTGTCGGCATCCTCGCCGGGCTCGTTGTCGCGCTGTTCATTGCTACAAGAATCCCGGCCGTCAGCAGCGCGGTGAAAGCGTTTTTCGGAAACCACTTGTACGGCCGCGGACTTGGCAGGGCGATCGGCAAGGCGAGATTGGCCTCGGCGCTCGCGATGACGATGTCCGCGGGGCTCGAGACCGGGGAATCCCTAAAAATGGCGGAAAAAATCGTGACTAACAGGGCCTTGCTGCAGAAGATCGCAAAATGCAGGGATGAGATCAAAAAAGGAATTACGCCGGGTACGGCGATTGCGGACGCGGGTATTTTTTCAGCGCTGCATACGCAGATGCTCGCAATCGGCTTCCGGACAGGCTCGTCCGATACTGTGATGGACGAGATTGCCAGGAGATGCGAGGAGGACGTGGCGGAAAGAACGGAAAGGGCGCTCTCGAGGATCGAGCCGACGCTGGTTATCATCATGTCCCTTGTCGTCGGGATTATCCTTATATCCGTAATGCTGCCGCTGATGACAATCATGTCCGCGCTGTAAGCTGATGGTGAAACGACATGAAAAACGTTTTGAAATCAGCAGGGGAGTTTGCAAAGAGACACATCGTCGGCCTTGCGATATTTATACTGATAACGGCGGCTTTCTTCAGCGTTGTGGGCGGGGCGGACAGGAAGAGCACCGAAGAAGAAAAGCGGATAGCGCTCGAGAGCCTGAACCGCGCCGCGATCACCTGCTACGCGATTGAGGGCAGGTACCCGGAGAGCTATCAATACATAAAACAAAATTACGGCGTCAGAATCGACGAGGACAAGTTCACGGTGGAATACAGGGTGTTCGCGGCGAATATCATGCCGCAGATAACCCTGATCGATAAGAAATAGATTCGAACGTATTGATTTTAGTTATATAGTTATATGCTGCCGTTTTGCGGCAGAATGGAGATTATTATGAGATCGCCAAAAGCGTCGCACACAATCGACATCGTTTTCGCGCTCGCGCTGTTCTGCGCTTTTTCGGCGTCGGTGCTGCTTGTGCTGATGACCGGTGTCAAGGTCTATAAGGACAGCGTGAAGGCGATTGACTTAAGGTTTGAGGAGCGCACGAGCATCGCGTATATCACCGAAAAGGTCAGGCACTATAACGCGAAGGGCTGCGTCAGCATAGAAAGCTTCGGGGACGGCAGCGCGCTCCGGCTTTCCGAGGAGATTGACGGTGTAAAATACAACACGCTGATTTACACCCATGACGGAAAGTTAATGGAGCTTTACCACGAGGAGGGCTTGAGCTTTAAGCCGGAGGACGGCATGGTTATTGTCCCGATGGACAAGCTCAGCTTTTCATGGCAGCAAGATAGCCTTTTGCACATAGAATGCGGGAGCGGAGTGACCTATACGGAAACCTATCTTGACGTGTTGAGCGGGAAGGATGGCGGTGCAGGGTGAACAGACGCTCCGTTAAAAAATCAAGCCTGTTTTTGATGGAACTTACCGTCGCCGTTTTGTTCTTTTCAATATGCGCGGCGGTGTGCATGCGCGTTTTCGCCGCGGCGAAGACGAACGCGGACTACAGCAGAAATCTGACCAACGCTTCGATCAAGGCGCAGTCTGCGGCCGAGGGATATAAGCACTCGGCGGGCAGGCTCGACGCGGTCGCCGAAATCCTCGGCGGAAGCGTTGAGGGGAACAGGGTGACTGTCTTATACGGCCCCGACTGGAACAGGGCATCGGACGGAGAGAGCGCCGCCTTTATATTGACACTGGATCAGACGGATAGCGGCGTGTACCTGAAATCCGCGCTGGTAACCGTCGTGAAAGCGGGAGAGACGGAGAGACTGTTTTCGATCACCGCGGAGACGGCGGGGGATTGAGCTTTGAAGCTGGATTATAAAGGGGTGACCGGTAATGAAAAATAAACGGCCCTTTTCGGCCGGGATCAATATAGGCAGCGTATCCGTAGTGATGATTTTTTCGGTTCTCGCGCTGACGGTATTTGCGGTGCTCACGCTGATCACCTCGCAAAACGAAAAGAAACTCGCCATAAAGTCGGCGGACGCCGTGCTGCGGTATTACGCTGCGGACAACGTCTGCGTGGAAAAGCTCGCAGGTATCAGAGCGCTCGCGGAGAACAGCGGCAACGACCTGAAAAAAATAGCGGCTTCCCTCCCCGAAGGGGTGAGCGGAGCGCAAAAAAACGGGGTCTTATATCTCAGCTATGGAGAGAATATAGACAAAAACCGGACGCTGTCCGTGCTTGTTGCGGTGGACGGCGGAGAGGTTGACGTTTTGCGCTGGGAAATCGTCGACACGGGCGACTGGAACCCGGACGACGGACTGAATTTTCAAACGATTAAATACTGAAATTCCGAGGAAAACTCTATGAACGTTGAGGAAATGCTGAAATACGCGGTGGACAATAAAATATCCGACGTGTTCATCGTCGCCGGTTTTCCGGCGGCGTTCAAAAAAAACGGAGCCTTTCTGCGCGCCGACGAGAACAAAATCACAGCCGTCGAGTCGGAAAGGCTGATCAGGGGGATTTATCAGCTTGCCAATAGGGAGATCGAGCGGTTTCTGGAGACGGGGGACGACGATTTTTCATTCTCGATTGTGGGCGTGTCTCGCTTCCGCGTGAGCGCATACAAGCAACGCGGTTCGCTTGCCTGCGTGATTCGGACCGTCCCCTTCGGCATTCCGGATTACAGGCTGTTAAACATTCCCGAGGCCGTGATGGGCATCGCGAAAAAGACGAAGGGGCTTGTGCTCGTCACAGGAACGGCGGGCAGCGGAAAATCGACGACGCTCGCCTGCATCATCGACAGGATAAACAACACCCGTAGCGGGCATATAATCACGCTGGAGGACCCGATCGAGTACCTGCACAGAAACAATAAATGCATTGTCAGCCAGCGCGAAATCCAGCTTGACACCGAATCCTATGTCTCGGCGTTGCGCGCCTGCTTGAGACAGGCGCCGGACGTTATTCTGCTCGGCGAGATGCGCGACTATGAGACGATTAAAACGGCGATGACCGCCGCGGAGACGGGACACCTTGTGATTTCGACTCTACACACGGTCGGCGCGGCGAACACGATAGACCGCGTGATAGACGTTTTCCCGCCGAATCAGCAGCAGCAGATCAGGGTGCAGCTCGCGATGCTGCTGCAGTGCGTAATCTCACAGCAGCTTCTGCCCTGCAAGGATGGCAGCATGATCCCGGCCTTTGAGATCATGAACGCCAACAGCGCCGTGAGGAACATCATACGCGATTCCAAGGTGCATCAGCTCGACACGGTGATCGCGACCTCCGCGAGCGAGGGAATGATCAGTATGGATTCGGCGATACAGAATCTTTATAACAAGGGCTATATCACCCGGGAGACCGCCCTCCAGTATGCGATGGCGCCGGATTCTCTCGCGAAAAAACTGGGCTGACACGAATTTGCTGCTTTCTCACCGGAGGAGCGCTATGAGCTTTAAAACAAAATACAGATACATATCCGCGGCGCTTCTCATCGCACTGACGCTGGCGGCGGTGAACCTGTCCGGCTGTACGTTTTCGGAGACCCCCGATACACCTGCGCCGGGTGTGAGCCAGACGGTGTCCGAAGCCTCGGAAACCGCCGGCGGGATGACAAGCGAGCCGAACACAGAACCCTCGGAGCTGACCGACAGCTCCGGTTCTTCCGATAATACCGGAACAAGCGGGGGTACGACTGCGGAGCCGGGCACCGCTACCGAAGCCACTTCATCTTCGGAGACGGATGCCTCAACGCCCTCGTCTACCGCGACAAAATCGACGACGGAGTCCTCAACTAAATCCACAACGAAGACTACGACTAAATCCTCGACAGCCGCCCCCACCGTCGCCCCGCCGGCGACGAGCGCGTCAACCGCCCCAACCTTCGACGATCCCCCTTACGTCGTCGGCGCAATCGGGGACGCCAGCTACGGCGTGGAGGTATTAGAGAACGAGAAGGCCGTCGTGGACTGCTCGAACAAGGCGGACGGCTTTTTGGAGATAAAATATATCGCCGGCGGCTCGTCCCAGATACTGGTAATAATCAAAGGTCCGAGCGGCGCGCAGTACCAGTACACACTGAACAACGGCGGCAGCTACGAGACATATCCTCTGAACGACGGCAGCGGCTCCTATTCGGTGCAGATCTACAGAAACACGTCCGGAAACTACTATGCTCCCGAATTCAGCACTACCGTGAGCGTAGCGCTTAAAAGCGAGTACGCACCGTATCTGCACGCGAGCTGGTATGTCTACTATACGCGCTACAGCTATGCCGTAAAGCTCGCTTATAATCTGACGAAAAACCAGTCAGGTACGCTGAAAAAGGTGGAGGCGGTTTATAACTACGTTGTTTCAAACATCTCCTACGACTACGCAAAAGCCGCGTCCAGCCTGAGCGGGTACTATGTCCCGGATATCGACTATATCCTCAGCATTAAAAAAGGCATCTGCCTTGACTACGCCGCGGTAATGACCGCGATGCTCCGGAGCCTCGGCATCCCGACAAAGATGATCTTCGGCTATGTTGACGGCAGCGCCTACCACGCCTGGATAAACGTCTACGTAAACGGTTCTGGCTGGATAAACGGAGTCATCTACTTCGACGGCGTCCACTGGAGGATGATGGATCCGACCTTTGCGTCGTCCAGCGGATCGAACACCTACGTACCAAACGAGAGCAGATACACGAAGACTAAGCAGTACTAAAAAAGGGATTGCCGGAAAACATCGAAATGCATTTCCCGGCAATCCTTTTGACGTTTGTTTAAAAAGAACGGTTTAATAATTATCGCAGACAAGCCTGAAATAGGCCTGGGGATGGTTGCAGACGGGGCAGACCTCCGGCGGTTTTTTGCCGTAATAGATATGTCCGCAGTTGATGCACTGCCAGTATACCTCTTCGTCGCGCTCGAAGACTTTATTATCTTCTATATTTTTCCGGAGCTTGGCATACCGCTCGAAGTGACGCTTTTCGATCTGCGCGACGGCCTCAAACAGATAGGCGATCTTCGTAAAGCCTTCTTCTCTTGCGGTTTTCGCAAATTCAGGGTACATCTCGGTCCACTCGTAGTTTTCACCGGCCGCCGCGTCCTCTAGATTTTTATCGGTCGGACCGATGCCGTCGTGCAGCAGCTTGAACCAGATTTTCGCGTGTTCCTTTTCATTATCGGCGGTTTCCTGAAACAGTTCCGCGATCTGCTCGTAGCCGTCCTTTTTAGCCTGTGAAGCGTAGAAGGTATACTTAGTGCGCGCCTGGGACTCGCCCGCGAAAGCCGCCATTAAATTGGCTTCGGTTTTTGAACCTTTCAATTCCATTGATGTTCACTCCTTATATTTGGTAATATACCAAGTGTTTAATAAAGTATACATTATGCCGAGGCCTTAGTCAAGTTATGAAAGGTAATCAAATGCTTTTATAAGGAGGGTCTTTGAGCATGCCGCGAACCGGCGGGCAGAAGCTGAAGCTTCTTTATATCTATAAGCTGTTGTACGAAAATTCCGACGAGGAGCATGTTCTGAGCACGACGGACCTGATCGGGATGCTGGCGAATTTCGGGATAACGGCGGAACGCAAGAGCGTGTACGACGATATAGAAGCGCTGATCTCTTTCGGAGTCGATATTGTCACGGTCAAGGGGCAGAACGCGGGCTACTATATCGGACAAAGGGTGTTCGAGCTGCCCGAGCTTATGCTGCTCGCCGACGCAGTCGCCTCCTCCCGGTTTATCACCGAGAAGAAATCCGCCGAACTCATCGGAAAAATTACGTCTTTGACCGACAAATGGCACGCCGGAAAAATTAACCGCCAGATCTATACGCTGAGCCGGACGAAAAACCCCAACGAACAGATCTATTACAATATCGACAGGATATCCGAGGCGATCTCCCGGAACCGGCAGATAACATTTAAATATTTTGAATACAATACAGACAAGCAGGTTGTCTACAGGCGGGGCGGAAGCCGGTACACTGCGTCCCCCTACGCGCTGTACTGGGACGATGAGTTTTACTACATGATCGCGTATTACGGGAGATACGGCAAAATCGTTAACTTCCGTGCCGACAAAATGGAAAAAATCGAGATTCTGGAGGAGCCGAGAATCGGCGAGGCGAGAAAAGAGGGCTTCGACCCGGCGGCTTACGCGAAAACCCTGTTTTCGATGTTTGCCGGGGAGACGGAACGGGTAAAGCTGGAGTTTTCAAATCAGCTGATAGGCGTCGCGCTTGACCGGTTCGGGTACGACATCTCGGTAGAAAAGCGGGGCGATGACCGGTTCGCGATTGTCGTCGACGTAGCCGTAAGCCCGACGTTTCTGGGCTGGCTTTTTCAGTTCGGCGACAACGTCAGGATACTCTCTCCGGAATCGCTGATCAGACGCATGAAAAACGAGGCGGAAAAGGTCTATAAACAATATCAGGGAAATGACGAAGTGAGGCTTTAGCGTATGAAAAATTACAGGCTTGCGGTTCCGATAATCGCAAAATACCGGGAAAACCAGAGCGCGGAAGGGTTTATATCCGAGCTTAAACGGATAGGAGCGGACTGCGTATGGCTCTGCGCCTCCCCGGATGAAATCTACGGGACGGCGAAAAGGCTCGCGCTTGAAAAAGGCGTCGCCGTGCCGGAGAGCGACGGGTACGACGCGGAGATTATAAAATACTACGCGGAATATTTCCGCGAATTCTCAAAACCCTACCGGGAGGCCGGCTTCCGGATTCTTTTCTGGACGTGCCCGACCATCGGGCACGGCGGGACGCTGACGGGAGAATCCCCGCACGGCTATCTTCCGCTCGTCAACCGGAAAGGAGAGGCCGAGATCGGCTGCTTCTGCCCGCTGGACGAGAGGCTAAAACGCGACATAGCGGAGGCCGCGGCGACGATAGCGCTCTGCGGCGTGGAGGCGATCATGTTCGACGACGATTTTCGGCTGAATATCCACAGCCTGACGAAGATCGGCTGCTTCTGCGACGCGCATATCGCCCGCTTCAACAGAGAAAACGGGCTCAATATGACAAGAGAGGAGCTCGTCCGCGCCGCGCTGGCGCCTGAGGCAAACGAAATCAGGAAGCGCTGGTTTAAGCTGTCCGGAGAGAGCCTGTACGAGTTCGCGGAGTATGTGGAGAAGCGGGTGCACGAAGTCAATCCGAAGGTAAGGCTCGGCATAGCGACCGCGATGAGCCTATATAACAGCGAGGGTATAGATGTCCCGGAGATGATGCGGCGTTTTGCCGGGAAGCGTACGAAGCCGATACTGCGGCTTATCGGCGCGCCCTACTGGGCGGGCGAGAGCGCAACGCAGATCGCATATATCGTGGAGTACAACAAGCTGCAGCAGCAGTGGCTCAGGAACGAGGGCATCGAGCTTTTCTCCGAGGGCGACACCTACCCGCACTGCGCATATTTTTCAAGCGCCGCGCATATGAACGCCTATAAAGCGGGGGTTCTGGCGTCCGGCTCGAAGCAGATTTTAAACTATGTCTTCCAATACCGCGGCGCCCCGGACTATGAGCACGCCTATACCGATTCCTGCGAGGAAAACGCGTTTTATCTCAACGCCGTGGCCGGCATGTTCGGCGACGGCGAATACGGCGGCTACCGGATCAACTATAAACTGGGCGTGCTGGACCGGTTTAAATTCGCGGAAGACCCGTATAAACAGGAGGGCTGGTTCGACAAACCCCATATTCTGGAGTACCTCACCCGGATGGCCGTCCCGATCGGCTGCAGCGGGCCGTTCTTCCTGACCGCGGACAGCGTTCCGTTTGTCTCGGACGGAGATATTGAGGAGATGAAGACCGCGGGCGCGGTCCTGGATATCGGCGCGGCGCTCGCGCTTCGGGAAAGAGGAGTCGACGTGGGAATAGAGTCGGCAGATCCGGCCGAGTTCAACGGGCACGAGACCTACGCGCCTCATCCGATCAATCACCCTTACGAAAAGGCGAGCGTCGGCATCGGCATGCTCGGCTTCGGGACCGGGGGAGGCTATGCATGCGTTTTAAATAAAGGCGCGGAAGTGATGTCGGCGCTTGACGACGGCACGCCGACCTCGTACCTCTATAGGAACAGGGACGGGGCGGGATTTTTCGTTTTCACATTCCCGCTGAAGGGCAGCGTGCCGCACACGCAGCTCTTCTACACATACGCAAGGCAGGCCCAGCTCGCCAACGCCGCCGCTTTTATCTCCCAAAGACCTCTCGACGCGGTCCTCTACGGACGCGCCAACGTCCACATCATCGTCAAGCGACTCAAAACAGGAGACACCGCTGTCCTTCTTGGCAATATGTCCGGCGACACGCTGCGCTCGCCAATGCTCTCGCTCGCCGGCGACATCAAAATAGGCGCGCTGGAATACGTTCTTCCCGGGGCAAAACGGCTGCGGAAAGCCATACCCGAGGTAATGCTCGCGGAGGGCAGAAAGCTTTTAACGCTGAAAACCGATATCCCGCCGCTGTCGTACTGCGCAGTCAGGCTGTATAAATAGCGTAATATATAAATAGAATGCCTTTCGCGCACTCCTGTGCGCGAAAGGCATTTTGGCGTTCAAGGTTACGGCAGCAGCTTTTTGAAGTAGACGTTTCCGTTGACCGCGTTAAAGGCGTTGGCCTGGCAGAGAATATCGGTCACGCCATGGGCTTTGGCGAAATCAATGATCTTGAGGGTGGGATACCCGTCCTTATTGAAATAGCGCTGGTCAATGACGAAAATCTCCTGGTAATGGTCGGTGAGGAACGGGACCAACACATTACCGTAGGAGTCTTTTGTAACGATAAGCTTTTTCCCGTTTTTAACCGTGTCGCTGACAATATGCGAGAGCGGCTGGTCCCCGGCGACAAACATATAATAGCTTGCTTTCGGCGAGGAGACCACCGGATAGGAGATGCCGTTGGTCATTTCGGGGGTCTGGTAGGAAATCATCTTGGATGGGTTAATCGGCATAAAATACTCGACGGAATCCGGGTTGTTGTACAAGATATCGCTTTTCGTTACGGTATAAAGATAACCGAGGTAGCCGGGCGTAGAGCCGGCCTGGTACTCGCCGAGCGCGTGGGGCTCAAAGCCCGCGGCTTTAGCAAACGCCACATACGCGTAATATGCGCCCCTCTGCGCCCAATGTGTATCGGTGCGGAAATATAAGTACTCGTCCCTGTGGTTATACAGCTCAGTCCAGGTGTCCACGGTAGCGACGCCCTCCGACATCTGCGAATACCAGTAATTCATGGCCTCGAGCTGGGAGGAATCCCCCGATTTATACTTTTTCGGCGCGTTGAACTCAATCGAGGTCGGAACGAACATCGCGTAGACGTTGACGTCCGGCAGCGCTGCCTTGACAGAGGAGATGCTTTGCGCGTACGCGTTCATTCCCTCTTTGCTTATGTAAAAATGCTCCATCGCGGTGGTGCCGAGAATTAATATACCGTTTACCGTGACGGGAGTTTCGGTTGAAAGCGCGGGCTCGGAGGTGGACGCGGGTTCCTTGACCGTAGTATTCGACGCGGTTTTGGAGGTGGTTAAGGGCGCTGTCGTTGTAGCGGCTGCGGTGGTCCCGGAGGAAGTGGTCTGCTCCGCCGATTCCGAGGACGTATTCGACGTGGCGGTGGGCTGTTTGCCGGGGGCGCCCGAATCTTTACATCCGGCAACGGTCAGGAGAAGGGATAGGGTTATGACAGTCAGAATCAGTTTTTTCACGGTTTTACATCCTTTAGCAAATTTATCGGACAGGCTTTACGGGAGCATCTTATTAAATATAGACATAAACGGCGAGGAAGCGGAGAAAGCGTAGTTCACGCAGAGCACGTCGCTGGCGCCAACCTGTCTGGCAAAGTCGATCAGATTCAGGCTGGGCTTGCCCTCGCCGTTGAATTCGCGGGGGTCGATCACGTAGATATCCTGAAAATGGTCAGACAGGAACGGGATCAGCGCGTTGGCGTAGGACTCTTTCGTGATAATCAGGACCCTCCCGTTTTTTACCGTGTCGCTGGCGATGCGGCAGATCGGATTATCCCCGCCGGTAAACATCAGGTATTTTGATGAGGAGCCGAGACTCTCAGCCGTCGTCTTGGAGAGGATAATCGGGTAAATCGTACCGTCGGTCAGCGTCGCGTCCCTGTAAATCGTCATCACGCTGGAAGTGATCGGCCTGAAAACCTCCACATAGTCCGGGTTATTTTTCAGCACGCTGCTCTGCGGATAGTTTTTCGTGTAATAGTACAGCGTTCCGAGAAATCCCGGCACTTCGTAGGTTTCGTACTCCTCAAGGGCGTGGTATTGCAGCCCGGCCGCGTTACAGAACGCGACGTAGCCGTAATACGCTCCGCGCTGCGTCCAATGGTGGTCGGTTCGGAAATAGAGGTATTCGTCCCTGTGGGCGTAAAGCTCGGACCAGGTGTTGACCGGGACGACGCCCTTCATCGCGGAGTAGGCGACATTCATCGCACGCAGCTGCGAGCGGGTTCCGGACTGGTATTTGACCGGCGCATTGAACTCGATCGAGGTGGGGCAGAACATCGCGAAGACGTTGACGTCGGGGAGGAGTTCCTTAACCCTTGAAATGGCGGCGGCATAGTTTTCCAGAGAGGAATCGACGCCGTAGTAGTGCTCCATGGCCGAGTTGCCGACAATCAGAATCGAACCGGAATCGACGGCGACGTCGGAGTTGGAGTCGGGGGGCTGCGATCCGCCCGGGTATTCGATCGGAGTCCAGGAGGTGACCGGAGCCGTAGCCTCCTCCGTAGTTTCGGCCGTCGTATTCTCGGTAGTCACCGATGTTTCCGTAGTCTGCGTGGCCGTTGTGGTCCGAATCCCGGTTGTGAACTCTGAATCGACCACCTTGTCGACGATTGACTCGCCGTTGTCCCAGTCGTTGTTCGTACTGACGGGGATTATTGCCGCGAGATTTCCCAGGCTTATCGAATAAAAGCCGTTTATCAGCTTGCTTGTGCCGAGGAGCTTTTCACGGAACGGGAATGTGTCGGAATAGTAGTTTTCAAACTGCTCGGATAACTCGCCCCTTATCAGCATGCCCATATCGAAGGAGGGCATTTTCGCGAGCATTCTGTTCTCGTTGTCGGACCGGACGGCGTCCGTGTCCGCGAGAGAAACAAAAAACAACGCGAATATCGGGACTAAAAACGATGCGCATAGGATAGCATACCATTTTTTCATAAGAACCCCCGCTTTTTAAAATCTGAAATAAAGGAACGGGTTGTAGGTATTCGTTATCATAACGACTGTGCAGACGGCCAGAACGGAGATATTGTACAAAAGCCTCGACGCCATGCCGGCGTTTGAAAGCGCGCCGCCGGAACGCACCATTTTAATGACTAGGCCTCGTGCCAATTTTCCGAAGGGCATGGAGCCGACGACGCAGGCCAGCAGCAGAAGCGAATAGTTGATAAGCAGCGTGACGGACGCCGTGCTAGTCAGGCTCTGGCCGGCCAGGCCGAAGATCCGGGAAAAAAACCGGCCCAGCGCGTTGAGATCGGTGAAATAGAACAGCGACCAGCCCATCAGCACCACAAAGAGCGAATAGATGCGCCTGATAAAATTCGGGAGCTTGTTAATGACTCCGGATAGGACGTATTTTTCAAGAATGAGGAATACGCCGAAATAAAGGCCCCAGAGAATGAAATTCCAGCTGGCGCCGTGCCAGAGCCCGGTCAAGAACCAGACGATCAGCAGGTTGAGAACGGCGCGCTTTCTGTTACCCCCGAGCGGGATATAGAGGTAATCCCTGAAAAACGAGGAGAGGGAGATATGCCATCTCCTCCAGAAATCGGTTATCGATACGCAGGTATAGGGGTAATCGAAGTTTTCCTTAAATTTAAAGCCGAACATCTTGCCGAGGCCTATCGCCATATCGGAGTAGCCGGAGAAGTCAAAATATATCTGAAACGAGTAAAAGACGAGCCCGAGCCAACCCCCGAGAACGGAGGTGTCGCCGCCGGAGTCCAAAAGCCTCTGCACGGCTATGCCGCAGTAGTTCGCGAACAGCAGTTTTTTGGCGAGCCCGGTCAGAAACCGGGTGACGCCCCTTGAAAACCCCAGCAAGGTCGTCTTTCTGTTAGAAATTTCGTTTTCCACGTCGGTGTAGCGGACGATAGGGCCGGCTATCAGCTGTGGAAACAGCGTCACATAGAGCAGAAAGCTGAAATAGGAGCGCTGGACGGAGGTGTTGCCCCGGTAGACGTCAATCGTGTAGGACATCGCCTGGAACGTGTAAAACGATATACCGATCGGCAGGCCGATTTTCCAGCCGGGGAGGTGAAAGCCGAAAACCAGGTTGAGATTTTCAATGACAAAGCCTGTGTACTTAAACACGCCGAGAAGCCCGAGACTTATCGCGACGGAGATCACAAGCCATAGTTTTTTTCGCCCGGGAGAGGCGCTTTTGCCCATCATCACGCCGCAGAGGTAATTTACAAACGCCGTGAAAAACATCAGGATAACCCACAATGGTTCGCCCCAGGCGTAAAAAATTAGGCTCATTACCAGCAGAGTATAATTTTTAAGCCGAAGGGTTGGCATGGCAAAATACAGAAGCAGCGTTACCGGCAAAAAGAAGTACAGAAATGTGAGCGTGGAAAAAACCATATAAACCCCTCTGCTTTTCTCTATCTTTTGTTTGCGTGGTTACGCCTATATTATAACACACGGCGAGCGTTTTTGGGTAACAAAACGGTTACTGTTGCAAAAAATCGCCGCACTATTACAGGCAAAAGAATATACATAATTGTAAATCCATATTTACACCTTGACTAAAAGCCGGTAATGTTATATCATTTATAACGAAAAGACAAGCGCAGATATATAAGCGCAAAACGGAAAAGAGCGGACGAATTGAAGCTTAAAGAGGAAATTAAAAACATATACGCAAAATACGGAGAGATTATATCCTATCTGTTTTTCGGCGTGCTGACAACGGTTGTCAACTATATATTTTTCGGGATATGCCTGTATCTGTTCGGGGTATCCGACGAGTCAAAAAAAGACCTGCTTGTGATAGCAGCTAACACGATCGCCTGGGTTGCGGCGGTGCTGTTCGCGTTCGTCACCAATAAATACTTCGTTTTTAAAAGCAAATCGAACGAAAAAAAGACACTGGCGAGGGAGTTTTTTTCATTCGTCGCGGCGAGGCTTATTACCCTCGGCGCGGAAAACGGTATTATGTATCTGGGCGCGCTGGCCTACCGCTGGCTGGAAATGACCTTCAACTATAATTACTGGACATGGCTTGTCAAAGCGGCAACGAGCGTCGTGGTGATAGTTTTGAATTATGTGTTCAGCAAACTGATTATTTTTAAGAAGAACGAAAAAAAATCATAAGCCGTGGGCTTTACCGGCTTTCTCCTGATAGGGGATGAATGTTTTAATAATGGAAAGAGCGAATAAACTGCTCTCAATCATCGTACCGGCGATGAACGAGGAAGAAAACATAGGGGCGCTGACCTCCGCGGTGCGCGCCGAAATGGAAAAGGCGGGAATCCCCTATGAGCTGATTATTGTCGACGACGGTTCCCGTGACGGAACCTGGGAACGGATATGCCGCGCCGCGGAAGAGGACGCCCGCGTCAGGGGCATATCGTTTTCCCGGAATTTCGGTAAGGAGGGCGCGATGTTCGCCGGACTTGACAGAGCCCGCGGCGGCTGCGCGGTGATTTTCGACGCGGACCTGCAGTTCCCGCCCCCGGTGATATCCGAGATGTACCGGATCTGGCTGAAGGGCGAATGCGACGTCGTGGATTCAAGGAAAAACAGCCGGGGGAAAGAGAGCTTTGTCTATAAGGCGTTTACCGGCGCGTTTTACGGCCTGTTAAAGCTGATGTCCGGAATCGATCTGAACAACGCCTCCGACTTCAAGCTGATGGACCGGCGCGTAATCGACGCCCTTGACACCCTTGGTGAGAGGCAGACCTTCTTCAGGGCGATGTCCGGCTGGGTCGGCTTTAAAACCGAAACCGTCAGATTTGACGTGGCGGAGCGCCATGCCGGGAGTTCCAAATGGTCGCCGAAAAAGCTCGTTAAATTCGCGCTCGGTTCGATCTCGTCGTTTACTTCGGCGCCGCTGCAGTTTGCGACGTATTTAGGAGGCTTTTTTCTTTTCGCGGCCGTCGTCCTTACAGTGGTAACGCTGGCCTGCAGTTTTAAGGTGTACGGGACAGAGCTGTTCTGCTGGTCGCTCACCGTTATGCTGGCTATCGGCGGGACCGTCCTGATTGCGCTCGGCATATTGGGCTTTTACCTCTCACGCGTTTACGACGAGATTAAAGGCCGGCCGCGCTATATCGTAGCGAAGACGACCGATTCGGACGACGGGGCGGGGAGGCGCTGAAACTTAAGGGGCCTGCGTCGCGGCGGGCCGGAGCGAAGCCGTTTTCCCGCAGCGGACGGATTTTGCTTTTGTCGTATTGCCTGCGGTGAATGGAGCATAAGGAGCAAAAGATGAAAAGAATGTATCCGGATACAAAATTAAGAGACGATTTGATGCTCAACGCGAAGAAATCCAACAAGACGCTGTATCTCCTTTCGTTCTTCCTTCCTATGGTCGTGCTCGAACTGGTATACGCCACCTTTCAGGTATTTCCGTTCGGCAACGACTCGCTGCTCGTGCTTGACCTGAACGCCCAGTATATCTATTATTATGAAGCATTCAGAGACGCCGTTCTCGGAGAAGGGAGTCTAATCTATAACTGGAGCAGGACGCTCGGCGGAGAGATGTTCGGGCTGAACGCGTATTATATGGGAAGCCCGTTTATGATTGTCTACGTGCTTTTCCCGGCCAAGTATATCACGGAGGCCCTGCTGACGGTTGCCCTGCTGAAAACCGGGTGCGCGTCGCTCTCCTTCGCCTATTACCTTAAGAAAACCCGCGGCGGGCAGACCGCGAAGATACTGATATTCTCGTGCATGTATTCGCTGATGACCTACATGGTGATGCACCAGATGGACCCGATGTGGCTTGACGCGATGATCTATCTGCCGATGATCATGCTCGGCGTCGAGGGCCTTGTCAAAGAGGGAAAATTTGCTTTATACACCGCGGCGCTCTCCCTTACGTTCGTCGCGAATTTCTATATCGGCTATATGGTGGCGATTTTCACCGCGGCGTATTTCTTCTACGCCTATTTCACCACCTGCCAATACGGTCCGGGCAACTTCAAGCGCTTTATAAAACGGGGCGCTCTGTTCGCGGCATTCTCGCTGTTGTCGGCGGCCATCGCCGCGTTCATGCTGATTCCGGCGTATTTTTCGCTCACCCTCGGCAAATTTACCTTTTCAAATCCGAGCTTCGCGGTCAAGGCGAAATTTGTGTTGTTCGACATGCTGCCGAAATTCATGTTCGCAGCGTACGACACCTGCCGCCCGGAGGGTCTGCCCACGCTTTATACCGGAACGCTCACGCTGATCATGCTACCGCTCTATTTCACCAACAATCGTATAGACGTGAAAAAGAAGATCATGAGCGCCGTGATGCTTTTGTTTCTGTTTATAAGCATGAATATTTCGACGGCTGACCTGATCTGGCACGGGTTCCAGAACCCGAACTGGCTCAACTACAGGTATTCGTTCATAATCTGCGCCTTTATGTTGATTATGTGCTACGAGACCTTCTCGAAGGTCGACGGCGGCTACACACCGGCCTCTGTCGGGAAATCGATGCTGGCGACGATCGCCCTCGCGGTGATAGTCGACAAGTACGGCTTCGAATATATCGACACCAGGATCACGATCTGGGGGACACTTCTGTTCTCGGTTGTTTATTTCGGATTTGTCGCGTTCGACGCGCACAGACTCGGCAGGAGGAATTTCGTCACCCTGTCCGTTATGCTGGGCGTTATCTGCGCGGAGCTCTATCTCAACGGGTTTATGACCCTTGTGAGCGTCAACGAGGACGTTGTGTTTTCGAGCAGAACCTCATACAGATCGTTTGTGGATAAGACGATGCCCGCCGTCAATTGGCTGAAGGCGCACGACACGGGCTTCTACCGGACGGAAAAAACCTATACCCGCACGGTCAACGACCCGATGGCCTTCGGCTTCAAGGGGATAAGCCACTCGAGCTCCACGCTGAACACCGACGCAATCAATTATGTCAAAAGTCTCGGTTATAGCGTCGGCGCGCATTGGACAGAATATAAACTGCCGACAATCCCGATCGACGCGATTATAGGGATAAAATATGTGCTTTCGGACAAAGAGGCCGATTACGGCCTGACCCTTCTGCACGAGGAAAACGGAATCTACATTTACGAAAATCCCTGCGCGATGCCGATCTGCTACCCGGTGGATGCCGGTTATTTGGACTATGATAACACAGTCGACAATCCGTTCGAGCTGCAAAACGCAATGTTCTCCGCGATGGTGGGCAGCGATAATATAATCAATTTCTATAAGCGAATCGACAGCTCGAACGTCGCCGTGGAATACAACAATATTGAGACGAAGCAGTACGGCGAGGGCTATACCAAATACTTCCCGGAGGATGAGGGCTCCTCGGCCTCGCTGGAGTTCATTGTGAGCGGGGTGGAGGATGAGCCGATCTACGCGGCGTTCCCGACGAGCTACCCGAGAAAGGTCAGCATCAAGGTAAACGGCGTCTATTACAACACCTATCTTGAAAGCTCGGAGGACGACGGCATCATTCCGCTCGGCAGCTGCTCCGACGGCGAGTCCGTGACGCTGGAGATGACCCTTCTGAAGGATAACAGCGGCGGCAAAAACGAAGTGTTTTTGAAGAACCAGCTTTTCTACACCTTTGATTCCGACCTGTTCAACTGTTATTTCGGCGAGCTGAAAAACGAGGTGGACGAGGTCAAAATGGTGCATACCACCACCCTTAAGATGAACATCAACGCGACCTCCGGCCAGGTGCTCTACACCTCTATTCCGTACGAGCGCGGCTGGACCGCGACGGTCGACGGAGTCGGGGTTCCGGTCTACCGCACCGGAAGCGGGCTTGTCGGAATAGATCTGCCCGAAGGTCAGCACGAAATTACCCTTAAATTCCTGCCCGATTACTTTATATATGCCTGCATCATCTCGGCGTCCGCGCTGGTTCTGTTTATCGCGATCATCATAGTGATACGCATCTGCAAAAAACGGGGTTATCGCCTACCCACAGCGAAGAGTTTGCTGCGGCTCGCGGATGGCGACGACGAGGAGGAGCAAAGCTACTCTGACGTGGGCGGTAATGAGGTCGAGTTCGGCAGCGGCGATACTGTGGAAAAAATCGGAAAACTTGTGAACAACAACGGGCAGATCTCCGAAAACGATAACCCGCAGGATGTCTCGGAAAAAGAGGAGACTGATGAAAATCCCGAGAACAACGAAAACTCAGGGCAAAACTAATTCCGCTTTGCGCCTGCCGCGGGGTACCGTTGTCGTTTGGCGGGCCGCAGCAGCGCTGCTGATCGCCGCGCTGCTTTTGCCGCTGTCGGCGGCTGCCGGAAAAAGGGCGCTGGTCGCTCTGGGCGACTCGATTACCTACGGGTACGGCCTTGCTGACAGAACATCCCAGCCCTACCCCGCTCTGGTCGCAGAGTATTACGGGATGAGTCTTAAAAACTGCGCGGTAAACGGCTACACTGCGCGAGATATAAAAAAACAGCTTGATGCGGACGCCGAAGTATCCGCAGCTGTTAAAAGCGCGGACGCCGTATGCGTTACCGCGGGCGGAAACGAGCTTTTGGACGCGCTGTTCGATACCGTACAGGCCGGGCTGCCCGCCGGCGTCAGCATTGATTCAGCCTCGGTCTTTCAGGTATTCGCCTCGGCCGTGCGGACGCTGACGTCGGAGGAAAACGCCGCAAAGCTAAAAGAAGCTCTTCGGAGAGAGATCGATAGATTCTCCGAGGGTTTTCCGGCGCTGATTTCGGAGATAAGGGCGAAAAACCCTTCCGCGCTAATCATCACGCAGACGCTGTACAACCCGTTTCTGGCGATGCCGCGGTTTGCATACGCCTACCTGACGGATTATGCGGTTTACTTTGACGAGATCAACCGGATAATTCTCTCCGCGCCGGCGGATATAACCGTCAGAACCGATGCCCTGTTTGAGTCGGCTCCGGGCAGGTATGTCAACGCGGCGGGGTATGACATCCACCCGACGAAGACCGGGCATCGGGCTATCGCAAGGCTGATGATAAGAGCTCTGTCCGGGCATTCCCCCTACGACCGCGTCTATCGGATAAATATGCAGTCGGGCTTTCGAAAATCGCTCCGTATCAGCTGCGAAGTAATCTAAAACCGCAAGCCTGAAGCGTATTGCCAAATAAAAAGTTACGTAAAAAAGACAGGCCGCGCAAGCTTTTATCAGCTGCGCGGCTGTTTTTCTTAAACTTCTTAAGCCTTTTTGTTTCCGCAAAGCGCGCGGTCGATTCCCGAAAGGTCCCTCTTTACGGTAATTTTCTCGAAACCGTTTTGCTCCATAATCAATGAGACATCCTTGGCCTGACCTATACCGACCTCGAAGCACAGAAGTCCGCCGGGAACAAGCACGTCCTTCCAGGCCGAGCAGATCTCCCGGTAAAAGGCGAGGCCGTCGTCGCCGCCGACAAGCGCGATCATCGGCTCGTATTTAACTATCGAGTCGTCCAAAAGGGAGATATCCCCGCTCCGGACATAGGGGGGATTGCAGATTACAGCGTCAAAGCAGTCGAAGCCGCGCGGCGGCGAGAATACATCGGCTTTGACTGTGGACACAGCGCCCTCGAGCCCGTGGAGCACGATGTTTTTTGAGGCAATCTCAAGGGCGCCGTCCGAGATGTCCGCGAGCACGACGGTAGCGTTTTTGTTCAGCTCGAGCGCGGCCGTGATGCCGAGGCATCCGCTCCCCGCACAGAGATCAAGTATTTTCGGCGCTTTTTCCGGAACGACGGTGACGAGCTTCGAGAGCAAAAGCTCTACGACCGCGGCGCTGTCGTCCCGCGGGATAAGAACACGGTTGTCGACGACGAAGGTCCGCCCGAAAAAATCCCATTCGCCTATAATCTGGGCGACGGGCATTCCGTCGCTGCGGAGCTTCAAAAGCTCCTCTACGGGGTGGACGAGTTCTCCCGTCTTTTCGTTTTTCAGGCGGAAATAGTCCCTCCGGTCGACGCCGGCCGCGAAGCAGGCGAGCTCCCTGGCCTCTAAAAGCGCCGATCTCTCCGAGATATTCAGTTTTATAAGCGCCTGCCTGATTTGATCCGCGATATCTGAAAGGGTATTTTCTACCATCTGTCGTCACCTTTGTTCTGGGGTATGACTCTCTTTAAAGCGTCTATGGCGACGGAGACCATTTCGTCGTCCGGTTCATTCGTCGTCAGCGACTGCAGCGCGAGCCCCGGGGCGCGCAGGGCGATTGTCAGAGGATTATCATATTTCCCGATTAACCTGTTGAGTTCGTAACTCAAATTGACGACGACGGGCAGCAGGGCGATGCGCAGCAACAGTCTTATCCAGACGTTTCCCGCCGTGACAAACGAAAAGATAACAATGGAGATCAGTATAACGATGAACAGAAAGCTCGTACCGCATCTGGGGTGCTTTCTCGTATGCCGTCTGACATTTTCGACGGTGAGTGCCTGACCTGCCTCGTAACAGTGAATCGACTTGTGCTCGGCGCCGTGATATCCGTAAACCCTCCTCATATCCTTTTGCCTGGAGGTTATATAAATAAACGAGAGGAATATCAAAAGGCGCATCACGCTCTCGGTTAGACTCCTCAGCCAAGCAAGGTCCGCGCGGAAGTCAAAGATCCCCGAGATCAGCGTCGGCAGCAGGATGAATAGCCCGACCGGCAAAGCGACGCCCAGCACAACCGTGAACACCGTCAGTATCTTATCGGCTTTTTCCAGACCTATCTTTCGCTCGACCCATTTGTCGAATTTCGACGGTTCGCCCTCCTCGATATCCGCTTCGTTTGCCGAGAACATGATCTGGCGCACGCCGACGGAGATCGAATGCCCGAATATAAAAATCCCGCGGATGAACGGCAGACCGAAAAGCGCGCACTTCTTTTTCAGAGGGACATTGGGTTCCTCCCTCACTACATGGCTTCCGTCGCTTTTTCGGACTACGGTCGCGATCTTATCGGGACCGAGCATAACGATGCCCTCAATCAAGGCCTGCCCGCCGATCGTGGTTTTCATTTTGCTCTCGTAATATTTCATATTATATCCTTTTTCTCGGCATATTTTTCATGCAATCGTTAGATTATTATACGCTTCTTTTGGTGAGGGGCAGGAGCACGGTGACGGTGGTTCCGACGCCAAGCTCGCTGTCAAGCGACAGCTTCCCCTTGTGCAGCATGATGATCTCGTCGCTGACGGCGAGCCCGATACCGCTGCCCGGCCTGCTCTGATTGCCTTTATAAAACTTCTCCTTGACATGGGGCAAGTCTTCGGGGGCGATGCCGGTTCCGTGGTCTGCAAAGCGGATCTCCACATGCCCGGGCGTTTCGCTTTTCGCGATCGTAATGTCGATCGTGTCGCCCGATTTTGAGTATTTCCTCGCGTTGTCGATGATGTTGACGAAGACCTGCCTGAGCCTCGACCGGTCGCCGGAGACGTAGGCCTCCTCCCCGATATTGTCGGTGTACACCACATGCAGACCGTCCTGAGCAAGGCGCTGCTCGAACATGAAAATCGTGTCCTCAAGCTCCGCCACAATGTCAAAAGTGGTTTTGTTGATCACGAGCCTGCCCGACTCGATACGGGAGAAATCCAGCAGCTCCTCCACCATCTCGCGGAGCCGCGACGTCTCGCCGGCGATTACGGTCAGGCCGCGCTTTTCAAGGTCGCCTATGTTTTCGACGGACTGCAGGAGCGTTTCCGCCCACCCGCTGATTGCGGTGAGCGGGGTGCGCAGTTCATGGGAGACCGAGGAGATAAAGTCGTTTTTTATCGTAATGCTCCGTTCGATTTCACCGGACATGAAGTTGATCGAATCCGCGAGCTCGCCTATTTCATCGTCGAATTTTTTCTCGATTTTTGAGCCGTATTCGCCGGCGGCGATCTGCTTTGTGGCCTCGTTTATCTCCTTAATCGGGTTTACAATCGAGCGGATGAAGTAGTAGTTGGAAAATAAAACGAAGAGAAAGATAACGGCGGCGCAGGTTACGGTGACGAGAATCAGCGACGTGATGCTCCTCCTGACCGCGCTCAGCCCGGAGACATAGCGCACCGCTCCCACAAGGTCGCCGCTTGTCAAAAAAACCGGCGCGGTGACGGAAATGACCCGTTCGCCGGTCATCGAATCGTTGCCGACGTAGGGCACGGTTTTCTGCCCGTTTATCGCCTCGGCGACATCCGGCGTTCCCGGTCTAAAGCCGGTGAGAACCTCCGACATCGAGGAGAAGAGCACCTTGCCCTCGAGGCTTATCGCCTCGAATTCCATGATGTCGCGGTTGATGAAATCCTGCGTAAAAAGCTTAGCCTCGTCGTAGAAAGCTTTAGCCGAGGTTTTGATATTGCTTTTAAACAGCGTAGCGGTAGCATCGGCGCGCGCCGAGAGCTGCCCGGTCATATTGTTATAATATGATAAATAGACCGTGGTCGATATCACGAACACAGCTATTAGCAGGATCACAAGCACAAAACCCAGGTTATTTGTCAGCCAGCGGCGCTTGATGCCGTGCAGTTGAAGCAAAATCTCTCACCGTCCGGAAAATTTATACGACCCACTTGTAGCCGTAGGCCCAAACCGCGACAAGGTATCTCGGCTCGGCCGGATTGTCCTCAACCTTCAGCCTCAGCCTTCTCAGGTTGACGTCGACGATTTTACTGTCGCCGAAATACTCGTTCCCCCAAACCGCGTTCAGCATTTCCTCGCGCGATATCGCCTTGTTGGGATTCTGCATAAAATACTTCATGATGACAAACTCAACCTGTGTGAGTTCGATCGGAACGCCGTTTTTATATAGCGCCCTGCTCCGAAGGTCGAGCTTGAAAATGCCGGATGTGATGACATCCTCCTGCTTGCGTTCGGAAGCTTCCTCGTCGGACGACCCGGTATGCAGCCGCCTGTAGAGAGAATCGACCCGCGCCACCAGCTCCGTGACGGAGAAGGGCTTGGGCACATAGTCGTCGGCCCCTATCATCAGACCGGTGACCTTATCCATCTCCTGAGACTTGGCGGAGAGCATGATGATCCCCATGTTCCTGCCCATCTCGCGTATTTTTCTGCACACTTCAAACCCGTCTATTCCGGGGAGCATAATGTCCAGCAGCGCGATGTCGATGTCCTTGTCTTCGGAGACGATTTTCAGAGCTTCCTCGCCTGTGGCCGCGACAATCGTCTGGTAGCCGGAGCGTTTAAGGTTAATTTCAACAAATTCGCTGATCGTAGCTTCATCCTCAAGAATCAGCACTTTTTTCATATTGGAATCACACCTTTCCGTTGTTATTTCGAAAGATCGGAGGATGCCCTCAGGTAATTACCGTTCGCGTCTATCGTATAGAACAGCTGCTTGACGTGGGTTATGCCCGAAAGATACATCTCTTCGGGTAGCCTTTGATCCGCGGATCTCGGGAGCTCCGCGTAATAGGCGTATTCGTCGGCCTCCGCGATGTATACCGCGTCCGCCACCGGAGACATCTGGGAAATGCCGTCTTCCGGCAGCACATAGATTGTCAGCAGGGGGTATAAAATGCCGTTTTCCTCGTAACAGAACCTGTAAAGCTCGTATTGAACCCCGTCCCCATCCTCGCGATTGCCGATGGTCAGAGATTTGCTGATGAGCAGAGAGATGTTCCTGCCGTCCGTCCAGGACGTGGGAAAAACGAAATACCACATTGACGAGGGCGCGAAATATGTGCTGGCTTTTTCGCTGGTAGAGCCGTCGGCGTTATAGCTGTACCAGCTCAGATAAGAGGTCGCTTCCGTTTTATATGTTTCGGACACCGCGAAATCGTGGGGCACGGGGAATTCGATAAAGCCGTCGGCGTCTATGTCAGTGCACAGTGTCGGAATTTTCCTGGAGGCGTAGAAGGAGAGCGCGGGGAGCCTCGCCGGATCATCCGAAGCCGCAGATAGGTTGAAAAGCCCTTTTTCCTTTCTATAGGTTAAGATGTCCGCGACGTAGGGCAGCGCTCCGTCCGCCACAGGCTTTCCGTCCGCGATAATCACGGGCATGCTTTTATTAAGCATCCCGGTTGTGATCTTGTCAGGATAGCGCATGCCGGAGACAATCTCCGTCTTCCCGATGCTTATAAGCGAGTCGATCTGCTTGTTTTGGGAGGTTGTGTCGTATTTGAAAAGCTCGGCGAAGGCGTTCTCCCCCGTCTCGTCGTTCTTGATGCATAAAAGCTCGGGCAATTCGTCGGAGTCCATATCGAAAAGGGAAATCTCCGTACAGGTGTTTTCAAAAAGCAGGACCGCGGTGTTGTTTCT
Organism: Bacillota bacterium; assembly: GCA_033813635.1. GTDB lineage: Bacteria > Bacillota > Clostridia > Oscillospirales > QAMX01 > JAPXRI01. The sequence goes on from JAPXRI010000004.1 coordinate 30,367, forward strand.
TATGCCGTAGACAAAAACCCCGTTGAGCGAGCTGCTCTCGGAGGTCACCTTCAGGATAAATTCATGGCTTTTATCCCCGTTCAAATCGACATAGTTTATCGTGTTGATCTGATAGCCGGAAAAATCAAAACTGCACAGCTCGGTGTAGCTGGAGCTTCCTGTTTTTGAATAGACCGCGACGCGGAGAGTGGAAGCGGTTTTGTTTTTAAAGAAAGTGATCGCTTCCGGGATTCCGTCGCCGAAAATATCGTCAAACTGCATCGTGTACCGGTTGCTGCCGGACTGGGGCGCCGTGGTTTGCCATTTGCCCGACGAGGTCACGTCGTTGATCAGGTCGAGAAGCTGGGCGTATTCCGCGGATATTTTCGGCAACGAAAACAGCTCGGCATTGCCGAGATTCATGCAGCCGGAAAGGCTGAGAGCGAATATTAAAATAAGAAAGATCATCGCGGCTCTGCGGCGCATCCGTTGTCGCTCCCCTTTTTTATAGCCCTGTACAAATAAATATTATACTACAAAGAGACCGCAATGGCAATTAAAAGGCAAGATTTGCGGCCTTATTTTCTTTTTATTCTTCTTATGATATAATAACGCCAAGCGAATTTGTTTCGGGAAAGGATACAAATATGATTTACGAGGAACCAGTGTACGATCTTGACGAACTTGCGAGATGCAATCTGCACGTTCACACCCATTATTCGGGCTGCGCGAAACCCGAGATGGTTATTCCGGCGATTATAAAAAAGGCGGAAGAGGCCGGGCTTTCGATGATCGCGCTGACGGACCATTATAATTTCTTCGACTTCGACAAGGACTACCTTAGACAGATTGAGGTTCTGAAAAATTACGCGGCGTGGTCAAAGACGGGCCTTAAAGTCCTTTACAGCTCCGAGCTCTCTGCCTACGCGCCGGGCAAACAGCTGGAGAGCTTCGAGACAAACCGCGCACTCGATTACAGGCTCTATTCGTGCAACCATTATCATCTGTCGTTCTGGGGACACCCCGAGGAGAAGACGGCCCGCGGATACGCGGTGTACTCGATGCAAATAATAAGTGAGCTCGCTGTCAGCGGCAGGGCCGATTGCATAGCGCACCCTCTGATCGGCCGCTTCGTCAAATGCTGTGACGATGGGACCGAGGTCACCCGCGCGATTACCGACGAGGAGCTTTTTGACCTCTCTGTCCTTCTTCGGGAAAACCATGTCGCCTGGGAGATCAACGTCGGCGCATTTCTCGGTGATCCGGCATTCGGGCGCAGGCTATGGCATATCGGCAAAGAGGCCGGGACGACGTTCCATTTCGGCACGGATGCCCACCGCCTCGACGCGATCGACACGAAAACGCACCTCGGCGAGCTGAAAAAAATACTGTTATAGCGGGAATAAGAATGATTTACGCCGAACCTGTTTACGACCTTGACACCCTTGCAAAGGTTAATCTCCATATCCACACCCATTACTCTCACTGCGCAAAAAGGGAAATGCTCGTCCCGGACATAATCAGGGCGGCGGAAAAGGCCGGCCTCACGGCAATCGCGCTGACCGACCACTTTAACGACGCCGACAGCGACGAGGCGTATATGGAACAGATCGATACCCTTAAGAATGAGGCCGCGGGGACGGGGACGGACCTGAAGATTCTGTTCGGATTTGAGCTCTCGGCGTACGGGATAGGCAAGTACCGTGAAAAAATCGAGACGAACCGGGCTCTTGATTACCGGCTCTATTCGTGCAACCATTTTCAGCAGGCCTATTGGGAGCACCCGGAGGACAGATCCCCGAGAGGGTACGCGGAGTTCTCCCTCGCGATTGTCAACGCGCTGCTTGGCAGCGGACGGGCGGACTGCGTCGCGCACCCGCTTATCGGAAAATACATCAAATGCTTCGCCGATAGAACCGAGGTCTCGCGGGCGTACAAGGACAGCGAGATAGGAGACATGGCGGCCCGCGCGAGATCCCGCGGCGTCGCGCTGGAGCTAAACACCGGCGCGGTGCTCGGCGATCCCGCGCTCGCCCGGCGCCTGTGGAACCTGGGCCGCGAGGCCGGCGCCACTTTCCATTTCGGGACGGACGCCCATTCGCTTGATAAAATAGACACCAAAACGCGGATTGACGAAATCAAGAAAATACTCTCATAAAAGGTGAGGATTTTTACGGACGATTTTCTGAAAAAGCTGATCTCCGTTGTCCCCGACGAAAGGCAGCTCCGATGGCAGCGGCTTGAGTTTTACGGCTTTATACATTACGGCGTCAACACGTTTACCGACCGGGAATGGGGAGACGGCACGGAAGATGAGGCCGTCTTCAACCCGACTGCGCAGGATGCGGACCAATGGGCCGAGGCGTTTAAAAACGCGGGCATGAAGGGCCTGATTCTGACGGCAAAGCACCACGACGGGTTTTGCCTGTGGCCGAGCAGGTTTACGGAGCATTCGGTGAAAAACAGTCCGTTCCGGGGAGGCAGGGGCGACGTGGTGATGGAGGCCGCGAAGGCCTGCGAAAAGGCCGGGATCAAGTTCGGCGTCTATCTGTCCCCCTGGGACAGAAACAGCCGATTTTACGGCGACAGCCCGGCGTATAACGCGTACTACAAAAATCAGCTTACCGAGCTTTTGACCGGCTACGGGGAGCTTTTCTCGGTGTGGTTCGACGGCGCCTGCGGAGAGGGGCCGAACGGGAAACGGCAGGTTTATGATTTCGAAGGCTACTATGAATTAATCAGAAAATACCAGCCGCAGGCCGTGATCACGGTCTGCGGACCGGACATACGCTGGTGCGGAAACGAGGCTGGCCGGGCGAGAAGAGCGGAGTGGAGCGTTGTCCCGAAGAGGCTTTTGGCGCCGCTCCAGGAGGAGGAAAAAAGGCGCTTGGCACTCCGGGATATCAGCTGCGAGACGGAGGATCTGGGCTCGAGAGAGGCGCTGAAAAACGAGCCGGAGCTTATCTGGTATCCGGCCGAGACTGACACGTCGATCCGTCGGGGCTGGTTCTACCACCAATCAGACGACAATACGGTCAGAAGCGCGGAGGAGATCGTCGAAATTTACGAGAACACCGTCGGCGGCAATTCATCGCTTTTATTGAACGTCCCGCCGGACAGGAGGGGAATTTTACATGAAAAGGATGTGGAAAGCCTCGAAAAGGCGGGTAAAATCATCCGGGACCGCTATGCCGGCAACCTGATTGAAAAAGCCGCCGTTAACGACGGACACGGCAAAAACATCAAGCCTCTGATTGCGGAAGACTCATACGACGCCTTCTGGAAGAACCCTGACGGCGAGGAAAAGGCCGAGATATACGTCACGTTTGACTCTCGTGAGTGTGTTTCAAGGCTTGTCCTCCGGGAGAACATCAGACTTTCGCAGAGGATCGAGGGCGTAAAGCTCTACGCGGTGTACGGAGAAGACAGAAAGCTGCTGGGTACCGCGGAGAACGTAGGGTCGAAAAAAATCATCGGCTTTGAGAGCGTATGCGCGGATAAATTTCTGATATCCGTCGAGGGCGCGAGGCTCTGCCCGACCCTCTCGTTTATCGGCCTGTACCGCTAAAGCAAATGGGGCCGCGGCCGGCCCGTAACCGGTTTTGCCCGCGGCCCCTATATAAACGGCGCGCCCCCCGCCCGCAAAAACCTTAAACCGGGATAAGGAATTATGCCTTTCCCGCCGCAAACCAACGCGGCACCGCAAAACGATGCGGGTTTTCGCGCCGGAGACTTGCTGACCGTCTGTTCATTCTATGCGAATACGGACACTGAGGTGAATAAGCTTGGAAAAAGGAAAAATAACATACGAAAAATTTATTATCGTCGGTCTTTTCGCTACGCAGAAAAACCTCGGTATCCGCTCGACGGATGAGACGCTCGACGAGCTCGAGGCGCTCGTCAACACGGCGGGGGGCGAGGTCGCGGCAAGAGTGCTTCAGAATCGTCCGGCGCCCGACCCGGCGACGTTCATCGGGGACGGGAAGGTCGCGGAGGTGGCCGAGGCGGTGAAAAACTTCGAGGCCGACGCGGTTGTGTTCGACAACGATCTCTCTCCCATGCAGATGAAAAATCTTGAGGAAAAGCTGGACTGCGCGGTGCTCGACCGCACCGGGGTAATCCTCGATATTTTCGCCTCCCGCGCCCGGAGCGCGGAGGGCAAGCTGCAGGTTGAGCTCGCCCAGTACCGGTATCTGCTACCGAGGCTTATCGGCCAGGGCAAAAACCTGTCCAGGCAGACCGCCAGCGGCGGCTCAAGCCCGATCGGCACAAGGGGCCCCGGAGAGACTAAGCTTGAAACCGACAGGCGGCATATCCGCGAGAGAATCGCGAAAATCGAAGAGGAGCTTGAAAGCGTCATGCGCGTCAGGGGCGAACAGCGGAGAATGCGCGATAAAAAAGGGGCGCAGACCGTCGCCCTGGTCGGATACACGAATTCCGGCAAATCGACGCTTCTAAACACGCTGACCGGAGCCGGAATACATACGGCGAACCGGCTGTTCGACACCCTCGACCCCACCACCCGGGTTTTAAAGCTTAAGGAAAACACCGAGGTGCTGCTGACCGACACGGTGGGCTTTATCAGAAATCTGCCCCACCAGCTCGTGAACGCGTTCCGCGCGACGCTCGAGGAGCTTGCCTACGCCGATCTGGTGCTCCACGTCGTAGACATCTCAAACCCCCGCTACGAGGAGCAGATCGCTGTTACCGACGCGCTGATCGAGCAGCTCTGCGAACCCGGTACGCCGGGAATCTACGTGTTCAACAAAATCGATCTGTGTGAAAATGCGGTCTTTCACGGCGGCGGGAACGACCGGGTCTTCATATCGGCGAAGTCCGGGGTGAACACCGACAAGCTCCTCGATATGATCTATGAAAAACTGGTAAAGGACCAGCGCCTGATAATGCTGACAATCCCCTACGATAAAGCCGCGGTCCTTGAAAAGCTCTACCGCGAGGCGGTAGTCTATAAAACTGAGTATACCGGGAGCGGGATTGTCGTAACTGGAAAATGCGGGGAAAAGCTGCTCGGCCAGATAAAAAAGCTGACGGAAACGCCCTTTCAGGGCGGTGAAAAAACATGAGCGCTGGAGAGGAATACCTGACCGCGGGGCGGGGATGCGCTGAGTTTACGGAGAAGAAGTCCCGTTTTATCGGCAATATCGCCGGCGTCGGGACTGTCGAGGAGGCGAGGCGCTTTATTGCCGAAACCGCAGGGAAATATCCCGGGGCTGCGCATAACGTCTACGCCTATATCCTGCGGGAGGACAATACAATACGGTTTTCGGACGACGGCGAGCCGTCGGGCACCGCCGGAAAGCCGGCGCTCGAAATACTGACCCGCGCCGGCGTCAAAGATGTCTGCGTTGTGGTCACAAGATATTTCGGCGGGATACTGCTCGGGGCGGGTGGGCTTGTCAGGGCATACGCGGCCGCGGCGAAGCTCGCCCTCGAGAGCGGCGGGCTTGTCAGGATGGTTCCCTGTCTTAGGGTTAAGGCGGAGCTTACATACGCCGACTATGCGAGAGCCGGGTCCGTGATAGGAAAGCCGCTGTCCGAAGTGGAGAGCACGGACTACGGCGCGGAGGTCACGGTGACGCTTCTTATTTCTCCGGACAAGCTCGGAGAACTGACAAAAACTCTTAATAACATGACCGCCGGAAGGGTCAGGCTGACGACGGTGGGCGAATTGATGAGGGGGGAGCCCGCACATGGGTAACGTGGATATAAACGAAATGATAGTAAAATATCTGGCAAGGATCGGCTACAGCGGGACACTGGAGCCGACCGCTGAAAATCTGGCCCGGCTGCAGTACGCGCACCTTTTAAGCGTGCCCTATGAAAATCTCGACATCCTTCGCGGCGAGCGCATCCGGCTTGACATCGACAGCCTTTACGATAAAATCGTCCTTCGCCGCCGGGGCGGGTATTGCTTTGAGCTGAACCGCCTGTTCGGATGGCTTTTGTCCTCCCTCGGCTACAGCGTGACGGATTACGTCGCGCGGTATTTTCGCGGAGAGAGCGGGACGCCGAAGCGCAGGCACCAGGTTCTGCGGGTCGTCTGCGCCGGTGGCGAGGAGTATCTCTGCGACGTCGGCGTCGGCGCGGTGATTCCGCTCTACCCGATACCGTACAGATTTGACAGCATATTCGACCAGGACGGGGTGAAATATGCGCTCAAACGGGACGAGGTTTTCGGCGTGGTCCTGACCGAGCCCCACGGAGACGGCTGGAGATGGGTGTATTCGTTCGAGGAATTGCCTCAGCACGACGTGGATTTTATCTTCGCCTCGTTTTGGTGCGAGTTCGCATCGGATTCGCCGTTTAATAAAAAATACATCCTTTCAATTAGAAAACCGGGCAAAAGGATCACGATAGACGACTTTTTGCTGAGAGTGTTCACAAAAGAAGGCGTTACCGAGAAGACGCTGACGCCGGAGGAGAGAGAATCCGCCGTTTCGGAGGTTTTCGGAATAAATATCTGAGTAATACCCCGCTTTTCAAGCTCACACGCGGCGAAATTACCGTGCTCCGCGGAATAAAGACAAAGGGGGATTGCGGAATATGACGGAGATCAGGGGGATTATACCGGCGGTAAACGATTTCAGGCAGTTCCGGCGCTTTTTAGCGAGCGAATATCAGACCTGCGTGCTGATGCACCGTACGATTTTCGACTTGGAGACGATGTTTTCGGAGCTCAGGGAGAACGGGAAACAGGGGCTGATCCACTGCGACCTGATTAAGGGGCTCTCGGCGGACGAATACGGCGCGGAATACCTCTGCGGCAAGTTTCGCCCGGCCGGGCTGATCTCGATCAAGCCGGCTGTGATTACGGCCTGCAAAAAGCTGAACGTGACCGCTGTGCAGAGGGCATTTCTGATTGACAGCAGCGCCCTCGAAAAAAGCGTTTCAAGCATAGAAAAAACAAAGCCCGACTATGTCGAGCTTCTTCCGGCGCTCTGCACGCCGTTGTTTCCGATGCTAAAGGACAGGCTGAAAATCCCGCTGATCGCCGGCGGGCTGATTCAGTCGAAGGCAATGGCCGAGGAAATCCTCCGCAAGGGCGTCGAGGCGGTGACGATTTCCATGTCGACGCTTTCGAGGGATCAGGGCGTTACGGGATAATTGATAATCCGGACCGCGGGATATGCCGCGATCCGGATTTATTGCCGCCGAAAAAACTACATATGGAAGATGCGGCTCATTTCCTCGATGAAAGCCCGGTTAAGGAAATACTTCAGGCCGAAAAGGGTCATGGCCGAGTATAGAGTTGAAATAAACCAGAGGCGCATGTAGGTGTAAAGGCCGCAGTAGCCGGCTACGAGCATCGCGACGCTCAAAACGGTCATAATGATCAGCGGGGTGCCGATGACGCTCCATTTGAGCCTGCCGATAATCGACGAGAACAGGATGACCGTTATCCCCAGCAGCACCGCCGAGGGCCACACATAGGTCAGCGACCAGCGCAGATAACCGAAGGCGATGTCGATTAAAAGCGACGTGAGCCAGACAAGCAGAACGTCGTACAGGATATACAGCCCGAAGGGTTTGGAGTCGAAAATCGGCTTGAAAAATGTAAACCATACAAGGCAGAGCCCCGAGCAGGCGATCACCGACCAGCCGCCGAAGCGGGGCGTAATCAGGTCGATAAACAGCACGATAATGCCTGCGGCGATAAAGACAAAGCGGGCTATTTTTTTCGCCCCCGCGGTTTTGTCGGAGGCTACCGGAAAGCGCTCGGCGGGTTCGGTATCCCGGATGAATCTGCCGCAGAGAGGACAGTGCCTGTTGTACGGCACGGAGACGCCGCAGGATTTGCAGAAATAATTCTCGCTATTCATTGGATTCCACCTCCACATCGATGCCTTCCGCGACAAGTTTTTTGAAAAACAGCGATGAGACCGCGCTCTCCGGGGAATGGGAAGTGAACGTGGCGATCAGTCTGCCGTTGTAGGTGATTACGGCGAGGTTCATCGCGATGGACGGCGAGCAGCCGAGGGCAAAGCTCAGCTCCTTCACGTGCTTTGACATGCTCTCGGGCAGCGTGATGTTGCCCATGTTTGAGAGGGAAGAGGTGTATCTGCTCTCGCCCCAGAAGCGGAACGCGATCTTCAGCGCTATGTTTTTTATAAACAGCGGCGAGGCGCGCATGAACGGGTTTTTCTCCGCCGCGACGTTTTGAGAAAAGGCCTGCAGCAGATAATCGTGGTCAAGCCCCGCGTTCAGCTGGGGTATGATTTCCCGGAGGATGTCGGGGATGCCGAGGGACGGGTTTGGCATAATGCCGACGTTGACGTAGAGCGAAAAATTGCGCAAGGTCTCCGACGGGAAATGATTTCTGAGGTTGACCGGGACCGATATGCGTACTGGGCGTCTCTGCTTGTCGGCGGACATCGTCTGCATAAAGGTCCAGATATAGAGAGCGGTCAGGTACTGCGTGACCGTCGCACCGTAGCTTTTTGAGAGTGCACGGAGTTTGTCCGCCTCCATGCTGCCGGAGATGATCTTGATGTAATTCTCGTTGACAGGCCGGTGGGGCCGGTATTTATAGGATTTGGGCTCGTATCTCTTAACGCTTTTGCATTTTCGGTAGTACCGTGAAAAGCTGTCCTCAGTCTCGGAGACAAGGGGTTTGCCTCTGGGGTCGAGGATTTCCCAGCGGGCAGAATCCACGTCGTACCCCTTGAGGGAGAGATAGTGCGCAATCAGCGTTTTGAGAAAAACAAGGGCGCCGGTACCGTCCGCGGCGGCATGGAACAGCTCGAGGGAGATTTTTTTCTTATAATATAAAACCCTGAATATAGGCAGCTTGCTGTCGCCTATTTCAATCGGGGAGCAGGGGAACATATGCTCCTCGCTGACAATCTGCGGTGAATACGTGGGTTCAAAGTAATACCAGAAAAGGCCCATGCGAAGCTGGACAAAAAAGGTGGGAAATCTGAGTTTTAAATCGTCCACCGCCTGGACGAGAATCTCAGGTACGATATCCTCGTCCAGTATTGCGCTCAGACGGAAAGTGCTGTTCCAGTTTCTGTGGCATATCGCGGGATATATTTTCGCGGCATTGTCCAGCTTGTACCATCTGTAGTTGTACTGCTGCTCAGGCATTTGCAACGCTCCCGAATTTCGCTAAATTTCTATTACAATTATATCACTGAGCCTTCGACTATTCAATTGGAAATTTCCGCTTGACATATATAAAGGCGCCGTGTTATAATAATAAAAATCTATGTTGTGAAACGCGATGACGGAGATGTCAAAAAACGCGGAAGCCTAAGACCAGAGAGCCTTCGGTCGGTGCGAGAAGGCGCAGGCGGACGTATTTTATTGCGCTCACTCCCGAGCGGCGCCGCAGAAAGTCTATTGGCGATTAAGCGGCGACGGAGTTATGCCCGTTACGAAGCATTACAAAGAGAAACAACGCTCCGATCTCTCGAGCATTGTGAATGTTTGGGTGGTACCGCGTGCACACACGCCCCTTTTGCCGTATTCAGGCAACAGGGGCGTTTTTAATATCAAAAAGACAGGTGATACGATGTATTCGATTATGAAGGACGGTTTTTTAAATATCACAATCGGGGATTGGCTCAAAAGGCTCGCCCGGTTCTATCCGGATAACGACGCGGTCGTCAACGTCGCGAGGGGAGTCCGTCTGAATTACCGCGAGCTTGACGAAAAGGCGCGCGCGGTGGGAAAAGGTCTGCTCGGGATGGGTGTAAAGAAGGGAGACCATGTGGCGATCTGGGCGACAAACTACCCGGAATGGCTCTACCTGCTGTTTGGCTGCGCAAAAATCGGCGCCATACTCGTCACCGTAAACACGAATTACAAGCAGTTTGAGCTTGAGTATCTGCTCCGCCAATCCGATTCGATGAGCCTGTTTTTTATCGACGGTCAGAAGGATACTGACTACGTTAAGATAGTCAGGGAAATGCTGCCGGGGGTCGGCGAAAACGGCGGAACCCTGGGGCGCTCCTTTGAAAAGCTGCCCTATCTTAAGAATATTGTATACATACCCTACGATAAAAATTCTGAAATTCCGAACGGGCTGTCCTGCTGGGACGATATGATGGCGCTGGGAAAAAACGTCACGGACGAAGAGCTCGACGCGGTCTCGTCGTCGCTTTCGCCGGACGAAGTGATCAACATGCAGTACACCTCGGGGACGACCGGCTTTCCGAAGGGCGTAATGCTGACGCATTTTAACATTCTGAACAACGGGTACTACATCGGCGAGAACATGAGGTTTACGCCGAAGGACAGGCTCTGCATCACCGTCCCGCTCTTCCACTGTTTCGGGCTCGTGCTTGCGACGATGGCGAGCATAACCCACGCGGCGGCGATGGTTCTCGTCGACTATTTCAGACCCACGGACGTGCTGCAGTCGATCGAGACGGAGCGCTGCACCGCGTTCCACGGCGTGCCGACGATGTTTATCTTTCTGCTCGACCATCCGGACTTCCCGAAGTACAACCTGAGCAGTCTGCGGACCGGGATTATGGCGGGATCGCCCTGCCCGATAAACGTAATGCGGCAGGTCGTGGAGAAGATGGGCATGCGGGAGATTACGATCACCTACGGACAGACGGAGGCTTCGCCCGCGACGACAATGACGAACACGGACGACCCGCTCGAGCTCCGCGTTTCGACTGTCGGGCGGTCGATGCCCTTTGTTGAGACGAAAATCGTCAACCCGGAGACGGGAGCTGAGCTGCCGGACGGAATGACGGGCGAGTTCTGCAGCCGCGGCTACAATACGATGAAGGGGTATTACAAGATGGAAGAGGCCACCAAAGCCGTGATAGACGGCGACGGCTGGCTGCACTCCGGCGACCTCGCGGTTAGGGACTCAAACGGCTATTACAGAATCACCGGCAGAATCAAGGATATGATCATCCGCGGGGGCGAGAACATCTATCCCCGGGAGATAGAGGAACTGATTTACACCTATCCGAAGGTCCAGGACGTGCAGGTGGTGGGCGTGCCCTCCAGGAAATACGGCGAGGAAGTGGTCGCATATATTATCCTGAAGAAGGGTGCGACCGCGACCGAGGACGAGATCAAGGAGTTTGTGAAGCAGAACATGTCGCGCCACAAGGTGCCGGCTTACGTGAGGTTCGTCGACGCGTTCCCGATGACCGCCTCGGGAAAAATTCAAAAATTCAAGCTTCGCGCGATGGCCGAGGAGGACATCGTGAAAAACGGAAAGACGGCTGATTAAACCGGATTTTCCTGTTATGACATAAAAAACGGGCTGCCGGCAAAGGCAGCCCGTTTTGATTACCGCATCGGGTGCTCAGACATAGGCAAAAAACGGTCTGTCCGACCGGGCGCGGATGAATTCAACTTCCGGAAATTCGGCCGACAGCCGCTTAATCAACGGGTCGGCGAAAAGAATCTCGGTCTCATAGTGGCCGACGTCGACGAGGGTAAAACCGTAGCGCTTGGCCTCCACCGCCTGCGGATATTTCAGATCACCGGTTACAAACCCGTCCGCGCCCGAGGAAAGCACTGCTTCGAAAAAGGAAGCTCCTCCGCCGCAGCAGACCGCGAGGGTTTTGACCGGTCTGCCGCCGTCCAGCAGGCGCACATAGCCGGCGCCGGTGACATCCCTGACATGTCTCGCCAGCGCGCCGGGCTCGGAGAAGCTCTCCGGGCAGCGGCAGAGAGCCGCGCAGCCGTCCGTCCCTTCAACGGAGCCGAGCTTGTCGAAACCGAGTGCCCCGATAAAGCAGTCGTTGACCCCGCCGGGGGCTACGTCGAGATTGGTGTGGGCGCAGATCACGTTAATGCCCGAGCGCGCGGCGCCGAAGGCCGGGGTCCCGGCGGAGAGCGCGCGCAGAGGCGTGTAAATGATCGGGTGGTGCGAAATAATCAGCGTAACCCCTTTCCGGGACGCCTCGTCGAGAATCTCGGGCGTGACGTCCAGGACAACCGCGGCTTTTTCTACCGCGGCGTCCGGGTCGCCGACAAGAAGCCCGCAGTTGTCGGTGCCTCTGGCGCCGTCAAACGGGGCGATTTTATCCAGAAAAGCGTAGATTTCTTTTACGGTCATAACTATTCCACCTTTGCACCGGCCTGCTGTTCGGAGACCGGTTTATCATAAACCGCGAACATATCCCGCCAGGATGAAGTATAGATGCCGTCCGGCGGGGCTACGCCGCCGAAGAGCTTTTTGCAGCCTGCGCTGTTGGTCGACGCGGAGTATAGATCCCCGTCGCCGTCCGTCAGACCTATAAAATAGAGTGTACGTCCGTCCGATGAGAAGGCCGGGCTGGCATAGGTCATCCCGTCCCCTCCGCAGAGCTTGAGGGTCACGTTGTTGGAATAAATATAGATGCCCTGCGTCTGCGAGCCGTCCGCCGCGGAGCCGGAGGCATAGGCGACCATCGTGGCGTCCGACGAGATATCCAGCCCGGAAAGACCGTCGCTGCCGGACGGAATATATGAGAACCCAAGGGATTTGAGGTTGATCAGGGCAATTGTCTCAAGGGCATCCTCCACATTTTGAAACGCGGGGACGACCGCGTGGGAACCGTCCGCAGAAACGCGGAAATCCGCGTTTGCCGCGATCGACAGCGGCTTTTTGCCCAGCGAAGAGGGTGAGCCCTCTATAATCGGATATGCGTAAACTGTCATTCTCGACGCGTCGCTGTAGCCGTATTTAACCAGAAAAGAGCTTCCGTCTGCCGCCCAGCACAGGGGGACCGACAGCTTGCCCACCTCCCCCGATACCGCCTCGGGGCTTAACGTGTCGATATCCTCCGAGCCGGGGATCGTGATGTTCAGCGAGAGGGTGATGACCTTTCCCACGTCCTTCATACAGACGGAGTAGAGCATGCGCGATCTGTCGTTCGAGAACAGAACCAACGCGATGTAGCCGTTTTCGGGCTTCGGAACGAGCTGCGTGTTTTCGCCGGTCTTCGGGTTATAAGCCGTTATGCCGTTTGATTCCGAAACGCAGATCATCAGATCATCCTTATAGCATACGGGGTCGGCGTTCGGGGCGGCAAGCTTTTCCTTGCCTGAGGCGATATCGAGACAAAAAAGGTCGCTGCTCTTTTTAAAAAACAGATAATTCCCGTCCGGCGAAAAAATCAGCCTGTAGATATTCGAACCGCTTACGGGGTAGGTGATTTCGCCGCCGGAGGTATGATATATACCGATGCCGGAAACGGTGGCAAAGGCGATCTTGCTCCCGTTTCCGGCTGTGGTTTTGCTTTTTTGCCCGCAGGATTGGCAACTAAGGACGCTAAGGGCGGCTACCGCGAGCAGGAACGTTTTACAGACGCGGTTCAATTCCTTCAGCTCCGATCATAATTATGTTTTACCGCCCGGAACGTTAAGCGCCGCGCGCGGATTAACGGTCCTCCCAGGATAAAACGGTCATGACGTTGGGCTCGAGAGGAATGCGGAACACGCTTTCGCCGCCGCTGGTGTACTGCGCGGTGTATGTTTTCCCGCTCTCCACATCCCGAAGAGTCTGCGCGCCGCTCTTCACATGGAGCAAAATGACCGAGCCGTGCTCCAGGAAGGATTTGACCGCGGCGCAGTTTTCGCTTCTCGGAAAAATCGCGATCTTATTCTGCCCTTCAAACCATACGGGCATGTATTTCGAAAGGTACTTTCTGACATAGGCGAAGACCGGGGCCGGAATATCGTACAGATCGGAAAAGCTGTCCGGAATGTTGAGCACATACGCTTTTCCTTTCGCGTAGAAGCTCCGTGCGAGAAGAATATTCGGCATCGACTCTCGGAGCTGCATCGCCAGAAATTCGCACTCGTTTGTTATCCAATCAATCACGGGCATTGAAATCTGGTGGCAGGCCCTGTAATAGGCGTTATCGGACGACCAGCCGACGTCGAAGCCGCCGAATTCGTCTGCGAGCTGGCTGCGCGGCGTGACCCGCATCGCCGTGCAATCGGATATTCCGGCGTCCTGCAGTTTTTCAAGACAGCCCGAGGTCATGCAGACGTCTCCGCCGTTCTGGAGATGCTTCTTTATTTTTTCGACGAGATCCTTGTCGCATACGGACGCGGCGGTCAGAATCACAAGGCCCTCATCGGGGAACTCTACGCAGGGGTCCGCCGGAACGCCGCACATGCCGAGAAAGTCGAACACATGGTCCTCCCCGCGGGAATGGTACGGCAGGTATACCGGTATGCCGACGGGCTTGCCGAGGCGGGGGAAGAACCTGTCGAACCGCTCAAGGACGAAACCGAGAGCGGCGGTGTAGAGCTTATTCACGTTGATACCCCAGCAAAAGAGCGTAATCTCTTTCGGGGAGGACATCAGCGTAAGCTCCGCCTGGTCGGCGAAGATATTGATGTCGTTGGCGCACTGTATTGAATCAAACCAACCGCCGCGGTTGTTGTGCGGAGGGAGGCTTTCAAGGTACCGGATCAGCGAATATGAGGTGTAGCGCGGGTTCCTGAAAAGTGAATAAGTGGTGTGTCTGGTCTCCGTGCCCGCGTAAATCTCGTCGAACATGCGGGGCTGGCGCTCCGTGTTATAGCCGAGCCACTGGAAGGACTCGTGCCATGTGGGGTATTTCAGCGTAATCTTTACGTTGGGGTTAATCGCTTTCGCCGGGGCGATGATATGGTCCCGGCAGAAATCGGCCATGTATTCGGTGCGGAAGCCCTGCCAGTCGCGCTCGCCCTTCGCCGCGCGGCAGCGCTCGCAGGTGCAGTCTGTAGAAAGCGAATCGTCGATCATGATCTCATCAAAGTATTTTGCCATGCCGGCGAGCCCGTCGTGAAAAATTGAGATGACTTCGGGGTTAGTAAAGCAGAGCATGCGCCCGGTCACTTCGAAATGGGACGAAACCGGCATTATGCCGACGGCGGTTTTAATTCCGTTGGCGTTGAAAAAATCCCTGGCCTTAAGGAGAAGCGGGAGCGGGGTCGCCTCGCCGCGGAAATACTCTACATAAACCTTGGAGAGCTTCGTGTGTTTCGTAAAAAAAGCGAGCTCGCGTTTCGCTGTACCGTCGTCCGAAAAGATCCTGATAATGTCCTGCGTGGTAATGAACACTGAAAACTCAAAATTCTGATAACCGGGCATACCTTCGGCCTCCAAACGGAAAGATAGTGGATTTTATCCTGTGATTGTAATATTAGCACAACGCCGTGCCCGTGTCAATAAGGGCGGATAACGCAAGAAAAACAGCCGGGTTTTGACAGTATATTTTAATAATTGTTAGAATAAAACAAATAAGACTTGACAAAAAGCGCGTTATGTTAGAAAATATAGGTGGTATATTATCCGAATTGTTAATGTACGGTTACGCATATACACAGGGAGGACGAGACATGATACATAAAACGAACGTTAAAAAATGCATAACGGGAACGTTGCTCGCGTTTGCGCTTATTATAAACCTGATCATTCCGTGCGCGGCTGACCCCGAGGTTGCCTCGGGGTATTATGTGCTGATGGACGCCTCGACGGGGCAGGTGCTGACTTCGAGCGGGGCGGACGAAAAGCTGGCCCCGGCCGGTCTTGTCAAGCTGATGACGGCGCTGATCGCCGTGGAAAACAACACGACCAACGGTCAGTTTGTCGACAAGCAGATCTCCGTGACGTCGACCGCGCTGGCGCCGCTCTCTTCGGGCATCAGGAATATGAGCCTGACGGGCGGGGAGCTGATCAATCTGTCCGACCTGCTATACGGGATGCTGCTTGAAAGCGCAAATGACGCGGCCAACGTGGTCGCGGAATCCGAGGGCGGAACAATCGACGATTTTGTAGCGCTGATGAACGCTAAAGCGGCGCAGCTGGGGATGAAGAACACGACCTTTGTGAACCCCAACGGCCTCACCGCTGAAGGACAGATTTCATCCCCCTATGACATTGCGCTGATACTGAAAGCTGCCCTTGCAAACCCCGGTTTCATGAGCTTTTTCAGCAAGAACCAGTACGAGGTCCAGCCCACCAACACCTTCAGCGAGGACAGGAATCTCAGAACCACCTGCCTGATGTGCAGGAACTCGGATTATTACTACGAGGGCTCCACCGGGGGCATGATCGGGTACACCACGGCCTCAAAATACGTGATCGCCACCACGGCGACGGTGAACAACAGGCAGCTGATCGTGGTCGTTATGAAGGATGAGGACGAGCCCTCGATGTATAAGGACGCGAAGGCGCTGCTTGATTACGGCTTCAACGAATTCAGCGAATACGAGTACTCGACGGAAGGTCTTACGACGAAGGTCCCGATTACCGAGGGCGGCGTGAAGGTCGGCGAGGCGAATTTCATGTTTCAGGGCCCGATTATGATGCTGCTCAGAAATGACTACGACGCGACGAATATCGAGCCGATAGCGGACCTTCCGACGGCGATCCAGAAGGGCAAGGAAGGCACCTACACCGCGAACATATACTACAAGGTGGATGACAACAACAAGATCCTGCTGAGAGAGGGCATTCCGCTGGTCGTGACGGAGACCTTCGACCCGGTTCCCACGGATACATCCCAGACCGGGATTATTGCGACCGACGCGAGCGGAAACATTCTGACGGACGCGAGCGGGAATATTATCACGATCATGCCAAACGGGCAAAATGATTCAAGCGGATTTATGTCCGGTATCCTGAGATTCATCAAGGTGTTCTTTATCATTCTGTTGATTATCATCGGCATCGTAGCCGGACTGATTCTGATTTTCATCGCGACGCTGTTCATTATCAAATATGTAAAGCGCTATAAACGTAAAAAAGCCCGCCGCCGCGCGAGAATGCAGGCGCATACACAGAGAAGAAACGACAACAATAACCTTTACTGAGTAAGTAATTACCCGGAATAATACCGCCGCGCGTTTTTGTTGACGCGCGGCGGCATATGTATTATAATTTAAAAATCATACTTAACTTAAAGATTTGGCGGTATATAATGGATTTTTTATTTGCGTTCGCTGTAGCGGTCAGCCTTTCGATGGATGCGTTTGCGGTCTCGGTTTCATGCGGTATTACGGTCAGCGATTTCAGGTTTCGCCACACGCTTAAAGTCGGCCTTTATTTCGGGCTGTTCCAGCTCGGCATGCCGATTATCGGGTATTATCTCGGAATCGGCGTGCGCAACCTGATCGAGAGCTACGACCATTGGATCGCGTTCGTGATGCTCGCTTTTATCGGAGGGAAGATGATCTACGACGGGGTCGCGGATAAGAAAGAAGATGCCGAGAGCTGCTGCGCGAAAGCGAAGCTGTCCACGGGGAGGCTTTTAATCCTCGCCGTCGCCACGAGCATTGACGCGCTGATCATCGGAATCACCATCGCGCTGACGGGAAAGGAGATCTTTCTGACGTCGGCGATCATCGGAGCGGTGTGCTTTGTATTTTCGGTCTGCGGCGGCATGCTCGGAAGATTTCTGGGAAAAACGTTCAGCAAATACGCCACAGTTATCGGCGGGGTCATACTTGTGGCAATCGGATTAAAGACGCTGGTCGAACACCTGACTGTATAACTGTATAGAAAAAAGGCCCCTAACCGCGCCGCCTGACATAGTCAAGCACGCTGGCGTAGAACCCGTTGCCTTTATCCCCGGATAGAAGCGCGTTGTTCGCAACGTTTATCGCGCCGGTATTGTCGCCGGTCAACAGGTAGGTCAGGATCGTGTCGACGGCTAAGCTCGGAGGCTTTTTGCCCTCCCTGATGGCTCTGTTTTGCAGATATGTCAGAAAATCGAGGTTGTCGTCAACATTAATGATACGCTCTGCGAGCCCGGCGGCAAAATGGTCGGCCTTGGATGTCAGCGTTCTCATGGCCTGTGAGACGCCCATCAGACTCCAGGACTCGACGGGCTGGGTCGATTCGATAATGGTTATGCCGGGATAAATGTTGGCCATCGTCAGCGAATGGTATATTCTGTCAAAAGCGGAGTACCTGTAAGACAGCGTAAAGTCTATACCCTCGTCTGAGAGGGCGGGGAGCAATAAAAAAGAGAGATACCCTTTATTGCATGACAGGTAATTCCCGGACAGATTCCAGCCGAAGGTCGCCGCGCTTTCTCTTAAACATAACTCCAAAAGCCGCATTCTGTCCGCCATATCCTCACCCCACAAAAATATTTTATCATTGCCCTTAATATTCTACCATAAATCAGCGAATCTATCAACGGTTCTGCGAAAGATAATAAAATAATTGTTAATCCGTAACATATCATCGGGGGATACCTATGCGGAGAAGATTTCTCGAACTGGTCGCCGGGTATGCGGCTGCGGCGCTTTTCTGCGTATACCTGTTAAGGCAGAACACGGCCATTCCCGTTTATATATCGGCGGGGCTCGCCGTTTTTTCAGCCGCCGCGGCGGTTGTTTTCTCCCGCAGAAAAACTTCTCTGATTTTAAAAGCCGTATTTACGGTATCCCTCGGCGCGCTTATCTGCTCGGTTGTTTTCTGCGCAAGGGAGAACGCGATGCGGAGGACGGTGGGAGCCCTTGACGGGGCCGCGGCGGAGCGGTACGCCTCCGTCTCCGATTTTCCGCAGGATGCCGGAAACGGCAAAAGCGTCAGAGTCAAAATTCTGGACGATGACGGGAGGAGCCTTGCGAACGCCGTTCTCTACTATTACGACAAAAGCGAGCTCTCGCCGGGGGACAAGCTCCGCGCTAAGATCAAGCTTTCGGAGACGGCATCGGATGGGCTCTATTATCTCTCGAAGGGAATAATAATTACTGGAACCGTCGAGGGGAAGATCACGGTGGCGGAAAAGGGCGGCGTCAGGCTTTCAAACCTGCACGTCTATATTCGCAGCTTCGCCCATCAGGGTACTGACAGGCTGTTCGGTGAGAAATCCTATTTTGTGCGGGCGCTGTTATTCGGGGATAAGTCCGGCTTTACGGACGGATTTTTCACCAAGGTCTCCGACGTGGGAGTGTCCCATGTTTTCGCCGTTTCCGGGATGAATCTGTCGTTCATCGTCTCGGTCATCATGCTGTTCGGGCGGAGAAGAAAGCCGCTCTATGCCGCGGCAATCGTCGGCGTGCTGGCGTTTATCGCAGTCAGCGGTTTCTCGCCGTCGGTGGTCAGAGCTGGGATCATGCAGATCGCCGCTCTGATCGCTTTTTTAATCGGGAGAGAGAGCGAGAGCTTTTCGTCGTTGGCGCTGTCTTTGCTGGTTCTGCTCGCGTTGAATCCATATGCCGCGGCGGATGTCGGGCTGCAGTTTTCGTTTGCGTCGGTGATCGGAATTTTGACTGTCGGTAAAAAGCTCGACGCGTATCTGCGGGAAAAGATAAAATTCAAAAGCAGATATCTTGAAAAACCGGGGAGGGCCGTGATTTCGATGGCCGGTGTCACGGTATCCGCACAGATTGCAACAATTCCGCTGACGGTTATTTATTTCAAACGGATTTCGGTGGTTTCGGTTTTATCGAACCTTTTGATTTTCTGGGCGGTGGAAGCGGCGTTTGTCCTCGCGGTTGTGGCGCTGCTCCTCTCGGCCCTCTGGTTCTGGCTCGGCTATCCGCTGGCTATTGTCACCGGGCTCCTCGTTTCATATATGGAGAGCTGCGTAACGCTGCTGTCGAAAATCCCGTACGCGGTGCTCGGGACCGGCAGCGCCGCGATGCGGGTGTGGGTGGCTTACGCCTATGTGTCCGCGGCGCTTTTCTATCTGCTGCGGCCGCGGCGTGCGTTCTGGAAGGCCTCGGCCGCAGTTTTGCTGTCGCTGGCCGCGGCTTTGGGCGCGGATGCCGTGGCCGGGCGCGAGACGTTTGAGGTAAAGGCGCTGTCGGTGGGAAACGGACAGTGCTTTGTAATCACGCTGGGCGGGAAGACGGCGGTGGTGGACTGCGACTCCCGCGCTCCCGGGGAGGCGGGCGAAGCCCTTTCGGAGGAGCTGAAGCAGCGGAATATCTCCTCCGTTGATCTGATGATTCTGACGAGCTTGCACACGGAAAATACCTGCTGCGCGGACGAGCTTCTCGGAAGCGTCAGGATAAAAAAGCTTGCGCTGCCGTTTTACAGCGGGGACAGGGACTTCGCTCTCGCTCTCGAGAGCGAGGCGAGGGAAAACCGCACGGAGGTGGTAAGGCTGACCTCGGACCGGGTCTTTAAGCTCGGCGGCATCAACCTCTGTGTCTATATGCCGCCCTCCGGGGGCGACGCCAAAGGCTGCGCGGCGGTATTGGCGGAATACCGGGGCGCAGCGGTTTTGATACTGGGCGAGTTTGACGCGGAGTCCCAGATCTACATGGCCGCCACGCGGGATATTCCGGAGCTATGCGCGGTCGCGGCAGGAAAAAACGGCGCCGACGATGGAACGGCGTCCGAAATACTGGAGAAATACGGGGTAAAATATGTTATAATATCCATTGGCGAAAACGCGTACGGGATTCCGAGCGAGGCCGGGCTTCAAAATATGGCGGCCTTCGGGGCGAAGATCCTTCGGACGGATATTATGGGGGATATTTCGCTTGTTTTCCGCAACGGACATGTGGGAATAAGGTAGGGGGATAGGCTTGGCGAAAAAGAACGGGGTAAACGCCGCGGAAGCGCTGGCAAAGCTGAAAAGAGATATCTCCGAGAACAATATCGGAAAGCTATACCTTTTCTGCGGCGAGGAGGCATATCTTAAGGAATACTATCTAAACGAGATAAAAAAGCGAATCGTTTTAAGCGACGAGAGCAATCTGTACACCCTGTCGGGCAGGGCTTTCACGCCGCAGGAGTTTTACGACGCCGTGACGAGCTTTTCTCTCACCGCGGAGAGAAAGCTCGTCATCGTAAGGGATTACGACATCCTCTGCCCCGACGCGAAAATGCTTCCGGTCGCGGAAGCGCTGCTCCCGGCGATACCGGATTCATGCTGCCTGATTTTTGTCTATGACGACACGATGCCGGGGGAGGGTCGCGTAAATAAAAAAATGGAGGACGCGGTCGGAAAGTACGCGCAAAAGGTGGAGTTTGTCAGGCCGGGGGAAGCCGAATACCTGAGGTGGATAATCAGGCGCTTCGCGGCGCTCGGCAAGACCTGCGGGCAGAGGGAGGCGAAGAGGCTCTCGGAATACTGCGGCGGACTGATGTACGCGGCGCTCCCCGAGATTGAAAAAATAGCCGCCTACGCGGAGGGCGGCGCGATAACGGAAAAGGACATCGAAGAAATCGCGTACCCGCTGACCGAGACAATCATCTACAAGATGACGAACGCGATCTCGGCCGGGAATTCCGGCGAAGCCGTCGCGCTGCTCGACCGGCTGATGGAGCAGGGGACGGACGGGAAATCGGCCGTTATGGAGATCGGGAGAGCGATACGGAGGCTTTACGCAGCGAAGCTGTCGGCGGAGAGCGGGCTAGGAACGGCCGACTACATGGCCGCGGCGAAAATAAGAAGCGCCTACGCGGCGGATATCGACATGCGCCAGGCAAGGCGCTTTCGCCTTTCGGACTTGCGCAGGAACGTTATCCTCTGCAACGAAGCCGAGCAGCGGATGCTGCGCGGTAGAGTAAACGAGAAAATCGTTTTGGAAACGCTGATCTACGAGCTCGGCCCCGAGCGGAACGGATGAGATTATGGCGGAAAAACTCAAAATAAAAGAAGTTGTGGCCGTCGAGGGGCGGTACGACGCCCACGCGGTCAGGGCCTGCGTCGACACGACCGTCGTGGAGCTCGGAGGCTTTCATATTTTCAAAAACAGGAAACTTGAAAAGCTTTTAAAAGCCTACGCGGAGTCTAGGGGCCTTATTTTGCTTACAGATTCCGACGGCGCGGGCTTTTTGATAAGAAACAGGCTTAAAGGCGTAATAAAAAACGGCCGGGTCAGAAACGCCTATATTCCTTCGGTCCCGGGCCGGGAGAAGCGAAAGGCCGGAAAAAGCCCGGGCGGCCTGCTCGGCGTGGAGGGGATGGACGCGGAGACGATCGTAAAGGCGCTGCTCGCGGCGGGCGCGACGGTCGAAGACGCCGCGGCCCGGCCCGAAGAGAAACGGCTTGTTACAAGAACCGATTTATACGAGGACGGATTATACGGAAAAAAGAACAGCCGCGCCCTCAGGAACGCGCTGACGGAGGCGCTCGGCCTGCCGAGTCTTTTATCCGTGAACGCGCTGACGGACGCGATCAACGGGGTCTGTGGGTATCAGAATTACAGGAGCACGGTAGAAAAAATCAAAGCGGGGTTAACGGAAAATTGAATGATGAAGTGATAAAGCAGCTTCTGCTGCTGTTTGTTTTAATGGTGATAGGTTTTGCGGCGACGAAGGCGGGGTTTATCGATAAGGTCGGCTCGGATAAAATATCCTCCCTTATTTCACGGGTGACGATGCCGGCGATGTACATAGCGACGTTTATGGCGCAGCAGTATTCAGCGGAAAAAATGATGCAGTGCGGGATCTTGCTCGGCATAAGCGTGTTTTATTATGTTATCGCGGTTGCCGTCAGCATTCTGTTCGTCAAGCTGACGCGGACGGGCGCAAGCGACCGGGGGGTATATCAATTCCTGATAATCTTTTCCAACGCGGCCTATATGGGTTTTCCGGTATTGAAGGCGGTTCTCGGAGACGAGGCGATATTTTACGGCGCGTTTTTCAACCTGCCGTTCAATATCTTCGCATACTCGCTCGGAGTTTACCTGCTGAGACAGGGCAGGCCTGGCGGCGAGTTCAATAAAAAAGAGATGTTTCTAAACCCCGGAACGCTGGGAGTTTTGTTCGGCGCGCTGCTGTTCGTAGTCTCCCCTCTGATAGACGGGACGAAGTTCCATCAGCTTCTCTACAAGGGAATCTTATACGAGGGCTTCAACGCGGTCGGGAGTGTGACCATCCCCCTCTCGATGCTTGTTATCGGGTGCGTGCTCGCGACGGTGAAGCCGACAGCGGTCGTCGGCAACTTTAAAATCTACGCTGTTTGCGCGATTAGGCTGCTCGCAATGCCGGCACTGATACTGCTCTGTCTGTTGCCGCTTCATCTTGAACCGCTTATCGCCGGGATACCGGTTTTGATATCCGGCATGCCGGGCGCGGTGTTCACCGTGATATTGTCCAAGGAGTACGGGGGAGACGAGAAAACGGCTTCGGTCGGCGTTTTTATGACGACGCTTCTATCCGCCGTTACGATACCAATAATCGCGAGCTGGCTTTAGAAATTAAAAACGGAGGGCGTACGGCGCTTTAAGCCGCCGCCCTCCGGTTTTTAAGTTATCAGCCTTTTCTCTGCCAGAACGACATATAGCCCTGCCAGTCCGTGCGGCTGAGAAAATGGTCGCCGTGACGGAGCTGGAAGCCGATATCGCCGTCGAAAAGCCGTTCGGTCGGCAGCGGGTATCTGTCCGGAGTGACGAGACCCTTTCGGCCAAGCTTCCGATAGCTCTCCGAGGCCGCAAAGCAGGACAGGAACTGGCTCTCGGGATCCGCCCAGGTGTCGTTCTCGGAGGCCGCTATGCAGAGGAGCCTCGGGGCGATGAGCGAGAGCAGAAAATGCTGGTCAAAGGGCATGGCATCCTCGCTGCCAGCGTACTGCCCGTAGTTTTTGCAGAACCAGTACGGGAAGCGCTGGAAAATATCAGAGACATGCTCTCCCTTCTTGCCCCGTGTGATCGCGTCGCCCGAACAGCCGGCGTCGTTTGAGCAGACAAGCGAAAATCTCTCGTCCTGCGCGCCGCACCAGAGGGCGGTCTTTCCGAGGCGGGAATGACCGACGACGGCCACATGCTTTCCGTCATACCGGTTGAGCGTGAGGAGGTAGTCGAGCAGTCTGCTCGCGGCGAACGCCCACATGCCGAGCTTGCCCCAGGTGTATGCGCCGTTTTCCGGGTACATCGCGGCGAGGCCGTCCTGTTCGGGACCGTCGGAGGTCACGTCGTTGTAATAGATCCTCGCGACGGCGAAGCCGTTGTCAATCAGCTCCTCTGCGGGCAGGTACTGGTCCGGTATGTCTGGCCGGAAGTTCAGCAGGATGAAGAGCCATGGCCTGCGTACGGCCTTCGGGGTAAGCACCGCCGCCGGGAACGAAAATTCCCCGTTTGGTGTTGTAAAGCTTATTTTGATCTCCTCTGACACGGCTTTGCCCGCGCAGCATTTTGAGGTTTGGGTGCTTAGGATTTCTCCGCACACCTCCGACGGCTTTTCGGGAGTTATGCCGTAGATGTGTTTTTCAAGCAGCGAGATAGCCTCGCTCCGGCTTAAATCAAACTTCGGGATATTTCTTTTGTCCAACTCATCGCGCAGGTACATATAAACAACCCCTTTCGAAAGTTTGCGGCTCAAAGTGAGGCGGCGCCGAGCAGGTCGGCCCGGATGCTTTCGAAGCGCACCGGGTCATATTCCACATTGTTGAACGAGCGGAAGCCCTCCTCGCAGATTTTATCGGCGAGCGCTTTGTCTTTGAGAGAGATAAGGCGCAGAAGCTCGAAGTCCTCCGCGCTCTGCCTCTGCGCCTCGAGGCGCAGCGACATCCACGGACCGTCGTCGCCGGGGTAGATGATGTGCGTGTCGCCCGCGGGGAGCGTGCAGGTGGCGTCGCAGTTGCGGTGAGTAGGGTTATTCTGGGTGAACGGATCCTGGCCGGGCTGGTAGCAATTGGAGGCCCAGTGGAGATAGCCGCCCAGGTTGTATCTGTAATTGCCCCAGAACAGATAGCGAGTAGAGAGCAGAGGATAATCCATCAGGCGGTTGATGTAAAGCTCGCCCCGCGGACCGCAGCAGACGTAGTGCCAGATCTCGTCGTTTCCGACCCGGAAGCTCTCGAATTCCTCGCGGTGCTTGTCATACTCGGCGTTGAGCGGCACCCATACGTCGAGCGCACCGTGTACCGGGACATAGGAGAGCGCGTCAAGCAGGCTGATGCGCGGGGCAAACTTGCGGACAAGCCCGCAGAGCGCCCGGTATTCGGTCGCGTTTTTATCGTTGGGTTCGTCGGAAACGCCCATGTAGAAGTTGTCGATCCAGCCCTTCGCGTCCAGGAAATTCTGGAGAGCGGGGAGGTAGTCCGCGAGGTAGCGATAGGCCTCGTAGCTCATCGCGGGGTAGCCGGCGACAAGTATGGTCGACTCGTGCCAGCTCTTCCGGCCGCCGACGCTCGACATGTTAAAATACTTATAGCCCAGCGACATATAAAACTCAACGTTTTTTTCGAGGTCGGAGAAATCGAACCTTAGATGCCCGTTCTCAGGATCCAGTCTTTTCACCCCGCCTACATAGAGCATGTTCTGGCGCATACGGCGAAGCATTCTGAGGTATTTTTCGTCAAGCGCGCGGTTTTCGTCGGAGCCCGGGGCTACCTTGTGGTATTCGGCGGTTTTGCCGGAGTTGTAACCGTTGATGATTTTCAGGTGCTCCTTATCGGGGACGCGCGCGGCGTAAACCCTGAGCTTTACCGGTATCTCAAGCCGTTCGCTTCCGACCCGGACCGCGAGCGTTCCGGCGTACTCGCCCGGCTCCGCGCTGTCCGGGATTCTAAACGCGACGTAGAGGCCGGCGCCACCGTTCTTCGGGGTGAGCGTCTTCCCCAGGGGCTTTGCGCAGTCGTAGATGTAAAACGGGGCGATTCTGGAGGGTATGTAAGCGTTGCGGCTTTTTTCGTCAAGCTCCGGGAGATTTCCCTCGACATAGACGGGGACGAGCTCGTAGTACTCGGCGGGAAACGCGCTTATGTCACCGCGCGCTTCGATTGCAACCTCCGGGAAGGAGGACAGGCCCGCAAACACGATCTGACAGGATGCGTAGCTGTTCCGGGCACTTTGGAGGTTGGCGCAGGAGCTCCCGGAGCGGTATTCCGTACGGTCGGGATAGGTCCATTCGGTGCCGTTAACAACGGTGTACTTCATAAAAATCTCCTTTACATTTTATATTTGACAAAATATATTGTTTTTACGTATCTCGTTTGATATAATGATTACAAAGTGAATAGAGGGGCGTTGGTATGGATAAAGCGTTTAGCTCGGATGAGCGGCTGTTCAGGAAGAACAAATGGTTCTACAGTCTCGGCGGAATCGGGCGCGATATGGCCTATTCGCTGTTCGCCTCGTTCCTTTTGCTGTATGTGATGTACACGCGCGAGCTGACGTCCGCGCAGTTCGCGGCGATCGGCGTGATTATGGCGATCTGCCGGGTGTGGGACGGCATCAACGACCCGGTGATGGGCGGAATCATCGAAAATACGCGCTCGCGGTTCGGGAAATTCAAACCGTGGATTATAATCGGCGCGGTGACAAACGCCGCCGTACTCGTGGTGCTCTTCTCCAACCGCGTCAAGGGCTGGGGATTCGTAGTGCTGTTTACGTTCCTCTACCTGATTTGGGATATTACGTTTACGATGAACGACATCGGCTACTGGTCGATGCTGCCGTCGCTGACCAGCGAGCCCAGGCAGCGCGACAGCATCACCTCCCTTGCAAACCTGTTTGCCGGTATCGGGGCTATCGTCGCCACCGGGCTTATCCCGATATTCACAAACGGGGAGATGGCGATCGGGGGCAACTCGATAACCGGCTACGCGGCGGTCTCGGCGATAATCGCCGCCATCTTCGTCCTGTGCCAGCTGATGACGAGCTTATGCGTCAGGGAAAGGGCTGTTTCGCAAAGGGAAAAGGAAGAGCATATCGGCCTTAAAAAGATGGCCAAGGTGATTGTTAAAAACGATCAGCTGATGTGGGTGACGCTGATTATGCTGCTCTACAACCTGGGTAGCTCGTTTCTGACCGCGTTCGGAGTCAACTACATATACCTCGAAAAGGGGTACAACGGCTCGCTTGTCACGATGTTCGTCGCTTTTTACGCGGTTGCTTCCGTCTTGATTAACGCGCTTTACCCGAAATTTGCCGAGAAGCTGTCGCGAAACAGGCTGGCCGCGATCGCGCTGGGCGTGACAGTCGCCGGCTACGCGCTTTTCTTCTTCAACGAGATTCTCTTCCCGATGAGCATGGCAATCTTATGCGCCGAGGCGTTCATCATATCCGCGGGCCAGTCGCTCTTTTACATGGTGGTTACGATCTGCCTTACGAACACGATAGAGTACAACGAATATAAGACCGGGAGCAGGGACGAGGCAATCATCTTTTCCCTCCGCCCGTTCATGGCGAAGATGTCAAGCGCCCTTGAGCAGGTCGTCCTGACGCTTGTGTATATCGCCATCGGCATGACGGTGATTACCAATCAGATTACAGATTATGAAAATCAGGCGAATATGGGCAAAATAACGGAGGAAGCAAAAACCGCCGGCATCGCTAATGTTCTAAACGAAGCGCCGTCCTCAACCGCGTTCTGGCTTAAGGTGTTTATCGTCGTGCTGCCTGTGGTGCTGATTGCGATCGCCTATTTCGTGATGAGGAAGAAAACGAAAATCGACGAAAAAGAGTACAGCCGCATGCTCGCGGAAATCAAGGCGAGAAAGGAAAACGCCTGACATAGAACAAATTCAAACGCGGTCCGCGCCCAAGGCGGCGCGGACTGCGTTGGTTCTGTGACTCATTATAGCCGCATTGCCAGGGCTTGTCAACCTTGTTTGGATTGAAATTCGGGCTAAATTCTGATATGATTTCCCTCGTACCGTTTTAAAGAAAAAAGGTGTACGATTCCGTTGGAAAAGCTTCTTATTCCGGCGCGTAACGAAGCTAAAAAATATGCCGCCGGAGAAATGATTTTCAATGCTTAACAAATACTTAGGAGACCGCGTGTTCTGGGGCGACGCCTTGAGGCTCGCACTGCCCATCGCGCTGCAGAATCTGCTTTTAAGCTCGTTTTCGCTCGTGGATACCGTCATGATCAGCAGTCTCGGTGATATCTCCCTCGCAGCGGTCGGCATGGCCGGCCAGCTCACGTGGATGATGGGTCTTGTTATGTTCGGCTTCTGCTCCGGGACCTCGGTTTTTATCGCGCAGTACTGGGGCGTCAGGGACGTCAAAGGGATACACAGGGTTTACGGAATTTTGCTTGTCAATATGGCCGTTGTCTCGGCGGTATTCCTCGCGGCCGGTTTTTTTATACCGGGGGAAATCGTCCGGGTTTTCAACGGGGACCCGGCCGTCGTGGCGGAGGGCGCGGCCTATCTGAAGATAGCCTGCTTCTCCTACCCGGCGATCGCGCTCTCCAATACCTTTTCCGCGGTGCTGCGCTCGACGGAGCGGGTCAGGCTGCCGATGTACGCAAGCCTTGCATCAACGATCGTCAACATTATTTTCAACTACGGGTTGATTTACGGAAAGCTTGGGATGCCGCGCCTCGGGGTGCGCGGAGCGGCTATTGCGACCTGCGTCGCGGCGTATGTATCCCCGCTGCTCATATTCATCGTGTCCTATATTGAAAAAAACATCATCATCGCTGAGAAAAAGGAGATTTTCGCGTTTCGCGCGGACGCGCTGAAACGCTTTTATAGGATTTCGACGCCCGTGGTTCTGAACGAGTCGCTCTGGGGACTGGGAACGGTTTTATACAACGTGATCTTCGGAAGGCTCGGATACGAAAACTACGCTGCGATCACGATATACCGCACCATCGACGCCCTCGCGTTCACGTTCTTTATCGGTCTCTGCACGGCGTGCGGGGTTATGGTCGGAAAGGCCGTGGGTTCGGGGGATATCGACGAAGGCTACGGGACCGCGGTGAGGTTTTCGGTGGTCGTGCCGCTGCTGTCCTTCGCCGTCGGGCTGCTTGCGGTGCTGACCCGCGGCGGGCTGGTGGGATTATTCAACGAAACGGGAACCCTTTCCGAATACACGAGGACGGCAGCGTCGTCGATTCTGCTGATTTACGGCTTTGAGTATGTGCTCAGAAACATCCCGTACATCCTGATCGTAGGGGTTTTCCGCTCGGGCGGGGACACGAAAATCGGCATGAAGTACGATATGATCTGCCTTTGGGGCATCGCGCTGCCGCTGACCGCGCTGACCGCTTTTGTTATCAGGCTGCCGTTTGTCTGGGTGTTTGCGCTGATGCTTTTCGGCGAGGACGGAATCAAGGTGGTTTTGTGCGTAAGGCGGTTTTTGTCAAAAAAATGGATCAAGCCACTGACGGCGAAGGGCGCGTCAGCCCTTAAAGAGACCGGGGCAGCCCGGGAGGAGATCTGAAGAATGCTTATTTACGCCGGGCTTGCGCCCGGATTGGTGTTTGACGAGGTGATAAAATGCCGCCGGAACTGTATATCGATTCGGTGATACTTGACAGACCTCCGGATAAACGGTCCTATCTGTCAAACATCCCCGCAGTTAAGCACCTTGCGGACAAAAGGTCCCTTTCGTTTTCAAAAAACGTGACCTTCTTTGTCGGTGAGAACGGAACAGGAAAATCAACTCTGATTGAAGCGATTGCGGTTGCCTACGGTTTCAACCCGGAAGGCGGAACGAAGAATTTCAATTTCTCAACAAATCAAAATCACTCCGATTTATGGAAACACCTGACTCTGTCAAAAAGCAAATTTGCGAAAGACGGATTTTTTCTCCGGGCAGAGAGCTTTTACAACGTGGCGACGAACATCGAAGAGATGGATAAAGAGCCCTCCTTCGCGCCGCCGGTAATCAACAGCTACGGAGGCGTATCGCTGCACCATCAGTCCCACGGAGAGAGCTTTATGACGCTGGTTCAGAATCGTTTCAGCGGCAACGGGGTTTACATTTTGGACGAGCCGGAGGCGGCGCTTTCTCCGATGAGACTGCTGACCCTGATTGTCGAGATCGATAATCTTGTTAAAAAGGATTCTCAATTCATCATCGCGACCCATTCCCCGATGCTTATGGCTTTCCCGAATGCGGAAATCCTGGAGTTTTCAGAAAGCGGCATTAAATCCGTTGATTATCGGGATACGGGCCATTACAATATTACGCGACGCTTCCTCGAAAATCCGGATAAGATGCTGAAATATCTGCTGGATAATTAAAAAAGCACCTGTCGAAGGCTCGGTGATCCTCGACAGGTACTTATCTTTTTTTAGCTGCGTTTTAATCGCAGAGTATCGGGTTTGTCCAGGCGTAGGTGTCGTCTGGGCCGCAGACGGTGGCTCTGACCAGCGTGCCGGGGCGGGGCTTATACCGCGCGCCGGTTAGAGGGATGTCGCCGCTCTCGAAGACATAACCGCCGGAGCCCGGGACTGTGAATATGATTTTTCTCGCGGGACTGCAGCAGAGCTTTAGATACCCGTCCCCGTCGAGGTAAAAATCGTCGATTTCGGGGCCGTTCGAGGCGTAAAAGCAACCGCGCGACAGCGCGTTCGTAATCGATTCCCTTGAGAGCTCCGGCGCGCTGACCACGACCCAGCCGCCCAGCGCGGCCGATTCGGCGTGGGTGTCGTCCGTGGCGGTGCCGAACAGCGGCATATTGTTCATCAGGCAGTAGTCGTAATAATGGAGGGAGTAGCCGTTGCCGCAGCCCTTCTCGCAGACGTTGTTGTAAAGCTCCATCGCGAACACGTTTTCAAAGCCGTAAACATCCGTCTCAAAATTGACCGACCAGTTCGGGTGGTTGATCATCACCAGGTTGCCGTGTGCATGGAGAAAATCGATTACCTCCTGGACCCGCGCGCGAAGGGGTCTTTGGAGCCAGCTTTCGTCCCAGGTGGGACGGGTCCAGAGAAAACCGTCCGGCAGAGGGTCGCATTTTCCGGAGTAATCCCGCAAGATACCGTTTAGATGGTAGGTGTACTGCCTTGTCGCGGGGGCGTTGACGCTGTCAAAGCTTCCGCACCAGATGTCAAGCTCGGTGCCCGGGAGGGTAATAAACCCGGGACAGTCGAATTTATCCGTGTTTGTGTAGCGCCTGTGGTCGGTAATCGCGAGGAATGCGTAGCCGTTTTCCGCGTATTTGTCGCAGATCGCCTCCGGAGAGAGCTTGCCGTCCGAGTTGGTCGTGTGGGCGTGCAGATTTCCCTTGTAGCGGCCGCCGCCGTTCCTGAGCGGGAAGCGGTTTTTCATGCCGTCTGTTGCGTCGGTTTTAATCCGAACGCCGAAAACAGGGTTATGCTTTTCCTTTTCGGGGTCAGTCCTCTCGGTAAGGCCTGTATCGTCGGTCGGATAGGGGTATTCGGGGAAAATCGGATTCGTCCAGGCGGTTTTACCGTCACGCCGGACGCACTCGACGCGGACATATTTCGCCCGGGGGTCATATCGGAATTCGGCCTCCGTCAGGCTGTCCTTACCGTCGGGGGAGTAGAAGGTGCGGCCGCGGTGGTCGTACTGCACGAATCTGATTTTATAGCAGGGGGAGCAGCGAATGCGAATCGCGCCGTCCGACTCGGAAAAGGCGAAGATTTGTGGGCCCGTCGTCGAGTAGAAGCTGCCGTTTTTAACGGCGGACATAATCGAGGCGGCGTCAAGCCGGTCCGCGGAGACCATGATCCAGCCGCCGCAGCCGTCGCGGATTCTGAAGTGCGCGTCGTCCGAGGCGATCCCCAAGACCTTGAAGCCGTTTCTTAACAGGTAATCCCAGTGATGGGTGCTTACGCCGGCTCCTTCGCCGGCCTCGGCCGCGTTGTTGTAGATCTCAATCGCGTCGAAATAGGGGCTGCTCGCCGGCGTGCATTCAAAATGCCTGCAGTTCGCCGGGTGCGCGAGGGTTACGAGGTTGTCCGTTGAACGGGCGAGAGCGCAGATTCGCTGAATTCGCTCGTCGAAGGTGCCGGGTGTAATTTCGTCTCTGAAGCGAAAGCCCGCGGGAAGGCGGCCGGGGCTCTCGGGGTCGAGGCCGTTCAGCACGAAATGCCACTTGTTCTCGGGGCGGAGAGGGGTGAGATCCTCCTTTGCGGCGTTTGCGCCGAATTCCCCGCCGGGTATGATCAGAAGCTCGCCGTCAGAGAGCTCCGGCGCACAGTCGTACAGGTCGTGGTCGGCAAACGACAGAAAATCGTAGCCCGCGCGTCTGTAAATATCCTTGACCCTGGCCGGGGAAAGCGTCCCGTCTGAATTCGTCGTATGGACATGGAGATTTCCTTTAAACCACTTATTGCCGGTAAACGGATTGGAATTGAAGGCCATTCTATCCTCCTTTTATTCGCCGCTCATAGGCTGGACGTGAAGCGCTCGAAGGCGGCGCGGCCGTCGGGTGTGCGCTTAAACACGCCGGCGTCTTCCAGACAGCCGACAAAGATTGCGCCTACCTCGTCTCGGAGTATATCTTCGACGGTCGTCTCATTGATATCCCCGCGGGCGAGCAGGGAACGGTACCAGACCGTGTGGACGGCGAGCGTCTCATCCTTAAAAAAGCCGTCTCTGTCGGTCAGCAGGTATCTTTTTATTTTGGCAAGCGAGGTCTTAAGACGGGAGGGGAGCACGGCGAGCCCCATCACCTCGATCAAGCCGATGTTTTCCTTTTTTATATGGTGCTTGTCCTCGCTGGGGTGGAAAAGGCCGTAGGGCCTGTCCGGGGTGGTCAGATTGTTCCGCAATGTCAGGTCAAGCTCGTAATTCCCGCCGCGCATCCGGGCGATCGGCGTGATTGCGTTGTGCGGCGTGTTGCCGGTATAGGCGAAAACGGAGACGGACTCGTCGGAGTAATTCTGCCACTTTTTAAGGATATATCCGGCGAGGGAGAGGAGCTTTTCCCTGTCGGCGCCGTTCAGGCGGATCACGGAGAGTGGCCAGGCGACGGTCCCGCAGCGGATGTCCTCGTAGCCGCGGACCGTAAACTCCCGTTCCACCGGTGCTTTCTCCATCGGGAACGTATAGCGGCCGCCCTGGAAATGGTCGTGAGAGAGGATGGAGCCGCCGACAATCGGCAGGCCGGCGTTGGAGCCGATGAAGTAATGAGGAAATATATCGAGAAAATCAAACAGCCTGCGGAGCGTCGCCGCGTCCACCTTCATCGGCACATGGCTGCCGTTTAAAGCGATGCAGTGCTCGTTGTAATATACATAGGGGGAGTACTGGAAAAACCAGTCCTCTCCGCCTATTTTAATCGGGATCAGGCGGTGGTTCCCGCGGGCGGCGCTCAGGAGCGTGCCCTTGAAACCCTCGTTCTCGGCGCAGAGCGCGCATTTCGGGTACGAGGTGCTCTTCTGATTCCGCGCGGCGGCGATCGCCACGGGGTCTTTTTCGGGTTTGGAGAGGTTTATCGTGATGACGATGTCGCCGTATTCGGACTTGTAAGTCCATTTGACGTCCTTCGCGATGCGGTCGCGCCGGATATAGTTCGTGGCGTTCGAAAAGGCGTAATACCAGTCGGTCGCTTCCCTGGGCGAGCGGGTATATTTTTCCCGGAAGGTTTTAACCACCTCGGAGGGACGCGGGGTCAGCGCGGCCATCAGCTCGGTATCGAGCATGTCGCGGTAAACGGTGGTGTCGCTTTCCAGCACGCCGGCCTCGCGCGCGTACTCCAGCAGTTTGTCAAGAATCGGCTGGGGGGAAGAGAGATTTTCGTCGGGCGTCTCAACGGGTGTATGTTCGCTTAAATTCAAAACCGACAAAAGCCTGTTTACGGCGTACGTGACATCCTCTTTTTCGATCAGGTTGTTCTGAAGCGCGTAGCGGATAAGCCGGGAGATCTGGAGGTCCGGCGAGCAATTGGGCTTTTCCATCTATCTCACCTCGTATCCGTTCGGGTGAGCTTTGTGCCAGCGCCAGGCGTCCGCGATCATATCCTCAATCGAGGCGATTTCCGGCCGCCAGCCGAGAATCTTTTCGGCTTTCTCATACGAGGCCACGAGCCTAGCCGGGTCTCCCGGGCGGCGGGCGACGACCTTTGCCGGGATCGGGTGGCCCGTAACCTTTCTGGCCGCGCTCAGCATCTCGAAAACGGAAAAGCCCCTGCCGCTGCCAAGGTTGAAGATATCGCTTTCGCCCCCGTCCAGCAGGCGCTCAAGCGCCAGAATATGAGCCTTTGCGAGGTCGGACACGTGGATATAGTCCCTTATGCAGGCGCCGTCCGCCGTGGGGTAATCGTCCCCGTATACGGACAGGAATTCCCGCTTTCCCAGGGGTACCTGGAGGATGATTGGAATAAGGTGGGTCTCCGGGCTGTGGTCCTCACCGATGCAGCCGGAGGGAGAGGCGCCCGCGACGTTGAAATAGCGGAGAGCGACGTACTTAAGGCCGTAGGCCGAGTCGCACCACTTCATCATTTTTTCCATCGCGAGCTTTGTCTCGCCGTATGTGTTCGTGGGTTCGGTCCTATCATTTTCGGCCAGAAAGTCCTCCGACGCTTCGCCGAATACCGCAGCGGACGAGGAGAAGACGATTTTCAGAACGCCTGCGTCCTTCATCGCGGTGAGCAGAACCTCTGTGCCGTGGACGTTGTTGTTGTAATATAGAAGCGGGTCCTCCATGCTGGCTCCGACGAGGGAGTTCGCGGCGAAGTGGATTACGGCGTCGATTTTGCTTCCGGAGAAAACGCCGTCGAGAAAGACCTTGTCCCTGATGTCGCCTTTGAAAAATACAGCACGATTGTCGATCGCGGCTTCGTGCCCTGTCTGCAAATTGTCGACAACCGCAACCTTATATCCGTTATCGGCGAGCGCTTTCACGCAGTGGCTGCCGATATACCCCGCTCCGCCTGTGACAAGAATCATTTATATAGTATCCTCCCGGTAATTTTATTACCATCTGTTAATGACCTTTTCGGCAAAGCCGAAAAAGTTTTTAAGCTTGATTTCCGTCCCGTCGTCCAGAACGGCTGTGCCGTCGAAGCGGCCGAAGACCTGGTGCTGGTCGCTTTTCAGAATAATGAAGTCGGTGTTTGAGGCCCGGTCAAGCAGCGGGGTGAAATCCGCGGTAAAGCGCCCGTCGCCGCTGGTGAATTTCCAGCGGGACATAAAATCGTCTTTCCCGTTTTTCTTCGGTATACCGAAAAAGACGTCGCCCAATTTATGCGCTCTGCCCTGATAAAAAAGCATGTTCTCTGTCGCCGCCGAGGTGTCGCCGAAGCCGTACCCCAGGCTGAAGCCGAACAGCTCCCCGTTTACAAGGCCCGAAGCGCTGCTCCAGTACCAGGTGCTGCTGTAGGGCCAGACGCCCCGGCCCCAGTCAAGAAGGCCGAAGGCGTCTTTTTTATTGAAGACATATTCGCTGTCCCCGATTTTGACCGTTCCGCTGGCCTCCATGCATACGATCTTCTGGTTGTAGTAGAACTCCTTTGGAGAGTTCTTAAACGGCGTAGCGATGACCATCGAGTCGTGGGACTGATTTTTTAAGACAATCTCCGCGCAAAGGGTTTTTCCGCCGTCAAAATTGACAAGCCTGCACCTTAAAACTCGGACAAAGCCGTCGTTTGAAAAGTAAAGCGAGTAATCCTTTCCGGTCATCACCGTGTCCCCGCTTTCGCTTGTGGACGGAAGGCCGGTTTTGCCAAGCGGGAAGAGGCTCATTTTGCTCACTGTTTTTTCGCGCTGTTTTTCAAAATCCAGATATGAAACCGACGCGAGCCCCATATAGGAGTTGTCGGCGATCGTCAGCGCGAGGCCGCGTTTTCCGTCGGTGACAAGGTAATAATCCCATTCCTTGATCCGGAGAGAGCATGCCTTGATCGCGTTTCTGCTGTAATCCAGCATCAGCGATTTAGCGTAACCGCGGGCTGCGAGGTGTCCGTCGGAGTCGAGAAGCGGTCCGCGTTCCAGAATTTCTTTCTGCATAAGCTTGCCTCCTTGCGATCCGATTTCGTTTAAATTATAATACATTTTCCAAAGCCTTTCAAGGCGCTGTATAGGCAGTCCCGGTAAAATAACCGTAGACCCGGAAGGCAAAACGGTGGTATAATGGGGACGCAGTGCAGAGTTATAAATTGCGCGATAGCATTATATATGGCGGAGGATATGGGAGATAACGGAAAAATACAAATTGAAAATCAAGCGCGGCGGTTCAGACGCTTTTCCGCCGCTGCCTGCGTTGCGCCGGCGGCGGGTTATGCGGCGTTTTTAGTACTGCTGGCCTTCGGAGGGGAACTCGCCGGAGCGTATCTCGCCCTGGCTGCCGCGTCAGCCGGGCTCGCCGCCGAAATAATATTCTGCGCCGTGAAAAAGCCGCTCCGGGTGGAAGGCTATAGGGATACGGACACGGCGATGGCTCCGCTTTTCAGGACCGTTTATCGGTGTTTTATGGGCGTCGTCTGCGCCTGCGTTGCGGCCGCGGTTGCCGTGCTGCCGGTGGCGCTGCACGGCGCGGTAGGGGCCGGCCGGTATTTCGTCCTGCTGCCGAAATATCTCTGCTTTGCCCTCGCGGCCGACGCGGCGATTTTTGCGGCGTCAAGGCTTGCTCTTCGAAACAGCGCCATTTTGCTAAACGACGACAGGCCGACCGAGATAGTCCGGGAGCGCGCGAAAAAAGCGCGCACGGCCGCGGCGCTGCTCGCGGTGGCAATCGGCGCGACGGCGGCGCTGCAGCTCGTGATAGACTACGCTCTGGTCAGGCCGAATGGGGAAAAGTACACGGACGAGCAGGCCTTCAACGCGTTTATCGGCGCCTATCGGTCATATGTTGAGGATCCGGACAGTGGAGACGGCGAAGGAATGGCCGATGTCGTCAAAATTTCGCATAAAAAGATGACCGTCTACCGAAAAGGCGATTATCTATCGGTAAAAGCCCGGAGGGCCGAGAACGACGAGTTTTTCTGGTATTTCTATCTCGCCGAAACCGCCTTTGCGGCGGCGAGATACCTCAAAAAGCAAAAAGAGCCGCCGCGGTAACCTTTGATACCGAGCGGGCTCTTAAAGCGTAAAATCATTTGTTTTTCCGGGACAGATTAATCAGCGCAAGGCAGAAGAATAAAACGCCGGAGAGGAGAAGTACCAGGACGCTCGCGGCGGTGGACACCGTATGCCCGCCGAGGGTGAAGGTCATGCCCATCGTGCTGCGGAAATCCTCGGCGTACTCCGCGGGAACGTTTTCAAACGCCAACGTGACGGGCGCGCGCATAACGACGTTTCTCAGCAGCAACGCGGAGTGGGATATCGGGAAAAGCTTTACAACGAACTGCACGGCGGATGGCAGAGAACCGATGGGGATGTATATTCCGGTCAGAAAACCGATGACCGTGCCGATGACCGTGCTTGCGGCGGCGTACGCGTTCTGGCTTTTGAAAAACGAGACGATGAACAAGACCAGCGACGTGCCGGCGAAGGTTGACAGCACAATCAGTCCGAGGGTTTCAAGCAGTGCGGCGAGGCCGAGAAGCTCGCCTCCGTTTAGAACAATGTAGATCTCGCACAGCGCCAGGGTCACAAGGCTCATAATTATACCGACCAGATATGCGCTCAGGATATAACCGCCCGCGATCGCGCTCCTGCTGACGGGCGCGGAATAGAAGTCCTTCGTTAGCTTTTTGACCTTATCGTCGACCATGACACCGAAGGCGCCCATCGTGGTCGTCACCGACATGACGGCCAGCAGTCCGGCGGTTATCCAGCTGTCCATGATAAAGCGCACGCCGGTAAGCTCGCTTAAACTGTTGGTCCATACGTCTCCGAGAAACAGCGCGTAGAGACCGATGATGATAAAAACGGCGAGCAGCGAGAAAAACACCGTGCTCTTGTCCCTGAAAAAAATCTTGATGTTCCTTGAAGCGAAGGCGCTCATTGGCGGATCTCCTTTCCGGTTATGCCGATGAACGCGTCGTCCATCGTCCCGTTGATCACCTCGAAGCCCTTGATTTCGTCCCTGACAATGTCAAGAATCGGAAGGGCGTCCTTTGTCCTGGATATTTTAACGGTCAGCGTTCCGGAAGTTTCGGTATAATCGATGTTGTTTTGTCGTAAAAGCTCGCAAAGGCGGCTCCCGTCCGCCGGAGAGAGCCTCAATAGGTCGGTGGCGTAGCGCTCCTTCAGTTCGTCCGGCGTGCCTTTGGCGGCGATTTTTCCGTTATCAATAACGATGACGTAGTCGGCCTGTGCGGCCTCCTCCATGTAGTGAGTCGTCAGAAACACCGTTACCCCGGACTCGCGCTGGAGCATTTTGACCGTTTCCCAAACGCTTTTGCGCGTCTGCGGGTCGAGCCCGGTGGTCGGTTCGTCGAGAAACAGGATTTTCGGTGTGTTGACGAGAGCACGGGCGATATCCGCCCGCCTGCGCTGACCGCCGGAAAGCTTTCCGTAGGGCCTGTCGATAAACTCGGTTATGCCGGTGGCCCCGGCCGCTTTTTCTATCGCCTTGTCGAGATCGCTCCGCTTCAAACCGTAAAATCCGCCGCGGATTTTCAGGTTTTCCCGAACGGTCAGCAGCGGGTCGAGCAGATTGTCCTGAAACACCGCACCTATGATGGAGCGTATCGACCCGTCGTTTTTGCCGAGGATGTTTCCATCGATTGTAACGCTGCCAGAGTCGGGCTTCAGCAGCGTGCAGATGATATCGATCGTCGTCGACTTTCCGGCACCGTTGGGACCGAGAAATGCGAACAGTTTGCCCGACTCAACGTAAAAGCTGATACCGTCGACAGCTCGTATGTTCCCGTACGACTTTTTCAGGTCCGTCACTTCGATGATTTTGCTCATTTCACCAATCCCTTCTATTTCCTAAAGCGGAGAGTGTTTTCGGCTGGTTTTTCTTTTTATATATAATATAACGTATCATAAATACGAAAGACAGGAGTCTTAAATCTTCTTTTTCTTTAATTATTACTGATAAAATTATACCATGCAAAAAATAAAAAGCAAGCCCGGAAGCTTGCTTATTTTTCTGTTTATAGCTCAGGATTGACTGTACTTTGCGGTCCCTTGGGCCATATAATCCGCCATTTCGAGCGCTTGCGCCTCTATTTTATCGTATAACGCGATATCGGACGCGAACTGATTTCTTAACCTTGAAACTGTCTCTTCCTCTGTCATGCTTAAATGGCTGTAGAGCATGGCCTGCCATTTGTTTTTATCCCAATATCTGTTGATGCTTGAGAGGAAATCGGCGATTTCGTCCGCGTTTCTGTACCAGTTTCTTCTGGTGACCGCGACGGCGGCCGTATCGCCGGCTTTTGCCTGATTGACCAGCTGCGCCGCTATAGTAAGATGCTCCGTCAGCAGCTCCTTAAACCTCGCCGCGTTTTTAGCCCCGTAATATTTTTGAAATTCCTTCGCGAAGTCGCCCGGATTGCGGAGCAGCCTCTGCGTAACCAGCGATAAATCACCGAGATTCGCCGCAGTGCTGATTATAAACGATCTTGTCCACATCACATGCTGTTCCCACAGCTTTCTAAACGTATTCGTTAAGATTTCATCCGCGCGTTTTGAAAAATCCATTTTACACCTCCTAACCGAAAGGGTTATTATATAATATGAAACCCCCGTTTTTCCGGTGTCTGAGGTGTTTATGGAGTTTATAGAAGTGAGCGGGCGCAGGGTTGCGTCCTGGTTTACGCGCAAGCTTCACGGAAAAGGAGGCCGGGAAAATAATCGACGGCTTCTAGAGGGGCTTAAGTAAAAAATCCGGAGCTTAA
Source organism: Bacillota bacterium (assembly GCA_033813635.1). Classification (GTDB taxonomy): domain Bacteria; phylum Bacillota; class Clostridia; order Oscillospirales; family QAMX01; genus JAPXRI01. Next base: position 69,620 of record JAPXRI010000004.1, read on the forward strand.
AATCGAGCTCCGGATTTTTTAGTTAAGCGCAAATCAGCCGATGTCCATCACCGCGCCTAGAAAGAGCGGCAGGTTCGTTGTGTTGTCGATGATTGCGTAGACAAAGGGGCGGTTGAGCTTTACATAGTAGCCCTGAATCGCAGACTCCGCCTTTATTTCGACCTTTGTCACCGCGCCGGCTTTTGTACCGAGTTCGTCGACGGATATAAAGGTTTTGTGGAGCACTTCGCCGATATAGAGATTCCCGTAGGCGGAACGGCCGAGCCTTGAGAAGTCGGCAGCCCCGCCGTCGAAGGCGGTCGGCATGCCGAGCGCCCTGAGTGCGTCGTTCAGCTTAACGGTATAATCGTACGAAAACTTTGGAAGCTCGGCGTAGACGTGCGCGTTTTGCGCCGAGGAGACCGCGTTGAGAAGCCCTTCGCCGGTCAAGGACTCGATATAACCGTCTATCGGGACGTCCTCGTTTGGCAAAAGGGCGAGGAAGCTGTATTTACCGTCCTTATAGTCCTTGATAAACCCGGTTGCCCTGCCGTCGTTTACGTATTTTGTCTCCTCGGAGGACATCATCGGGACGTCTCTTTTTGCGCCGCTGTAAGACGTGAAGCTTCCCGTATATATGTCGTTCTTTTTATAGACAGTGTCCCACTCCGCGTCGAATACAAGCGCGTTGATCAGGTACATCTCCGTGTCCACGTCGATCTGATCGAGAATCTTATCGATCATGCCGTCGGTCTTATCCTTGACCCAGCCGTTGATGTCGGCGAGCGTTTTGTCGTCAAACGCGGCTTTATAGGCGGAGGCGCCGTAGTAATCCGCGTTTTTCTGCAGGAAGTCCTTTTCGACGGTGAGTCGGTCTTCGTCGTCCCGGAACCAAATGGAGTTGGCTATCCCGAGCTTGTATTTGCCGCCTGAGGGAAGCTTTTTAACGTACGAATAGAGGTATTCGTTCAGATCTTCCAGCGGTATTTCTCCGCCGAGCACCGTCTCCATTTCGACTCTGGTCTGCGTATCGGCGCCGTTGGCGGTCATCGCCAGGGCGAGCATTACGCTGAGGGGCGAGACAAGGCTGTTTTCTCCGTTGGAAACCGACTTTTTAAAAAGCTCCGCCGCGAAATTTGCCGAGTTTTGAATAAAATCCTCATCCGCGGCCTTTCCGGCCACGGTATTCGCGGCAATGCCGTCGGTCAGATCGGCCGCGTAGACCTTTGTCGCGCAGCCGGAGAGACCGGCAAGCAGCGTACAGGCAAGCGCCACGCATAAAATCGCGGCTATCAGTTGTTTGCGTTTTGACATGGTTTCATCCTCCTTAATGTCAATGATCGGGGGTCAGACTGAAGATAAGCCCCCTCAGGCCTTCGGCGGCAGCCGGGCTTATTTCCCTGACGCCGTCGTCCGCACTCAGATAGACGCCGTTGAAAAGCGTAAAGGTCTTGCTTTCGCCGTCCGAATAGGCAACGGTGAAGACCAGCGGGGGCGGGCTCTCGTTTTGGCTTTCGGTATTCTGCGTGACGGCGGAAAGAGTCAGATTGTCTAGGTACGAGAGAATCCTGCCGACCTTTTCTGCATTCGTATAGAGGGAAACGGACTCGCCGGATTTTACCTCGACGGATACCGCGGCGGAAGAAGCAGCCATTTCGGTTATCGGCTGCGTTTGACTCTCGGGCACCATATCGCTGTTCTTGACCGTCTTTTTTTCCGGCAACGGGAACAGCCCGGACGAACCGAGGACGAGAATCAAAATCAGACACGCGGCGGCGGGGGCGCTAAAGGAGAGAAGTCTGCGCTTTTTAAGTTTTTGCATTTTATATGCCTCGCAGCGCCTGAATATCTCGGCTTTGAACTCGCTTTTGCTTCTCATAGCAGGCCGGCCTCCTTTCCGACTGCGGCGCGCAGCGCGTTTTTGGCCCGGTATAAAAGATTATCCACTTGCTTTCGGCTCTTGTTCATGATTCGGGCCGCGTCGTCGTAGGTCAGGTCCTCGAAATATATCAGGTGGACGACCGTCCGCATGTCCTCGGGCAGCTTTTCAAGCGCGGTGTTGACGGCGCGCTTTCTCTCGTCTGAAAGCACTCTTTCCTCGAGATCGGCGCAGTCCGCGGCCTCGTTTTCCGCGTCGTCGAGAGCGACGATGCGCAGTTTCGACCTGTGCTTCAGAAAATTGAGCGCACGGTTCCGACCTATCGTAAACAGATAGGTTTTCAGCGGGGTTTTGAAATTATATCTGTGCTTATGGACGATCAGCTCCATAAAAGTGTCGATCGCCAGGTCTTCCGCCGCCGGCAGGTCGTCAACGAGGCGGTTGATGAAATATATCAATCTTTCACGGTACAGATCGAGTATTTCGTCAAACGCATCGTTGTCGCCGTCGAGATAACGGCGGTAGCAGTCCGCGCCGCTGTCCATATGCTGTCTCCTGTTTTCGCAAGCGGATTCCGCCCACACTCATTATACAACCGAAAGGTAAAAATTCCTTATGCCTTTATTGTTATTATATCAGAATAACTCTTCTATTCAAGCAAATACATGCTTGAAAATTTTATAAAGAACTGTTGACAAATCATGTTCACTACTGTATAATGAACACTAGTGAACATAAACAAATATAGGCGGGGTGATGATATTGAATGTCCAGTATAAAAAAGGCGTGCTGGAGCTCTGCGTGCTGTCGCTTTTATCCGGCGGAGACCGTTACGGCTACGATGTCTCCGAGTATATCTCAAAGCGCATCGATATTTCCGACGGGACAATTTACCCGATCCTTCGGAAACTTAAGGAGGATGGGATGGTGACCACCTACCTGTCCGACGAGAGCGGCGGGCCGCCGAGAAAGTATTACAGGCTGACGAAACTCGGCAGAGAGCGGTATGCTTCGGAGAAGGCGGAATGGCTTGGATTCATCGATTCGGTTAAAAAGATATTGGAGGAGAACGGGAATGAATAAAAATGAGTTTATGGAGAGGCTTTTAAAGCGGCTGCGAGACAACCGTGTCGGGGATGCGGAGGAGATAGCGGCCGAATACGAGGCGCATTTCACGATGAAGCTTGCTGACGGCTATTCGGAGGAGGAGACGGCAGCGAAGCTAGGGAATCCGGAGGAGCTTGCGGAGCAGTTCACACCGGGGCAAAAGCTGAAAATCGGCGGTGGAAGAAAGGCAATCACGCTGACCGGTCTTACTTTTACCGACATTTTCGCCGCGATGTTCTTTATTTTGCTGACGGCTTGGGTCGCCGTGCTCGGCGCGTTCGCGCTCGCGGTCGCGGCGGTGGGAATCTGTCTGTTTTTCGGGCTTAACGTCCGCGGGTTGATCCCGCAGATGCCCTTCGGGTGCGGACTGGTGTTCGCGGTGTCGCTTGCGGCCCTCGCGGTCCTGGCAGCCGTGGGGACGGTCTACTGCGGGGCGTTTACGGCGCAGCTTGCGAAGGCCTACGGGCGTTTTCACAGAAACTGCGTCGCGTCCGCTTCGGGTAAAGCGGTTTTGCCGCCGCTTGCGGCTCACCCCCAGTTTTCCGCGAAGGGCAAGCGCCGTTTCCGGAAGATCGCTCTGATTTCACTCGCGGTATTTGCCGCGGCGTTTGTCGCGGCCTATATCGTCGCCGCGCTGTCGGCCGGAGCGTTCGGCTTCTGGCACGAGTGGAAATGGTTTGTGAGATAGGAGGGGACAGAGATTGAAAACAGCCGTTGTCACCGGGGCGACATCAGGGATAGGCCTTGCGGTGTGTGAGAAGCTCGCCTCAACCGGTTTTTCAATTATCGGCGTCGGCAGGGACGGCGCAAGATGTGGCGCGGCGGAGGAAACGCTGAAAAATAAATTTCCGGGGATTTGCGCCGTTTATTTCACCGCGGATCTGTCGAGGCGCTCGGAGGTTCTGCGTGCCGGCGCCGAAATAAAAAACTATCTTGAGCGGAACTTTGACGGGGAGCTTTCCGCGCTGATCAACAACGCGGGCTGCGTGAGGAGTTTTTATATGATCACCGAGGACGGGTATGAGACGCAGTTTGCCGTAAACCACCTTGCCGGTTTTCTTATCACGTCGGTTCTGATGCCGTGCCTTGAAAAGGGGCGCGGCCGGGTGCTGATGACGTCGAGTGCGTCCCATAAAATGATGAAAATGAGATGGAACGATGTGATGTTCAAAAAAAGGTACAACCCGCTTTTGGCGTATAAACAGTCTAAACTTGCGAACATGCTGTTTGCTTACGGTTTAAACGAGCGCTTTGGAAAACGGGGGGTCAGGGCGTACGGGATCGATCCCGGGCTTGTCAGAACCGACATCGGGCTAAAAAATACGGGCGGGCTTGTTCGCCTCGTCTGGAAGCTCAGGCAGAAAAGCGGCGTGTCCCCAGATATCCCGGCCGACACCTATGCCTTTGTCTGCGAAAGCCCGGAGCCGCCGGATGGGCTTTATTATTTCAGGCGCGAGAGGGCGAAATACAGCGCGGAGGTCACAAAACAAAACGCCGACAGGCTGTGGGCGCTGTCCGAGCAGCTCTGCGGCATAAAATTCGGAGAGGAGAAATCCATATGACGGTTTTTATTACCGGCGCGTCAGGCGGGCTCGGGAGAGCCTTCGCGCTTGAATGCGCAGAGAGAGGGTACGATATCTTTATCACCGATAAAAACGCGGAAGGTCTTGAAAAGCTTAAGGCGGGCATCCTTCGCCAATACGACGTGCAGGTTTGGGCGATGCCCTGCGACATCACGGACGAGGGGGAGGCCAAAGCGCTTTTCGACTACGCGGAGAGGAGCGGGGTCAGGTTCGACATGCTTCTAAACGTCGCCGGCATCGACAACGAGGGCGGATTCTATACGCGAAGCTTTGATGAAATTTCAGCGATCCTCCGCGTGAATATCGAGGCGACGCTCAGAATCACACATGCGGCGCTGTCGTTTCGGCGGCGGTCCGGGCGGTTTTACATCGTGTTTGTGTCGTCGCTCGCCTCGATGTACCCGATGCCGCTCAAGGCGACTTATGCGGCTTCGAAACGCTTTCTGTACGATTTTTCCATTGCGCTCGGACAGGAACTGAAAAACGAGAACGTCAACGTACTTGCGCTCTGTCCGGGCGGCATGATGACGACAGCGGAATGCGTCAAAGCGATCGAGGCCCAGGGCTTTTGGGGGAATATGACGACGAACGGGCTGAACGAGGTCGCACACAACACGATATCCCGCGTGCTCCGCGGTAAAAAAACTTACGTACCGGGAACAGTCAACCGCAGCCTGTCGATTCTGGGGAAGATGGTGCCGAAAATTCAAACGGCGCAATATATCTATTCCCGCTGGACAAAGTCGCAGCAAAAATGGCTGACAGGTTCGGTCGGGCGGGCGTGACCGTGTTGCGCCCGCCCGGAATTTTTTTTGAATAGTGATTGACAAATTTTCTTTACATGCTACAATAACTTTGATCCATAGGTTAATATTTTGCGGCACGGTTCCGGGCATGGCCCGGATCAGAGGGAAGTTCGGTGAAATTCCGGCGCAATCGCCATTACCGTAATTGAGGGTTATCCTTCATAAGTCGGAATACTTGCCGTGCGCGTTGGCCATGGCGGACTGGTCCGCCGAAACACTTTTGGGCATGAAAAGTGCAGCCGTTTTTAAGATTCCGGAGGGAAGCGCGAACTTGCGCTTTTTTAAGGTTTTTTTATCGGCAGCTGCGTTTTTCACCGCAAAGGTGCAAAAACGCATTTTTTATTTTGGAGGCGGGTATGTGCGGGAAATATTCCAGGGATGAGTGCATAGAGTTGTTGAAAACCAAACAGTCGCAGCTCCGGGAGGCCGGGCTGGACAGGTATCCGCAGCGCTCCGATTTTTCCGAATCGGAGGTCGTGGCGATCAAGGCTTTTCTCGGACCGTGGCCCCGGGCGCTCGAGGCGGCCGGCATTAAACCGGCAAGGGACGGCGATCGCGCCGCGCGCAACCGGGAAAAACGCATAAGAGCGAAGAGACGGAGGACGGCGGCCCTGCGAGAGCAAAATGACCGCATGAAATCGGCAGACAGCGACAGGGACCAAAGCCGCAGCATAAACTCTGCGGAATAATATTGGAGGGTAAAATCAAATGAAAAAAACGGTTAGACTGATTATTGCGCTGGCGCTGGCGCTTTGCGCTTTTGCCGTCACAGCCTTCGCGACCGCTACGGCGGAGGAAAACGTCAGCGTCTACGTTACGGTGTCGGACGGCGACGGTATTGTCCTCGCGCTTGATAAGCTTGCCGTGGCCGATTCGGACAAGGACGGGGCGATTACAATCAGCGACGCGATTTACTCCGCCCACGAGGCGAAATACCCGGGCGGCGCTTCCGCGGGCTACGCCACGGCCGAGAGCCAATACGGCCTCGGGATAACGAAGCTCTGGGGCGTGGAGAACGGCGGCAGCTACGGCTATTACGTCAACAACAAGGCCGCTTCCTCGCTTAACGATCCGGTCGTCGAGGGGGACTTCGTCTACGCCTACGCCTTTGGCGATACCGCGGGGTTTTCGGATGTCTACAGCTATTTCGACGTGAACGCGGTTTCCGCGGAGGAGGGGCAGACGTTTACGCTGACCCTGTCGGCCGCCGGGTATGACGAGAGCTGGAATCCGATAGTCACGCCTGTGGAGGGCGCGGTGATCACCGTGAACGGCGAGGAGACCGATTTCAAGACGGACGCGAGCGGCAAAGCTGCGGTCAGGATAGACGGCCACGGCACCTTTACCCTCAGCGCGGTCTCGAGCTCTATGGTCCTTGTGCCGCCGGTCTGCGTTGCGACGGTTGAATCGGCCGGGATAAGCCCCGTCTGGTACGCGGTAATCGCGGCGGCTGCGGTTGCGCTCGCAGCTGTCATCGCATGGGCGTCGAAAAAAGCCAAGAAGAGAAATGAAAAGTAGTTTTTTCGCGAGGATGGTTTGCTGCTTTCTGGCGGTGCTGCTATTAATCGGGGCGGGGCCGGTTTTGGCCGGGGGCGGAACGGGAGATTTTGGCTCCGTTCATAACGCAAAACAGCTCCAAGCCCTGATCGACGGCATCCTCGCGTATCAGCTGAAAAAAAATAACGCGGCCTCCGTTCAGCAGTGGATTGACGGCGCGCTGTCGACGAACGCGGGGGCCAACGCCGAGTGGTTCGTGATGGGGCTTGCCCAATCCGGCAAGAGCTATGACTTTTCGACTTACGCGCAATCCCTTGAGTCATACCTTGAAAACAGCGCTGCTGCGGGCGCCGTGACGCGCCAGAAATACGCGCTCGCGCTGATTGCGGCCGGCCGGGGCAGCCCTTTCGTGCCGTCAACGCTTGCGGACTCGACCGGAAAACAGGGTATCATCAGCTGGGTATTCGGCCTGCACCTTATAAATAACGGCTGCGAGAGCCGGGAATACGCCGCGGGAGACATAGTGTCCGAGCTGCTTTCGCAAAGGCTGCCGGACGGCGGCTGGGCGCTTGCGGGAGAGATTTCTGACGTAGACGTCACAGCGATGGTTATCGAAGCGCTGGCGCCCTATTACGAGACGGACGGGGACGCCCGGAACGCCCTTGACGGAGCGCTGGCGCTGCTTTCGGAAAGACAGCTCTCCGGCGGCGGGTATTCGAGCTACGGCCTGGAAAACCCGGAGAGCTCGGCGCAGGTGATTGTCGCGCTGTCGTCTATCGGCATCGACTGCGAAAAGGACGGGCGTTTTTTAAAAAACGGCAGTACACCGCTTGACGGGCTTCTGAAATACCGCTTGGAGGACGGGAGCTTCGCGCACGCACAGGGCGGGGGGACGGACGAGAGCGCGACCTTCCAGGCCTTTAACGCACTTGTCGCGCTGAAGCGTCTGAAACAAGGGCACGGGCCGTTTTATATCTTCGATCTCAGGCCGGATTCCTATCCCGACGCCCCGGAGGGGTCAACCGCCGAAACGACAGCCGCGGATACGGGAAATCACAGCCCGGGAGCAAAGATCGCTCCGGCATATGTGTTCTATATCTGTGCTGCGATCGCGGTTACGGTGGCTGTGGTCTGCCTGTTTTTATGTCTTAAGAAAAAACGGCGCAGCTGATGCCGTCAAAAAGATATTAAAATTAAATGAGAAGAGAGAAAGAGCGCTTAGAAAACGCTTTCTCTCTTTAATATTAATCAGCGGTTTATACCACACAGAGTCTTCCGTCGCGCGCGTCGACGGTGATCAGGGAACCCTCGCGCAGGCTGCCGCCGAGGATCGCGCGGGCAATCAGCGTTTCGACGTTGGACTGCAGGTAGCGCTTCATCGGGCGGGCGCCGTAAGCCGGGTCGAAGCTGTTGTCTATTATGAAATCCTTTGCCGCTTCCGTTATGCGGAGCTTTAACGATTTCTCCGCGAGGCGTTCGGCGAGCCCGGTTGTCAGCAGATCGATAATCTTCGCAATGTTCTCCTTGGTCAGCGGCTTGTAGAACACGATCTCGTCCAGGCGGTTAAGAAATTCCGGGCGGAACGTGCGGTGCAAAAGCGCCATAACGGTCTCGCGGGCCCCGGGCTCGATCTCTCCGTTGGCGCCGATCCCGTCGAGCAGTGCCTGGGAACCGAGGTTCGAGGTCATGATGATGATTGTGTTTTTGAAATCAACCGTCCTGCCCTGGGAATCGGTGATGCGGCCGTCATCGAGCACCTGCAAAAGGATGTTGAAAACGTCCGTGTGGGCCTTTTCTATCTCGTCGAACAGCACCACCGAGTAGGGCTTTCGGCGCACGGCCTCGGTCAGCTGACCGCCCTCGTCGTAGCCCACGTAGCCCGGAGGTGCGCCGATCAGACGGGATACGCTGAATTTCTCCATGTATTCGGTCATATCGATGCGGACCATGTTGTGCTCGTCGTCAAACAGCGCCTCGGCGAGCGCCTTGGCGAGCTCCGTCTTGCCGACGCCCGTCGGCCCGAGGAACATAAACGAGCCGATCGGCCGGTTCGGGTCCGATATGCCGGCGCGGGAGCGGATTATTGCGTCCGTGACGCTTTTAACGGCTTCGTCCTGGCCGATTACCCGCTTGTGGAGTATCGTGTCCAGCGAAAGAATCTTTTCCCGCTCGCCCGCCATCAGCTTGGAAACGGGTATGCCGGTCCACCGGGCGACGATTTCGGCAATCTCCTCCTCCGTGACCTTGTCGCGGACAAGAGCCTCGCCGCTTCTCTGCTCGCTAGCCTTCTTCGCCCCGTCAAGCTTCCGGTTCAGCTCTGGAAGCACCGAGAAGCGGAGGCGCGAGGCCTTTTCGTATTCGTAGTTGCGCTGAGCGTCTTCGATCTCGGCGTTGGTTTTCTCGATCTCGGCCTTCAGCTTGTTGACGTCCTCGACGGCTTTTTTCTCCACTTCCCAGCGGGATTTCATCGCGTTATACCTGTCGCGGTCCTCCGCGAGCTCCTTTTCGAGCTTCTCAAGCCGGTCCTTGGACAAAGCGTCAGTTTCTTTTTTCAGCGCCATTTCCTCGATCTCAAGCTGCATGATGTGCCGCCGCAGATCGTCCAGCTCGGAGGGCATTGAGTCTATCTCCGTGCGCAGCGAGGCGCAGGCTTCGTCCACCAGGTCGATGGCCTTATCCGGCAGAAAACGGTCGGCGATGTAGCGGTGCGAAAGCGTCGCCGCAGCAATCAGCGCTCTGTCCTGTATCGTGACGCCGTGGAATATCTCATATCTGTCCTTCAGGCCGCGGAGAATCGAGATCGTATCCTCGACGGTGGGCTCGTCGACCATCACGGGCTGGAAGCGCCGCTCAAGCGCGGCGTCTTTTTCGATGTATTTGCGGTATTCGTCCAGCGTGGTCGCACCGATGCAGTGCAGCTCGCCCCGGGCGAGCATCGGCTTTAGAAGGTTGCCGGCGTCCATCGCGCCCTCGGCCTTGCCCGCACCGACGATATTGTGGAGCTCGTCGATGAACAGGATGATCCTGCCCTCGCTCTTTTTAATCTCGTTTAGTACGGCCTTCAGCCTTTCCTCAAACTCGCCGCGGAACTTTGCGCCGGCAATCAGCGAGCCCATGTCGAGGGCGAAAACCGTCTTGTCTTTCAGGCCTTCGGGCACGTCGCCGCGCATTATTCTCTGGGCGAGGCCCTCGGCTATGGCCGTCTTGCCGACGCCCGGTTCGCCGATTAGCACGGGGTTGTTCTTCGTCTTTCGGGAGAGGATGCGGATGACGTTCCTGATCTCGGTATCCCGACCGATCACCGGGTCAAGCTTTTGTTCTTTGGCTCTCTGGACGAGATCCGTACCGTATTTTTTCAGCGCGTCGTAGGTCTCCTCGGGGTTGTCGCTGGTCACGCGGTTATTTTTTACGGTGGCGAGCGCTTTCAAAAACCCGTCTTTGCTCAGGTTGTAGTCCTTGAAAAGCCTGGAGAGCTTCGGCGTCGGCGCGTCGAAAATCGCGAGCATCAGGTGCTCGACAGAGACGTATTCATCCTTCATCCGCGACGCGGTCTTCTCGGCCCCGGCGAGAATTTTATCGGTTTCGGGCGAGACATAGATTTTGTCCGGCTCGCGCCCGCTGCCGGTGACCGCGGGGATTTCCGATATAATCGTGTCCAGCGCGGAGAGTACGGCGTTCGGGTCAACCCCCATTTTTGAAAACAGAGAGGCGGTCAGACCTCCGTCCTGATCCAGAAGCGCGTAGAGCAGATGCTCCGGCGTGATCTGAAAATTGTTGTTTTCAAGTGCGATGCTCTGCGACGTTTTTATCGCTTCCAGCGATTTCTGAGTAAATTTATCGGCATTCATATGGGTTCAACTCTTTTCTTTCAAATCAGTCCGATACCCTGATTGAGGTATGACAGGTATATTTTTTCGAGTTCTTCCGGCGAATAGCGCCCGTTAATATAGCCTTTGAGCAGATTGTCGAACATCCTGACGTAGGCCGAGATCGCCTCGCCGAGCTGCTCGTTTGTGTAATCATGGTTTTTAGGTACCGAGATGCTCCTGACGAATCTCCCGTCGTAGAGCTCATAGCGGATCGCCTCAGGGTAGTACTGCGCGATATAGATATCCTCGAGGCGCTTCCACATACGGAAAAACCGCGTGATTGCCTCGAGCAGCGAGCGGGACTGGGTCCGGAACGCGGCCGTGAGCTCTCCGATCTCGTCGCCGGGGGTGCGGTAGAGCTGCACCTCGTACTTAATCGTGGGGCGGTACTTATATTCGAGGCTGGATTTCATCGACATCGTCATCTGGTTTGGCGAAACGAACGGGACCAGTTCGCTGTCGGAGGATAAAATCCCCTCGATGCACTTGAAAATGTTTGCAATCCGCTTTTCCGGCGTCATCATCGAGACAAAGTCGGCAAGGATCTGGTTGACAAGGTTCGAGCGGTTGGTGTTATTTCGCATGGCGATCTTGTCAATCTCAGCCACAACGTCGTCCATCAGTATCAAGCTGTATAAGCTCCTGTTCATAGGCCTTACCTTCTTTCCTCTTACGGGAAAATTATACTATGCGAAAATAAACTTGTCAAGCGAGTTATATAAGTATCGGCGCATAAATTATAATTATGCTGGCGACAAACGGATCCGCTCGGTCGAACGATACCAAAGTGATAGTATACCCTTTATTTACCGGCTGAAATCTGCTATAATAATAAGGTTGAATGGCATCAGAGGGATTATGAAAAACGAATTGATCAAGTTAAAAACGGCTTGCCGTTATCCCGCCATATTTATAAAATGGGCCGCGATATCCGGAGTCATAGGGCTTGCGGGCGGGGCTGTCGGCTCGATATTTCATATCAGCGTCGACGAGGCGACCTCTTTTCGCGAGGAAAATCCATGGCTGATCTGGTTTCTGCCGCTGGGCGGGCTTGTTATCGCCGCGCTCTACAGAGTCTGTAAAATGCAGGGCGATACAGGGACGGACCGCATCATCTCGTCGGTCCGCTGTGACGAAAAGGTCCCGGCGTTAATTGCACCTCTGATTTTTATCGGCACAGTAATAACCCACCTTTTCGGCGGGTCCGCCGGCAGAGAGGGAGCGGCGCTTCAGCTCGGCGGAAGTCTCGGGTACCAGACGGGGAAGTTTTTGCGCCTGGACGATAAGGATATGCACCTGATTACCCTGTGCGGCATGAGCGCGGTGTTTTCCGCGTTGTTCGGCACGCCGCTCACTGCGGCGGTATTTGCACTTGAGGTTATCAGCGTGGGCGTTATCTATTACTCGGGACTGGTCCCATGCCTGTTCTCGTCGCTGGTGGCGTACGCTCTGTCGCTGCTTTTCAAAATAAAGCCGGTCCGATTCAAGCTCGCGGCGGTACCGGAGCTCTCGGTTTTGTTGTTTGCAAAGCTCGTCGCCCTTGCGATTTTGTGCGCGGTGGTCAGTGTAGTATTCTGCGTCGCTCTGCATAAGACAAATCAGCTTTCCCGGAAATATATTAAAAACGATTATATCGGGATCGCCGCCGGCGGCATACTGGTCGCCGCGCTGGCGTTTCTGCTGGGAACCGCGGATTACAACGGCGCGGGGATAGACATGATTGCCCGCGCGATGGGCGGCGAAGCCAGGCCCGAGGCTTTTCTGCTGAAGATCCTCTTCACGGCAATAACGATCGGCGTCGGGTTCAGAGGCGGCGAAATCATTCCGGCGTTTTTTATCGGCGCCACCTTCGGCTGCACGGCGTCCGCGCTGCTGGGGATTGACCCGTGCTTCGGCGCGGCGGCCGGCTTCGTCGCGCTTTTCTGCGGCGTCGTAAACTGCCCGATTGCCTCGATTATCCTGAGCATAGAGGTGTTCGGCGCCGAAGGGATCCTGCCGTTTGCCGTTGTTTGCAGCGTTACGAACATGCTCTCGGGGAATTACGGACTGTACCGCAGCCAGAAGATAGTCTACTCTAAGCTGAAGGCGGAATACATCAACCAATTCGCAAAATAAACGCCGATACGAAAACGCGTCCCGCCGTAAAGACGGGGCGCGTTTTTGCATTTGCCATATATTATATTCTGAGAGTCGAGGAGAGAAAGCTTTTAAGCCGTCCGCTTTTGGGGGCCGAGAAAATCTCGGCGGGGAGTCCTTCCTCGCCGACGACGCCCTTGTCCATAAAAACGACCCTGTTGGCGACCTCTCTTGCGAAGCCCATCTCGTGGGTCACAATCAGCATTGTGGTCTTCCGCTCGGCAAGGCGCTTGATAACCGCGAGAACCTCGCCGGTGATCTCCGGGTCGAGGGCGCTTGTGGGCTCGTCGAAAAGCATGATTTTAGGGTCCATCGCGAGCCCCCTCGCAATCGCCACCCGCTGCTTCTGTCCGCCCGAGAGTGTGGCCGGATAGGTGTTTTCCTTCTCGGCGAGGCCGACCATCTCCAAAAGTGCGCGGGCGCGCTCCCGCGCCTTTTCCTTTGGTTCCCTCTTGACGTTGATCGGCGCGTAACAGACGTTCTCGATGCAGGTCATATGGGGGAAGAGATTAAAATGCTGAAAGACCATGCCGGTCTCGGTGCATATTTCCCTTATCTCACGCTCCGGCGGGTATCTGACCTTCCCGTTTTCATCATTTGTCGCGAGCGTCCGCCCGTTGACGACGATTTCGCCGCTGGTGATGCGTTCAAGGCAGTTCACGCACCTTAAAAGCGTGCTTTTCCCGGAGCCGGAGGGCCCGATAATCGCCACGGTTTCACCCTTGGAGACGTTCAGGCTGACGCCGCCCAGCGCCGTGCAGGCGTGGAAGCGCTTGACTATGTTTCGCATTTCCAGCACATACTCGCTGTTCAACGCTATTCCTCCTTTCTCTCGTGCCTCGAAAACCGCTTTTCGAGGCTGTTGGAGATAAAGGTCATAACAAACGTAAATACGAGGTAGATGCCCGCAGCCAGAACGTAGGCAGTGACGTTGACGTCACGGTTAACCGCGCTCTTGGCGGCCTTCAGCAGTTCGCCGACGCCGATGACCGAGACAAGCGCGGTGTCCTTAATCAGCGTGATCATCTCGTTTGTGACCGGGGGCAGGACCCGCCTGACCGTCTGCGGTATGATGATCCCGAACATCGTCCGGTTCCTGCTGAGGCCCAGGGATTTGGCCGCCTCGTACTGTCCCTTATCGATGCTCTGTATTCCTGCGCGGTAGATCTCCGCAAGGTACGCGGCGTAATTCAGAACATAGGTGATCACGGCCGTTGTAAAGCTGTCCAAACGGATGTTGAACGCGATGGGCAGAAAGAAATAGAAGAAAAACAGCTGTAAAATGAGCGGGGTTCCGCGGAAAACCCATATGTAGGTTCTGCAGATAATCCGGACAGGCCATATCCTCGTTATGCTTCCGAGCGCAAACGGAAGTCCCAGCGGAATCGCGAGGACCAGCGTTAGAATATACAGCCCGAGGGTCAGCTCGAGGCCGCGCAGAAGCGACGGCATCAGCGTCAGGGCGTACCGCAGTGTTTCCTTAAGGCCCTCGCCCATATTATGCCCTTCCTTTCAGTCTGAAAAGTGTCTTAATATACCGCTAAACCGCGCTCCAAGAGCAAAAATTTATAAATGCATGTATATGCATTTAAATTTGCTTAGTACCCTTCCAGCACGACGATGTTTTCACCGAACCATTTCTGGCTTATCTCGGCGGCCTTGCCGTTGTCGATAAGGGTTTTAACCGCGTCGTTGATTTTATCCGTGAGGTCCGTTTCGCCGAGGCGGCAGCCTATCGCATAGTAGTCGTCCCCGAAGTTGAAGGCGCTTTCATGCATTTTGCTGGCGTCGTCGAGTTTTGTGTTCTTATAATAGGCGAGCGTTCTGTCCACAACGATGCAGTCGATTCTTCCGGCCTGCATGTCAAGAAGCGCCTCGTCGTAGGTGCCGTATTCGGTGATGTTGTCCTTGAAGCTGTCGTACGCGCTGTTCTGCTGCATCCGCTCCAGCGCGGAGCTGTCGGACTGCGTGCCGACCTTCAGCTTGGCGAGGTCTTCCACCGACTCGACGTTGACGTCATTGTCGAGCGACATGATGATAATCTGATTTTTCAGGTATTTTTTTGTCAGCGACATCTCCTTTTGCCTGGAAGGCGTGACGGACATGCCGTTCCAGATGCAGTCAATGCGCTTTGACGAGAGCTCGGTCTCCTTCGCGGTCCAGTCTATCGGCTGGAATTCGATCTCAATGCCCAGAACCTCGCCGACCGCGTTGGCGAGATCGATATCGAAGCCCTGGAGATTCCCGGCGTCGTCGCGGAAGCCCATCGGGGCGAAGGTGTCGTCGAGCCCGACCACCAGAACGCCCTTGTCCTTCACGTATTCCCAGCCGGAAGCTTCGTTTTTCCCGGAACACGCCGTAAGCGTTAACCCGAGAATCAGCGCGGCGAGCAGGATAGCCAGTGTTTTTTTCATAGTTAACCCCCTATTGATACTTTAATGTTTTAACGCGTTGAACTCGGTTTATAATACCACCTCGGGAGCACAATGTCAATATCGGCGTGCGAAACCGGCGCATATCGCCGGCCGTTCCGCTTGCGCATCCCCGACCGGCATGCTATAATCCGTATTGAAAAGAAGGAGGCACATATATATGGATAAAAGTGTTCCCGTCGATTACGCATCGGTGGAGCCCTGGGAACTGTATTCGGAAAATCTAAAAACTGATTATATGCAGTCGGTAGAGGAGGGGAAGGATGTCGCCGCCTATAAGTCGCTTGTGGACGACATCTGTACGCTGCCGAGGGGCGAGACCCGCGAGGCGCTGGCGGACGCCGTTTACGAGGCGATGAAAAACGCGGCCGATATTCCAGGTTACCCCTATGAAGAGCCCTCCGACCTTGAGGGGATCAGGCGCGCGCGCCCGTCCCGCAGGATAGCGCTTCCCAAACCTGCAAAAGCGGATCTGCGTGACAAGATCACGGGCGCGTGGCTCGGACGGATCTGCGGCTGCCTGCTCGGCAAGCCGGTTGAGGGCTGGCATTCGTCAAAAATAAAGGAACACCTTTTAAAGACGGACGCGTACCCGCTGTCCGGCTATATGAAAAAAGGCAACGCTTACGGCGGGAGCGGCTGGGTCTGTGATCTTAACGGCTGCGCGCCGGTGGACGACGACACAAACTACACGGTGATGGCGGCGCTCGAAATCGTCGGAAGACACGGGCGAAACTTCACGCCGGGCGACGTGGCGGACGTATGGCTCTCCTGCCAGCCGAAAACCGCCTACTGCACCGCCGAACGCGTCGCGTATAAAAACTTCCTGCTGGGGATACGGCCGCCGAAATCCGCCGAGTATAAAAACCCGTTTCGCGAATGGATCGGCGCCCAGATCAGGGGGGACTACTTCGGCTATATCAACCCGGGCGATACTGAGACCGCGGCCGAAATGGCCTGGCGGGACGCCTCGATCTCCCATGTAAAAAACGGCATATACGGCGAGATGTTTGTCTCCGCGATGCTCGCTGCCGCGGCCGTCTGCGGTGATATAGCGACGGTTATCCGTGCCGGGCTCGCGGAGATTCCTGAGCGCTCGAGGCTTGCCCGCGATGTAAATGAGATTTTAGGGCTCTACGAGGGCGGAAAAACAAAGGACGAGGTCTTTTCCCATATCCACGGAAAGTACGACGAAGCCGTTCCGCACCACTGGTGCCACACGAATTCAAACGCTATGATCGTGGCGGCGGCCCTGCTCTACGGCGGCGGGGACTACGGCAGATCGATCTGTATGGCCGTTGAAACCGGATTCGACACCGACTGCAACGGGGCGACCGTCGGCTCGGTGCTCGGCATGATGCTCGGCGCGTCCGCCGTCGGTCCGGAGTGGACGACGCCGATTAACGGGACGCTTGATACCTCGATCCTATCTGCGGGGAGGATAAGCGTGTCGAAGCTCGTGGATATCACCCTTGGCTGTATTGCGTCGCGGGGAGAATGATTATATGAAGAGGCCTAACGTGCTCTTTTTTCTGAGCGATCAGCACAACCCGAAAATCACCGGGTACGAGGGAGACCGAATTATCGACACGCCGGCGCTGGACCGGCTTGCGTCGGAGAGCGTGCGTTTCGACGCATGTTACTGTCAAAACCCCCTCTGCGTGCCAAGCAGGTATTCGATGCTCACCGGAAAATACAGCAAATCCATCGGGGTATACGACAACAGACACTTTTTCGAGGCCGGACAGGAGACGCTGCCGCGCATGCTGACGAGAGCGGGGTATGCTACCTGCCTGATCGGCAAGGCACACTTCAACGGCGAGCAGTTCCAGGGGTATTCCCAGCGCCCCTACGGCGACCTTTTCGGCCAGGCACACCAGCCCAACCCGAGCCGGGAGGTGAACGGGGGCGAGTCCGGTCTGGGGGATGTGCTCGGGGCGTCCGGTCCGCTTGAGTTCCCGCTGGCGATGAGCCAGACGGAGATCTGCGTCGCGGAGGCAGCGAAATGGCTTCAGGTCCACGCCGACCTGCGCGCGGACACCCCGTTTTTCCTCAGCGTGAATTTCGACAAGCCCCACTTCCCGATGACGCCGCCGAAGGCTCTCTATGAAAAATACGAGGGGAAAATAACCCCCTACAAAATTCCCGAGGGGTTCTGGGATAACGCGGTGCCGTTTATCCGGCACTCGATCCAGGCCAACGGCGCCTACGAGCATTACGGAAAGGATCCCGAAATCCACCGCCGCGCCCTCGCGGCCTATTACGGCTGCGTCGAGTGGGTCGACGGCGCGATCGGCCGAATCCTCGACGTGCTGGATTATTTCGGGTTTGCCGAAAACACGGTGGTCGTCTACGCTTCGGACCATGGCGAAATGATGGGCAAATTCGGAGCCTGGCAGAAGACGCTTTTCTACGACAGCTCCTGCCGCGTCCCGCTGCTTATGCGCGTTCCGGGTGCGGCTCCGGCGATTTCCGGGGCGCCGGTCGGGCTGATTGACCTTTTCCCGACGCTCTGCGACCTCTGCGGCGCAAAGACGCCGGAGGACTGCGAGGGAGAGAGCCTTCTGCCAATCATCCGCGGGGAAGGCGGGCTTTCCCGGAATGGTATTTTCGCAGAATCGGTAGTTTACAAGCGCCCGGAATACGCCGGCTGCATGCTTCGGACGGAAAAGTACAAATATAACTACTATCTGGACGGTACGGAGGAGCTCTACGACATGGAGAGCGACCCGGAGGAGGAGAAAAACCTCGCGCCGCTGCCGGAATACCGGCAGACCGTATCCGCGCTCAGGGAGCGGACGAAGGCGTTCTGGGAACCCGAGAAGCAGCGCGGCAGGTACGACAGGACGCCGATGGCCTCGAGGGAAAAGCATTTTTACCGCTATTCAAACCAGTTTATGCTCGGAGACGGAACGGTGTCCGACGCAAGGCCGTAAAGGAGATGCAGCCTGACGTGAATGCGCGCAGGCTGCGTTTTTGCACACCTTGAAATCCCATTAACATAATAGTATAATAGGTATATCGGAGGAGGCGTAAACGAATGATGATATCCACGAAGGGGCGTTACGCCCTAAGGGTGATGATTGATCTGGCGGAACACGACACGGGAGAATATATCCCGCTTAAGGAGATTGCCGACAGACAGGAGATATCGGAAAAATATCTGGAGAGCATTATATCCGTGCTGACAAAGGCCAACTATCTGACCGGGCTCCGGGGCAAGGGCGGCGGATACCGTCTGACGCGCAGGCCCGAGCAGTACACCGTCGGCAGTATTTTAAAGCTGACCGAAGGGTCGCTTGCACCAGTGGCCTGCCTCGAGTGCAGCCCGAACCGCTGCGGAAGATCTGACGACTGCAGGACGCTTCCGATGTGGGAAAAGCTCAACAAGCTGATCGACGATTTTTTCGAGGGAATAACGATTGCGGATCTCGCTAATGACTCAGAAAAACAGACTAATTACTCAATATAAAAAATAAATGGAAAATCCCGGCAAAAAACCTATTGACACAATGGGTTTTAGGTGCTATAATCCATATAAACCCACCATGAAAGTAGGTATTAATATGGAAGGGTACTTTCAGCGCCTTATCCGGCAAAACTTTCGTTTCGGGCGAATGCGCCGATGTTGAACTGATCCGATAATCAAATTAAAAATCAACATATAACGAAAGGAAAATTTACAATGCCTGAAAAATATCAATTCGAAACCCTCCAGATCCATGCCGGGCAGGAAAAGCCGGATCCGGCGACGGACGCGCGGGCGGTCCCCATATACGCCACCACGTCCTACGTTTTTAAGGACTCCGCGCAGGCCGCGGGACGTTTCAGCCTTTCCGAGGGCGGCAACATCTATACAAGGCTGATGAACCCCACCAGCGACGTGTTCGAAAAGCGCATTGCGGCGCTTGAGAACGGGGCGGGTGCCCTTGCGACCTCGTCCGGCGCCGCCGCGATCACATACGCGGTGCAGAATATCGCGAGGGCCGGGGATCACATAGTTTCGTCCGAGACGCTGTACGGCGGAACGTACAACTTATTCGCCCACACCCTCGCCGAGCAGGGGATAGAGACCACCTTCGTGGACGGGAGCGACCCTTCCAACTTCGAAAAGGTGATAAGGCCGAACACTAAAGCGGTATTCCTTGAGTCTCTCGGGAACCCAAATTCGGATATCATCGACCTTGAGGCGGTTTCCGCGATTGCGCACGATAACGGGATACCCGTTATCATAGACAACACATTCGCCACACCATATCTTTTCCGCCCGATTGAACACGGCGCGGATATAGTCGTCCACTCGGCTACGAAATTCATTGGCGGCCACGGCACCGTTATCGGCGGCGTAATCGTGGACGGCGGCAAATTCGACTGGGCCCGGAACGATAAGTTCCCCGGGCTTTCAAAGCCGAATCCCTCCTATCACGGCGCCGTTTTCACGGAAGTGGCGGGAAATCTCGCGTATATCATTAAGCTCCGCACGACGCTGATGCGGGACACCGGCGCGGCCATCAGCCCGTTCAACTCGTTCCTGCTCTTGCAGGGGCTTGAGACGCTCTCGCTCCGGGTGGAGCGCCATGTGGAGAACGCGCTAAAGGTCGTCGATTATCTGAAAAACCATCCGCAGGTCGAAAGGGTCAACCACCCATCGCTTGCCTCCGGGAAGGCTAAGGAGCTCTACGACAGGTATTACCCGAACGGCGCCGCGTCGATTTTTACGTTCGAACTAAAAGGCACAGAGGAGCAGGCTAGAAGATTCACCGAATCCCTTGAGCTCTTCTCCCTGCTCGCCAACGTCGCTGACGTGAAATCCCTGGTTATCCACCCGGCTTCGACCACCCATTCCCAGCTATCGTCCGAGGAGCTTCTGAAAGCCGGCATCAAGCCGACTACCGTCAGGCTCTCGGTCGGCACGGAACATATCGACGATATCATAGCCGACCTGAAGCGCGGCTTTGAATCGATAAAATAACGAATAATCAATAAGGAGCATTATTATGTCAAGGATATATCATTCGATAGATCAGCTGATAGGCAAAACCCCGCTTCTCGAGCTGACGAATTACGAAAAGGCAAACAATCTCGGGGCGACCGTACTCGCAAAGCTTGAGTACTTCAATCCGGCCGGCAGCGTCAAGGACAGGATCGCAAAGGCGATGCTGGACGACGCAGAGAAAAAGGGTCTTTTAAATAAAGACACCGTCATTATCGAGCCAACCAGCGGCAACACCGGCATAGGGCTCGCCTCCGTGGCGGCGGCGAGGGGCTACAGGCTGATCATCACGATGCCCGAGACGATGTCAGTCGAGCGCAGGAACCTGATGAAGGCTTACGGCGCGGAAATCGTGCTCACGGAGGGCGCGAAGGGCATGAAGGGCGCGATAGAAAAAGCGGATGAGCTCGCAAGGGAGATAAAAAACAGCTTTATTCCCGGACAGTTTGTCAACCCGGCCAACCCGGCGATCCACCGCGCCACCACCGGTCCCGAGATCTGGGAGGACACCGACGGAAAGGTAGACATCTTTGTAGCGGGCGTGGGTACCGGCGGAACGATCACCGGTGTCGGCGAATACCTTAAATCCAAAAACCCGTCCGTGAAAATCGTCGCGGTCGAGCCGGCGGCATCCCCGGTGCTTTCAAAGGGCGTCTCGGGGACCCATAAAATTCAGGGAATCGGTGCGGGCTTTATCCCCGAGATACTCAACACAAAAATATACGACGAAATCATCGCCGTTGAAAACGAGGCGGCGCTCTCCACGGGCAGGGCCGTCGGAAAAACGGACGGAGTGCTCGTCGGGATATCCTCGGGCGCCGCGCTGTGGGCCGCGGCGGAGGTCGCGAAAAGACCGGAGAACAGAGGAAAGCTTATCGTAGTGCTGCTTGCGGACACGGGCGAGAGATATCTCTCCACAGCGCTGTTTGCAGACTGAGCCCGATTGTTGTAAAATAAGGTTATGGGAATGCTTATCCCCATAACCTTATTTCCAATAATACGGGAGGATTAATGATGTCTTATACCAGGGAAGACGCGTGGGCGCTGCTCACGGAATATAACAAAGGGGAGTTCCACCTGCGGCACGCCCGCATTCTGGAGGACGTGATGAAATGGTACGCCGAAAAGCTGGGCTATGGCTCCGAGAAGGGCTTCTGGGGCATTGTCGGGCTTTTACACGACCTGGATTTTGAGCAGTACCCGGAACAGCACTGCATAAAGTCGCAGCAGATCATGAGGGACCGCGGCGTTGACGAGCGCACCATCCGTGCCACCGCGAGCCACGGCTACGGTCTGACGGTGGATGTAAAGCCTGAGCATCAAATGGAAAAGGTGCTTTTCGCGGTAGACGAGCTGACCGGCCTGATCGGAGCGGTGGCCATTATGCGCCCGTCAAAAAGCGTCAAGGACCTTGAGGTAAAGTCCGTAATCAAAAAATTCAAGGATAAAAAGTTCGCCGCGGGTTGTTCCCGCGAGGTGATTGAAAAAGGCGCGGCTATGCTCGGCTGGCCTCTTGAGGATCTGATCGAAAAAACGATCCTGGCGATGCGGGAGAGCAGCGCCGTCGATTAAAGGAGGAAAAATGGAAAAACCGGATAAGGAAAACGTCCCGGCCGCGGTCGGGCCATATTCGCAGGCCGTCGCCTGCGGCGATTTCGTGTTTGTATCGGGGCAGCTCGGGATTGATCCCGGGACGGGCGCTTTGGCCGAGGGGATCGAAGCCCAGAGCGAGCGCGCTATTAGAAATGTGGGCGCGATACTCGGAGGTTTCGGGCTGAACTACGAAAACGCCGTTAAAACCACCTGCTTTCTGAAGAGTATCGACGATTTTGCCCTTTTCAACCGGGTCTACGCGAAACATTTTACCGGAAAGCCGGCGCGGTCCTGCGTCGGCGTCTCGGAGCTGCCGAAGGGTGCGCTTGTAGAAATCGAAGTTATCGCCTGTACAAAACCGAATTCCTTGTGATATAATAGGATATAATCTGTAAGGGGGGGATTGTCGTGATTGTCTCAACCAAGGGAATATATGCGCTGCGGATCATGCTCGACCTGTGCCAGCATACCGACAAAGGGTATATCTCGTTAAAAAAGATATCCGAGCGCCAGAATATGTCGATGAAATACCTTGAGTCCATCGTCGCGATGCTGAATAAGGCCGGAATGGTCGAAAGCCTTCGGGGCAAGGAGGGCGGATACAGGCTGACCAGAGCACCTGAGCAGTATACCGTCGGCTCGATCGTCAAGCTAGCGGAGGGTTCCCTCGCCCCGGTGGCCTGCCTTGACTGCGAGACGAACAGCTGCGCGCAGGCCTACCACTGCCTTACGCTTCCGATGTGGGTTAAGCTCGATGGGATTATAACCGACTATCTGGAAAGCGTCACGCTTAAGGATCTGCTGGACAAGAAAATCAAATAGCGTTTTAAGCGCTCTAAGCTGCATACGAAAATATATTTATAATTCCTATTGACAAACTAGGAATACGGTGCTATAATTCATACAAAGAAAGTAGGAATTGAGGGGAGCGCATAATGAGACTATCGTTCAAGACAGAGGTGTGCATAAGAGACGAGGCTGAAAAGCTTTCAAAGACAAATACGGAAAAGCACGACTGGACATTTACCTGTCCCGGCATGAAGAAGAAAGTCGGCAAGCTGATCTCCCTGCTGCGGGGGGCGATGTACCCCGGTATTTTCGGCGAAAAGCCCTGCGCGCCGGAGAATACGGGGCGGACCATAGTGAAGTATCTCCGCCCGGCCGCGAGGCTGCTTTTGTGCATGCTGCGAGAGGTGCTCCCGGACGCGGACGCCGATCAGGCGGAGAAAATTACGCGGGAATTTATCTCGAGCCTTGCCGATATATCAAAACGCCTGGAAACGGACATCATAGCAGCGTACGAGGGAGATCCCGCGGCGCGTTCGAAAGAAGAGATTATGCTGGCCTATCCGGCGTTCGAGGCGATCAGCGTGTACCGGCTGGCGCACAGGCTGTATGAGCTGTCGGTCCCGCTGATTCCGAGGATGATGACCGAATACGCCCACAGCGCGACGGGGATAGATATCCACCCGGGAGCGAAAATCGGGGATTATTTCTTCATCGACCACGGGACCGGCGTCGTAATTGGAGAGACCTGCACAATCGGCGACCGCGTCAAGCTCTATCAGGGCGTGACGCTGGGGGCGAAAAGCTTCGCGCTGGACGAAAACGGCAATCCCGTCAAAGGCATAAAGCGCCATCCGGACATTGGCAACGGCGTGGTCATCTACGCCGGAGCGACGATTCTCGGCGGAAACACCGTGATCGGAGACGGCTGTGTGATCGGCGGTAACGTGTGGCTGACGCACTCTGTCGAGGCGGGGAAAAAAGTATACTATAACGGGGATGATAAAAATGACAGTTTACGCGGATAACGCGGCGACGACGAAAATGAGCCGCGCGGCGATCGACGCAATGCTGCCGTACCTGGATCAAACGTACGGCAACCCGTCGAGCCTGCACTCCGCCGGACAGAGGGCGGCCGAGGCGCTTTACGGCGCGAGGGAGACCGTCGCGCGTCTGCTGGGGGCCGAGGCAAAGGAGCTGTATTTCACCTCGGGCGGCAGCGAGGCCGACAACCAGGCGATCCTGTCGGCGGCGGAGCTCGGCGCGAGGAAAAATAAAAAGCACATTGTTTCCACAGCCTTCGAGCACCACGCCGTGCTCCACATGCTGGATAAACTGAAAAAGCGGGGTTATGAGATCACCCTGTTGGACGTTCACGAAAACGGTATCGTCACGCCGGAGGAGGTCGCCGCCGCTATCCGGGACGACACCTGCCTTGTAACGGTCATGTACGCCAATAACGAGATCGGGACGATCCAGCCGATTGCCGAGATAGGGGCGGTGTGCCGGCAGAAGGGCGTACTGTTCCATACCGACGCGGTTCAGGCCGCCGGACATCTGCATATCGACGTAAAGGCGCAGAATATCGACATGCTTTCGCTGTCTGCGCATAAATTCCACGGACCCAAGGGGGTCGGTGCGCTTTACGTCAGAAAAGGCATTAGCCTGACGAATCTGATCGAGGGCGGCGCGCAGGAGCGCGGAAAGCGGGCCGGCACAGAAAACGTTCCGGCGGTTGTGGGAATGGCGGCCGCGTTCGAGGAAGCCTGCGCCCACATCGACGAAAACGCCGCGCGGGTCTCTGCACTGAGGGACAAAATCATCGACGGGCTTTCGAAGATACCCCACTCGGTCCTGAACGGTGACCGTGAACGCCGCCTGCCGGGCAACATCAACATGTGCTTTGAGGGCATCGAGGGCGAATCGCTGCTTCTGCTGCTCGACGAAAAGGGCGTAATGGCCTCCTCGGGCTCGGCCTGCACCTCGGGCTCGCTCGACCCGAGCCACGTGCTTCTGGCGATCGGGCGGCCCCATGAGATCGCGCACGGCTCGCTCCGCATCACGCTTTCGGAGTATAATACGGCGGAGGAGGTCGACCATATTATCAAAACGGTCCCCGAAGTCGTCAGCTATTTGAGAAGCATCTCTCCCGTATGGAGAGATCTGAAGGAAGGGAAGAGAAGCTATGTTATACAGTGAAAAAGTAATGGACCATTTCAAGCATCCGCGCAATGTCGGCGTGATCGAGAACGCCGACGGCGTCGGAGAGGTCGGAAACGCCAAATGCGGCGATATCATGCGGATGTATCTGAAAATCGACGACGGCGTGATTACCGACGTCAAGTTTGAGACCTTCGGCTGCGGATCGGCGATCGCCTCGAGCTCTATGGCGACCGAGATGATCAAGGGTAAGCCCGTTTCCGAGGCGCTTGGGCTTACGAATAAGGCCGTCGCCGAGGCTCTGGACGGTCTTCCCGCCCACAAGATGCACTGCTCGGTGCTGGCCGAGGAGGCCATCAAGGCGGCCGTGGAGGACTACTACAAGAAAAACGGGATACCCTACGATAAAAAGCAGTTCCCGGACTGCAAAAACTGCGAGCACTGCATGTTATGAAAAAAGCGCTTATCGCGATGAGCGGAGGCGTCGACTCTAGCGTCTGCGCGTATCTGATGAAGGCTGCCGGATATGCCTGCATAGGGGCGACAATGCGCCTCTTTGACAATGAGGACGCCGGCATCCCGGCAGGTCGTACCTGCTGCTCGCTCGACGATACGGAGGATGCGCGCGCAGTGGCGTACAGGCTGCAGATACCATATTATGTGTTCAATTTCACCGGCGATTTCAGGGAGCAGGTGATCGGCCGCTTCGCGGAGGCCTATGCCCGCGGGGAGACACCGAACCCCTGCATCGACTGCAACCGGTATATGAAATTCGACCGTCTGCACAGGCGGGCGGAGGAGCTGGGCTGCGATGTGGTGGCGACCGGGCATTACGCCCGTATTGAAAGGCAGGGCGAAAGATATCTGCTGAAAAAAGCCGCGGACGGAAATAAGGACCAGACCTATGTGCTCCACGCAATGACGCAGGAGCAGCTCGGCCAGACGGTTTTCCCGCTGGGAGACCTGAAAAAGACGGATGTCCGCAAAATCGCGGAGGAGCACGGCTTTGCCAACGCGCATAAACGAGACAGCCAGGATATCTGTTTTGCGCCGGACGGGGACTACGCCGGGGCGATAGAGCGCTACTGCGGGAGGTGCTATCCTCCGGGCCGTTTTGTGGATAAAAACGGTAACGCCCTCGGCCGGCACAAAGGCATTATTCACTATACGATCGGACAGAGAAAGGGTCTAGGGCTCGCGCTGCCGGAGCCGATGTACGTCTGCGAAATACGGGCGTCGGATAACACGGTGGTGCTGTGCAAAAACGAGGAGCTGTTTTCAAAATCGCTGGACGCGGCCGGCCTCAACTGGATCGCCTGCGGGTCTCCGCCGGAAAAACTCCGGGTCAGGGCAAAGGTCAGGTATAAGCACCCGGAGCAGTGGGCGACCGTCTACCCGGACGGCCCGGACCGCGCCCATATCGAATTCGACGAAGCGCAGCGGGCGATCACGCCCGGGCAGGCCGTCGTACTCTATGACGGGGATATCGTGGTCGGCGGCGGAACGATTCTGGCCGCCGGAAGGTAAAGGAGGAATACTATGTTTGACTCCATATTGATCAAGGACACAACCCGCGAACAGAGGATAGAGATAATAAAAAAATCGCTGAGCTTCTGCGGGGACGCCTGCGAGAGCTGCTCCCTCTGCGACGGGCTGACCGGCCTCGGCGACCCGTGGAGCATGTACGAGCCCTATATCGAGGGTAAAAAGGAGATCTCCGAGATTAACTCCGAATTCAGATTCGGGCTCGTAAAGTGAATATCGTCCGTAGCTGAGAAGAATTTTGGGAGAAATCACCAAAATTCTTTATTTTTTTATAGATTCACCCCGGGAAGAAACCTATCATAATAGTAGGAATATAAATAAATTTGATAGGGTGAGCAGAGATGAAAAAGCATTCGTTTACCAGGACGGCATACGAGGATGTCGGCGACTTTCTTTACGCTCGGGCAAAATTCCCTGTTTCGCTGAAAAACGGCATGGTCATCGGGGACGGAGTCCTTTACCCTGAAATCAATTTCACTCTTCCGCCGATGACGATTGACAGGGAGACAATGCCGGAGGTCATCCGCAATTACAGAGAAATCATTACCGGCATATGCGAAAGGGCGAGGGCGCTCGAAGCCCCGGGTTTTGTGGCCGAAATAGAAACGCTTCCGCCGATGACGTTCCACCCGCAGTGGGGGATTGACGTCTGCAGGACGGTTGTGGAGGTCGTCGGGGATTTCGCGGCAAAATACGGTGTAAAGGGCGCCGTCAGAATTACGCCCAACGATATCCGCGAGGGGCGGGAGCTCGAGCATATGTGGCGCGGCAGCCACTGGGACGCGATGTTCGAGACCTTCGAGGGGTGCGCAAGAGCCGGGGCGGATTTTCTTGCCATCGAGTCGATCGGCGGCAAGGAAGTGCACGACGATGCGGTCGTCAACTGCGACATCGCGAAATCCATATTCGCCCTTGCCGAGCTGGGCTGCAGGGATATGGAACGGCTGTGGACAGAGATCGCGGCGACGGCGGAGAAAACCGGGACGATTCCCAGCGGGGACACGGCCTGCGGTTTCGCCAACACTGCGATGGTATTGGCCGAGAAGCGTTATATACCGAAGGTGTTCGCCGCGGCAGTCAGAGTGATGAGCGCGGTCAGGAGCCTTGTGGCGTTTGAATGCGGAGCCAAAGGACCGCATAAGGACTGCGGTTACGAGGGCGTATATGTTAAGGCTATTACCGGAGCGCCGATTTCCATGGAGGGCAGAGTGGCGGCCTGCGCGCACCTCTCCCCGGTGGGCAACATCGCGATCTGCGCGGCGGATCTCTGGAGCAACGAGTCGGTGCAGAATATCAAGCTGCTCGGCGGAATGGCTCCGACCGTATCCTTCGAACAGCTTGTCTACGACTGCCGGATGATGAACGAGGCGGCGTCGAGGGGCAAGGAAACCGCGCTTTTGTTCCGCGACGTATGCGCGGACTCGGATTCGCGCAGGGATCCTCAGGCCTATGTGCTCCGTCCGGATATTGCGCTTGAAATCTCGAAAGAGCTTGTGAAAGCGGACGGCTATTACGAGAGAACGAGGAGAGCGGCATCCCTTGCGCTGGAGAGCATTCGGGAAGGGGACGAACAGGGCAGGCTTTTACTCGAGGACAGGGAGAAGGCATGGCTTGAGCGTTTGTCGGAGGAAGTGAAAGCTCTTCCCGAGAACGAGGGTGAGTTTATCGAGAGTATGCTCCCCGAGTGCGAAAAACTGGACCCCACAAAATACGATATGTGAGAAGGGAAAACCCAGGGAGTCTTATCAGAGAGTGCAATTAAGGGATTTTCTATTCAAAAACAAGTGATTTTTAACTGACACTCTTCAAGCGGAGCGCAACAGTAAAGGCCACACCAAAGATTGAACCCTTTAGTGTGGTCTTATACTTTTACAAACGCGAATAGCAAAGACCCTGTTAACCGGGTCCGGCCGCCGCTGAACTAACTAAGAAAATTCGAAAAAGCTGCTCAACCACATAAAAAGCACAAAACTGACTGGTATACTTGGATTATCAATAACGGACAGCAATTTGCGATACTAATTTTATTTAAGGCAAGGTCTTATATGATCATCTTGCTTTAACCAATATCAAATTCCTTTTCCCGCGTAAGGCTCGTCCTTAAATCTCGGTATAATATGTAAATGGGCATACTCAACTACTTGTCCGGCCACTTCACCCACATTCCATCCCAAATTATATCCATCCGGATTATATTTTACATCAATATAATGCTTAATTTTATCTATCAAGTCTTTTGTGGCAACCCATTCATCCAAAGTCAGCTCAAACGGTGACTATGCATGTGATTTTGGAATTACAACATATGAACCAACTAAAGTTTTTGGGTTTCGATTTAAGGACGGCACTCCTATGCAAAATTAATTTTCAAATTTATTATCAAAATTGATTGATTTCTTCCATGCTGCCCTTACCAAGTATTCTACATGGTTAAGTTGAGGGAATCGCTATCTGTGGACTATCATTGATTCTGCTAAGATAACCGTAATTTTCTACTCCTACTTCATTATATCATAAATATCATATATTAACACTTTTTATGATTTTTATAAGTGTTTTTCAAAAAACCAACGCCGCAGAAATTTTGCGTCGTTGGTTTTTGTCCGTCGAGTCAATTGAGATGCTTGGCTTCTTCTTTAATTTACTTTTTCGGAGTGAACGCGGGGTTGAACGCGTAGTAGTTCTTGCAGTCGAGGTCGTCGGTGACGACCCGCAGCGCTTCGCCGAAGCGCTGGAAGTGAACGACTTCACGCGCTCTTAAAAACTTGATGGGCTCTCTTACATCGGGGTCGTCGGTCAGCCATAAAATATTGTCATATGTCGTCCGGGCTTTCTGCTCAGCCGCAAGGTCTTCGACCAGATCGGTAATCGCGTCGCCTTTCGACTGGAATACCCTCGCGCTGAACGGAACTCCGCTCGCATCCACGGGGTATACGCCGGTTGTATGATCGACAAAATACGAGTCGAACCCGCTGCGCTTAATCTCATCCATCGATAGGTTGCGCGTCAGCTGGTAAACAATCGCCGCAACCATCTCAGAATGCGCCAGCTCTTCCGTACCGATGTCCGTCAACACGCCTTTAACCTTATCGTAAGGCATTGCGTAGCGCTGAGACAGGTAGCGGTTCGCGGCGGCGAGCTCACCGTCTGGGCCACCAAATACCGTTTGGCTATCATTCTGACAAAAATCTATAATGTATGGTGATTTTATTGTTTGCACGGGAATAGGTGCAAGTATCTACAATCCCGGCGAAAGCATTGTGTTTCTGTTCCAGCGTTGCCTCCGGATCTTCGAGAATGCTCAATGCTTCTTTTATCTTATCTTTCATAGCCTTACTCGAATCAGCCAGGGGCGTATTCTCTTTGGCTAACTCGGCTTCAGCTTCTGTAATTTGTGCATCAAGAGCTTTCTTTGCTTTGCTGTATGCTTCAAGGGTTTCCACCCCGTTAAGGTAAGCTTCACGTAGCCGCGAAAGCTTATTTTGCGTTTTTTCAATCTGTGCCTGGAGAGCTGCTTCGGCAGAAGAGGCAGAAGCTCTGACGATATTAAAATCTATTACGGAAGCTTCAGAGCTGTCGTATTTTAGCATAGCCAGGATCATAGCCCTAAGCTTTACCTGTTTTATGGTCTGTGTGTGCTTACAAGTTCCGTGCGCGTACCCGTTACAGCGCCAGCTATCTGTAAAGACAACCAAGGTTTTACCACATTCCGGACAACGTACCATTCCAGATAACCAGTCCTTGAAAAAGTTTACCGGGCGCGCATAAGGCGCCCTTTGGGCCTTTATTTCAGCTACGCGCTTTTGAGCAGCCTCCCATGTGCTTTTATCGATGATAGGTTCATGGGCCCCATCTGAAATAATTGTATCTGGGTTTTCATAAACGCGACGCCTTGCTCTCCCTGTAGGAGTCCAGCGAAGCTTCCCGATATATACCGGATTACGGATCATATATTCTATAGTCCTGTTTTCAAAACTGTTGCCATTAAGTGTCCTTATACCTAAATCATTCAAATATTTCGCGATCTCGAAATATCCGCTTCCGGATATAAATCGGCGAAATATCTCACGAACAAAAGCGGCTTCTTCAGGAACCACTACATAAATATGATTTTCAACACGATACCCGAATGTCGAACGGGCCTGCAATCCCCCGCGCTTTGCTTTTTCGGTCATTCCTTTTATTACTTCTTCGGCCAGGTTAATACTGTAATACTCGGCCATAGCCTCGAGCATGGATTCTATGATAATGGAGAATTTATCGTCATCTATGCTCTCTGTTATGGAGATTACCCGAACGCCGCATTCTTTTCGGAGCAGTGACTTATAAACCACACTATCCTCTCGGCTCCGAGCAAACCGGTCGAATTTATGCACCAGGATAACATCAAACGGATGATCTTTACTTTTAGCCATAGAGATCATACGCATAAAAGCAGGCCGCTTTTCAGCTTTGCGCCCGGAAAAGCCCTCATCGGAAAAGATATACGATTCTTCAAGGACATATCCGTTATCGGATGCATATTTCATTATGGCCGAGCGCTGTGCATCAGGAGAAAATTCGGTTTGATCATCTGTGGAAACGCGTATATATGCGGCGGCATATTTTACGTCGGCCATGATTTAAAACTTCCCCCTCAACTCTTCTACTTTGCCGATAATGGTAATCGGCAGGCTCTGAATTTCGGCATTAGTATAAAATCTCGGTTCATATGCCGGGTTGTTGGGTATAAGACTTATTCCGTTTTCGTACTTCATAACCCTTTTACATGTGGCGTTGCAGCCATTAACCATTACAATCGCGATTTGGCCGCTGTCTACATCCGGCTGCCTGCGCACGATAACAACGTCACCGTCACAAATACGGGGCTCCATGCTGTCGCCTTTGATCTTTAGCGCAAAAAATTCACCGGTAGTGGCCATTTCCTGAGTAATTTCTTCGTAATCAATGATATCCTCAATGGCTTCGATCGGGATACCCGCGGGGACACACCCCAACACTGGGATCTTTACACCTTTAGGCTTTTTAAGATCCGTCTTGCCAACTAAATAGTCTATAGACACGTTAAAATATCGCGCGATCTTAGCTAATATCTCTCTGTCCGGTGTGGTACTATTCTTTTTCCATGCCGACACTGTTGATTTGCTAAATCCCATTTCTATGGCGGCGGCGCTAGGGGCTATGTTTTTGGTACGGCATAAGCCAACAAATCTCTCGTAAAACACGCACAAAACCTCCTGCAATGTTTTGTCGAATTTTGTGCGCACCGCCAAAGTTCAATCAGTTGAACATTTCTCCTTGACAAGTGCAACAAATTAAACTATAATGATGGCACAAGGTTGAATTGGATAAACTTAGTGCGTTAAATTATCTGAACAATAATCATTATAGCATATAGTTTAATTAATTCAACTGAAAACTCTGAAAGGAGGAAAAGATTGTGGAAAATGACTGGACTGCGGATGCCGTTAGGGATATGCATTTATGTCATATAACCAATAAAAGTCTTGCGGGTTTAACGGGATATACGGAGCAATACATAAGCATGCTTCTTAACGGTAAGAAGAAATCCGAGCCCGCGCGGGAAAAAATCATCAGCATCCTAAAGGCCGAGAAAGAAAAAATATAACGCCTGCTTATGCAGGCGCATAGGATGTAAAAAGGGAGGTGGTATTACGATAGAGTTAACTACCCCAGACGGGCATAAATTCTGGGCAGAAAGGCGCGTAATGATCAACGGCCGGGATTACGATGTCGATGAAATGAACCCGGAACAGAGAAAATATCTGGCTACGCAGTTGAAAATACAAATATTGAACGCAGCTTACAGGGGTCAGGCCATTTTCTTCTCAAGGGGGCTCCGGTCGCTTAATGAGGTATTCCCACCGGTTTAATCGCCGGCGGCATGGACAAGCACTATCGGAACCGACTCCCAGATAGCCATCTGAACGTACTCGACGGCAAAGAAGTAATCAACGGATGTATTGACGACTATGAAGTGGACGGCCAGAGTTACTATCTATACCCGGTTATAGACACATGGTGCGAAAACCGGACGGCCGAGAAGAAAAGGAAGGAAGATTCAATGAGCGAGTGGAAAGTAATGCGGAATACCGATTTTTATCAGGTCTGGCGGCAGACGCGGCCGCTTGAACCGGGCGAGCCGATGCACAGCGGGGTACGCGAGATCAAGGGGTGCTTTAAGAGCCGTGAAGAGGCACAGGCTTACGCTGATGAGCTAAACGGGAAGGCGGTGCCCGACAATGCCGAATAAGAAAATCACGCTCTGCCTGCCCTGCAAAATCGCGCTCGAGGCAGCAGGCGCATACGAATTGGTCCCGGAGCCGGGCGCGACCGAGAAAATCACCTGCGACGAGTGCCGCCGGCGGCGGTACGGGAAGGAGTATACGGTGAAGAAGAAGGAGGGACAGAAATGCAGAGAGGAGGCAAATCCCAATGACAACACGTAAATGCCCGGGATGCGGACAAGATATCTATTCGGCGGATACTGTCACGGTATGGCGCTGCCCAATCTGCCGCAGCAGAATCCCGATCCCGCAGCCTGTACGCGACGCGTACATAAAGTCCTTTCCTCGGCGTCCCAGGGTCCGAGCGTGGCGGTACATCCGTGCCGGCATCCGGATCGGGCTCACGCTGGTCACCGCGGCGGCCGTCGTGACGCTGTTTGAGATGGCTTGGACGACATACCTCGCGAGGACAGGCAATCCGGGCGGCGAGGTGCTTGTCCCGGTGCTGGTGTACCTGCTCATGTACGGAGGGTGGACGTTGAGGAGGTTGTGGGCGACGTATAAGGGGGAGGAGGGTAACGCATATGTCAAAGTCAAAAAAGATTACAGTCGTCGTTTTTGAGCCGGGCAAGGACGGGTACATAAAGACGATTGACAACACGCTCGAAGCCTGTCAGGAAATTGTCGGCGGGTACATTGAGACGGCGCGTTGCGCTAAGGACGCGATTATTATCTGCAACGAAGAGGGGCGGCTTCGGGGACTGCCGTTGAACCGTATGGGGCTTGTCGGGACGTTTTTCATCTGTGGGACAAAAGGCGAGAACTTCACGGATTGCCCTGTTCCGGACAAGCTGATTAAATCCTATGCATAAGCCGATACCTAACCCGCTGAAAGACCACTGCACCGGGTGCATACACTACGACGATGCCGCGCCCGCCTGCCTGTATATCCTGCACACAGGACAACGCCGGCCCTGCCCCGCGGGGGAGGGGTGCTCGGTGAAACAAACTGAAAAGGAGAGGAAAATGAGACAAGTAACCGAATGGACGACGGACATGGTCAAGCAGCTCGAGGCCATGAAAAAGGACGGCTGCGCCACGGCAATGATAGCCCAGGCCCTTAATGTGCCCGTCCAAGCTGTTTACAGCAAAACAAGGGATATCAACAAGACATTAAAGGCAAACGGCGAGGACAAGCTGCCTTTACCGCGTAAGAACGGCCCCGCGGCTCCGGAGCTGAAGGCGATGGCCGAGAGGATAAAAGCCGAGCAGGAGAAAAAGCCGGAGGCCGCACCGGTGCCGATGAAGCCGGAGCCGGAGGCTATGAAGCCGAAACCGGATGTAGATACAGAGCTCGCAATGCACGCGGATTTTTCCATTAAAATACTGCGATATGATGGGCCTATAGGGGTACATACAACGTTTGTAAGCGGCGAATACCGCTACACAATAAAATTTGATAAGGAGCGTACCTAATCATGAAATGGACCACAGAACAGCAGGAAGAACTCAGGACCCTTTGCTTCGCAGAGTTTACCAACGCCCAGCTTGCCGAACACTTCAAATGCCCGGTGACGGAAATCCACGCAAAACGCTCACAGCTCGGCATCACAATCCCGAAGGTACTGGCCGCGAAAGGCAAACCTGCTATAACAGTCAACCCGGATTTTGAGGCGGCGGTAAGAGACGCTGAGGGCCTTGAGCACTTTACCAACGGTATAATGCGCTGCCTCGTATTGGCGCGTCAGGGCGATACCGCGCTGATCTGCATTTATAACCACACCATGACGCCGTTCGTTGTCCCAATGATCCATCGGCGCGGCGAGACAGAATGGGACCACGGCCGCTATTTCGGGGACCTTGCCACGGCGTGGGCTTACTACCTGGAGGCGATAAAGCAATGAAGGAAATGAGGTTCAACGAAGTCTTTGCTGAACGGATCCGCAAAGAGCGCGAGCGCCTCGGGCTTACCAAAAAGGAAATGTCGGACAAGCTCGATATGTACCAGGCTACATATTCCTCAATTGAAAACGGCAACACGATGGGCTCCGGCCGTATGGTTGATACCGCCAGAGCGCTCAATATAAGCCTGGACTATCTCACGGGACTCACAGACGAACGGAAACCTATAAAAGAAACCGCCGCCCCAGCTGCTGGAACAGCGGAGTCGGCGCAAGAGTAAAACTATTCACCAACATTATATCAAATTGGAGGGAAATGTCAAATGTTAAAAATCAAGTTCAAGCTCAAAGCCGAGACCAAGACCTGCTATCGGTTTCAGTCCGGCGAAGATCGCGCCGAGAACATGATAACCCTGTATCTGAAAAAAATTCAGGTTGATCAGGCCGGCATTGATCCGAAAAAGGGGATCACCGTGACCGTCGAGCAGACGGCTGAGTAAGCAAAGCATCTGGAGGTAAACGACAATGATAGAAATTAAAATCACCGGTGAGAAACCGCTGGAAGCCCTCTCACTCATCGCATTAATGAGTAAACACGTAAGCCGCGACCCGGAAGTAGTCGCGGCAGCCGAAGCCCTTGAAAACAGAAAACGTGATCAGCCTGTCAAACCGATAGCTGAAATAAAGCCCGCTATACCAGCACCTACGCAGACCTCCGTAAACCCTACCCCGACGGCTGCCCCTACATCGAATTTCTATGCGGCAGCCCCGAAGAATCCCCAGATGCCTCCTGTTGCCGCACCTGCCCCGGCTGCTGCCAATGTCCCTATGCCCCCGGCACAGGGCGTGACAGCCCCATCATCTGCGCCAACTGCGGTTAATCCCGCGCCGACAGCACCTGTAGCTCCGCCTCCTACATACACCATCGCGCAGCTGCAGCAGGCCTGCGCACCGCTGATGGACGCGGGTAAACAAGCCGAACTCGTTAACCTTTTACGGAGCTTCGGCGTCCAGGCCCTCACGCAGCTCCCGAAAGAGCGGCTTGGCGAGTTTGCGACGGCACTCCGCGGATTAGGTGCGCAGATATGAGTGGGCACGCCGATCGGGTGCACGCGGTACTATCCGCCTCAAGTGCTCATAAATGGATCCACTGCCCGCCTTCCGCACAGCTCGAAGCGCAGCTTCCGGACACCAGAAGTCCGGAAGCTGCGGAAGGGACTCTGGCCCATGAAATAGCCGAGCTTAAGCTCCGGAAGCATTTTACCATAATGAAAGCCAGCGAATACAAAAAGTCGCTGAAAGCCCTGCAGGAGCAGCCGTTGTATGATCCGGAAATGGATACCCTGACCGATGCGTACAGGGATTACATTACGGATATTGTACATAGCTTTCCGAATAAGCCCCACATAGCCGTAGAAGTGCGAATCGATTACTCACACATCGCCCCGGAGGGCTTCGGAACCTGCGACTGTATCATCATCGGCGGCGATACGCTCAGAGTAATCGATTTCAAATACGGTAAGGGCGTACCAGTCTCCGCCGAAGAAAACCCGCAGATGATGCTTTACGCGCTCGGGGCGCTGGTAAAGTACAGCCTGCTTTACGAAATCAAAAATGTTATTCTCGCAATCTTCCAGCCGAGACTTGACGGCGCCAGTGAGTGGGGGACCACCGCGGACGAGCTGCTTGCTTGGGGGGAGAAAATTAAGCCTATCGCTGAAAAAGCGTTCAAAGGCGAAGGTGAGTACTGCCCCGGCGAATGGTGTGAGAAAGGCTTTTGCCGGGCGCGAGCTCGCTGCCGGGCGCAAACTGAGGTAATGACCGCGCTGGAGGCGTTCGGATTTATGAAGCCCCCGCTCATCAGTAACAACGAAGTGGGGGAGATCCTCGTAAAAGCCCAGAATCTAAAGGCGTGGGTCAACGATCTTGAAGAATATGCGCTCTCAGCTCTGCTCGCCGGCGAGACAGTGCCGGGCTGGAAGGCTGTCGAAGGCCGAAGCAATCGGCAGTTTGAGGACACAGACAAAGCCTTCAAAGTTGTTAAGGCTGCAGGCATAGACGAAGCCCTGCTGTACGAACGGAAGCCCATTACCCTGACCGCCGTTGAAAAACTCCTCGGCAAAAAGCAATTCACAGAACTACTCGAGCCATACGTTATTAAGCCACCCGGAAAACCGACACTCGCACCCGAGTCCGACAACCGCAAAGCGATAACCAACAAAGTGACAGCCGCCGAAGCGTTTAACAACGATTAATTTACGAAAAGGAGAAATCGAAATTATGTCAACACTTAAGCCAACTCAAGTGGTAACCGGAGAAGTAAGAATCAGCTACGAACATCTTCTCAAGCCTTATGCCAATCAGCCTGGCGCTGAGGAGAAATTCAGCGCGACGCTGCTCATCCCGAAGAGCGATGTAAACACAAAAAACCGCATCGACGCCGCGATCCAAGCCGCAATCGTGGAAGGAACCGCGAGCAAATGGAACGGCGCCCGGCCTGTACAGCCGCCGACACCGATTTATGACGGTGATGGGCTGCGGCCCAGCGGCGAGGCCTTCGGTCCGGAATGCGCCGGACACTGGGTCATGACCGCTTCATCAAAGCTCCAGCCTGAGATCGTAGACACCGCAGGAAACCCCATTTTCTCGCCTACGGAGATCTACAGCGGCATGTACGCAAGGGTGTTTATCAACTTCTTTGCGTATAACGCCGCCGGGAAAAAGGGCATCGGCTGCGGTCTCGGACCGGTTCAGAAAACCCGGGACGGAGAGCCTCTTGGCGGCCGTATAAGCGCAGCCGACGCCTTCGGCGGAAACACGGCAGCAGCGCCCATGTACGGCGCGGCAGTGCCTTCGGCGCCCCAGTATCAAACAATGATCGACCCGATCACAGGTATGCCTGTGCAGGCCAGATAAACGTTCTTGGAGGGGTCATCGTAAGACCCCTATCCCGAAAAAAATACTCGAGGAGGCAAGTATGAGGCACCTATCGATTGATATTGAGACCTATAGCAGCGTGGATCTGACCAAGTCCGGGATGTACCGTTATGTCCAATCACCGGACTTTGAGATCCTGCTGTTCGCCTACAGCCTCGACGGGTCTCCGGTAAAAGTAATTGATCTCGCGAGCGGCGAAAAATTACCATCTGATGTTCTACTCGCGTTATTTAACTCTGACGTGCTGAAGCACGCTTATAACGCTGCCTTCGAGTGGTATTGCCTATCAAAGTATCTTCAGCCGCAGTGGAGCCCGGAGGCCTGGTTGCCGGAATGGCGCTGCACCATGCTCCACGGGCTTTACTGCGGCTATACCGCCGGTCTGGAGGCCACAGGCAAAGCGATGGGTTTACCGGTCGATCGGCAAAAGCTCGCCACTGGAAAGACCCTTATAAAGACCTTCTGCTCGCCCTGTGAACCCAAGAAATCAAACGGTTTTCGCCCCCGGACGCTTCCGCACCACGAACCCGAACGCTGGGAGTTATTCAAGCAGTACAATGCCCAGGATGTAGTAACCGAGATGGAAATCGAGCGCCGGCTGTCCGCTTTTCCTGTACCGAAGGCGGTACAGCGCGAATGGGAGCTTGACCAGATCATTAATACCCGCGGCGTAAGAATTGATACCGAGCTCGTCGACAGCGCTCTGGCGGTGCATGAACGAGTAACTGGCGAGCTGTCCGCTGAGGCCTCAGAGATCTCGGGGCTTGACAACCCGAACAGCGTCGCGCAGCTGCTCGAATGGTATGAAGCCGAAACGGGCGAGGAGCTGGACAACCTGCGGAAAGATACCGTCAAGGCTCTGTTGGCCGGAGATCTCACGAATTCGAATATCCGCCGGGTGCTTGAGATCCGGCAGGAGCTCAGCAAAACCAGCGTGAAGAAATACGACACGATGAAGGATGTTGTCTGTGCCGACGGACGGATCCGCGGGCTGTTTCAATTCTACGGCGCTAACCGGACCGGACGCTGGGCAGGCCGATTCGTACAGCCCCAGAACCTCCCGCGAAATTATCTCGAAACGCTTCCGCTGGCGAGACGATACATAAAAGAGAAGAACATACCCGCCGTCCGGATATTATACGGCAACGTGCCGGATACGCTTTCACAGCTCATCCGGACGGCGTTTATTCCTTCCGAGGGGAACGTCTTTCTTGTAGCCGATTTCTCCGCCATCGAGGCCCGTGTGATCGCCTGGCTTGCCGGCGAAACCTGGCGCCAGGAAGTATTCGCGACACACGGCAAGATCTATGAGGCCTCCGCTTCCGCTATGTTCGGTGTGCCGATCGACGAGATCACAAAAGGATCTCCGTTGCGGCAGAAAGGAAAAATCGCGGAGCTCGCGCTCGGTTATCAGGGTTCCGCGGGGGCGTTGATCAAAATGGGCGCCCTGGAAATGGGGCTCAGCGAAGAGGAGCTGCCGGAGATTGTTACCCGCTGGCGACAAGCGAACAAGCGCATTGTGGATCTCTGGTACAGCATCGAGAATGCCACTCTCGAGTGCATGCAGACTGCGCAGCAGACAGGTGTACGAGGTATTATGTTTGCGCGAGAAAGCGATTTCCGGAACGCGCAGGACTTCTTAACCATTACACTCCCGTCCGGACGAAAGCTGTTCTATGCACGGCCATTCGTCACGAAAAACGACCGCGGCAAGGACAGCCTACACTTCTACGGGATGAACCAAACCTCAAAAAAGTGGGGCGTACAGGACACCTACGGCGGGAAACTCGTAGAGAATATAGTACAAGCCATAGCCCGTGATTGCCTCTCCCTGGCCATTCAGAGGCTCGAGGCGGCAGGTTACAGAGTGGTAATGCACGTTCATGATGAGGTAATAATTGATGCGCCAGCGGGGGCCTCATTGGAAACCGCTTGTGAAATAATGGGCCAACCTGTTCCCTGGGCGCCGGGGCTTCTGCTCCGCGCGGATGGATTTGAAACGGAATTTTATCGAAAGGATTGACAAAGAGATATGAATTACGATAGGCCGATAACAATTTCAACCGCCGGAAGCCGGATGGCTAAGATATGGCCTGCATCTACGCTGATGTGGTCGGAGCTTGTTGCCCGGCTTAAAACCCCGGTCCGGAGTAAGGAGACACTCGCGGAATACCTCGGCTATAAAAAATCCTCCCAGGATGATCTGAAGGACGTCGGCGGGTATGTCGCCGGCACGCTGGAAGGAAACCGCCGTAAAGCCGGTACGGTAACCGGGCGGGACGTGCTTACGCTTGATCTGGATAACATCCCCGCCGGAGGCACACAGGACGTCCTGCGGCGTATAGAAGGCCTCGGCTGCGGGTATTGCGTATGCTCCACCAGAAAGCATCATGAAGCCGCTCCGCGGCTGCGCGTGCTCATCCCGACGGATCGTACAATGACGGCCGACGAGTACGAGCCGATCGCCAGGAAGACCGCCGCGCTCATCGGTATCGAACTCTGTGACCCGACGACCTTCGAGGTAAATCGGCTCATGTTCTGGCCGAGCTGCAGCGCGGACAGCCAATACATATACGTGTTCGGCGATAAGCCCTTTCTGTATGCCGACGGCGTCCTTGGCATGTACGGAGACTGGCATAATGTATCCGAATGGCCGCAGGTCCCGGGCGCCGGGGATAGTATCGTCCGGCTGGCAAAAAAGCAGGGAGATCCTACGGAAAAGTCCGGAATCGTCGGTGCGTTCTGCCGTGTATTCGATATTTACAAAGCAATGGAAGAGCTGATTCCGGGTGAGTATGAACCCGTGGATAACGCTGAAAACCGATACACATATACTGGAGGCAGCACCACCGGCGGCGCTCTCGTCTACGACAACGGCAAATTCCTTTACTCCCACCATGCCACCGACCCATGCAGCGGCAGGCTCGTAAATGCTTTTGACCTCGTGCGCCTGCACTTATTTGGTGATGAGGATGATAAAGCCGAGCCCGGTACGCCTACCAACCGGCTGCCGAGCTATACGGCTATGTGTAGGTACGCCGTCGAAAAAGCAGAGGTCGCCGCGCTGCTGAATAAGGAGCGGTATGAAAAGGCCGTCGAAGCTTTCGACGACTACGAAGATAACACCCCAGTACCCGCGAAAGAGCCGGAAGATCCTGATCTCGACTGGATAAAAAAGCTTGAGGTTTCCAACACTACAGGCTTGCCGGCAAAGACAACGGATAACGTGCTGATTATCCTCGAAAACGATCCGAAGCTGAAAGGAAAGCTCGCCTATGACGAATTTGCCAACCGCGGTCTTGCGCTCGGAGCGCTGCCCTGGGACGGCCGCGAGATCCGGAGGCAATGGGGGGACACCGACGACGCAGGACTCCGCCACTACATAGAGAAGGTTTACGGTATCACCAGCAAGGACCGGATATACGATGCGACGGCATTATGTGCTTTCAAGAACCGGATAAACGACGTTAAGGACTATCTGCTGTCCCTTAAATGGGACGGTGTCAAGCGCCTGGATGCGTTGCTTGTTGATTACTTCGGAGCCGCTAATAACGCCTACACGCGCGCCGTAATGCGCAAGAGCCTCGCGGCCGCGGTTGCCAGAGTGATGCAGCCAGGGACAAAATACGATTTCATGCCGATCATCGTCGGCCCGCAGGGCATAGGGAAAAGTACTTTCCTGCGCATGCTCGGCCGCCGGTGGTACTCCGACAGCCTTCAGGTGTTCGAGGGTAAGGAAGCGTCCGAGATGATCCAGGGCACCTGGATAAACGAGATCGGCGAGCTCAACGGTTTTTCCCGCACGGAGAACAGTGCCATCAAGCAATTCCTCAGTAAGACAGAAGATATATACCGGGAGCCGTATGGCCGTCGTACAGGCACTTATCCGCGGCGCTGCGTGTTTTTCGGGACCACTAACGATAGTGAGTTTTTACGCGACCAAACAGGTAACCGGCGCTTCTGGCCGATTGACACACTGTTGTCAAAGCCTACGAAAAACATATTTACAGATCTCGAAAACGAAGTAGATCAGATATGGGCGGAGGCCTTCATTGCCTGGCAACTGGGAGAACCCTTATATCTCACGGGAGAAGCCGAAAAGCTGTCAATGGAGGAGCAGGAAATACACCAGGTCAGCAATGCCAAAGAGGGGTTGATAAGGGAATTCATCGAACGTCCGATACCTCTTGACTGGGATAAGCGCGGTCTGAATGCAAGGCGCTTATATTGGTCCGGGGAATTCGAGCACGGGGAAACCGCGACGCGGGAGCGCGATCGGATATGCGCCGCGGAGATCTGGTGCGAATGCTTCGGTAAGGACCCGAGCTTCATGAAACAAACAGACACCCGGGAGATAAACGATATACTCGCAAGGATAGATGGCTGGAAGCGCAACAGTACCTCGCAGCGCTTCGGTTTTTATGGAAAACAGCGTGGATTTGAACGGTGTTGAGATTTGTCTACACGTCTACACTTTGTTGTCTACACTTTAAAATCTGTAGACAAAGCTTGTCTACAGTGTCTACAGAATAAAGACAAGTGTAGACACAAGTGTAGACGGGCAAAACCCTTAGAAAAAATACCATTTTAGTCTATTTGTCTACACTGTCTACACTTTTATATATAAAAAGTATAAATAGAGAAATATAGAATATATATACACTCTAATATGTCTAATATATATAAGTATAGGGAAACTTTTAAAAATCTGTTGACGAGGTTGGTAAAAATGGTGGGCCAAATTGAATTAGCGAAAGTAATTTTAAAAAATCTTTTCTCTTACCCGGAAGCAAGGAACGGGATCCCGTATTCTGTCATCCTACTAATAGCGAAGGAAAAAGGGGTGTACCGCGGGGACTTAAAAGAGGCAAGAATCGAACTCGGGATTACAAGCGAAGACAGGGATGGAACACGATATTGGCACTGGCCGAAGGAGTAAATATGCTTTCCGAATCGCAAATTGAAGCGAAGCTTGAAAAAATGGTCCGGGAACGCGGAGGCCTTTGCTATAAATTCATAAGCCCGAACAACCCCGGAGTCCCGGACAGGATTGTGATTACACCAGTCGGCAGAGTGATATTCGTTGAACTGAAAACTGAGATAGGCCGTCTGGCGAAGATCCAACATTGGCAGCACCGACGGCTTCAGGAATGTGGCGCGGATGTCCGCACGATAAAAGGCCTGGATGAAATCAAAGAATTTGTGAAAGAAGCGTTTGGAGTATGAGTCGGACGAAAGATGGTAATTACGAAAATTGTACGCGTTGCGGAAAGCGGATGTATAGACCTCCCAGTCAGCGATCTCGAGGTCGTCCATTTTGTAGCAGGCAATGTCATATGGCGCAGCTTAATGCGGAATTGAATCCTACCCGTATGACACCGAATGTTCGAGAAAAACTCCATGACGCGAAAATCAATACGGGCGACGGAAAAACATATGAAAAATATTTTGGGGTGCATAAGCATCGGATAATTACTGAGCAAAAGATCGGGAGAAAACTGCGAAAGGGCGAAGTGGTTCATCATATCGACGGGAATCGACGAAATAATAAACCGGAAAATCTGC
The DNA here is from genome assembly GCA_033813635.1 of Bacillota bacterium. GTDB lineage: Bacteria > Bacillota > Clostridia > Oscillospirales > QAMX01 > JAPXRI01. Next base: position 112,636 of record JAPXRI010000004.1, read on the forward strand.
AGGTGTTTTCTTCTCAGGTAGAACATGTGACCTCGCACATACGATGGGATAATTTAATACAAAAATACCTCAAGGAGGTGATGCCAAATGAACTATAAGCCTCATGAATATCAGGAATATTGTGAAAACCGAATAATCGATTTACCGGCGGTCGGACTCTTTCTTGACATGGGCTTAGGTTGACAAAAGGCAAAACTGTTATAACGTTAACCGCGATACACGAGCTGAAATACAACCGTTTTGAAGTCAACCGCGTACTTGTCATAGCACCGAAAAAAGTAGCCGAAGCGACGTGGTCTAGGGAAGCGGCAAAGTGGGATCACCTGAAAAGTCTTCGGATTCAAACAGTCCTGGGGGGTGTAACAAAACGTGTCCGGGCGTTGAATACACCCGCGGATATTTGGATCATAAATCGTGAAAACGTCGCATGGCTGACCGAGTATTACTGTAACGCCTGGCCGTTCGATATGGTCGTGATCGATGAATCATCGAGCTTCAAGAATCATCAGGCGGAACGGTTCAAGGCTTTGCGTCGGGTTAGACCGCGCATCAACAGGATCGTGGAGCTGACCGGTACACCCGCGCCGAACGGTCTGATTGATTTGTGGGCGCAGATCTACCTGCTTGATCAGGGCGCGCGGTTGGGTAAGACAATCGGCGGTTTCCGAGAGAGGTATTTCGAACCGGACAAGCGTAACGCGACGACGATTTTTTCCTATAAGCCGAAGACGGGGGCCGATAGCGTTATCCGGAGTTTAATCGGCGACATTTGCATCAGCATGAAAGCTGAAGATTATTTACAGCTGCCGGACGTAGTGATCGATGACATACCGGTGGAGCTGGACGAAAAAGCACGGCGGCAATACCGAGAGATGGAGCGAGATATGCTGCTTCAAGTGGACGAGGACACTATCGACGCCGCCGGCGCCGCAGCGTTGAGCAATAAGCTTTTACAGCTTTGTAACGGCGCTGTATACGATTCCGACCGCAAGGTCGTTAACATACACAGCTGTAAGATTGAGGCCTTCATGGAGCTTATCGAGCAGCTTTCCGGACAGCCGGCGCTTGTGTTTTACAACTTCCAGCACGATCTGACAAGGCTGGAAGCAGCGTTGAAAAAAACGGGCCTGAGGGTACGCCGGCTGTCCGGGCCACAGGATGAGGCCGACTGGAATAACCGGAAGATTGATATCCTGCTGGCGCATCCGGCCAGCTGCGCTTACGGTCTGAACCTGCAGGACGGCGGGAATCACGTTGTCTGGTTTGGCTTGAACTGGTCTCTGGAGCTTTACCAGCAAGCCAATAAGCGCCTGCATCGGCAGGGGCAGAAACAGAAAGTTATAATCCATCACCTGGCTGTAGTCGATTCGCGGGATGAAGACGTAATCGCCGCGCTGGGAGATAAAAGCGCGACGCAGGACAGGCTGATCGAAAGTCTGAAGGCTAGGATCGGAAAAGTGAAAGGAGCGAGATAAAGATGAGCGAAGGGAGGAAATGGTGCAAAGGGGGATGGTTAAATTGACACCGACTCAGCTTATATATAGAGCCTGGCTCAATACGCCAAAGCCGATTGTTTACCACACAAACGATGAGCACGGAGTGCCGATCAATGTCGAATGTAGTTTTCTAGACCCGCTTCGGCACGAAAATTTTAAAGTAAATTGGAATGGTCCGTGCCTAATCTGCGGGGCAGAGTCAGCCGGTGGAATCCCACAGAAAGCCCTGCTTGGTAGCAGCTATACAGACTGGCCTAGGCACAAATGCCCGGAATCAAACTATATCTGTTCGGCCTGCGCCTTTACAATTATGCTTAACGCTAATTCTAAGCGGTGTTGTCTGTGTAGATATACTTTTTGCGCCGGCGAGACACTTGAGATCTTGAATCGCGCGGAGATGAGGAATAGGCTTCTCAATCCTCCGGAACCGCCTTTTGTGATGGCTGTTGCAGTATCACAGAAAAAGCACATAGCTTTTAAATCGGCTGTATCATACGATCGCGAGAATTACTTCTGCAATCTCGAGGAAGAAATCATCGGAGTAAATCGGCGGAAGCTGACCGAGATAGTTGACCTTTGCGAAGCGCTCCGCGGGATTGGATTATCCAAGGACGACATTGCCCACGGAAATCTCCGATATAACATCATCCAGAAATACAGGCTCGATGCCTACGATAAAATCAATCATAAGCTGCGTCCGGTCATGACTACACGTCAATTTGCGTTAGGCCTGTACGTAGCTCAAAAAACTGAGGAGGAGAAAGCAGTATGTTATTTGGGTTTGACACCGAAGACCACACAGCCGCTGCCGCAGCATTACTCGTCTATGCAACCTACAAAAGCCGAGATGTCAAACGAGGCCCGTCGGGGTATGACATGTGGGACCAAATCGAGCGTTTCGCCCGGAGCGCAGCTACCAGGGCAATCGACATTGGAGAATTCATTAACAAGTTCAAAAGAAAAATGAAGTGCGGGACGATCAATCCGCGCTGGGCTAAGACCGGGGTTGTCGGTATGAACGCGACGATGTTACCGGATGGATCTTTTCTGGTACGCGGAGACAAAACCGACGAGAAGCGCGATTTTATGATTTCCTTGATCGAAGCCCCGGAGGAAGAGCAGGAAAAAATCATTAAGTGTATCGAGAAAGAAACTCAACGCGTTATTTTCTTGGTTCGCGATAGGCTTGAACGTGAAAAACCATTTGAAGATTTCAAGGAGGATCCTGAAGATGAATGAGAAAACATATCATATCGAAACAGTTTATACCCTAAAACAACCGTTGTCGCATATCGGGGAATCCGAAAGCACGGAGACATATTTAAACACAACGCGTGTAATGTGCGGCGGGAAGCCGACGGAAGTGTTTGTCTATTCGGGAAATGCGATCCGCGGGGCCTGGAGAGATACCGGTGCGGCTTATCTGCTGGATAGGCTTGGCAATATCCGCGTGCCGAAAAAGGCATTTCACTTACTTTTTACCGGCGGATCCATTTCCGGTGATCAGAAGGTAGACGTTGACGCTGCTAAACAGATGCGTGAATATCTGCCGTTTATATCGATCTTCGGCGGTGGAATCGGAAATCAGATTCTATCCGGCAAAATCGTTCAGACCTTCGCCTTCCCGATTTGTGCCGAAACAAAATCAATCATTCCGGAGAACATTCCGGGAATAGACTACGACGCGCAAACCGTAAGCTGGCGAAAAATGACCGATGAGATCAGCTTTACGCGAATGGACGACAGTAAAGATAAACTCGGGGATCGGTACATAGCGAAGGATATCAAGCTGCTTGGCGGCGAAGTCGAGGACAAGAAAAAATCCAAGGACGAGCCGGCTACACAGATGCGTTACACGGTGGAATGTTTGATCCCCGGCGTACAGCTTTGGCACAGTCTGAATATTACTTGTAACGAGATAGAACTCGGTGCCTTAGTTGCTTCAATACATAAATGGGCGGAGCGGCCGTACCTTGGAGGGATGTTAGGGAAAGGCCTCGGGCTGGTAGATGCGAAATTTGAAATCGTGGAGCCGGATGGACAGCGCGTCCCATTTATCGGAGTGAAGGACGGCATACTGATGATTTCAGATCCGGCAAAAGAAGCGAAAGAGCAGTATGATCGGCAGATCGTGGATCTTTACAATCAATACCTAGAAGGCAACAAGGACCGGCTGGTAAATCTTCTCGAAAGCGGGGATTAGAATGCATTCGACGACGGAGCCGTTTCGCGTGATATGTAAGCTTGTCGACGGCCGAGTTAACACGGCAGACGGGTTATTTTTTCTAGATTGTATTCTCTATCACGCTTGGTTTTTGAAATATGCGCCGAAGGTGCTTACCGGGGAACAGCACGAAGCTGATGTGAAGCACTTCGGGCTGCCTCTCCGGCAGCTGCCGGGGAACCGATACGCAGCATCTTGTGGATTTTATGCGGATTACGGGGTTACGATTGAATACTGGAATAAGCGGCCGGATTGGGATATTCGTATGGGATATCTCGATGCGAAGGGTAAAATCGGTACAAGCTCCGGCACCATGCGGGCATACCGGATGCCGCAGGTCATACACCTGCTAAGCGATATCGAGTTTTACGGGTACGGAACAATCGATAAGATCCGCGAGCTGCTCTCATACATACCGGCGGTCGGAAAGAAGCCGGCCGCCGGATGGGGGGCAGTCAGGGAATGGGTTGTAGAGCCTTGGCCCGATGATTGGTCCACTTGGAGCGATAAATACGGCCTGATGCGGCCGATTCCGATCGGCGAGGATATTGGCCATGATCTCATCGGGTATATCATTCGTGATTGTGCGATTCGGCCGCCTGCGTGGAAACCGTATAATCAAACGACGTGCCGAATTCCGGAGGTGAGCCGACATGAATATCAATGAGTTTTTAGAAGTCGGTCGGCTGCGGAGTAAAATGCCGCAATATACGCAGAAACGTGAAAAAGCGATTATGCTAGCGGCGGAAGTACTAAGTAAACACCCCCGGGCGTATCTGTCATTAAGCGGTGGGAAAGACAGCACCGCGATGGCATTTATCGTAGATGAGGCTGCCCGGAGAGTAAATCGCGATTTTGAAGTCTGGTGTCATATGTCGGACGCTTCATTTCCGGGAACCCGCGAGACTGTAACGGAGATATGTAAACGCATAGGAAGGGAACTCACGATATATGAAAGCCCGGTATCAGCTTTTGAAGCCGTTAAAAACAAACAGAGACAAGCCTTCGGCAAATCGGGATATTTCTTTGATTCCGTTCGAGACTTTGCGAAGGATAAAGATCTATGCTTCGTTGGGGTCCGAGCTTTTGAGAGTAAAAGGCGAATGAAAGCGGCGAGAGCTCACGGAGCCGTTTTTAAAAGCGAGAGTATGGGAGAAGTTGTCACATGCTGCCCGCTTCAATGGTTCCGGCTCGAGGACGTGGCCGCGACACTGGTCTATTACGGGGCCCCGATTCATCCAATCTATTTCAAGCAGTCTATTGAGACGGGGCAAAACGTAAATGATGAATCACGGTGGATACGGCTTAACTATGTGACATCAAAAGATTTGCTCAATAAGGGGACCGCAGTGTTTTTACGGCTTAATTATCCTGATTTATATAACAAGCTGCGAGAAGCCTATCCGGAAGTGGCGAGATACACATGAGAAAGCTCAATGATGCCCAGCGTGCCCTGGTTGAGCAATACCACCGCGTAATATACGTTCTGTTGAGCAGATACGGTTTGCCTGTCGACGAGTATTATGATATTGCGGCTGAAAGGTTATGCCAAGCGGCATTGAGTTACACGGGAGACGGGTCTGGATTCTTCAGCTACGCTTACAAAGCGGTAAGTCATGCGCTCTCTGTAGCTGATAAGCGAGACCGCAAATATAGGGAATTAACCGTGCCATATTCCGACTTTGTGTATTGTAGGTATAACCCGTTTTCATATGTTCTGGATAAAACCTACGTAGAAAACGTTATAGGAATATGCGTATCGTTTATGACTCAAAGAGAAATCGCTGCGATGAAACGCGTGCTAAAAGGAGTACAAAGCCGAAACCAAAGCGAATTCAGCGCTCGCGACAGGGCTCTGAAGAAGTATCGGTTATATCTATCCGGACATGCCTTTGGAAAGAAGAATCCAAATCTTGATAGCAGAGAACCCGAGCGAAAGGTGCGGAATCAGAAGATTATTGAGCTTCGCAATAAAGGCGTCGGATATACGGAGGTGGCTGCGAAGTTCAATATATCCGGACGGTTGGTCAGAGACGTTTACAGAAAATGGAAGTTAGCTCAAGGAATATAGGCTGATAACTTGTACAAAGGAGGAGTTTCACAATGTACTGGAAAAAATGCGCAGAGGACGATCTCCGAAAATACCTGCGGCAGAAAAGCGCACTTGATAACATCCCTGAACGCATCGAAGCTCTGCGGGCTGAATACTACTCGGCTAAGATAACCAACATGAGCTCCGCACCGGTTAAAGGCGGCGGGAACCGTATTGAAGATGCGCTGCTTAACAACATTACGAAGCGAAAACGGCTGGAATATACGCGGGCCAGTTTGAAAAGGCTGGTAGACTTAACAGAACGCGGGCTGGCAGGGTTATCCGATGAGGAGAGGCTTATACTTGAGACCTTTTATGTAAGTCGACCGCCGAGGCATGTTGAGGTCCTTATGGAGCGTCTCGGTTATGAGCGGACGCGCATTTACGAGATAAAAGACGAGGCTCTCTATAAATTCACGATATTCCAATACGGGCTTCCTGAGTATTAAAAAAGAGCGGAAAAAGAGCGGACAAAATATCCGGAAAACTGTGGTATAATATTACCATCAAGAGCTGCCGGAAGGCGGCTCTTTTGCATATGCGAAACAAAACAAATGGGCGGGGTGGGGTGATGCCGAAGCCAAGGAACCCGGACGCGGAAAAGGCGGAGTCTTTGTTTCGCCAGGGGAAGAAATTAATAGACATCGCAAAGGAGCTTGAGCTGCCGCCGGGCACCATCCGCCGGTGGAAGAGCTGTTATAAATGGGAATCCGAACGTTCGGATAAAAAAGCGAACGTTCGGAAAAGAGGGGGCCAGCCCAATAATAAAAACTCGGTCGGTCATGCTTCAAGTGTTCCGCTCGAAAACAAAAATGCTGAAAGGCACGGTTTCTACGCAAAATGGCTCCCGGAGGAAACGGCCACAATATTAAAAGAGACAGCTCATCTGAATCCCCTGGATATTCTTTGGGATAATATCCAGCTTCAATATGCGGCGATCCTTCGCGCTCAGCGGATTATGTACGTCAAGGACCAGACAGATAAGACAATAACTTTAGTCGAGGAGAAGGACGGAAATATATACGGCCAGCGCTGGGAAGTGCAGCAGGCCTGGGACAAACAAGCAACCTTCCTTACAGCTCAATCCCGGGCGATGAAAACTCTTGAAGGGATGATTAAGCAATACGATGAATTGTTACATAAAAACTGGGCGGATGCCTCCGAAGAGCAGAAGCTGCGTATAAGCAAGTTGAAGCTCGATATCGCTAAGGCGAAAGAAGAGGATTCAGAGCAGGCCGAGGATGACGGTTTCCTGGAAGCTATGACGGGGCAGGTTGATGAGATATGGCGGGAATAAAAAAAGCAGTATTTACATTCCAGCTATTTTCTCTGAAGCAAAAAAAGGTTCTTACCTGGTGGCTTCCGAATTCGCCGGTGCATGACGCAGATGGCATAATAGCGGACGGAGCAATCAGATCGGGGAAAACGCTTTCAATGTCACTTTCCTTCGTGATGTGGGGCATGACGACTTTTAACCGGCAGAATTTCGGGATGTGCGGTAAAACAATTGGGTCCTTCCGCAGAAACGTACTGTTCTGGCTGAAATTGATGCTTCGGTCTCGCGGATATAAAGTCCAGGATAAAAGAGCGGACAATCTTATGATAGTTAACCGGCAAGATACGGTTAACTATTTTTATATTTTCGGCGGCAAGGACGAGCGGTCGCAGGATTTGATTCAAGGTATTACACTGGCCGGCGTGTTCTTCGATGAGGTTGCGCTTATGCCAGAGAGCTTCGTAAACCAGGCTACTGGCCGATGTTCCGTAGATGGCTCAAAGTATTGGTTTAACTGTAACCCGGACAATCCGCATCATTGGTTTAAAACAAACTGGATCGATAAGGCTACGGGCTATCTTTCTGAGGAGCAACAAGAGGAAAAGAGAAGGAAAGGCGAGGAGCTCAAAGAGCTAATATATCTTCATTTCACGATGGAAGATAACCTCAGCCTTTCAGAGGAAATAAAAAAGAGATACCGCAGCATGTTTATCGGTGTCTTCTTTAAGCGTTTTATTCTCGGTTTGTGGGTAGCCGCCGAAGGAATTATTTATCAGTTGTTTGCGGATAACCCGGAAAACTTTATCGTTGACGACATCCCTGAGCCGATACATTACGCCACGATCGGCGTCGACTTCGGCGGCAGTAAGTCAGCGCACAGCTTCACGTTGACCGGCTTTACGCGGGGATTTAAGAAGGTCGTTATCCTGGATGAGTTCTACCACAACAACGTGACTCAAGGAAGGCTATCTCCGGCACAGGTTGAAGCGGCCTTTGTCGATTTTGTTAAGAGAGCAAAACAGAAATACAGAGTTTACGAGGCTTATTGTGACAGCGCTGAACAAACGCTGATTGAAGGGCTGACGGTAGCGGCTGTAAAGGCGGGACTCAGCATCCAGATTAAAAACGCTATCAAAGGACCGATTAATGACAGAATTGCTTTTTATTGCAGCCTGATGGCACAGGGGCGGTTCTTTATTTTGCGGCACTGCAAAGCGGCGATCGAGGCGCTGACCAGCGCCGTTTATGACGAAAAGAAGCTCGAAGACGTGAGGCTGGACGACGGTAAAATGAACGTAGACAGCTTGGACAGTATGGAATACTCAACCGAGAGTGTCCAAAGCGAGATTATGTATCTAAACTTAAGAGGGTGAGAGCTTGCGGGCTATAACACAGTATTTGAAAACTCAGGGATATGGCGTAATTGATGACGGCTATTACTCATACATAGACCTGTGGCAGAAATGGTACAAGGGTAAGGTCGCTGCCTTCCACAGTTACCGGCAGTATAACGGTAAGAAAAAGATAAACCGGACCAGGAAGTCACTGGGGATGGCCAAAACGGTAGCGGAAGACTGGGCCAATCTCGCGCTAAACGAAAAGGTGCAGATTACCGTTGGGGAAAATACCGCTAACGAGCGCATCTGGGAAGTGCTCGATAATAACGACTTCAAGGTCCGCGGCAATCAACTTGTTGAGCTCGCCTTTGCACTCGGCACTGGCGCTTTCATCGAATATAAAGACGGCGATCAGGTTATGATCGATTATATTCGTGCCGGCATGATCTACCCGCTATCCTGGGACAACGGTGTCATCAAGGAATGTGCTTTTGCCAGTGAAAAAGTGGCCGGGAAAGAGAAAAAGGTTTATCTGAACATCCACCGGTTGAATGACCAGGGCAACTATGTGATCGAAAACAAGATGTTTGTCCGGAACGGGAACAACTTGACGCCAGCCGATCTTCCAGAAGGAGTGCTGGAGGAAGTTGATACCGGTTCAAACATTCCGCTGTTCCAGATCATCAAGCCGAATATCGTGAACAACGTAGATCTGGACTGCCCTATGGGTATTTCAGTGTATGCCAACGCCGTTGATCAGTTGGAGGGCTGTGATCTGGTTTATGACAGTTACTGCAACGAATTCCGGCTCGGTAAGAAAAGGGTTATTGTTCCGGTTACGATGGCCAGGACGATCATGGAGGAAGACGGATCCGTCACTCCCATGTTCGATGACAACGACGTCGAGTTTTACGCACTCGACCTGGGAGATAAAGCGGAAAACAAGCTCCATGAAGTCAACATGGAAATCCGGGCCGAAGCGCATGATCGCGGGATGGATAAGGCGCTGGCCCTGCTTTCTAAAAAATGCGGTCTCGGCACCGATCGGTACAAATTTGAGAATGGCGCCGTGAAAACCGCGACCGAGGTTGTTTCCGAAAAATCGGACCTGTTCCAGAACCTCAAAAAGCATGAGACCATATTGGAAAGCGCCCTGGTAGACATGGTCAAAGCGATCGCGTTACTATTAGGCATAAATACCGAAATCGAGGTGACTGTGAACTTCGACGACAGCATCATCGAAGACACTAACGTAGAGCGTCTCCGCGATCTGCAGGAGATCAGGGACGGAATAATGAAGAAGTGGGAGTATAGAGCAAAATGGTACGGCGAAGATGAGGCAACGGCCAAAAAAATGACGGAGGGGCAGGAGCTAGACAACATGGGCATGGGCGCAGGTGAAGAATAATGCTCACGCCACGACAATTAGAAACACTCCCCAAGGTACTGATTGATATATACTCTGAGGTTGAAGCCGATATCATCGCCGACATGGCCGCCCGGATTTCAAAGATGGATTTCATTCCTGCCGCGGGCTGGCAGTACAAGAAGCTTATCGAGATGGGGCAGGTCCATGACACGATCCTTTTGAAGCTCTCCGCGGCGACAAAGAAAAGCATTCCGGAGCTGGAACAGCTTATGCGGGATGCCGGTTTTGAATCGCTGAGGAAAGACGCTACGATCTACGGGCGCGCGGGGCTGCGAGTACCAGTTTTGGAGTCGTCTCCTGAACTGCAGGCAATCCTTCGGGCGGGCATAGACAGCACAAAGGGAACATTCGAGAATATCACAGCGACGACGGCCAGAAGCGCGGCAAACCTGTTTGAGCATGTACTGGATCGCACCTGGCTGAATATCAATTCTGGGGCCTTTGACACGAACAGTGCCGTAAAGCTGGCTATAAAGGATCTGGCCGCCAAAGGGCTCCCGACGATCAAATATCCCTCCGGGCATACAGATTATCTCGATGTCGCGGTCCGCCGTGCGACGGTAACCGGTGTTAATCAAACAGCGCTGAAGATGCAGGAAGGCCTCGCCGATGCTGTGGGCTGTGATCTGGTCGAGGTTACAGCCCATGCCGGGGCTCGTACTGGTGAGGGCGTAGCGAATCACGCAGCTTGGCAGGGTAAGATCTACAGCAGGTCGGGCGGACACCCGAAATATCCATCTCTGGTTGAAGCGACGGGCTACGGTACCGGCGACGGCCTCGGCGGGTGGAACTGCCGGCACAGTTTTTTCCCTTTCATCGAGGGCGCGAGCGAGCCGACTTACACGGCCGCAGAGCTCGAGGATTTCAACGCGAAGAAATATACATACAACGGCGTTAAGATGACCGAATATGAAGCCACCCAGAAACAGCGCAGCATTGAACGGAATATCCGTCGCTGGAAGCGAGAGCTGATGGGGATGAATGCCGCAGGGCAGCCTACGGCAGAGGCCGCATCGAAGCTCGCGTGGTGGCAGAATGAACAAAAGAGCTTCCTACGCCAGACTGGCCTAAAACGGCAATACGCTCGTGAAGAAGTTGTTGGATTTGGCAAAAGTGAGGCGGCGAAAGCAAGAGGTGAAAGCCTTAAGCGCCCGTTACCTAAAACTATCAAAGCCCCTGATACAGTATTGCAACAAACATTAGGAGATCCGCGCATAAAGGGTATAATACCTAAGGATACAGTTATTGAGAAAGTTCGCGTTATTGCAGGTGCTGGAACTTCCACCGTGTTTAAAAATGCGCAAGAACTTACAAAGGGTTACGGCGGAGAGCCCTTGCAATGGCAGAAAAAAGGTGGTATAATTTATGGGAAATACTACCGTTATGATATTCACTGGGACGAGCTGAATGGTGAGCAGTATAACATAAAACTGAAAGGGGTGAAGGGCCTGTGAAAGTCAGATATATTGGAGAGAGTTTCGGCGCTGGGTGCGGTTTAACAAACGGCGTTGTATACGAATGCCTCGGAGTTGAAAGCGGTGGTGATCTCGGCCCTATGCTCCGAATTATAGATGATGAGGGCCCAGATTACTGGGAAAAGCGTGATGATGAGCCGGATGGTTATTTATACTCCACTTACAACCCGGGACCGCTTGACGGTAGCTCCCCGAGAGGAAGATGGGAGATTGTCGAGGATGACGAAAACGGCACTCTTGCAAAATTGTTAAATTAAAAAACCACCCTCCAGTAACGGAAAGGTGGTTTTTTTCATGCCTAAAACGATAAACACGG